>QZJF01000010.1 GCA_003599255.1 candidate division WWE3 bacterium | reverse complement strand
GGACTGAATAGTACACATCTTATACCGTGGGACGAGGCAATATATGCCAAGATTTCCAAAAATATGGTGATGGGAAATGAATATGTTGTACAACGCTGGATTCCGGACAGAGTATGGTATGAAAAACCGCCCTTATATATGTGGATGGTGGCAGGTCTAATGAAATATCTTGGTTTTTCAAGTATTGTGGCACGGTTGCCATCAGCTTTTTTTGGAATACTAACGGTATTGTTGGTATATAAGTTTGCCGGGAAGTTTTTTACCAGAACCGCCGGCTTTATTGCGGCCTTGGCTTTGATTACCACGACTCATTTTCTGTATTATTCGCGTGCATCCATGTTGGATGTGACCTGTACTTTTTTTATTACATTATCCTTATATTTTTATATATCTCGCGATACGAGAAGAGAGTGGATGTACTTTATATTTTCAGGATTGTCGGCAGGTCTTGCAGTTATGACCAAAGGTGTTGTCGGATTAATGCCGTTTCTGATCATGGGGGTGTATGAAACTTATGTATTGCTTACTGACAAAAATGTTACGTGGGTATCTATTACTAAACGTTTTCTTATAACATTGGGAGCGGGAATGGTGGTGGCACTTCCATGGCATCTTATTATGTATAAGATGTACGGAACCGCTTTTATTGGTAACTATCTCGGTTATCATGTCTTTGACCGGGCCTTTTCCGCAATTGAGGATAAGGGCCGTCCGATACTTTGGTACCTGGAAGTAATGAAAGTCAGTATGCGCATATGGTTTGTTGCGCTTATACCTGCGTTAGGATACGCAGTATATAGAGTCTTCAAATGGGACAAGCGTGGGATTTTCTTTTTAACCTGGTTCGCCCTAATATTGGGTTTTTTCACAGCGGCGCAATCAAAGTTGACTTGGTATATCATTCCGATTTATCCCGTTGCATGTATATTGGTGGGTTGGTTTTCGGAACGTATTCTAAGTTTCATTCTAAATAAGCTGCCGAGGAACAATACCTTACAATTAAAGGCGTTATTGCTATATTTATTGTTGATTTCGGCGCTTTTTTATCTATTCCTTAATCGCAAGTTAGTTTATACAACTGATCTTACGGGTTCCCAAGCGCGCTTACTAATAGCTAAAGATGAGATTTTCGGGACAGAAAAGAAAGTATATATAGACAGGTTGGAGTTGCCACTTGCCTTATATTACACGGACGGGCCTTATGAAATAATTGATTTTATGCCCAATATTACTAGTCGTGTGCCCGAGGTAGCCAGACAAAATGAGGAACTCATATTAATCACCAAGAAAGGTCGCTTTAGCAAAGAAGTGAAGAGATATACTTACGAACCTGTGATTGTAAAAGAGGACGGAGATTGGGTGTTGTGGTACATGCCCTCTGAAGACGAGGTTAATGGACTTATAAAAAGCGTTAAATTTTAACCGATTTACCTTCCAGTTTTTTTATTACCGTAACCGTTACTAATAAACCAAGTATAGCCGAAGTTAGATTTGCGTATGCAAGACCTTTTAATAGTGACGAAGGTACAAATAAAAATGATAAAAATAAAAAGGTTATAAGGCGAATGACATTGATTGAACCTAAATATGAAGTTTTCTGCTCAACATAAAAATAGTTTTCTATGAAGTTTTGGATGGCGGTTATAGCGCTTGCGAAAATCAAAATGTCCAGCAGGCCTATTGAATTTTCAAATTTTTCACCGAACACGTTACTCACAAATGTTTCGGCAATTGCGACTGCTGCAAATGACATTATTAATATTAGAAGAGCCAGTGTTGCGGATTCTTTAAAGTCATAATTGAGTTTTCTTTTCTTTCTGGCGGCATTTCTTGGCAGTAAAACAGTGAAGATTGATATCGAGATTAAATAAAATATATTCGAAATTTTATTTGCAAGAGAAAAAACTCCAACGTCACCGAATCCGCTGGTTATCTTTGCAATCGAGTTATTTACTGCAGGCCAGGCTTCATACACCATAAGGGAGACGCCCGGTGATATCGCCTCCTTAAGCATATTGAATGAATTCTTGGTATGAAACGTAAAACGCCTTAGCTGTTGCGGTAACAAAGGGAAAAGTATAATAGTTGAAAATATCGAGAGTCCGAATATGCCAAACAACAAATTAACACTTGATTGAATCAAGCCGGTAAATAAAAGAGTAGCAACTATACCTTTGATTAAGGCGGGCAATAAACTTATTGCCACCAGGTGCGAATACATCTCATTTTTTTGAAATAAAGCATAGAGTGTGTAGCTTACGCCATAGGATACAAGGCCAAACGTAAACAATATAAATGTATTCGCGTCGAAAACATTAAGCCATTTTAAAGCAATAAAAGAAACAGGAACGGTCACTACTGACAACAGAACCTTTAAAGAGTAAAAGAAATCCTTTATCTCATCATTATCCGAGGAAATTGATTTCGCAACATAAAGGGAATTAGTTCCGAAGTCGATTAGTTTGGATATGGATACAAGAAGACTGGTTATAAGACTATATTTTCCGAAATCCTCAAGTGTGAGCGTTTTAGCTGCGGCAGTGAGATATAGAAATCCGATGAGGGAACTAAGAATATTTCCTGCACTTACAAAAGATATTTTGGAAAAGGATCTATATAGTTTAAACACTGTTTTCATTGTGAGTTTACTTAAAGCGTATGTCAAATTGACGCGGTATAACTGTTTCTATAGAATTCAGATAGATATGAAAATCGGCATTGATGCAAGATTTTATGGTGAAGCAGGTCCCGGCAGATACGTAAAAAATATTATTGAACATCTGGAAAAACTGGATAAGGAAAACACCTATTATATCTATCTGAGGAAAAAAGGTTATTCAAAATACACTACTTCAAATAAAAACTTCATCAAGATTCTGGCAGATGTACCATGGTACTCATGGTATGAACAGATTGTTTTTTTATGGTATGTCTTAAAGTCCGGGCTTGATCTGTTATATGTGCCACATTTCAACATCCCTGTTTTGTACCCGTTCCACATTGTTACCGCGATTCCGGACATCATAATGCATACTTACAGTACAGAGAAAGGTACTACATTGCCTAAACCTTACTTTAAGTTTAAGAAACTTGTGTATAGGGTGGTTTTGACTTGGGCATTGATCAAATCAAAATTTGTGATTGTTCCTTCAAATGATGTTAAGGACGATATGTTGAAACATTATCCGTACTTAAATGATTCAAAATTTATCCTTGCTTATGAGGGGGTCGATCCGGTCTTTGCTTTGGATGAAAGCAGTACGGTCGATCTCACTAAATTCGGAATTTACGAAAAATATTTATTATACATAAGTAGCATGTACGAACATAAGAATGTGAAACGTCTGATAGATGCTTACGATAAATTAGTTAATAATTACGGTTATAAGGGACAACTCGTACTTATCGGGAAAAAAGATAAGTTTTCCGATGATATCCAAAGTTATGTCGAGTCCAGGAATTTAAAGAGTAAAGTAATAATGCCCGGTCATATAAGATATGTGGAGGACCACGAACTCAATTTTATTAGAAATAACGCAGATCTTTATGTTTTCCCTTCACTAAAGGAAGGTTTTAGTCTCACTCCGCTGGAAGCGCAATACGTCGGGCTTCCCTGTGTTATATCCGATATCCCGTGTCACCGAGAAGTATTTGGTGAGTCTGTCCAGTATTTTGATCCACTTTCTGTTGATGATATGGCTGCTAAAATTTACGAGGTTTTGGTCGACAATAATAAATGGAGCAGGCTTCGCGAGTTAGGTTATGCACAAGTAAAAAAGTATGATTGGCTGAAGACGGCTGAAATAACCCTTAACGTATTCAGGGACGTTTTACAAGGGAAGTAAAGATATCAAGTGTTTCTCTTGCGGTTTTTTCCCACGAAAATGAGTTTGCATAATCTTTCGCAGGCTCTGTTATACCACCCCTTTCCGGTTGCAATAAGACGTCCCTAATAGCTGCAGCGATTCCCGGTGTGTCATGCGGATTTACATAAACACAGTAAGTACTACCAATTTCCCTGTGTGCGGGTATATCGGATATTATAACCGATGTCCCGCAGGCCATAGCTTCCAAAACCGTTAACCCAAATCCCTCTTCCACTGATACATTGATATATGCGGCAGCCCCCGAAATCAGGGCAGGCAAGTCTTCTTGTGGAATCCAATCTAGGAATTTTACGTTTCCGGATATATTGAATTTCGCGGGAGCATCAATTGATTCCTGGTATTCCCACCCTTTTTTTCCTGAGATTACCAGTAGGGTATCTTTCAGACCGGCATCACGAATTACTTCGCTAAATGATTTAACAAGATTAGGGATATTTTTTCTTGGTTGAATTGTGGAAACAGTGAGAACATATTCCTTACCGGACAGATTATATTTTTCTTTTACGGATACTGTTTCTTCATTTTTACGCGGGTAAAATTCTTCTCCAACGCCTTCATGTATTACAGAAATTTTCTTGATGTTGTTAACCAATTTGCTGTTAACTAGTGCTGTTTTGGTAAATTCCGATGGAACTATAATTTTATCTGATACGGAGGTAACATACTTTAATATAAACGGGTGCAATAAACCTTTCATTGAAACCCCCGAGTAAATCTTGTTTGATTTATATTCCAAGCCGTGAATCATCGCCACATACTTAGTCCGCAAAGGTTTCATAAAAGGTACTGTATGAACTGGTGTAAAAAAAACGTCTACAGGATTTTTGAGCAATTCAATACCTAAATCAGTATGGGTCCAGGAAAACCTTTTTTTGATTAATTTTATTTCGAAATTACTGAAATTTGCTAAATCTGATATTTCCGAGCCTTTCTTAGGTTTTTCGCTTAGATATAACCTGTATATGTTCGTTTTATCAATTTTTCCCAGATTTTTATATACGTTTATTGCGTATCGTTCCGGTCCGGCCGGCTTTGAAGCCGTTAAGTTTTGTCCGTTTAGGCCTATAATCATGTATCTTATATTATAATGGATACAGGCGGTATTTATGAAAATTGCTTTAGTGTGTGACGACCTAATACAACGCGGGGGACAAGAAAAAGTAATGGAGGCTGTTGCTGAAATTTGGCCGGAAGCTTCCATCTACGCTTCAGTCGCCTCGGAGTATTGGCTTGAACGATTTAAAAACCGTGGAATAAAAGTTAATACCTCTTTCATGCAGTCCCTCCCATTTGTTATGAGGCTTAATAGAATTTACTCCGTTTTTGCTCTGCACACCCTGGCTATGGAATCGTTCGACTTTACCAAATACGATGTTGTATTAACAATTTCTTCGAGATACGCACATCAGGTTAATACCAGACCGGAACAAATCCACATTTGTTATATGAATTCTCCGGGTAGAATGTTTTGGGAGCCCCAGCAGTATTTTAAGAGCAGGCTTTTTGAACGCATATCTTACAAATTAATATCACCGTACCTTATGTATGCACGTATAAACGATTTTGTGGCAGCTAAAGAAATCGATTATATAATTGCCAATTCTAATAATTCCCGTAATAAAGTCTTCAAATTTTTAAGAAGACAGGCGGATGTAATATATCCTTTTATTGATCTTGAAAAAATTCCCGGAGAAATTGTCGAAACGCCCGATAGAAATAAGTATTACACCGTAGTAACAAGATTAAGTTCCTGGAAAAGAGTAGATATTGCAGTAGAAGCTTGTGTAAAGGGAAATTTAAAGCTGAAGGTAATTGGGGAGGGTCCCGACATGCCCAGATTAAAAAGCATCGCTAATGCTAATGTCGAATTTCTCGGCTATATTTCTGATGACGAGAAATTTAAAGTTCTTGCGAATTCAGCAGGTCTTATAAATACTCAATATGAAGATTTCGGAATAGTCCCTTTAGAAGCTATGGCCTGTGGGATACCGGTAATTGCTTATGGCAAAGGAGGAGCTACGGAAACTGTCATTGAAAATAAGACCGGTCTCTTCTTTTATAATCAAACTTTTGAATCACTTTTGGAAGCCCTTAAGACTTTTGAAACGCTTTCTTTTTCAAAGACGGACTGTATTGAAAGAGCCCGGGAGTTTTCAAAAGAAGTTTTTAAGTCTAAAATTAATCAGCTTGTTCTGGAAAGGTCGAATACGACTATTTGATATCATAAATGTATGAATCTTTATGAAGTAACGAAAAGAATTATAGATGTAGTGGGTGCTATTGGGGGTGTCATCTTGTTTTTTCCGCTTCTTATAGGAGGTGCTATATGGGTCAAATTGGTTTCTCCGAACGGGCCTGTGTTTGCAGACATTCCGGATAGGGTCGGTAAAAATAAGAAACCATTTAGAATGTTAAAGTTCCGGTCGATGGTTCCTAATGGTTATGAGTATTTGAAAAATAATTACCCCGAGCTTCACAAGAAATATATGGAAAACAATTATAAACTTAGTGCAGAAGAAGATCCCAGGTTGCTTAAGGGTGCTAAGATAATTAGGAAGCTTAGTATTGATGAAATGCCTCAGTTTTTTAATGTTTTAGTGGGGGACATGAGTATTGTAGGTCCTAGGGCTTACTACTTTTTCGAAATCGATGAACAACTGGTAAAATATCCTGAGGCCGCTCAATATCTTGATGGGGCACTTCGGGTAAAACCCGGGATTACGGGATTATGGCAGGTAAGCGGACGTTCCGAGGTTGGCTTTGTAGACAGGGTGAAGCTTGATGCCATATATGCCGGAAAAAAATCGATTTTATTTGATTTATTAATAATCCTCAAAACACCCTTTGTGGTTATTAGCGGTAAAGGAGCCTTTTAGCAGGATACAGCATATTCTTTCATTATTTGCTGTTTTCTTTTATAATTTCTAGTTGTTATGAATAACGCAAAATATTGGAATAAAAATAACTCGGGAACTTTCTTTCAGTCAAATGAAAGCAAAATTAATTCAAAAACCGCAAAGCGTTTAGGTGCTACAGGTGTTGCGGTGCTTGTAATAGGACTTGCAATTTTGGGCGTAGGATATTTAGTAGCTATTCGGCCTGCATATGCGGTTCTGGCCAGCGTTAATACAGTTAAGGATGACTTTGATAACATAGGAACGGCACTTAAGGATAGAGATTTAGTAGCTCTTGAAAAAACACTAACTAAAACCGAAAAGGACCTTACAGCTGTAAGAGAGTCAAGAGATAAGAACTTAGGGTGGGCCCGTAACTTAAAGATGTTTAAATTGAACGAGTTTTATTCGGACTCGGACAGATTTGTAAATGCCGGCTTTTATGCAGTCGAAGCCTTAAGGGAAGCTTCAAAGATAGTACTTCCATTTGCAGATGCTGCAGGATTAAAAGTTGAAGAAGGTCAGGAGATTCCTGAGGATCAGGGACTAATGGAAGCATTTCAGTCCTGGGTATCCATAATGCCTGAGGTTGCGGGGCAAATGGATGGTGTTATAGAAAAGGTAGATAAGATTGGTAAAGAATTTGAACCGATTAATACCGAAAAGTATCCGGAAGAGTTCCGAGGTATTCCTGTAAGGTACAACATTGAATTTTTCAAAAATACGCTCTCCAAATCCAACGAGTATGGCCCTGATATTAAAAATGCTCTTACAATTTTCCCCAGACTGTTGGGTGTAGGTACTCCCGAAAGACGATATATGATAATAATGCAGAATGACAAGGAGATTAGGGCGACAGGCGGATTTATGACCAATTACGCTACCTTTAAAATAAGGGATGCGCTGCTCCAATCCGATTTTTCATCTAAAGATATGTACAGCATTGATCTGACTCTTGACCTTATAGATGCTACTTATGATTTCCCTGATCCTCCGGCTGCGTACAGGAAATATTTACTGGTAGAAAGATGGTACGCAAGGGATATGAATGCTTCCCCTGATTTTGTAACCTCAATGGACCAGTTTATGAAATTCTATACGCTTGCAGGACGATTAAATCCGTTTGAGATCAAACCGGTAGATGGAATTATCGCAATAGATACGCAGGTAGTAAAAGAACTTCTGGAAGTAACGGGTCCCGTCACCGTAAACGGTATTACATATACGTCCGAGAATGTTGTTCTGGAGCTGGAGAAGATCGCATCTCTGGAATTGAGAGAGCAAGCTAACAGGAAAAAGGTTTTGGGGGATCTCATGGAAGCTATGTTAGTAAATGTTTTCGAGGCTGACAGGAACCTTTGGCCTAAAATGATAGATAAAGGTGTAGATCTTTCAATGAGAAAACACATTCTTGTTTATATGTTTGACGCGGAGGCTCAGGCCTTAATAGAGAAGTATAACTTTGCCGGTAGGGTAATGGACGCAGGAGAAGGGGATTATTCCATGGTAGTTTCTACAAATCTGGGGGGTGATAAGACCAATTGGTTTACCACCAAGCATGTAACTCATTCGTTGTCCAAAGAAAACAATAAGTGGGTTAGAACCGTGAAGATTGATTACACTTATAATCAACCTGCACCGGAATTCGGTCCTTTTGTAAAGAGATTTAAAGATTGGGTTCGAGTTTATGCACCCCTTAGTTCACAGTTTATCAGTGTAGACGGGTCCGAAGACGGAACGGAAACTGACCAGGAAAGAAACAGGACTTATTTTACAGGTTATATCGAACTCGGGCCTGGTGAGTCAAAATCAATGACATTTAAATATATACTACCCGATACGGTTGTGACCGGCGATGTCTACACATTGATGCTGCAAAAACAGCCCGGAATAGATTCGGAAGTACATACTATTCAGGTGAATGGTAAGACGCAGGACATTAACCTAAAAACCGACACTAGGGTAAATATCAGACTCTAAACCTATGAGACACTATGTTGTTGAGGCCGTTGTTCTAAAAAACATAAATTACGGAGACTCTAACAAAATCTATACTCTGTATACGCGCCAAAACGGAAAGATTACTGCAGTCGCCCGTGGAATAAGAAAGCTTCAATCGCGCAGGGCCGGGAGTATGGATACCCTTAATCATATCAAAGCTAAAATATACGAAGATTCCCGTGGGTACAAGACTATACAGGAAGTGGAGGCCGTAAATACATTCAAGGATATAAAGGCCGATCTGTCCCGTGTTTTCAGAGCTTTGTATATCTTGGATATATTAAACAAATTCCATGAGGTTGATGATGGCAGTGAGGTCATATTTAACAATCTGATTAACACATTAAACATGCTTGAAGTGCACAGACATCCTTCGGAACTTCTGGTTGCACATTTTGAGATAATACTTTTAAAGCTTCTTGGTTTTCAAATGAACGTTAGTAAGTGCAGTATTTGCGAAAAAAAGTTAAGTTCCGAATGGGACAATGTAAAGTTCAACTACTCTTTAGGTGGATTAATTTGTGACACATGCGAAGAAACCGGGTTTTTTATGGATATTCAGACCGCCCTGCTACTGTCGCGGATTGAACAAAAAGAATTTGGTAATTATTCACAGGATTTGTATGGGAAATCTATGGTACAGGCAGACGCAGTTATCAGAAATTATATGACTTATGTATCGGATGAGGTTTTGAGATATTCAAAAACCTATAATATACTACAGGGGCGCATCCTCAACGAGGATTTGTGATTGTACTCATGTATAGTATACTTTATACGTTATGAACGCAGTTGATCTTCAGAAAATAATCTCTTTGTGCAAAAGACGAGGATTTGTTTATCCGTCTTCAGACATATACGGAGGCTGGGAAGCGACCTATGATTTTGGTCCGCTTGGTGCCGAGGTTCTCATGAAACTCAGGAATTTGTGGTGGAATGAGTTTGTGCACAAGCAGCCAAATATTGTCGGTTTGGATGGCGCAATCATATCGCATCCTCGTGTATGGGAAGCCAGTGGGCATGTAGAATCATTTGCGGATGTTATGGTGGAAGATTTGGTCACACATAAAAGGTATAGGGCGGATCATGTTATTGGGGACGTCCTGGGTATAAATGTTGACGGATCGACGCCGGATGAAATAGACAAAATAGTTGACGAGAACAAAATATTAAGTCCTGATGGCAATAAACTATCCAAAGCCAAGAAGTTTAATAGCCTTGTTGAAGTTGAAATCGGTACTTTGGAAAATGAAAAAACAACCGCTTACCTAAGAGGTGAAACATGCCAGCCGATCTTTTATAATTACAAACTCGTTAAAGATTCCATGAGGCTTAAACTTCCATTTGGTATAGCGCAGATCGGAAAGGCTTTTCGCAATGAAATCAAAGTGGGGCCCTATTTCTACCGTACCAGAGAGTTTGAGCAGATGGAGTTGGAAATGTTTTTGAATCCTAAAGTTGCTACTGAGCATTTTGATAGATTTAAGACATGGAGTCTCGAATGGCTGAAGAGTTTGGGTATTTCAGAGAAAAAACTTCGTCTGCGGGATCAGGAATTTAAAGAAAGAGCTCATTACAACAAAGTTGCCACAGATATA
>QZJF01000024.1 GCA_003599255.1 candidate division WWE3 bacterium | reverse complement strand
TGGTGACCCCACGGGGACTCGAACCCCGGTTACCGGGATGAGAACCCGGCGTCCTGACCACTAGACGATGGGGCCATACACGCAGTATATAGCCAGGTTATTTTAACAGATTTATCAAAAAAAAGAGGTACGCAAAGAAATAATTCTAAGCATACCTCGGTAAAAGGATACGGAACCTCAGCTTGCCGGCACGGCTTGCGGAAGAACCATAGTGACGACGTACCCATTCCTCTTGAGTTCCTCCATCAATTCCTCCAGCTTGCCCTTAAATACATAGGAGTAGTATGGACCAAACTCCTCGGGCGCCCCGACCTCCGGACATTCCGAAAGATCCACCTTTGTCGGAGAACACAGAAAACATTTGTGTTCTTCGGGTATCGGATAAGTTGCGGGTCGGCTTCTTGGAACAACTACCAAATCCGCGAGGGATAATCTGACTGCTCCATCCGCTGTGTGAGCATCATCAAAAACCATAACACTTATACTCTTTTCCATGTGTACCTTCCTTTCTTTGTTATGATTGGGATTTACCCATTTTATACTTTTGTAAATTTAAGGTCAACTTGCTATAGGACTCTGAGGGCTTTGGGGTTTTGATTAGCAATTTGCATTAAAGTATAATGACGCCATGGGTATGCTGAAAAATTACAGGGTATACACACTGGCAACATTACTTGTTTTGGGGGTTTTTGGACTCAGTTATTATCAATTTCAGGACTACAAACCTCACGCATTAAAACAGGTTCAGGATATAAAAGGTTTGGAAACTAACCGCTTTTCAGACATACCGTTCCCCGCCGATACTGAAAAAATTGGAGTAAACATGACTTCACAGGGGGAACAAACTACGTTCCACACACCGATGACCATGAAGGAAATAAGGGATTTTTATTACAACGTTTTTCAAAATCACAACTGGGAAATAGAGTCAGAGGGAAGTTACGACGATTTTATAATTACAAAATACAAGAATGAAAACAGAATAATAACAGTGATTGCTTTTGACCTTGCCGACAATGATAAAACACTTGTAAGTATCGAAGTAACCTCAAGATAAAAATTATTCTTTAGTACCTACTAGATAAATTGCCCGCCAGGGTTGAAATCTGCTGCTAAAGGTCTCATTGTGAAGGACTTCCCCTTCTCTTTTTACAGTCCTGGTAAAAGATACATTTGCACCCCATGCCGCAAAATCAACCTGTTTTGTAGTACCTTTTGGAAGAGCGGGATCATCTATGTATTGGGCTTCGGGCGGAGGTGATTGGTTTGTTATGATGGGTTCCGAAATTTCAACCTGTCTACCGTCGGATGTCCCGTAAATTTTAAATACAAGAGTACTGTTGGCCAGATCTGCCTCAGACTGAACAAGTACATAATTTGGGGTGTCGTTTTTAAATTGAAAATCCAGGGATGGTTGATATATTGATGCATCAAAACCCGGTTTGCTGTCTATTTCATAATAGTAAACCCTGTAAGCGTGGGGATACCTCATAACTATAGGTAGCCCGGCGTCCAACACTGCCCTGAATAAAGTGGTAGAAGTCTGGCAAACTCCACCTCCCTCTCCCAGTACGGTTCTTCCGTTTTGTATTATGTAGGCGGTATCGTACCCGGTCTTTCCGCTTATCTCACCAATGGAATTATTCATCGAATACACACTGTCGGGCGGCACCAATACCCCATTAGTTCTCTCCGCAGCTAAAGTAAGGTTTTTAATACGGGCTTTAGCCGAACCGGTAAATTTTGACGAGCCGGTTCCGAGAAGTTCGTGTATGCCGTATTTACCCTTATCAGCAGGGCCACTGATATCTCTCATGACCAATTCTGTAGATTTACCCCCTGAGAAATAAACCTCTTTAAAGAACTCAGTAAATGCCTTGGTATCAAGCTCTTCTCCTCCTGTTAGAATTTCAAATTCCACTACTTTATCTCCCTCGGTTTTAGTGACTCTTCCACGAGGCATTTCGTCCACTTCCCTTGCAATGTTTTCAAGAAAAGCTTCAAACTTTGGATCATTTAAAATCAGGGTAAGTTCCTCTCCTTTTTTCTTGAGCGATAGCAAATCCAACAGCTGAGAGCTGTTTAAAATCCACTTTTTCTGATCTTTTGTGATTGTAATTTCGTTAAAAACTATTTTTTCGGCCTGGGGGAGAACCGCCTCAAGATCATTTTCCGTTAGCTTGGGTTTAACCTCTTTCACGGGCAAAGGTCTGGGGGAGAAATCCATTCTAT
Source organism: candidate division WWE3 bacterium (assembly GCA_003599255.1). Lineage (GTDB taxonomy): Bacteria > Patescibacteriota > WWE3 > UBA101185 > UBA10185 > OXYD1-FULL-39-9. Next base: position 11,051 of record QZJF01000024.1, on the reverse strand, counting down.
CAAAGGAATAAACAATAGCCGTAAACAAGGCATCGTCAACCACCTTGTTTCCCGGAACAGAGGGCTTTACAATAAGTTTTCCCTCGGCTATTTCATAACCCGAATCCCCTCCTTCTTCGTTTACTGCAGCCCTTATCGAGTTAATTTTTTCTGCAAGCAATGCCTCTTCATAGTCATAAAACGCCGCAATAAATAGATCCTTAAAAATACCTGCAATTTTGTCTTTCGAGTCCGTCAGAATGTTGCCCGTACGTCCTACTTCATAGGCTCTTGTAATTGCAGAATCCCAGTCGTACCACAGCAATATTTCGTCTCCCTTAATACTAAAGGCCTCATCCCCATGTTCAAATACTATTTCCTTTGATAATTCAGCTTCTTTATCTTCCAAAACTTCTCTTGCCTGTATAAAAGTCATTCCGCCAACTTCAACACCACCTATCTTAACTCCGGGAATTATCCTGTTCGCAAAAACGATATGATAAAGAGAAATCAATGCAACTACTATATAGATGCCTATGATCGCAGCTTTTACATGAGTTTTAATCTTGGGAAAGATTTTCTTAACCTTTTCTTTAATTCCCTTCAGCCTGTGTCTCATTTTGCGGAACGTCCTGTTGCTCCGGCGGCTTGTTTGGTCTGGAAGGCGCTCTTCTGGGCCTGCCTATTAAGAACACTTCGGGACTCTTATCCATATCGATTGTTAAGTCCGCCGTATCAAATAATTTACTAGAACCTGTCTTGCCAAATGCTATTACCTCTGTTTTTACCCCTTGGCTTCGGGCATACTCCAAAAGATCGGTGTAATCACCATCTCCCGAGACAAGTACTACAACATCAATTTTTGGGATCAGCCTGACAACGTCCATACATAGGCCGACATCCCAGTCGCCTTTCTTAGCACCACCGAAGAAAATCTGCAATTCCTTCTCCCTTACCTCAAAACCTATCTTTGTCAGAGCTCCGAAAAATTCTTTCTCAGCGCCCACGTCAGCCTTGATAACATAAGCGAAAGCCCTTACCAATCTTCTATCTTGTACCGCTGCATTTAAAACTTTTCCGAAATCCACTTTGGATGTATATAAATTTTTTGCAGAGTAGTACATGTTTTGGACATCCACAAAAACACCTACTCTTTGTTCTCTATGCTGTGTTGGATTCATATACGTCTATTTTAGCCTAAATACCGATTTTAGTGTAATATCTAGTTTATGATTTCGGAATTGATAAAAAAATTAAAATCGGTGATTAAAAAGGGTGCGCCGGAAACAAAGGTAGAAGCGGAAACAAGAGAGATTGAAGAAGAGTACGAGCACGAGTGTGCCTGTGGGGGTAACTGTGATTGCCATGACAAGCATGCTAATACGCACGAAGAAGACGAAGAAGAAAACGAGAACTCATCTCAGAATCAATAACTTAAGAAATTAGTGGTAAAATTCCAATTGTCCTAATATTCAAATTTGATGGGGGATCGTCTAGTGGTAGGACGCCGCGCTCTGAACGCGGAAACTGGGGTTCGAGTCCCTGTCCCCCAGCCAGAATGGGCACTTAGATGACCACGAAGCCTCAAACACCCTTTCACGGTTTAATAAAACCTCTATTGAAAACCTTAGATCCGAACCGCCTGATTTATCTAGCATTTGCTAAAATTACAATATGAAACAATGGCTAAAAATCACCTTAAATTTTTGGAGAATTGGCGAAATTGAGAAAGAAATATTTCAAGTAAAGCAGGAAATGTTCAACTTGCCTGAAAAATTAAAAAGATCAGTTGTACAGAGTGTGTTGGACGGTTTAGTTGAGAAAGCAAAGAAACCATTGTTACATCGATTAGATCTTTTAACAACGGAAAGAGATTTTTTAATATCAAAAAGAGAGGCATTTTTGCCTAAGACTATATGGAATCTTGTTGTGCCGATAATTGTGAGTATTGTCACAGCCTATCTGATGATAAGCCTTAATTTGAAGCAATAACATTAAATTAAAGGGTTAGCGAATATATCCCCATTATGAATATACAAAGGTTGTTGAATACACTTTAATAGTTCTTGTTTCTCTTCTTCACCTCCGCTTTGAATTACATGTTTAAAGTACTCAGAGAATTTTAATGGTCGTTCTACAATTGATACATCTTGTTCCAACAATACTTGATCTCTAAATGCTTTATACTTTTTGGTTTTAGTTTTGACTTCACTGCTTATCGTAATAAATTCCGATTTTCTTTTTTCAATAAACTCAATAAAGTGAATAAATTTATCTCTCAAATCTATCTCGTTGATATACGGTTCTGGGCAGTTTGGATCAATTTTCTTCGAGCAATGATAATAAACATGTCTGTTTTTCTTTCCTGATTTTAGTAGTTTAAACTTCTCTTCACCTATAACACTTGCTCCGCAATAAGCGCATTTAAAGACACTCTTTAAATCAAATGTTTTTGATCCCCATTTGGTTTTACTTTTGTTGTGAGTATACTGATCTAATTTCTTCTGAACTTCCTTAAACAATTCTTTAGAGATTATTGGCTCATGTGAACCTTTGTACCATTTATCGCTCCCTGCTGGATACTCGAATTCACCATAGTAAAAAGGATTATTAAGCATTCTATAAACCATGCTAAGGGGAATGTTTCTTTGGGTATGTTTTTTAATCCTGTCGTCTTTATCCAACCATTCTTTTATGTCTCTACCGCTAAAACCTCCGTTGGCTAACATTACAAACATTTCCTTTATTAAAGGTGCTATCTCTTTATCAAGCATGACTTTTTTGGTTCCTAAATGAGAATAGTTTAAATATCCAACAGGAGCAGGGGCTGGTCGCCATCCCATTTCACATTTTGCTCTTATGCCTCTTTTTACGTTTAAACCTCTGTTATCGTTTTCTAGCTTTGCTTGCGAGCAGAGAATCATAAGTAGGAATTTTTCATTTGGGTTATTTGAAAATGATTGGGAACTAGTTTTAATGTGGGCAAGCTTACCTTTATCCATGAGATCTACTAATGACCCTAAATCTCCAGCGTTTCTGCTTAACCTGTCAGGTGCCCAAGTTAAGATAGCGTTGTATTTTCCAATAGTTAGCTCATATAACATTTCCAAAAGTAGTGGTCTTGTGCCTGAATTTTTAGCTGAATGGCTCTCTCTTTTAATATCTACAATCTCAATTCCATCCCTAACAGCAATAGCGGTCATTTCCTTGATTTGTGAATCAATAGACATAGCCTGTCGCTCGTCCGATTCCGAGCTTTTACGAGCGTATAAGCAGTATTTGAGCGAGATTGTATTCTCTTTCATCATCACAATGGATGACGCAATAGTATCGATAAGTCAACTGAAACTAAGTTAAAACATCGAAACCTTTTCGGGTCCACGATCGTTATTATTAGTCATAAATTCAATCATTTTCGTCTCATCAATATTATCTAATTTAAGCATCTGGCCCCAAGACACCATCGTTATAGGTGAACTCATGTTTTTTCTTGGCATCATCATTTTCTTACCTTTGAACTTATTGTTGAAAATATCTTTCAATTGATTTATTTGATCCTCAGTAAGTTTTTCTGGATCATAATTCAAATTTACAGCCCCATGTTCTAAACTATGAATCATTAAACCATCCTCAACCGGATCGTTGTGCATTCCAGGGCCTGCTACACCATCTCCATAATGATCGCCTGATGTAGGCGGATCACTTACTTCCTTTATCTGTCCTTTAGGAACATGGTTTCTTCCAGCCTCTGGAATACTATCTCCTGCTAACGGCAAGTTATTCTTAGCACCTTGCTTAGACGCCAAAAAGATAATCCCTACAAAAATCGCTATTGTAAAAAAAACGATAGCGAATATAATCCCTTTTTCACTCACAGGATTTGAATACTTTTTACTCATAAAGCTAGCATCCTTAAATTTAATAAATTAATAAGTTGCATAGATATAAACTCAGCCTTACCAGTTATAAGTGCCAATCCCATCAAGATAAGTAACACGCCTGATAGGAGTTGAGAAATTTTGGTTAAATATCTAATTTTTTTAATAACTGGTAGGAGTTTTTCCGATAAAAGACCCAATAAAATAAACGGAAGTCCCATTCCCAATCCAAACGCAAATAGTAAGAATGTACCCTTCAATATTGTTTCGGATTGGCTTGCCCAAAATAAAATGGCGGCCAATATCGGACCTATGCAAGGTGTCCAAGCAAATCCAAAAGTAATTCCAAATAAAAAGGCATTAGCGAGTTTGAATTTCGTAAGATTAAACGGTAAATTTAACTTTCGTTCTTTTAACAGTTCTAATGGTTTAATAAACCCTAAAACTAATAGACCAAACACTAGAAGTGCCGTCCCACCAATCTTCTGAATTATTACTCGATATGAATTAAAAACATGACCTAAAGTAGAAGCTGTTAAACCAAAAATGACGAAAATTAACAAAAATCCTATGACAAAAGCCAAGGAGTCATAAAATATTGTAGCTCTATATTTCTTTGCATTGTCTTTATCTGTTAGTTCGGATAGGGATGTACCTGCTAAATATGCTATATAAGTTGGGACTAATGGCAAAAGACAGGAGGCGAAGAAGGTAAGAATGCCCCCTGCAAATGCTACTAACAATGTAACTTGAGAACTGTTTTCTATCATGAGTCATTCTAGCTTTTCAACATTTCATCTATAGCTTGTTTTATCATATCAAATGGTACTGCCCCAGGAAGAACTCTTGTTTTGCCTGTTTTGGTGTCCAGAAGAATATTTCCTGGTGTTCCATTAACTCCCGCAGTAACTCCCGACTGATAATCTTCTTCAACGTGTGCTGCCATTTCACCTGAATCTAAGCATGTTTGAAATGATTGTTTGTTTAAACCAACGCCTGCTGCCAAATCGGGTAATGTAGCTAAGTCCAAGCCATTATTTGCAGGGGTCACCTCAAATATTTTATCTGCTAGTTTCCAGAAACCATCGTTGCCAGCTAATTTATATGCACATTCAGTGGCCTCTGCCTCTTTATCAGCTTTAGAGTGCAGTTGGTCTAATGGAAAGTGTCTATAAACCCAAACTACGTCATCCTTATAAGCATCAACAACTTGTTGTGCGGTTGGATGAAATCTTTTACAAAACGGACACTCCAAGTCGGAATATTCGATGAGTGCTATTCTGGCTTTGTTGTTACCCCTTATATGATCTTTATCATTTATTGGTTTTACTTCTCCTGCTTCTTGTGGTTGGCTGGGTAAATTAGGTGTTGGGGCATTATTAGCGCCTAAATTTGCAGCTTTAGGAGTAGCACCAGACTTTTCATAGAATCTAACCTTAGTACTAAGCGAACCAATTGCAAAAGATGCACCGATTAGCATAACTACTAGGACTACTTGTAAAAGGTTTCCTGTAATGAAATTTGGCAGCTTCTTAGTTATTTCTTTAATGTTATTTTCTTCCATAAGCACTCCTTAACAAAATATGTACTACATAGTGTAGTAGGAAATTAGTGATCAAGTCAATAGGAAAATTATTCAGAAACAGGTGTATAATTTAAATTTACAGAAAATGGCTCGATCCTGTGCGTTAACTTGCTTATACAATGTGTCGAGCACTGATAATTACTACATGTTGTTATAACTTCAGAAACTGCATGATTATCAGCTAAAACTCTAGTGGGCATAAAGAGAAGTAGCAGTAATAATACTCCAAAGGATAATGATACTAAAAGATATCTGTTACTAAGCTGACTCTCATTATGTTTATAATTTACCCCTGACGAAAAAGAAGGAATCAATACAAGACCTGCATTGTTATCACTGCTGACAAAGAGTTTTCTTGCCTCATTGAGATACTTATCAGTTTTTTGACTATTAATTACAAATAAATCCGCTCCATTTTCAAAGGATTTAGTAATTCTTCTTATTAAATCTTTTAGAACCGGAAAGAAAAATAAAAGTGATTTAATTATTTCGTTAGTAAAGATAAGCAACATATGTTTGTGGTTTACATGATAGAGTTCGTGTAGCAGTACAGATTCTAATTGGTACTTTGGCAATCTATTTACCAGGCTTGTAGATAAAAATATACTTGGTTTTAAAAACCCATAACACATTGCAATTGGTAAATCGCTTTCTATTAAAGCTATTGGACTTAGAATCTTATTTTTGGCAATAATGTTTTTTAACTTCTTGGGTAGGAAATCTGTATGCAAATCCTGGTATTTCTTAAGTTTCAGGTGAAAGCTGGCATAAGAGAATATAATTTTTAAGACGAAAATAAGAGAAAGAGTAGCAATAAGTCCCAAAAGTATAAATCCAATGGTATGAATATTAGGTGGCCAAATAATAGAGAATAGCCTTTGACAGCTTTGCACAAAATGGGAGAGAGTTTCGTAGGAGTATTTTTTAAAGAGTAAATAAAAAACAAAAAGCGTAGCAAGAAGCACAGTTAATAATGCAACAGTATATTTATAGTCTCTTTTCATATTTTTCTACTTCTTCGGAAAAGTAAGCAACCGCTTGAATACCAAACTTCTCAATTACTGCTTCAAGAATTTGAGAAACCGTGTTTTTTATTGCCTGATCCTTTGTTCTCTTATGAGAATATATGTAGTTTTTTCCGTCCTTGACCCTTTTTAGAAATCCCTTTTGCCAAAGACGCATCATAATAGTCATTACTGTGGTATATGCTATTTCCCTTTTTTTACTTAAGCATTCATGGATCTCTAAAACTGTGGAATTCCCCCTGTCCCATACGCACTCCATAATCTCAAGTTCTAAGGGACCTAAATTGTAGTTATTCATTTTATTCTTCATACTTTTAATTAACTGTTGAATATACTACACATTGTAGTGTATTATCATTAGGTAATCAATGACAAATTGATAAACTTATATGAAAAAAGCTTATTTATATATCCTAATACCCATCCTTTTGATAATAATAATTATTATTGCTACTACTTTAAAGCAAGGAGAACAAACTACCATTACCAAAAAATTAAGCCAAGTCGAAGTTAAAGATCTAGAAGCAGCAAAGCCGTCATCCATAGTTGAACTTAAAAACGGAGACTCTCTAGATCTTACTGCAACTATAGTCAAAAAAAATATAAACGGTGTAGAAGTCAAAATGCTTGCGTACAACGGACAAATACCTGGCCCTTTGATCAAGACGGAAAAGGGGTCTGAAGTTACTATAAATTTTACAAATAATACCGACATGGAATCTACTATTCATTCTCACGGTGTCAGACTAGACAATAAGTTTGATGGTGTACCAGATATTACGCAGGAACCTGTCAAAGTTGGCGACGCATATGTATATAAAATCAAATTCCCAGATGAAGGAATGTATTGGTACCATCCACACATTAGGGAAGATTATCAGCAAGAGCTAGGACTTTATGGAAACTATTTAGTTTCTTCAGACGACCAAGACTACTGGAATCCTGTAAACCAAGAGATCCCATTGTTTTTAGACGACATTCAAATGGAAAGCGGCCAAATAGCAGCGTTCAATAATGAAAAGGTAGATCATGCTTTTATGGGCAGATTTGGAAATGTAATGCTAGTTAACGGAGAAACTAATTATTCTGTTAATGCAAAACAAGGTGATGTTATAAGGTTTTATTTGACTAACTCTGCAAATACCCGAACATTTCACTTTGCAATACCTGGTATAAAACTAAAGCTTGTTGGCGGTGATAATGGGAGGTTTGAAAAGGAAGAGCTAGTTGATGCAGTTATTGTTAGCCCATCAGAAAGATATATTATAGAAGCTTCATTTGATAAATCAGGAAATTTTGAAATTCAAAATAAAACCCCAGAAAAAGCTTATAAACTCGGGGTTATTTCAGTCTCAAACGAAACAACAGCACAGTCTTATTCAAGTGAATTTTCTGACTTGCGCGTTAATAATGAACTGCAAAACGAAATTGCGCAGCTTACAAGTAATTTAAGCTCAATTTCACAAAAGAGTTTAACTATATCTATAGACCCAATGGGTATGGGTAGCGGAATGCTGAACAATAACAATAGCAACATGATGGGGGGCGGTCATATGATGGGAAACGGTATGATGATGCAAAATAATGATCAGCAAAAAATAGAATGGGAGGATGATATGGGCATGATGAATAAAAATGCGACGGCTGATTCCATAAAATGGAAGCTGATTGATCAAGCAAACGGAAAGGAAAATATGGATATAAACTGGACATTCAAAAAGGGCGAATTAGTTCGTATTAAACTATTTAACGATCCTAATTCACCACATCCAATGCAGCACCCTGTGCATATACACGGGCAAAGATTTTTAGTACTTAATACTAATGGAGTTGAGAATACTAATAAAGTATGGAAAGATACCACACTTGTACAAACTGGTGACACAGTTGAAATACTAGTGGAGATGTCTAATCCAGGTGACTGGTTAATACACTGTCATATACCAGAACATATGGAAGCTGGAATGATGTCAAAGTTTGAAGTTATCTAATTTCATGAAGAAGCCTTTAATTATTGCTATTACCTTATTTGTCGCTCTATTTATTTTAGTATTCTATCTCCTGTTAAATAGGCAAATCCAACCTATCACTCAAAACGTAAACTTAATAGAACCGCCGGAAAATGCAAATAAGGATTCTGCTGTTGAAAACACCACATCCTTTATAGAAAACTTACGAGCACGAGACTATACAGAAAGTGAAATTAAAATCGAAGAAACCTTGGCACAAAATGACTTATACACGAAATATCTTATTTCTTATATCTCAGATAATTTAAAGATATATGGTGTGATGAATCTTCCAAAAGGCGATGGACCTTTCCCCGTAATTATTTTAAATCACGGGTATTTCAATACTTCAAGTTTTAATAGCGGTGATGGTACTCAAACTATGGCTGATATTCTGGCAAGAAATAGTTATCTAACATTGGCCTCAGATTACCGAGGACATGGTAAATCTGAAAACGATTCACAAGATTCGCGCGGACACAGACCGGAGTATGCCATAGATGTTTTAAATCTGATTGTATCCGTTAAAAACCTGGAAAAAGCTGACTCAACTAGAATAGGTATGTGGGGACACAGTATGGGTGGTGAGATTGCCTTACGCACCGCTGAAGTTACAAACATGTTAAAGGTAGTGGTTTTGTGGGCACCTACAAGTGCAAGAACATCAGATAATTCTAATTTCTATGGAGGTACACGAAATAATCAAGGATCCACTAGCACTGATGCAGAAGGTTCCTCACCAATAAATTATCTCAAATATATTTCTACACCCGTTAGTTTGCACCAAGGCCTATCAGACATCGAAGTTAATCCAGAATGGTCAAAAGAGCTTAAAGAAGCCCTAGAAATAGAAGGAAAACAAGTTGAATATTTTGAGTATCCTGGACAAGATCACAATTTTAGAAATTTGGGATGGAACATCATTTCGGAAAGAACGGTCTCTTTTCTTGACAAGTATTTGAAAGAATAAATGCCAAAAAACAATATTAACAACAAATTAGAAGCATTTTTTATTGGCTTTAAGCATCAAACATATAAGAAAGGTGAAATTCTAGTGCGATCTGATGAAGAACCTCAAGGAGTTTATTATCTTAAAAATGGATTAGTCAGACAATACTCAATTTCAAAGGATGGTGAAGAACTAACTCTTAATATGTATAAACCCGAAACTTTCTTTCCGCTTATGAGTGCGTTTACTTCTATACCTAACACATACTATTTTGAGGCAGCTACAGATGTACAAGTGTTCAAAGCACCCCAAGATGTAGTCCTAAATTTTCTTAAAAATGAATCTGACATCTCAAATGACCTTATTACGCGTTTATATAAAGGCATGCATGGCTTATTAACACGAATAGAGTATCTTATGTCAGGTAGCGCTTATTCAAAAATTATTTATATGCTATTAAATACAGCTTATAGATTTGGTGAGCGGAATCATGCCAAAGAAGTAGAAGTTACAATTACTCACCGAGAAATCTCAGCGTTAACAGGATTAACTAAGGAGACCATAAGCAGAGAGTGCACAAGACTTAGTGAAAGAGGATTAATTGAGAATACTAAAAACCATGTAGTAATAAAGAGCTTACAAATGCTTGAGGAAGAATTATTAGGAGCTTGAGTGTTGGCAACAATTATTAGTCACAGTTAGTCTTTCCTCAATATTGAGTATTTTTACATGCTTGTTTTTACTTTTGGGCAAACCCAAAGGTAATAAGTAGCTCTGCCAGCAACCACAACCAGTTTGAAGCTCTAAGTGTTGACCCTCCGTATATTTATTCTCATCTGCAACCGTGTATAAACGGTAATTACCCTCAGCTTTTATATCATTTTCATCGCGACACTTATCAGGTATTACAGACAACTCACTGGCATTACTCCATGAAAAGCAATCATTATCAAGAACCAGCTTTTCAGAAAATGGCGTTATTTTTATTAATTTGTAATAACCACGGGATAGCACTTGTATCATGCTATAAAAATACTTTATTAACGGGCTCACCAATAATGATCTATATCAACATAAAATGTTGATCCAACTAATTACTGTATCGATGCAAATATATGCATACTGTTAACAAGGAGGTGATTTATTATGAAAAAACTTTTAACATCGTGGCATTTATGGGTCGTTGCAATAGTACTTGGAGTACTCATTATATTTAGACAAACTATCAATGCTTCATTAGTACTGCCATTGGTTCTAGTTCTCATATGCCCGTTTATGATGATGTTCATGATGAAAGATCATAAACATTAAGTATAAATTTATTAACAGGAGATACGAATATGCAAATTTCAGTGAATAAAGATAAGTCAAGGGTTGGAATTAAAGGTTTTCATATTGAAGAGCAAACTTCAGTTTTCGACATCATTTGTGGAATGGAATTGGATATTAATCAAGTAAAGTTTTGGGTTACTTATAAAGGACAAATTTATTATTTTTGCTCTGAAAACTGTAAAGAGCATTTCATAAACAATCCTTCCATGTATTTAGTTGTGTAAGTACTTCTGGGATCTGATTACTACAAAGAGTAGAATAAATATATGAATATAGTAGATAATAAACCTTATG
>QZJF01000004.1 GCA_003599255.1 candidate division WWE3 bacterium | reverse complement strand
GACGTATCAGAACTTACCTTGGGTGAAAGCGCTTTGCTTGCCGGACTTCCTCCTGCGCCAAGCGAATATTCTCCTCTTATAAATCCCGAAGGAGCGAAAGAACGGCAGAAATTTGTATTAGATAAAATGGTAAGTCTCGGGTACATTTCCGAAGATCAGGCAAAAGCTGCGTACGAGGAGGAAATACGAGTGGCTGAACATGTCGAATATATACAAGCCCCGCACTTTGTTGAATACATTAGGGAACAATTGGATACCATGTACGGCAAAAGATTTGTTGAAAATGGGGGTTTAACTGTGGTTACAACTTTGGATCTAGATGTGCAGAAAGCCGCCCAGGAGATCGTCACAAGCGAGGTTGAAAGGAACTTAAAACTTAACATCACTAACGGTGCGGCCGTGGTTTTGGGGGTAGATGAAGCCGAGATCCTGGCCTATGTAGGTTCTGTTGATTATTTTAAAGACGAATGGGGAAGATTCGACGTTGCGAGTGCTAGCAGACAGCCCGGTTCATCAATAAAAGTGCTAACTTATTCATTAGCTTTTGCGCAGGGAATGAAACCTACAACCAAAATAGTCGATAAGCCAACCGTATTTAATATAAAGGGCTCTAAACCCTACATTCCGGTAAATTATGACGGTAAATTTCATGGAGAGATGACACTAAGGGATGCTCTTGCGAACTCATACAATGTTCCGGCAGTGCAACTTGCCAGCAAAGTTGGTCCGGACAATATAGTAAAACTGGGGCGAGAGATGGGTTTGAAGGATTGGGCAGCAGATGGATCGTATGGTTTATCAATAACTCTTGGGGGTGAAGAAGTGAGATTAGTAGATCTTGCAAATGTTTACGCGACTCTTGCCAGGAGCGGAACATATAAAGAGCTCTCCGGTATTTTATACATAGAGGACTCACGAGGTTATAACATTTATGAAAAACAGGAAAAGGAGGGGAAAAAAGTTTTAGATGAAAAAGTAACTGAGTATATTTGGAATATTTTATCCGACAATAATGCCAGATTGCCCGCTTTCGGGACCAGAAATTTTTTATCAATAGATAACGCCAAAGTAGCTGTTAAAACTGGCACTACAGACGAAAAAAGAGATAATTGGACCTTTGGTTATAGCGATAAGTATGTTGTTGGAGTGTGGGTAGGAAATAATGACAACAGTCCTATGAACAAAAGTCTAGCCTCGGGTCTCAGCGGAGCCGCTCCCATATGGAACAGAATTATGACTCATGTTGTAGGCGGAGGCGCAGTCCAGCTTCAGGATACGTCCGCCAAAGTTTCTTCTCTTCACAAACCCGAACAAATACCGTAGAATATCTCCTGTTAATAACTTATGAAAAATTCACTTGATCACATTATCGTAAGAGGGGCGCGGCAGCATAATCTGAAAAATGTCGATATGGAAATTCCTAAAAACAAGATGGTAGTGTTTACAGGTGTTTCAGGGTCCGGTAAATCCTCCTTGGCAATGGATACAATATATGCGGAAGGCCAGCGAAGATATGTTGAAAGTTTATCTGCATATGCAAGACAATTTTTAGGAGTAATGGACAAGCCGGACGTTGAGAAAATCGACGGACTGTCCCCGGCTATAGCAATTGACCAAAAAACCACATCACGCAATCCACGTTCAACTGTAGGAACTATTACTGAGGTATACGATTATCTCAGATTGCTTTATGCACGAGTAGGACATCCGCACTGTTCAAATTGTGGCAGAGAAATTCAGAGACAAAGCGTGGATGAAATAGTTACGAAAATTTTAGATACGTTGCAAAAAGATCCCGATTTTAAAAGTCCAAAGGGTGTACGCTTTATGATATTTTCTCCAATAGTCAAGGATAGAAAGGGTGAATTTTCATCACTTTTTGAAAATTTAAAAAAACAGGGGATAGTCAGAGCTAGAATTGACGGTCAGATAAGAAATTTAAACGACAACTTTGAACTTATTAAGACCAATAAGCACACCATCGAAGGCATAGTTTCCCGAAGTATTTTTTCTAAAAACTCTGTTGAAAATAAAGAGGATAAAAAATCTTTGGAGAGCTCTTTAACCCAGTCAATCGAAACTGCGCTTAGACTTAGTTCGGGAAATGTAATTTTAACAATTGTTAAAGATAAATCATTTGATTTTGAAGAGGATCCGAAGGTATTTGAGGATCATCTTTTTTCGGAGAATTTTGCGTGTCCGGTTTGCAACATTTCTTTACCCGAAGTAGAACCCAGGACGTTTTCTTTCAATTCACCACATGGCGCTTGTCCGGTATGTGACGGCTTGGGTACCAGACTTCACGTGGATGAAAGTCTTGTGTTGAATCCTTCTTTGTCTGTTTTAGAGGGAGGAGTACATCCATGGGCAAGATTAATGGAGCACTATAGTTGGACTCAAAAGGTCGTCGAGGCGGTAGCAGAGGAATACAATATTGATCTGAACAAGTCAATTGGTAAGCTTTCAAAGGAACACAGGGAAATTATCTTATACGGAATTCAGGAGAAAAGGTTTAGAGTAACTTATACATCCAAGGACGGCCGCAGGCATTCATACGATGCTTCTTTTGAAGGTGTAGTACCGAACCTTGAGCGCAGATACAAAGAAACTCAGTCTGATTATATAAGAAAAGAGATTGAGAGATACATGGTGTTAGAAGATTGTCCCGAGTGCCACGGTTCCCGTTTAAAAAAAGAGTCATTATCGGTAGTAATTAATTCCAAGAATATATGGGAAGTTACCCAACTTTCAATAACAGGAACTGACGAGTGGTGTAAAAATCTGGATAGTTATTTTACTGAACGGGAAAAGAAAATTGCCGGTACGATTCTTAAAGAAATTGGGTATCGTTTAAAATTTCTTGTTGATGTTGGTTTGGGTTACTTGACTTTAGGAAGGGCATCGGCTCATTTGTCAGGGGGAGAGGCACAAAGAATCCGTTTGGCATCGCAGATAGGATCTGGTTTATCCGGTGTGTTGTATGTTCTTGATGAGCCTTCGATTGGACTGCATCAGAAAGATCAAAATCAATTAATAAATACCCTCCATCACTTAAGGGATTTAGGAAATACCGTTTTAGTTGTAGAACACGACTCGGAAACAATGCTTAAATCAGACTACATATTTGATTTCGGGCCGGGGGCCGGTGAACATGGTGGAAAAGTTGTAGCCGAAGGATCACCGGATCAGGTACTTCATAACCCTGATTCATTAACAGGAAAATATCTTTCCGGAAAGTTGATTGTAGGTCAAAACGGTATTAATCATAGAAAAAAAATTGATGAATTTTTAAATCTAGAAACAAATCAAAAAGCCCAAAAGAAAATAAACGGCAAAGTATTGAAATTGACAGGAGCATCAGGAAGAAATCTAAAGAAGATAGATTTTGAAGTCCCTCTAGGTAAATTTGTTTGTGTTACAGGTGTTTCAGGATCAGGGAAATCTACCCTTGTGATGGACACGCTGTACAAGGCACTACGTCAACGATTTGGTTTGAAGTTGGAAGAAATGCCGGAAACATACAATGATCTAATCGGTACCGAGAATATAACTAATATAATTGCGATAGACCAAAGTCCGATTGGAAGAACACCTAAGTCCAACCCCGCAACATATACAAAAGCTTTTGATCACATAAGGGATCTCTTTTCCAAAACTCAGGAGGCGCGTCTCCGAGGATATAAAGCCGGGAGATTTAGTTTTAACGTAAAAGGAGGGCGTTGTGAGGCTTGTGGTGGCGAAGGTCAGATAAAAATAGAGATGCAATTTATGCCTGACGTTTACGTTAATTGTGAAGTCTGCGGGGGTAAAAGATATAATCGCGAAGCACTTGAAATTCACTATAAAGGAAAGAACATTGCAGATGTGTTGGACATGACTGTTGAGGAGGCTCTTGGATTTTTTGAAAACATTCCCATGATAAACAAAAAAATAGAGACTCTTTATGATGTCGGACTAGGTTATATCAGACTGGGACAGCCTGCCCCAACTTTGTCGGGAGGTGAGGCACAAAGAGTTAAACTTGCACTGGAGCTATCGAAAAGATCTACGGGTAGCTCCCTGTATATACTCGATGAGCCCACGACGGGGTTGCACTTTGCCGATCTTGAGAATCTCATTCATATCTTTAAAAGACTTACGGCAAAAGGAAATACGGTATTAGTTATTGAGCATAATCTGGACATTATTAGAAATGCAGATTGGGTTTTTGACCTGGGACCCGAAGGAGGTGACGATGGGGGTGAAGTTGTGTGTTCGGGGCCTGTTGCAGAAATTATTAAAAGTGAAGCTTCTCACACAGGTAAAGCTTTACGTAATAACTTAGAATCCTTAAATAAGTTAAAAGATTTTGAATGACACTTCCTCGTTGTTAAATAGCATCAGTTTTATGTCTTCCGATTCTTTGGAATAATAAATGGTTCTGCGCATGCCGGGCGGTATAGGATTTCCCGTTAATGTGTACAAATAAACTTTTCCGGTGTTTTTCACGGAATATCTATTTCTACCAAGTAGCAATTGAATTAAGTTAAAGTTTGTTTTCCTGGAGATCTCGGCATTTGGAGTAAAATCTATTGTTTCCGGATTTTGAGTAAATTCGACTTCTACAAGTTTTTCTGAGTGGTCCTGATCAAATCGGTACGTACCCGGAGGGAGCGGATACTCGGAGTTACTGCCTTTTATAACAAATACAAAGTGATTTGTGTCAAGTTTGGAAAAGTAATCTGTGTTGGAAGTATCTCCCCACGTAGGATCTATTTGTATCCACCCTAAGTGCGGATCGTAAAATTCCGGCCATGCGTGAAGCAGATCTCCTCCTCTTAAAGCAATTGATAACGGTCTGGTATTATCCGTGCTGGATAATGCATATCCGTTTATTTCTCGTGCCGGAATTCCTACTGATCTGGCAATAGCAATAAATGTGTCGGTAAATTCCATACAAGCCCAGCCGGTATTATCTTCCAGTGATTTTTGGGCTCCTTTCCTGTCGACATACGGCTGATTTAGTGTCTCAAAATCATAGTTGTGATTTTCGATAAGGTATGTGTAAATGGATTGCGCGTTTTGAATTATATTTTTGTCCTTGTCGAATAAGCTATTTCCAATTTCTTTTACAACGGCTGAATCAGCTTCCCAGTATTTAAGTGCGTCTGTGTATTTTCTGGATATAAACGACGGTATTTCGTCCGTTCTTCCACCAAGTTCGACATCAATTTGTCTGCCGGAAATACGGGCATTTCCTATTACTTCAACTTCAAGTTTCTCTTTTGGTTTTAGCTTATATCGTGCAATGGAATTACCTTCGTCATCCACATATAAAGATTGAGGTTCGGGCTTAATTCCGGAATATTTTACCTGTTGAACCATTTTGATATCAGGCGGCAGTGGTATTTCATATATTGAGGAAAAGAGGTTTGGGTTATCAATCTGATATCTCAATCTGAAATTCAGATATTGGTAGTTCCCGAAAGCCGCAGTGATATTTTTTCCGCTCAGGGAGTCTTTTGTAAAGTAAAATGTTCTTTTTCCGTTCTTTTCTTCTTCAAGAATCGGCACCGGAGTGATAAAGATCTTTTGACCGAAACTTTGCGGTACACTAAATCTAATGTTGTATCCGGTAGTTGCATCAATAGCCTGTGTTCTTGGTATGTTTATATTCCATATCTCCCCAACTTTATTTGCTATATCCTTGGACTTATATATTATGGAAAAATTGTTTTGTCTACCCTCCCCGATGTTATAAGAATTAAGCGTTACTTTTATAGTGGTCTCATCTTTTGACCCTTCTTCGTTAATTTCTATGTCTCTGTTTTTGTCGTGTATTTTAATGTCATAGATATCCAGCTGTTTAACTCTTAAAGTATAATTCTGCACTATAACATCGTTTTTCAGATTTGTTATTGTGACGTCTTGAGTCACAGTTGTATCCCCGCTATCACTGATATCGTATAGTAGTGAGTATTCGGTCAAGAAATCCTGTTCTGCAGCAGCTAAATGCATCGGCAATAAAAAAATTGTAAAAGCAAATAACATGGATTTGAGTGCTCTAAATTTAGGCATACTTATATTTTACATTATTGATAAAATACCCATGTGAACAGACTTTTACTCGAAAATGTAAAGAAGCTACCGCGAGTCCCTGGTGTGTACCTGTTCAAGGATACTTCCGGAGATGTCATTTATGTTGGCAAGGCAAAGAGACTAAAGGACAGGGTAGGTTCCTATTTTCAGGCCAATCTGGATCTTCATTCCAAGACTTATGCACTTGTGCAGCGAATTTCTTCGCTAGAGTATGTAGAAGTTCAGTCTGAGCTTGAGGCTCTTGTGTTGGAAGCCGCTCTGATTAAAAAACATCGACCTAAATATAATATTGTTCAAAAGGACGATAAATCTTATTTGTATATTGCCATCAATAAGGAAAGGCTGGAAATCGCGCCTGGTAAAAAGCGAGTTATACCGAAAATTCTAACTGTCAGAGAGACTGATATCAATGATAAGGATATATTATTTGGTCCTTACCCGAATGGGACAACGGCTAAGTGGATTGTCAGGACAGTGAGAAGGATCTTTCCTTTTAGGGATTGCGACGCGGCTAAGTATAAAAAATACAGTAAACTGGAAAAACCCTGTCTTTACGGTCACCTGGGTCTCTGTCCCGCTCCCTGTGTTAACACTTCCGAAGAAAATATTAGGGATTACATCAAAAATATAAGAGATATCAGAAAAGTTCTAAACGGGGAGAGTAGGCATGTTTTAAGGAACATGAATTCTGCCATGGAGGAGTACTCAAAAAACTTTGATTATGAAAATGCCGCGAGAGTTAGAGATTCAATAAATAGATTTAAATACATTAGTCAAAAGTTCAGGGGACCTGAAGAATATATGAATAATCCGTATCTTATAGATGACATAGCAGAAATGGCTAGTAAGGATCTTAAGGATCTTCTTCCGTTTCTAAATGATGTGCCTGGGAGAATTGAGTGCTATGACATTTCAAACATATCAGGAAAAGAAGCAGTAGGTTCAATGGTGGTGGCAATCAACGGCAGATTGGAAAAGAGTGAGTATAGAAAATTTAAAATTAAGCTTAAGGAAACTCCTGACGATTTTCTTATGATGAAAGAAGTCTTGGTAAGAAGATTAAAAAGAATAGAGAATGATCATGATAAGTGGCCCAAACCAGACTTAATTGTAGTCGATGGTGGAAGAGGGCAAGTCACTTCTGCTTTGGAAGCCATGGAATTAACAGGCCAAACTGTGCCAGTGCTAGGGTTAGCAAAAAAAGAAGAACATATAATATTCAAAGAAGCTGATTTTATAGAAATAAGCTATTCAGTCGATACGCCCGGTATGCAACTCCTTATAAGATTGCGGGATGAAGCGCACAGATTCGCGCAAAGTTACCACCATAAACTCAGACTCCAAAAAGTGAGAGCTTAAAAAATGTATAATTAATATATGTTCAAGGCCTTATTAAGATCGTTTGTTTTTACTCTAATTGCTTTGGAAATTGCTCGAGAAGTTTTGGGCCCTTTCGATTTCAGTAATTCCCTTAGGACACTTTTACTTATAGCGTTGGCGCTTTCAATTTTGAATAGATACCTTAAAACCGTATTAGATATGCTATCACTTCCGGATGAGGGAGTAGTGTATTTAATCATTTTTTTTCTTATGGACCTGGTCATTGTGAACGTTTTAGCTGTTCTTATCTCTCAATTTTCTATTCAAGATGCGCAAACGCCGGATTTGATAATTTTGGGGTTTATGATACCATCAAAAAGTCTATCGGCCATCTATTCCGGTATGGCGGGGTCGGCAATTGTAACAGTAGTATATAATTTTTTTGAATGGTTAAACTCAAAGAAGTGATATGAACTTATTAGCGATTTCTAAAGTTTTACAAATAATCCTTACGATACTTCTTGTAATCTTTATTCTGATTCAATCCAAGGGTGCTGGTTTAGCTGCCGGTGTAGGCAATGTCTTTTCTGCGTACCGTTCCAGAAGAGGGGCTGAAAAGCTTGTTTTTATTCTAACTATCGTTTTTTCGATTCTTTTAATAATAAATTCGCTCGCTATTGTCACACTTTCGTCATAAATATGCCGATACTAATTGAAGGAGGGAAGCCTCTCTTTGGCACAGTGGAATCCTCGGGCGCCAGAAATTCTGCGCTTAAACTCATTTATGCTTCCATGTTTTCCAACGAAGATATCTATTTGGAGAACGTACCAAGACTTGAAAGCATTTATGTAGACTTGGAAATTATTAGAAGTATAGGTGGAAAAGCTGATTGGGTAAGGAACAACACATTAGTACTCAACGGAGCTAATTTAAATTCTCATGAAATACCTTATGAATTGGGTTCTAAGTATAGGACTACCTTTTTGTTAGCCGGACCTTTGCTTTTTAGATTCGGAAAAGCCTCGCTCCCCAGATTTGTTACCAGCATATTCAAACCAAGTCCGATAAACAGGATAGTAAACACTTGGAGGTCTTTAGGTATTAGCGTTGAAGAGGATGAGAATTATATCCATTTGAAGACCGAAGCTTCTAGGTCAACCGACATTGCGTTTAAAACCACAACCCATATGGGCACAGACAACGCCATACTTAGTGCTCTATTTGTACCGGGGGATACAGTAATAAATAACGCCTCAGAAGAGCCAGAGGTAGACGATTTAATCGATTTCTGTAACAAAATTGGCGGGCACGTTGAAAGAGTGGAACCCAGAAAAATAAAAGTTGTAGGGACAAATATTTTTAGGGGAACACATTTTCAAGTAATGTCGGATAAGGCCGAAATTGTAGCTTTCTCCGTTGCGGCATTACTTACCAACGGTAACATAGTTATTAGAAATGTTGATAAGTCTGCTCTGACTTCCTTTGTAAACTTTTTAACAAAAGTCGATGCTAACTTCGAATTTTCAAAAGATGATTTGAGAATTTGGCATAGCGGGAGTCCGTTTACCCCTGTTGATATAAATGTTTCGCCGAGTCCCGGTTTTGTGCCTGACTGGATGTCATACGCAATTTTGCTTCTATCCCAGTCAAACGGTGTGAGTTTAGTTCACGACACTGTATATACTGACAGATTTGAGTTTACTAAGGACCTTAATAGAATGGGGGCCAGAATAGAACTTATCAAGCCTTCGAGTATAGGTGTGTTGCCCGTAATAAGTGACGATTCATATGACTTTGACAAGTTTGGGGAGCCTTCAACAGTTGCACGAGTTTCTGGACCTACTAAGCTGAAAGGTGAGAAAATACATATAATTGATTACAGATTCTTTAATACATTGGTTGTAGCAGCCCTAATAGCCGATGGCAGAAGTGAGCTTCACGGGTTCAAGCCAATGTTTGAGAGCATAGAAAACTTTTTGGATAAATTAGTAGGATTAGGCGCCGAGTTGAAAGAGAATTAAAATGGATGGTCTGGGTGTAAGAATAGACTTATTATTATTGTTTTTATCATTGTTTATAAGTTTTGTTTCGTACCCCTTTTGGATAAATTTTGTTTACAAGTTTCACATGGGTGAAGTTAGCAGGGTACACGAACACAAACAAGGTCTTCCCACAATGGGAGGTATGGTATTTGTTATTGCCGTTGCACTTGTCACTTTGCTTTTTAACAGATCCAGGACTCAAACACTATTGCCGATTTTTATAGCACTTGTCTCAGGTTTGTTGGGTCTTTTCGAGGACTTTTCTAAGGTATATAGAAAATCCGGTCTACCCGCTTTTTTCGATTTTCAGATTAACAAGATTTTCTCGCGTTTTACAATGAAAAAAATTCTTACATTTAAGCCATGGATGCTCTTTAAGGAGTTCTCAAGAATAGTAGGAAGCTCTGGCGGTACGGGATTGGAAACTTATCATAAATTTATTATTCAGGGGGTGATAGGTGGCTTTATGGCTTATTGGGCATACTTTAAACTTGGTTGGGACTATATATGGTTTCCGCTTGTAGGAAATATTCATTTTGGTTTGTTTTATCCTTTCTTGATCTTTCTTTTCTTCATTGTGGTTTTAAACGCTGTGGCATTTACAGACGGATTGGACGGATTGGCCGGCGGATTGGCATTAATTGCGTTTCTGGTATTCTGGGGTATATCCAGAGCTCTTGGTTACAATTCACTTGCTGGTTTTTGTGCTACGTTTGTAGGAGCTTTGATACCATTTATGTATTTTAATGTGTATCCGGCAAGGATAATGATGGGAAATGTTGGATCTCACGTGTTGGGAGCGGTATTAGCAGTTTTGGCCGTCGTTACGCATAGGGAAATTGCGTTTCTGCTCATAGGACTGGTATTTTTGGTGGATGGGATTACCAGCCCTGTCCAACAATTCAGTGTAAAACTTACTGGTAAAAGACTATTTAGAATGGCCCCAATACATCATCATTTTGAGGTACTCGGTTGGCCTGAATCTAAAGTGACATTAAGATTTTGGATATTCGGAATGATCTTTGGGTTAGCAGGTTTGTTTGTAGCTTTGTTGTAGCGTTTTTCAATGTATAAAAGAAAATCTGCCTTAAAATACAAAAAAGAAGCCATTCAGGATAAGTCGTTGCTTTTTATAGTTGCGGGTTTATTGCTTTTTGGGTTAGTAATTATATTCAACACCACTACTGTTCAGTCGTTAAAGATCTTTGGAGATGCAAATAGATTCTTCATTAATCATATAATATGGCTTCTAATTGGTCTGATGGTTTTCCTGTTGATGTATAAAATTAATATCTTAAAAATCATTACCCTTAATAAGTTTTTTTATATATTCTCACTTATGTTTCTCGTAATTCTTGCATTAGCAAGCTTTATACCCTGTGAACAACCGCTGATATTCGCAAGATGCGAGAACGAAGCTAACAGGTGGTTTTATTTTAATCCCACCCCGCTTCCCCAAATTCCGCTTATTGGTGAGATCGGATTTCAACCTTCTGAATTTGCAAAATTTACCTTGATTCTTTTTCTTGGGGTACAACTATCTATTAGTTATAAAAAGAAGTACCGTCACTTTTGGAATTATTTATTTGCGTCAGGTGCGTATGCGGGACTTATTCTTCTGCAACCAAATATGTCTACGGCAGTTACTGTTTTTGCAATTGGGACCTTTATGTATTTGGCTTCAGGTGCTTCTATTAAACCTTTGATTATCATGACTCCGTTGATTTTACTTTTGGGTTTTATTTTCATTGTGAGTACGCCCTATAGAAGAGAAAGATTAGCCACATATTTAAAGCCAAATGAAACATCACTCGATTCTGATGAGGCGTATCAGATTAAACAAGCAAAGATTGCTTTAGGTTCTGGAGGTTTGTTCGGAAAAGGATTTGGCGAATCAAGACAAAAATATGGGTATACCCCGGAAATCGCTTCCGATGCAACATTTGCTATTGTTGGTGAAGAATTTGGCTTTATTGGTGTTACTATTTTGTTGTTTGTGTATGGAGGGCTAATATATAAAGGTATGCTTATAGCCAAAAGATCGGATGATCCAGTTTTCTCATTAATTGCGGTGGGTATTACGACATGGATAGGACTCCAGGTCTTGGTACATGTATGTTCGAATGCGGGTATAATACCTTATACTGGAATGACACTGCCGCTAATTTCATATGGGGGATCATCCCTGGTATTTACTCTTATGGGTTTAGGTCTCCTTGCAAATATAAATAAATCTATATAATAAAGACAATGAAAATTGTAATGACAGGCGGACATCATAGCTCCGCATTACCAATAATACGTGAGTTGCGAAAAAAAGATCCTGACATTAAGATCTATTGGTTTGGTCATAGACATTCTATGCGCGGGGACAGGAATGATACCCTAGAGTATATTGAAGTGACCGAATTAGGTATACCATTCTTTGAGCTTAAAGCAGGAAAATTCTACAAGACATTCAGTGTAAGTCACTGGATAAAAATACCCCTTGGATTTATCCAAGCTTTTTATCTGCTTATGAAAATAAAGCCTGATCTGATTTTTTCCTTCGGCGGATATTTAGCGGTGCCTGTTGTTGTGGCCGGAAGAGCGTTAGGTATTAGGTCATTTACTCATGAACAAACTGTAGTCGCTGGGTACGCCAACAAATTAATTTCGCTTTTTTCGGATAAGATATTTGTATCCTGGAAAGAGTCGGTTAAGTATTTCCCAGAGTCAAAAGTAGTTTTCTCAGGGTTACCATTAAGGGAAAGTATATTATATCAAAATACTTCGAATTTCGATTTACATAACGATATGCCAACAGTCCTTGTGATAGCGGGAAAGACCGGCTCCGTTAAAATTAATAATTTAATTGAGGAAAATATGGAACGGCTTCTGTCCCGATACAATTTGATTCATCAGTGCGGGGATCATTCAGAATTCAAAAGTTACGAGCTTCTAAGCAACAAATATAAAAAGATTCAAAACAAGGTGTACGGGAATTATTTCTTGAGAAAATTTATATTTGATAATGAAATTGGTGAAGCTTACGGCAAGGCGTCAGTTGTAGTCTCCCGTGCGGGGGCACATACTGTTGCCGAATTAATTACTTTGAACAAAACTTGTGTGTTAATCCCTATTCCTTGGGTATCCCACAACGAACAGTATTTAAATGCCAAAATACTTGAGAAAAAGGGCATAGGGGTGATTCTGGAAGAAGATTATTTAAACGGAGACACACTTCTGGGAGCAATTGAGAGCCAGCTAAAAAAAACGAACGAAGACCGTCATTACTCTGAAAGTGTAGAAAAAATTTCTACCGATCCAGTACAATTACTAGTAGATGAGATCCTTGCCTACGAGAAAAAGAAAAAATAGACAAAATTTAAGTTTATCCAAAGTTTTTTTAAGTCATAGCTTTGAGCGAAATCCAAGAGTATCGATCAAACTGCGTGTAATACTGAGAAACTTTTTGTTTTTTATTAAAAACCTATTGCCGGTCCTGGTTGTAATAGCATTAGCCTATGGGTTGTATTATTTTGCTTATAAGTCAGAATATTTCCATATTAAAGATGTTCAAGTTCAGGGAACATATGCTTTTGTAAGCCAGTCCGATGTATATACCATTTCCAGTAATCTTCTTATCAATCAAAATATACTCTCAATTGAGACCGAAACTTTAAGCGAAAATCTTCGTAAAAACTTTTTAGGCATAAAAAACCTTCAGATTAAGAAAAGCTACCCTAACAAAATATTAATTATTGTTGCAGAGCGCGTCCCAATTGCACAAATTAAGAATATTGACACAGAGGGAAGTTACCTAATTGACGCAGACGGATATATTTTGGGGATTGTGGCGGACAATTATTCCGACCTTCCATTAATTGTCTATGACGGGGAAATTTTTATAGGAAGATTTATTGATTTTAATATAGTTCCTTTGGCATTGGAGATAATTAACTTTTCGAAGTCAGAACATATTGACCTCTCAAGTATGAGTTTTAAAGGCATGGATACAACGTTTTACACTAACGGAAAAATCGAAACGGTTATGAATGGAACCAGGGAAGTAAGAGAATCCATGAAAATTGTTTCCGAAATTATTGAAAATGCAAGAACAGATGGAAGAACCGTTAAGAAAATTGATTTACGATATGATAAAGTAATAGTATTATATGACTGAGTTCTTGTGAGAATTCGGTTTCTCTTTCTGAACATTAAATATGGCCAAGGAAAAAATAATAACCGGAATTGATGTTGGTTCCACTAAAATTAGCACGACTGTTGCTGCAGTATCAGACAATAAAGTTAGTGTAATAGGTGTATCGGGAAATGTAATATCAAAAGGAATTAAAAAGGGCAATGTTATTGACATTGATGC
>QZJF01000001.1 GCA_003599255.1 candidate division WWE3 bacterium | reverse complement strand
GTATTATTTGTCTTAGGGCTTATTCTGGTTTTAAATAACCGTAAATCACCCGAGATTGTCCAACCCATTTCCCCAATAATGTCCGATGATAATGGAGATAGCGCCGCGGAAGAAATTATGACACCTGCTACAGGGGGCTACACTAACTATGACTCCTCACACTTATCCTTTGCAAATGAGGGGAAAGTAGTCTTATTCTTCAACGCAAAATGGTGTCCCACATGCAGGGCCCTGACGAAAGACGTACAAAGCAAAATTTCGGAAATCCCCGAGGATGTTCTTATATTGAGTATTGATTATGATTCAGAGAAAGAACTAAAGAAAAAGTACGGGATCACTTATCAACATACTCTGGTCCAGATAGACAGTTTGGGTAATCAAATTAAAAAGTGGTCCGGAAGCCCCAATCTGGAAAGTCTTTTGAGTAACATACAATAATGCTGCTTGTTTTTATATCATTCATTTCGGGGGTATTAACTGTACTGGCTCCCTGTGTACTGCCGATTATACCCGTAATCCTCGGAAACACCGTTTCAACCGTAAACAAAAGACGAGATAAAGTGATTATTTTCTCTCTTGCGGCTTCGGTCTTTATTTTCACTCTTCTGCTTAAGGCCACTACACTATTAATAGATATCGATCCGGGTTTTTGGAACTACCTTTCAGGTATTATAATAACTGTTTTTGGCTTTATCACGTTGTTTCCGGAGGGTTGGGAGTTAATCACGAATAAACTGGGCATTAGTACCCGAACAGCGGCTTTATTAAATGACTCAACCAAAAGTAAAGGTATTGCCGGGGATATATTAATTGGTGCGTCTTTGGGTCCGGTGTTCTCCAGTTGCAGTCCCACATATTCATTAATAATTGCCACAATCTTACCGGTAAGCCTTACTCAGGGCATAGTATATTTGGTAAGTTACGTCGCAGGATTGGCTTTGGTGCTGCTTTTAATCTCAAGAGCCGGACAAAGATTCACATCAAGATTAAAATGGGCAGTAAATCCCCACGGTATGTTTAAAAAGATCTTAGGTGGACTTTTAATAATAACCGGAGTTGTAATCATAACCGGCTTGGACAAAAAATTTCAAATATATCTACTCGACAATAATTTTTTTGACGTGACGAAACTGGAACAAAAGATTTTAGATTTTTCCGAAACCACAACGTTAGAAACTGAAGCACCTGTATTAACCGGAGATAATAATTCGCAACCACCTATTTTAAACGTTAAAAACCCGATAGTCGCTCCGGAGCTCAAAGGGATTAGTCAATGGATCAACACAGAACCCCTGAAATTAATCGATCTAAAAGATAAAGTTGTGATTGTTGATTTCTGGACTTACTCCTGCATCAATTGTGTCAGAACACTTCCCTATCTGAAACTTTGGCATGAAAAGTATACCGACAAAGGTTTGGTAATTCTGGGCGTCCACTCTCCGGAATTTTCATTCGAGAAGAAATTTGAAAATGTTAAGAAATTTGTAGATGAAAACGAATTGAAATATCCCATCGGTCTTGATAATGATTTTATGACCTGGCGTGCTTATAACAATCGTTACTGGCCTGCCAAATACTTTATAGATAAGAAAGGGAAAATCAGACATTATCACTTTGGGGAAGGTGCTTACAAAGAAAGCGAAGAAGTAATTAAATACTTACTTTCGGAATATTCGGGAACAACTGAATTTGAAAAAACAGATGAGCAAATACCCGAGGAAAAGAACTATGTCAGTAACGCTCAAACACCGGAAACATATTTAGGATACAAACGCTTTGATAAATTTCTAAACAAATCAACTGCTATCAACGGAGCGACGTTTAAATATATATCTTTCGATGAGATCCCCGAACATTATTGGACACTTGACGGCAGCTGGGAAATAACAGAGGAAAGTATTATTTCCAGATCCGACAATTCAAGTTTAATTCTCAATTTTTCGGCTAAAGATGTTTATCTGGTTATGGGACCCGAACAGGAATCAAAAATCGGCACTGTATATGTGAAATTAAACGGAAGCGGAAACGGGCTAAAGAATGGCGGTGAAATAACTTTGGATGGGCATAGACTTTACAATCTTGTCGGTCTATCCTCATTTTCGAGAAATCAGATAATTGAAGTAGCCGTTCCCTCTGGCACAGTATTAAATGCCTTTACTTTCGGAAGTTTATAATAAAAAAATATTGACCAAGTAAATTATTGTTGTTAGTCTATCTATATCCCCCTTAGGGGGATCATATGCCGAAGAAGAATTCCACAAAAAAAGAAAGAGCCTGTCACCGACTCAGAATAATTCAAGGCCACATTAATTCAATAGAAAAAATGGTGGAAAATGATGAATACTGTCTTGACATCCTACATCAATCACTTGCAGTACAAAAAGCCTTAAAAAAATTTGATATGTTCATAATGGAGGATCATTTAAAATACTGCGTTGTACAGCAGGCTAAAGACGGCGAGGAATCAAAGATAGTAAGCGAGCTATTAAGTATATACAATTTTAAATGAGAAAAAGATGAGTCAAAACAACGAATGTAAAATTACATATTATGTAAACGGCATGCACTGCGCGGCGTGTGAAACTCTTATCGAAAAAACTATCAACGAACAGGACGGTGTATCCAAAGTAAACGCTAGTCTTTCAAAACAAAAAGTTGAAATAGTTGCGGATAATAAGGCGGCACTTCCGGATATAGAGAGGTTGAACAAGGAATTCAAGGATTTGGGCTATTCCTTTTCTAGAAACAAAGAAGAGGAAAAAAAACTCACATCAACTGATATCTATAAGATTGTGCTTTTTGTAGGTTTAATTGTCGGCGGTTTTGTTTTCGTTGAAAAAACCGGAATCCTTATGTCAGCAGGTGTAAATTCCTCTTCCTCTTTGGTTTCATTCTTTGCCTTCGGCCTGGCGGCGGGAGTATCCAGTTGCGCCGCACTAGTAGGCGGACTGCTGTTAGCGCTGTCAGATCAGTGGAACAAAATTTACGGGGGGAATACTAAAAAGAATTTTATCCCGTTTTTTTTATTTAATGCGGGAAGATTATTCTCATTTGCGGTTCTCGGAGCATTATTGGGCGTAGCCGGAAGTTATTTGAAACTATCTTTGAGCGCAACTGCTTTTCTCACAATTATAGTTTCTGGAATAATGATAATACTTGGACTGCAGATGGTGGGAGTAAGATGGGCAAAAAACATCAAACTCACCACACCTAAGTTTATTGCAAAAAATATAACAGACGAAACAAAATTCAAGGGCAAATATATGCCATTTGTTGTAGGGCTGCTCACATTTTTTGTACCATGCGGTTTCACACTTATTGCTCAGACAAATGCACTTAACACAGGAAACCCTATCACCAGTGGTTCGATGATGCTTGCTTTCGCTATGGGAACACTGCCGATGCTTGCCATAATTAGCTTTACTTCAGTGAAACTGCTGTCTAATCCCGGATTCTCAAGGATATTTAACACCACTGCCGGAATGATCATTTTATTTTTCTCTCTATACACTCTGAATTCCCAGCTTAATGTTTTAGGGTTTCCAAGCTTGAATGATCTTAGTACAAAAGTTTTTGCATCAAAAAAAGAAGTACCCGCCCAGGAACAATTTGTTGGAGATAGTCAATACCTACAAATGGAGGCAACAGCGTTCGAGTATTTTCCAAAGGAAGTATGGTTAAAGGCCGGGATACCTGTTAAATGGGAATTTTATAACAACGGCGCACAGGGATGTGCCCAGGCGGTTGCCGCAAGAGGACTTTATTCCGGAACATTTATTCTCCGTCCCGGTTTAAATGAAACAGAATTTACCCCACAAAATAAAGGCACTTATAAAATTACCTGCACCATGGGAATGGTGGATCCTGTAACCGTTCATGTCTATTAAAAGAGAATCACACCCCATTGTCGGCATGCACTGCGCGGCATGTAAAATACTGATAGAAAAAACCGTTACCGGTACACCCGGTGTAAAAAAGGCAGTAGTAAACTATGCCGCTGAAAAACTAAACGTTGAATACGAAGAAGCAGAAACAAGTATTGAAACTATCAAAAACGCAGTATCGGATGCCGGTTCATACAAATTGGTAACAAACGATACTTCCAACCCTGACCATAAAAATCAAACACACAATCATGCGGAAATGTTGAAGGAAGAGGAATATAAAAAACTGAAAAGAAATATTGTCATTGCTGGTATAGGAACGGTTCCATTTTTACTTATGATGCTATGGCCGCTTATTCAAAAAGCAACAGGTGTCCACATGATTGAAGAGATATTAGGCACAATTACAATAAACCGAAACGGTTACGAGATTTTAAATTCAAATGTCCTTCAATTTTTAATTGCTTCAATTGTTTTGTTTATAAGCGGAAATGAAATTTACAAGAGTGCCTTAACATCGTTAAAAATAAAATCAACCAACATGGATACTTTGATCTCACTCGGAACATTTACGGCATGGGCCTTTTCCACTTATGTAACTTTCTTTCCTGAAGCATTCAGTTCGGTTTCGCAAAAAAATGAGACGTATTTCGAAGCGGCTGTATTCATAATATTTTTTATCCTTTTAGGCAGACTTCTTGAGAGTCGGGCAAAAAGACAGACCAACACCGCTGTAAAGTCGTTGCTACAACTTCAGGCAAAAGCAGCTTTGGTAATAAGAGACGGAATAGAATTAGAAATACCTGTGGAACAGGTCATTGTGGGAGACATAATTATCGTAAAACCCGGTCAAAAAATTCCCGTGGACGGCGAGCTTATTGAGGGGAATTCATCAATCGATGAGTCCATGATTACCGGAGAGTCCATTCCCGTAGAAAAAAACGCAGGTGACCCTGTTATAGGATCTACAATCAACAAATCAGGGAGTTTCAAGTTTAAGGCCACAAAGGTCGGTTCCGAAACCATGTTGTCACAAATAATAAAAATGGTAGAAGATGCCCAGGCCAGCGAAGCTCCGATTCAAAAACTTGCGGATAAGATTTCCGGGGTTTTTGTTCCAATAGTAATAGTAATAGCTATAACTGCGTTTTTATTTTGGTTATTTCTAGCTCCGGTTCTGGGTATTATTTCTCCTGAAAATAATGTTTTTCAATTTGCGATATATGTCGCCACCACAGTTTTGATTATTGCTTGTCCATGTGCGTTAGGTCTTGCCACACCAACTGCCGTCATGGTTGGAACAGGAAACGCCGCAAGGAGAGGAATTCTTATTAAAAATGCGGAAGCTCTGGAAACAGCCTATAAAATTACACATATAATTTTTGATAAAACAGGAACAATAACAAAAGGTTCACCAACACTTCAGAATTTCAAAAAGTATAATTCTGATAACTACGAAGGAAGTTTTGTCGAGGATGCGATTTACTCAGTAGAAAAAAATTCTCACCATCCTTTGGCCGATGCTGTAGTTGCATATTTGAAAGACAAGGAAAATGTTAATGAACTCTCTGTTAGTAACTTTGAGGATATACCGGGACACGGCATATACGCAGAGATAGATAACCACAAAATATTTATCGGTAATTCCAAACTAATGCAATCCAAAAATGTCAATCTTTCAGAAGAAATTGAGAAAGAAGCTGAGCTTCTAAGGAAGATGGGACATACAACATCATACGTTGCAATAGACAGTTTGCCCGTAGCAATTTTTAGTATATCGGACACCATCAAAGATAAAGCTTATGAGGATATCGCAAAGATTAGATCACTTGGGATCAAAACCATAATGATAACGGGGGATAACAAAGTTACCGCCGAGGCCGTCGCGAAAGAGGTAGGCATAGATGAAGTGATTTCAGAGGTCCTACCGGGGGACAAAGCTAAAAAAATTATTGAACTTCAGAATCAAAATCCAAAATATGTAGTCGCAATGGTTGGAGATGGCATAAATGACGCTCCCGCCTTAGCTCAGGCGAATATAGGAATAGCAATGGGAACCGGAACCGATGTCGCCATCGAAACTGGAGACGTAGTTTTGGTTAAGGGATCCTTGGCCAAAGTTTATGAAACATTGGAAGTTTCCAAAAATACTCTGAAAGTAATAAAGCAGAATCTTTTTTGGGCTTTCGGATATAACATAATAGGAATACCCGTAGCAGGAGGTGTGCTCTATCCTTTTTTTAGAATTTTGCTGTCCCCTATTATTGCAAGCGCTGCCATGGCCTTCAGCAGTATATCAGTTGTGGGTAACAGTTTAAGGTTAAAGTTTCTTGATTAACAAACCCTTTAAAAATGAGTGAAGCCCCTCTCTGTGATTTAAAATCATCAGTTAGGGGCTTCTCGTTGAACTAAACTCTTCTCTTCACCATCTTGATGTGGCGGGACGCCATTCGCGGCCTGCTTTAAGCAGCTTAGCCATTACCCAAACAAAGGGCTTTAGCGTAATCAGGCTCAAAGCCTCAATAACCAGCATTCCGACAACAAACCATCTCCTCTTAGGAAAGATGTCAAACAGCTTCCGCAGTTTGAGATGTCTGTTGCTGGCGTGCCGATTGCGCTGCTGGAAATACGCAGAAGCGTTGGCGGCCTGCTGCTGGTGAACAACAACGGATTCCTGGAGAATAACCTTGTATCCGAGGTCCATGAAACCGTAGGCCATGGCGATGTCATCCAAGTTATTCGTCCACAGGGGCCAGGCCCGCACGTGGTCCAACACTTTTATGACCATCGCCCGAGGTGCCATGGAGTAACCACAGCCCCAAAGAGAAACGGTCCCAAGGTATGATTGTGCCTTGCGCAGCGGTCCGGTGTACCAGAAAACAAAAAGCTTTGAGAGAATCGCCACTTTTTTGCTTGGTACCCGAGGTTCAATCCATGGAAGCACCGCTGAGCCGGGATTTGCTGTGATGGTAGTAACCATATCTGAAATCCCATTAAGCGGTATTTCGCAATCTGCGTCCATGAAAGCAAGTAAGTCACCGTTTGCTTCCCGAGCAGCTTCTTGTAACCTTCGGGATTTTCCGGTGTTCGGACCGACCAGACGCTTGAAATCCGGATACCCTTTCATTACTGAAAGAGCTATTGCTTCGGTGTTGTCGGTGCACCCGTCCAACGCCAAGATAACCTCGACCTTTCCGGGATAGCGACTGGCTGCAATACGGATAGCTCTCAGACATCGCGCTATCACCTTACCCTCGTTATAAGCCGGTATGACTATGCTTACGGAAGGATATTCCTTCAGCATATTATGTCGTGCGGCCGGAGAGTAAAGAAAATAAGGCGGGATCCAGATGAGCAACGCCACAAAAGCTATTGAGGCTACAATCAAGATGTATCCAAGCAAAAAGCTTAAAACTACGTCCATCTCTTCCTCCTTCTGCTAGACTGATAGATTGTTTAGTTCTAGGGATTCTATTATTATACCGCTAACTTGCTATGGGGTAAAGTGAATACCTACCAGTAAGTTCGGCCTGTATATGCGTCCAGAACACCGTAAACGGCGCTTTTAGCGCTACAAGGATATATGTTGTTTTCCGTACAAAATTGCTGGATACTTTCCGTCATTTTGTCAGGTTCCAGTAAGTGGCAGTTTGTCACAATAACGAAAGCTAGATCTGTTTCTCTTTCAGGCAATGTTTTTGTCAGATGAACAAGAGGATAGGGTACTTCATGAAGTTCCTTGTAAACGCGGTAGGCCAAATCTGCGGTATTTGAAGGGGTTTCGTGACAGTTATCCCAATCATAGGGTACGTCACTCATTTCAATAGGGCTGTAGGCCAAACCCCGCACACAAGATATTTTATATTCATCCCCGTTTCTCTCAACTTTGGCCATGAACATAAGCTCTTCAGGCGCTGAAATATCATTCTCACAGGCTTGTTTCCATTTAGAACCGAGAAATCTCGATTCCATAAAGGCAGAATATGCCTGTTCAAAAGAATGGTACTTAGGTTCTTGTTCTGCTATTAGTGCTTGCCGGCTCGGCATTGCAGTTGTGGATTGGTTATTTACGGGATACAAAAAAATTGTAAAAAAACTTAATATCGACACTATTATCAACAGTGTCAGCAAAACTTTATCGGGAGCGCGATCAATTTCCTCTTTTTTTGAAACTTTTTTTCGGGGCATTAGTAAAATTATACATATAAAAACACTGTAGTATAATCCAGCTATCACAAAACGAAAGGAGAAAACAGTGATGGTACAGTGGGATTACTACATTTTTCGACCGGTTCCCAATTCGGTAAAAGTTCTGTGGATTACCGTAGGACACAATCCTGATAAGATTTCTGTCGACTACGAAGAAGCTTTTCATGTGGTTCCCGGGCGTGCAGCTGGTGCAGGTGGACTTCCGTCCATTTCAATGGATGATTACATGGATCAGTTTGCCCCCGATCTACCGGCAGGAGTCACTACCAGGATAAAGAGAGCCTTCGAGAAAGCGAAACCGGCGGCAGCAGCCAGAATACCACGGAGATCGGAACCGGACAGGGTGGCAAAACTTATTATAGAAATAAGGATCAGCGCCTCCTGAACAACACGACCGCGAAAGTGAAGGCTTTTTTGCCTGAGCCCAGCGGTCGTTTCCTTTTTTGGGCTATAATCTGATCATGGATAAAAAGATAATTTTAATCACCGGGTGCTCTTCCGGAATAGGCTATTTGTCAGCACTAAAATTTGCAAGAAAGGGATGGAGCGTGTACGCCGGAATTCGTAATACCCAATCTGAAGGTGCCCTGCAGCTAAGACAATTGGCCGAAAAAGAAACTTTGGATTTAAAAATAATTCAATTGGACGTAACGAACGAGAGTCAGTGCTCGGAAGCAATTGTCAAAGTAGCGGAAGAGGCAGGAAAAATCGACGTGCTCATCAACAATGCCGGTTTTGGTTATCTGGGACCAATGGAACTATTCTCTGATCATGAAGTAAGAAATCAGTATGAAACTAATGTGTTTTCAGTACTTCGCCTAACGCGGTTAGTAGCTCCAATAATGAGAAATCTGGGACAAGGCACAATAATAAACATCAGTTCAATATCAGGATTAATTACTTTTCCACTCAACGGATTGTACTCGTCTTCAAAATTTGCGCTTGAAAGTATCTCGGAAGCTTTGGCGTTCGAATTGCAACACTTTGGAATAAATGTGGTTCTAGTGGAGCCCGGTACATTTGAAACTAAATTTGTGAAAAACTCCAAAAAGGCCGAGCGATTAAAAGACGATGTGATATATAAAGACTTGGTAAGTGTATTTTCATTCAGATATTCCAGAGTACGGCCCAGACAAAACGCAAAAAGAATCGCCGATCTTCTATTTGAAATAGCAAATAAAAGTAATCCAAGATTACGATATGTTATCGGAAAAGACGCTCGAACGTATCTATCCGTTAGAAGACTACTGCCTCAAAAGGCTTGGTTTTTCATTTTGAAATACTTTTATAAGTGGTAATATATCTTCGTGAACGAGACAAGTCCTGACCAAAACAACGAAAAATACGAGAAAGTCTCGTTTAATGAATTTTTTCAGATATCCAAATGGACAACTAAAATAATCTTTTCGATACACCCGGTATATTCTGTTTTGTACATTGTCTTTGGATTCTTAAGCAATGTACGCGGACTTGTTAACAGCTTTATTCTCGCAAAAATTCTTGACACGCTTGTCAGGATTGCTCAAACACCCAATGCAAACGTTACGGATCTATACCCGACGATTGGCGTCCTGATAATAGTAAATGTTGCCTACTCAATCATTGATTTTTTGGATGCGTATACTTCAAGGACTTTGGAGATAATTTCGTCTCCCCTGCTCCACAGAGCACTTTATACAAAATTAAATTCACTGGGCATACAGACTCTGGAAAGACCTGAGATAAACGACAAAATCCACCGGGCAGGAGGATATATAAATTCCGTACTTCGTTACTATCGTCAATTAGCAGACCTGTTCAGTTATATCGGAGGGACACTTGTAACAATGGGCATTATTGCAAGATACGCGCCGGAGATTGTTCCGATCATAGTTGTATTAACAATCCCGAGATATCTAAATGATAAAAAATACAGAACCCTCGCTTGGAAGCTGGATTATGAAACAACCGAGGAGTATCGAAAAGCCAGTTCCACGTCAGGTAATCTTTCAAGCACCGGCACACTTCAGGAAATATTTATTAACAATGCTTTTGGTTTTCTGGACAAGAAATACATGGATTTCCAAAACTGGTATGTCAAAGCTTCGTTAGATATTAGGAAAAAATGGTTTTTGGGGCTGTATTTTTATAACTTCATCGGAAATTTCGGAATATATTTTGGTTTTCTGCGCATATTTTCCAGCTTTATAAAGGGATTGGTATCACTCGGTGACGTGTATTTTCAAGTTAATACACTCCAAACATTTCAGAGAAATCTCTACCAGACATTTGGAACATTTAACAGTCTTTTCGACTTTTCAGTTCGTGTAAAGGATGTTTATATTCTTTTCCAGGCTGAACCTGCTTTCCAAGACGGAGATATTGATCTTGGAAAACTGGATAAGGGTCCTTCTATTGAATTTGTCGATGTAAATTTCAAATATCCCAGGGGCGAAAAACCGGTTATTGAGAATTTCAATTTAAAGATAAATTCCGGAGAGAAAATTGCCATAGTAGGTCCCAACGGTGCAGGAAAGACCACATTGGTCAGACTAATTGCTCGTATGTATCAGGTTACCTCTGGACAAATACTCATAAACGGAAAAGACATTAATGAGTTAAAAAGCGATACACTATTTCAAAACATGGGCGTTTTGTTGCAAGACTTTAATACTCACACCCAGCTAACTGCCAGAGAGAACATCTACCTGGGTAAATCAGACGACCCGATTAACGAAGATGAAATAATCAAAGCGGCCGAAAGTGCGGATGCTTTGGGCTTTATTGAAGAATTGCCGAACAAGTTTAATCAAATCCTAAGCGAGCGTTTTAAAGGTGGGATTAAATTAAGTTCAGGTCAATGGCAAAAGTTGGCTATCGCCAGATTTTTTTATAGAAACGCACCGCTTGTAATATTTGACGAGCCGACCGCTTCTATTGATGCAGAATCTGAATTTAATATTTTCAACAAAATTTACTCTTTCTTCAAAAATAAAACGGTAATTATCATATCTCACAGATTTTCCACAGTAAGAAATGCGGACAGAATTATTGTCATCAGAAAAGGTCAGATAGTGGAAGAAGGCAACCATTCAGAATTAATGGCAAAAGAAGGAGAGTATGCAAAAGCATTTCTTTTACAGGCAAAGGGATACGACACTTCACCGGTAGAAACAATTGCAAACTAATCTGATTTAAAACATATTCTTATTATGGTTCCTTTGTTTTTTTCTGAATCGATGGATACATCCAAATCGTATATATCACATATTCTCTTTACAATAGATAAACCTATCCCATGACCTTTGGCTGTCAGTTTTGTACTAGACCCCCGATAGAATTTTTCAAATACTTTATCGGCTACATCCTTATCCATACCTGCCCCTTCATCTGTGATTTCAAAGCAAGTCTTGCTATTTACATTGTTTGTGTTCACACATATTGAAGAAGCCTCTTTGCTGTACTTTATAGCGTTGGAAAGGATATTAGAAATTACAATTTCCGCGTATTCACTTGGAATAGGGATAACTATGTCGGCCAGATAATTTTTAATGATTTTGAGTTGCTTGCTCTCAATATCTTTGGAAAATTTTTTCTCAACTGCAGAAAAAATATCATTGAATGAAACTTTACCAACCGGTATGTTCTTTCCTTCCTCAAGCCTACTTAACAGTAAAAGTTTCTCTATCATATCGCTTATATCAAACAGATCTTCTTTTATGAGATTTAGTTCCGCGGAAAAATCCGGATCTGATGTATCAAGAATTTCCAACGAGGAAATTGCACGGGTAAGCGGAGTCTTTAGTTCGTGTGACACTGTTGAAATAAATTCTTTTTGCCTCACGGACATGTCCTCTATTCTTTCTAGCATATTGTTAAACCGGTTTGCCATCAAAACAATCTCATCCGAAGGAGGTCCCTTTATATCAATTTTCTTATCAAGTTTCTCTAGATCTATACTATCAAGCACCTTGATAAATCTTCTTATAGGTGTAAGAGAACTATTCACCAATAGGTACGCCATGGAAAAACTTGCCGAAATAGCTACAACAAAAAATACTGCATATACATAAAAAAGTGCTTTGGAAACTATTAATAGCTCGGATAAAGATCTGCCAAGAATCGCTACTCCATTTATATTGCCTTCATAAATTAAGGGCACCGCGAAGATAACCAGGGGTCTGTCAATCCAGGTTATACGAATTTCCTCTATCTGACGGGATTGTGTGGATTTTTGCGCGGCTGAAACAAGCGCGTCAAGGCTGGGTTTATCCATATCTTTGTAGGTGCTAAAAACACCAAAACCCTTAATTATATTTAAATTTTTATCTAAAAATAATCCTGAGAAGTTATTTCTGAGTAGCTCATCTCTCAGACTGTTACCCTCATCGTCTAGTGCAAACTTTATATCATCACCTTCGACGCCTATGTGAGTATTGATTATCTGCGACACTTCGTATGTCATGGACTTTCTAACCTCGACGTCGAGTGTGTACTTGAATACTATGTAAAACAACCACGACCACAGTGAAACAAAAACAAAAACATATAACGAAAATAAAAGGGCAAGGCGCTGTTTAGTAGTCAGTTGTCGCATATCATATATCCCCTATTTTTAACCGTTAGAATTAATTTCTTTTTCCATTCAGAGTCGACTTTAGTTCTAAGGTAATTAATATGCACGTCCACCGTGTTCGAGAACGGATCTATTTCATCCCCCCAGACATGTTCAATTATCTCCATTCTTGATAGTACCTTGCATTTATTCAAAATAAGATACTCAAGTATCGCGTACTCTTTTGGGGACAACATAATGTCCTTATTTCCCCGGGATACCTCACACGTGTTAATGTTGACCTTTAAATTTCCCGCAGAAAGTACAGGCGATCCGGTGTCTTGGCTTTTTCGTCTGATAACTGCTCTAATTCTGGCAAGCAGTTCATTCATGTCAAATGGCTTAGTCATGTAATCATCGGCACCACAATCGAATCCCTCAAGTTTATCCTCTATCTGACTCTTCGCAGTAAGCATCAATATGGGCACAGAGTTACCTTTTTTTCTTAACTCCTCACAAAGCTCCACACCAACACCATCAGGAAGCATCCAATCTAAAATTACCAATTCGTACTCTGAAGATTCAAGGTATGTATTTCCCTCAGAAAGGTCGGCCGCTATATCTACAACATAATTTTGCCCCTTCAGAAATTTCTGAATGTTGTGCGCAATTCTCTTGTCGTCCTCTACAATTAAAATCTTCATTTTATTCAATCATGTAACTTTTTAACATTTCGTGAGCTACTGCAGAATGTGACTTTCCGGGGCTTTTATCTTTTGTATCAAACGCACGCGTAGCATCTTTCCCGCAGTATTTTATCAGCTCGGCATCCCCGCCGGGATGTCCCCCAAAGTAAGTTGTAATATCATAAACATGTCCCTTGTAGGCAATCCAACAATCGGCTTTTATGTTGTGGGCTGAAAGCTCGGAAAGTTTACTCTTTTCGACCACTGTAGCGAGCACATTGGTAACATCTTTAACAGCCTCAGGCTGATCAAAATGTGTTGCTTCTATCGCAATATCTTCGACTTTGGAAAATTGATATACAGACAGCAATACTACCGTAAAATTTGTTAACGCCAAAAGTCCAATTTTTCTTAGATAATCAGAGTTCATGTTATTTCATTGAAAAATCTTCGTAAAAGAAATGTTGTTCCGGCAGTCCCAACTCCCCAAATTGTTCTTTCATGGCAACCATCATTTTCTCCGGGCCACACACTTGTACAAACGCATTTGTTACTTCACCAGTAATTTCGGCTACTTTTCCTGCGGTAATTTTTCCCTTCTCCGAGGAGCACCAGTAATAAATACGCACATTCGAAAGTCCGGATGAAAATTTATCTATTTCATCCTTGAATACCGCTTCTTCGGGTTTTAGGAAACTATAAAAAAAGTTTATCTCATG
>QZJF01000003.1 GCA_003599255.1 candidate division WWE3 bacterium | reverse complement strand
GGCAAACGGGGATAGCTTGGCAATTATACTGGCGTTAGTCGGTACGTCCCAAGAAGCCCCCACCTCTAAGCGTCAGCATAGGTGGTGGGAGTATGTCACGATAACATGAGTAAAGAGCGAACTTCATATGGAATAATCTGGGTTCATGAATTCGCAGTGGAGTATTTGGTAGAAATGGTTTACAACTGTGCTCTTTTCGCGTATAATAAGAGCACAAATGTAAAAAGGAATGTTACTATGAACTATCGGGCCAGGCTAATTAACTTAATCGATAAAAAAAATGGCCTGCTCCTCACAAAAGATGTCGATAAGCTGGGCATTCCGCGCCAATACCTGTCAATTCTAGTCAATGAAGGGTTAATTGAAAGGGTGAGACGCGGTGTTTATCTTTCTCCTGATGCCTTTGATGATGAACTGTACCGGTTGCAGGCAAAATGCAGTAAAGCAATCTTTTCCCACGAAACAGCTTTATATCTCCACGATTTAACAGACCGGGATCCTCTGGTGTGGAGTGTCACTATTCCTGCAGGGTACAACGGTTGGAGATTAAGGGAAGCCGGGATCAGAGTGCATTCTGTAAAAAAAGAATTGCATACTTACGGGATTGTAAAATCAAAAACCTTATACGGAAGGCCGATTCTGACCTATAATAAGGAAAGAACAGTATGTGATATCGTAAGAAATAGGAACAAAATGGACTCGGCTGTTTTAAGCGAAGCCATCAATAGATATGTTGCGGGTAAAGACAAAAATATCCCCCAGTTGATGAGGTATGCCAAGGAATTCAATGTTGAAAAAAAAGTAAGAGAATACATGGAGATCTTGCTATGAAAAGCTCAAGGCAGCTAAAAGACTTGATCAAGAACATGGCGAGGGAAAAAGATATCAATGCACAAATATTGTTAAGGAACTATATGCTGGAGCGATTGCTTGAAAGGATTTCTTTATCCAGATTCAGAGATAATTTTGTGCTAAAAGGCGGCATGCTAATCGCTGCGGTGGTTGGAATCGATATCCGCTCGACAATTGACATGGATGCAACCATAAAAAATTACCCTTTATCACTGGAAACGATTCAAGATATTTTTGATTCCATACTGTCAGTACCGTAACCACTTGTGAGGGCCTAGCACCCATGCTGCCAAGGCAGTACCATCGGAAGGATGAAAATGGTAAAACGCTATTTTCAAGATAGTGTTAGGACGGAAAAGTTAATCTTATTACTCTTACTTCCTCAGACGCAGGAACAATGTCAATGTAATGGACCTGACCCCTTACATATAGTAACACAGGAAAGGCTGTGCAGTTAATACCAAAGTATACCACGAAAGCATATTACCGGAATAGCCGTTCAAGAGGGGTACCTGGTGCAGAACGATTTTTTAAAGGAAGTAGGCGGAAATAAAGAAAGCCCTCCCGGCATTGCCTCTGGACCTGCTCTTGCTTACCAAAGGCGAGGTTATTTCTAATTTTGAAAACCACAACCCTCTTTTTCTGGATATAGCAGCAGAGGGAGTAGTTATTTTTGACGAAGATAGCTTCGAGGGATTTGGCTATTGGGAAGAAGCTGGCGGAGGATGTCTTTTTATCATGACAAAAAAAGGACACATAGCAACATTATCGATAAACACCCTTGACAAAAACTGTTTTTTTTAGTAATCTGTTCATACGATGAACAGATTTTACAGGATTCTTCACCTTAACTGAATCCTGTAGCGGAAAGCGAGTTCATTAATGGACAAAGAGCACCGGATTCTTAGCTATCTCCAGGGCGAAGAACAGACCACCCAGCGGCAAATCGCCGGTAGGACAGGCCTTTCCCTGGGATCCGTCAACATTCTCCTCAAAAAAATGGTCAAAAAAGGCCTCGTCAAAATAGAGCGCTTAAACGCCCGGTCCCTCCGTTATATTCTTACACCCCGCGGCCTGTCGGAGAAAAGTAAGCTCACCTACCATTTTATCAAGAACTCCTATGCGCAAATTACACGCCTGACCACCGCCGTGGAAAACGTGATACAAAAAATCCAGCCCGGCCAAAACACCGGAATCTATCTCTACGGTCCGCAAAACGAAGTCCTGGAAGTGCTCAACCTGGTCATGGGCAAGGGGAAAATCAACCATACCTACATTGCAGAAGAACGCCTGCTGCCGGACCCGTCCTCCCATACCGTCATCATCGTCTGGGACCTGGCTGACGAAGAAAAATTGTCCCAATCATACCGGACGGTTAACATCCTGAAAGAGCTGAACTGATCGCCCGGCTTAATTGGGCTTTTTATATTAATAGATGTCGATACCATGTATATCTGTAAATATGCTGCTGATGTGCGAAAAGCTTTCCGGGAGCCGTTAGTTTGGTGTGTACAGCTGTTGTTGAAGGGAGGTTTTAAAGGCGAGATGAGGCAAGGATACCTAAAAGAGATAACCCTCCAAACCCTTTAATATCAATGGTTTCAGCGGTTTTGAAGAATTATATTAAATTGATCATAAGAGTTTTGGGTAACCAGAACTTAATAGATAGATTTTAACGGAGCAAGTAATATCAAGTTATTCCTTTTATATCACCATAGCGAAGGTAGACCTAATAGAAAATAATTGAATATGAAGAGAAGGGTTTTCAGCTTACCATTTACAGTTTTTACAATAGCCCTTTTATATCACCAGAGTGAAGTTAAACCTAATACAATGAAAAGCGAGGTTTTAGATATGAAGTTGAGAGAATTATTGGCAGTCATTGATTCTAGCATAACGCTTGAAATAGCGGATGTTAAAGAAAAGTATGATTCAAAATCAGCTCTTCCTCAAGAGCGTATGAACTATATAGTGAAATCCATTAAAGCCGACAACAACAGCCCCCTAATTATCTTAGGAGAGCCTAAAAAGGTAGCGACTTTAGAAGAACTAGGTTATAGCTTTGAGACTGGAATGTAGTGGTACTGTAATTTTTGGGGGTGCATCAATGGTTTATTTAAGGATTAAGCGGATGATTGATTTAGTACTATCTATTGTAGGTTTAGTTATTTTGTCGCCATTATTTTTAATACTTATTATTGCTATAAAGATAGATTCAAAAGGTCCTGTTTTCTTCAAACAAAAGAGAGTGGGCATTCATAAAACCTATTTTAATATATTGAAGTTTCGGACCATGAGAATTGATACGCCGAAAGATACTCCGACGCATCTACTTGAAAATCCAGAGCAGTACATTACAAAGATGGGTAAATTTCTGCGAAAAACAAGCCTCGATGAGTTGCCACAGATTATCAACATACTTCGGGGAAACATGTCCATAATCGGTCCCCGCCCCGCCTTATGGAACCAATATGATCTGATAGAAGAAAGAGATAAGTATAGTGCCAATGATGTACCGGTTGGGCTGACCGGATGGGCGCAGATTAATGGCAGGGATGAGCTTCCTATTGAGGTTAAGGCAAAGCTTGATGGGGAGTACGCTGAGAAGATTGGGTTTATGATGGATGTGAAGTGCTTCTTTGGGACTATATTTAGTGTCTTGAAGGGTGATGGAGTTGTTGAAGGTGGTACGGGGATTTTGGAAGGAAATACTGGTAAACCAAATGACTCTAGTTTTTCCTGACCAACTTTCTACTGACCAACTTTCCACTGATCAACTGACTACTAATGAAGGAGACAGTGACGAAATGAAGAGAGTATTAATCACTGGTAAAAACAGTTATATAGGCACTACCCTTGAAAATTGGTTAGGGAAGGAACCTGACAAATATAGAGTAGATACGGTTGACATGAAAGAAGGGTCATGGAAAGAGAAGGACTTCTCTCAGTATGATGTTGTGTTCCATGTGGCTGGGATAGCCCACGTATCATCTGATCCAAAGATGAAAGACCTCTACTACAAAGTGAATAGAGACCTCACAATTGAAACTGCAGAAAAAGCCAAAGCCGAAGGCGTGAAGCAGTTCATATTTATGAGTAGCATCATTGTCTATGGCGATAGCAGCAGTAGTAAGAGAGTCATTGATAGAAATACAGTACCAACACCGAGTAACTTTTACGGAAACAGTAAGCTTCAGGCAGAGAAAGGCATTGAGCATTTAGAGTCGGATGACTTTAAGATTGTCGTACTGAGACCGCCTATGATCTATGGGAAAGGCTCTAAAGGCAATTATCCTAGACTGGCAAACCTGGCTAAGAAGATACCAGTATTTCCTAACATCGATAATGAGCGCAGTATGCTTCATATAGATAATCTGTGTGAGTTTCTGAAAGTGATGATTGATCATGAAGAATCAGGGCTGTTCTTCCCACAGAATGCTGAGTATGTAAAGACCAGTGAAATGGTTAGACTCATTGCACAAGTGCATGGGAAGAAGATTAGAATGACCAGAGTCTTTAACTGGCTAATTAGGTTGATGTTTGGAATTGGAGTTGTAAATAAGGTATTCGGCAATTTGGTTTATGAGCAGTCTATAAGTGACTATGATAAAGCGAATTACCGAATAAGAAATCTTAGAGAGTCGATTGAGTTGACGGAGAAATAATCAAGAAGGGTGGATAATAGCTTGAAAAAACACATTTTAGTAATCGCACAATATTTCTACCCTGAACAGTTTCGTATAAATGATATTTGCACTGAGTGGGTGAAACGAGGATATAAAGTAACAGTTATTACTGGAATTCCCAACTATCCGGAAGGCAAGTATTGTGAGGGGTATGGACTTTTCAAAAAAAGAAAAGAAATTTATAACGGTATGGAAATAATAAGAATTCCTCTTATTCCAAGAGGTAACAACGCCATTATGCTAGCCTTAAACTATTTGTCATTTGTTATATCGGGATTCTTCTGGAAGGCATTCACGAAGATCAAAGCTGACCACGTATTTATATTTGAAGTATCTCCGATGACACAGGCACTTCCGGGTGTCTGGTATGCTAAAAAAAGAAAAATTCCTTGTTATTTGTATGTACAAGACTTGTGGCCAGAAAACGTTGAAATCTTAACAGGAATTACAAACAAGAAAATCATTGGTGCCATCGGTAAAATGGTGGACTATATCTATGCAAGGTGTACTCGAATACTTACGACCTCGGAAAGTTTTGTTAAATCAATTCATGATCGGGGTGTACCAATTGATAAGGTAGAACACTGGCCGCAATATGCTGAAGATTTTTATATTCCGCTTATAGAAAAGAGTATTCCTGAAATACCAAATGACGATGCCTTTAATATAATCTTTGCTGGAAATATTGGAACTGCTCAAGGTCTTGATATTCTACCAAAGGCGGCAGAGTTAATAAAAGAAAAGTCTGATAAGAGAATAAGGTTTAATATTGTCGGGGACGGCAGATATAAGAATGAGTTAGTGAGTATTGTTGAATCAAAAGGCTTAAATGAGATGTTTAATTTCATCCCTAAACAGCCTGCTACTAGAATACCGGAGTTTATGGCTGCAAGTGATGCTGCCTTTCTTAGTTTGACGGATAGCCCGTTATTTGCGATGACTATACCAGCTAAGCTTCAATCATATATGGCATGTGGCATTCCCAATATAGCTTCCGCAGCAGGGGAAACGGAGAAGATTATTAATGAGTCTAATTCTGGTTTATGTAGTAAGCCTGGGAATGCTGAAGAATTAGCAGAAAAAATTATTAAACTATCAAGTAAAACAAGAGACGAACTCAAGCAATTAGGAATTAATGCTCGAAAATATTACGATACACATTTTGATAAACAAATGCTTTTAGATAAGATGGATAGATATTTTAACATAGAGTATGAAGTGGAGGAAAATTCAAATGTTTAAAGGAAAAACTCTACTAATAACTGGTGGAACAGGATCTTTTGGAAACGCTGTTATGAAAAGATTCTTAGATACTGCCATCAAAGAGATTCGAATTTTTTCTCGTGATGA
The DNA here is from genome assembly GCA_003599255.1 of candidate division WWE3 bacterium. GTDB lineage: Bacteria > Patescibacteriota > WWE3 > UBA101185 > UBA10185 > OXYD1-FULL-39-9. The sequence goes on along the minus strand of QZJF01000003.1, from coordinate 9,151 downwards.
GAAAAAACAAGATGATATGAGGAAGCTTTATAAAAACGATAAACTTAAGTTCTACATAGGTGATGTAAGAGACTTAGCCAGCGTAAAGAATGCAATGCATGGTGTAGATTACATCTTCCATGCGGCAGCTTTGAAGCAAGTACCATCATGTGAATTCTTCCCGCTTGAGGCAGTAAAGACAAATGTACTAGGCACTGATAATGTTCTTACTGGTGCTATTGAAATGGGTGTCAAAAAAGTGATTTGCTTATCTACAGACAAGGCAGCTTACCCAATCAATGCAATGGGAATATCAAAGGCAATGATGGAAAAGGTATTTGTTGCTAAAGCGAAGACAGTCGACCCTGAAAGAACTCTTATCTGTGGCACTAGATATGGAAATGTTATGGCTTCAAGAGGCTCAGTTATTCCTTTGTTCATCGATCAAATTAAAAATGGACAACCACTGACAGTAACTGATCCTAATATGACTAGATTTTTAATGAGTCTAGAAGAGGCAGTAGAACTTGTTGTGTTTGCATTCCAAAATGCAGAAGCGGGAGATATCATGGTTCAGAAATCACCAGCTTCTACTATAGGCGATTTGGCTCAGGCGATTAAAGAGCTTTTCAATGCTAAAAATGAGATAAAAATAATTGGTACAAGACATGGAGAAAAGCTCTATGAAACGCTTCTTACTAAAGAGGAGCATGTTGTAGCAAAAGACATGGGTGGCTTTTATCGAGTTCCTGCCGATAAAAGAGATCTTAACTACGATAAATACTTTGTTGAAGGAAATGAACAGCTGCAACAAGTTGAAGACTATAACTCTCATAATACAGAAAGACTTAATGTAGAACAAATCAAGGAGAAGCTATTGAAACTTGATTATATTAGAAGAGAATTAGGCCATCTAGCTGTTAAAGAGGCTGGGGGCACTATTGAATAACTAGGCGTAGAAGGGTGGGATGCATATGAAGATACTAGTCACCGGAGCTAAAGGATTTATCGGTAAGAACTTAATAGCAGAACTTAATAACAGAAAATATACTGATATTTTCGAATATGACACAGAGACTGCTCCTGTTTTGCTAGATCAGTACTGTAAGCAAGTAGACTTCGTGTTTCATCTCGCTGGAGTAAACCGACCAAAAGAACAGTCTGAATATATGGAAGGCAACTTTGGATTCACTTCAACATTATTGGACACTCTTAAAAAATATCAAAATACCTGCCCGGTGATGCTCTCGTCTTCTATCCAAGCTGTGCTTGATAATCCTTATGGAAAAAGTAAAAAGGCAGGAGAAGATCTGTTGTTTAAATATAGTAAAGACACCGGTGCGAAGGTGTTAGTCTATCGCTTTCCAAATGTGTTTGGGAAATGGTGCAGACCAAATTACAATAGCGCAGTAGCAACGTTCTGTCATAACATCGCACATGATATGCCTATAACAGTGAATGATGCAAGTGTAGTCATGAATCTTGTTTATATAGATGATGTAGTGAATGAACTCATTAACGCTCTTGAAGGTAATGAAAATAGTGTTGACGAGTTTTGTGAAGTGCCTGTAGTACATATAATAATCTTGGGTGAAATAGTTGATTTGCTCAATTCTTTCAAAAAGAGTAGAGATGAGCGGTCAGTTCCAGATATGTCAGATGCTTTTACGAAAAAACTCTACAGTACATATTTAAGCTATCTGCCAGAAAATAAATTTAGCTATAATCTCAAAATGAATGTAGATCAGAGAGGTTCTTTTACTGAGTTTATCAAGACACCTGATAGAGGTCAGATATCAGTAAATGTCTCAAAACCAGGAATTACAAAAGGGAACCACTGGCACCACACAAAGAATGAGAAGTTTCTTGTGGTTAGTGGTAAAGGGGTTATTCGCTTTAGAAAAATTGATTCTGATAAAGTTATAGAATACTATGTGGGTGAAGACAAGATGGAGGTAGTAGATATTCCGCCCGGCTATACCCACAATATCGAAAACCTAGGGGATACAGATATGGTCACAATCATGTGGGCCAATGAATCTTTTGATCCGGACAAGCCTGATACGTATTTTGAACCAGTTGTACAATCGTAGAACGATCGTTTCAACGATGGTAAAACAATAGTTGAACAATGGTTTGGGGGTGAGAGAGCTTGTTTTCTTATCAAAAACTTGATATTTACCAAATAGCAAAAGACATTGTAAAAAGAACTTATACAATCACAAGAATGCTTCCATCCTCTGAACAGTATGGATTAATATCACAAATGAATAGAGCAGCGATATCCATACCATCCAATATAGCTGAAAGTAGTGGTAGACACAGCAAGAAAGATAAAGCACAGTTTATTTCTATTTCATTTGCTTCTTTGATGGAATTAACTTGCCAAGCAGAAATAGCTTTAGAGCTGGAGTATATAGACTCCTTAAACTACGAAGAATTTATTAAAGCATGCAAAGATTTATCTGTGAGATTGAGTAATTATAGAAAGTATTTATTTAATAGTTAAACAATGGTTCCACTAGAGTCCAACTATAGTTTAATGGGAGCAATGGTTCCACTAGAGTCCAACTATAGTTTAATGGGAGGTATAACTGATGAAGAAATTAAAAGTCATGACAGTGGTGGGCACTAGACCTGAGATTATTAGACTTTCAGCTGTTATTAATAAATTAGATAAATCAGAAGCAATTGACCATGTATTGGTCCATACAGGACAGAATTATGACTATGAACTAAATGAAGTGTTTTTTAAGGATTTCAATTTAAAGAAACCAGACTATTTTCTTAATGCTGTAACAGGTACTGCAGTAGAGACGATAGGAAATATTCTAGTTAAGATTGATCCGATTCTTGAAGAAGTAAAACCTGATGCTTTTCTTGTGTTAGGAGATACAAACAGCTGTCTTTGTGCAATTGCAGCTAAGAGAAGACACATACCAATATTCCATATGGAAGCTGGCAATAGATGCTTTGACCAGAGAGTGCCAGAAGAAACAAACAGAAAGATTGTTGATCATACAGCTGATATTAATTTGACTTATAGCGATATTGCTAGAGAGTATCTTTTGCGAGAAGGATTACCTGCGGATCGAGTTATTAAAACTGGAAGTCCTATGTTTGAAGTCCTAACTTCTAGAAAAGATGATATTGAGAAATCAGATGTATTAGAGAGACTAGAACTAAAAGAAGGTAAGTATTTTGTTGTGTCTGCCCATAGAGAAGAGAACATTAACTCAGAGCAGAATTTCAAGGATTTAGTAGAAAGTCTTAATACGATTGCAGAGAAGTATCAGATGCCATTAATTGTTAGTACGCATCCAAGAACCCAAAATATGATTCAAGCTAAAGGGATTGAGTTCAATCAGTTGGTAAAGACTATGAAACCGTTAGGGTTTAATGATTATGTGAAGCTTCAAAAGCATGCAAAAGCTGTTCTAAGTGATAGTGGAACAATTAGTGAAGAGTCGTCGGTACTAGGCTTTAGAGCACTTAACATAAGACAAGCTCATGAAAGACCGGAAGCTATGGAAGAAGCATCGGTTATGATGGTTGGCCTAAAGAAAGAGAGAATATTGCAGGGACTCGAGATTCTAGAAACACAAGAAAAAGATACATTGAGGCTTGTTGGGGATTATAGTATTCCTAATGTGTCCGCTAAAGTTCTAAGGATAATATTGTCTTATACGGATTATGTAAATAGAGTTGTTTGGGGGAAATGAAATTACCCTAGTTTTGTAAAAGAATTTATAGTAATGGAGTGATAATGCAATGGCAGATTTAACAACAATTATTTTGACTTACAATGAAGAATTAAATATAAAGGAATGCATCGAATCTGTAAAGCATATATCAAAACGAATCGTTGTAATAGATAGTTTCAGTAATGATAAAACTATTATGTATGCTAAAGAAATGGGAGTAGAAATATTTCAGAATAACTTTATTAGTCATGCCAAACAATTCAAATATGGTTTAGATATTTCTGACATAAAAACTAAATGGGTGTTTAGAATTGATGCAGACGAGAGATTAACCAAAGAATCAGCTGAAGAAATTGAAAGAATCTGCACTGAAAACTCAGAAACAGATATCAATGGAATAGTTGTTAGATTTGAGGTTAACTTTTTAGGGCGGAAATTAAGGCATGGTGGGATTTATCCTTTTAGTAAGCTACTGGTGTTTAAATATGGATGTGGCGAAATTGAAGATCGAAATATGGATGAACATATCTATTTGACAGAGGGAAAATCTGTTGAATTAAAGAATGATTCACTACATTATGATTATAAAGATTTAACATTTTGGGTTGATAAACATAATAAGTATTCTTCAAAAGAAGTACTAGACTATTTTCAAATAGTGCATATAAACAAAAATAATAAAAAATTAAATAATAGTGCAAAAATAAAACGGTTTATTAAGTATAAAATTTACTACAGATTTCCTATGGGAACACGGTCTTTTTTTTATTTTTTTTATAGGTATATATTAAGGTTTGGATTTTTAGATGGCAAAGAAGGTCTAATCTTTGCGGTATTGCAAGCATTTTGGTATAGATTTTTAGTAGATGCTAAAATTTATGAACGGCAGAAATATATGTAAGACAATAGTATTGGGGGTGGAGGTAATTCTTAAAATATTAACTTTTAATGGTGTATACTTGCCAGGATATAAAGCTGGTGGGCCGATAAGAAGTTTGGCTAATCTAGCATCTCATCTTAAAGATGATATAGAGTTATATATTTTGACAAGAGATAGGGATGCTGGAGATACAGAACCATATGAAAATATTGAGTTTAATAAATGGGTAAAATTGACTAACGAACATGTCTTTTATCAAAAAGAAAAAGAAATGTCAATCTTTACTTTGCGAAGAATTATTAATTGTAATGACTATCATGGAGTTTTGCTTAATGGAATTCTCTCAGAATATACTATTAGATACTTATTGTTAAGAAGGTTAAAGCTTATCAAATCAAAACCAACTATTATAATGCCTCATGGAGATTTATCTAGGGGAGCCCTTTCGTTAAAGAATAAAAAAAAGTCCATTTATTTAAAAATTGCAAAGATTTTAGGTTTATATGACGGATTGGTTTGGTTAGCTACATCGGACTCAGAGAAAAATGATACACTAAAAGTCTTTGGGAGAAAAGATATAGTCACTATACCAAACTTACCATATCACTCTTCGCAAAATGGGAACGACTTCATTAATATAAAAGAAAAAGGCAATTTAGATGTTATATATATATCGAGGATAACTAAAGTGAAAAATTTACTCTTTGCACTAAAAGTTCTTAACGATGTAAAAGGCTATGTTAATTTTAATATCTATGGTCCTATATCTGATAATGATTATTGGAATTCATGTCAGAAATTCATCTCAAGTATGAATAGAAATATTAAAGTCAAATATCATGGTAGTCTCCCTCATGAAAAAGTTAAATTGGTTTTTAAAAGAAGTGATGTGCTACTTCTGCCAACATTAGGTGAAAATTATGGTCATGTAATTGTAGAGGCTTTATCCGTTGGAGTTCCTGTAATTATAAGTGATCAGACACCCTGGAGAAATTTGAGTTTAAGGAATGCAGGTTGGGATATCCCACTAGAAAATGAAAATGGTTATGCTAATGCAATACAAACATTAGTTGATATGGATAAAGAGGAGTTTCTTAAGTTTAAATTTGGTGCTAAAAAGTATCTGAAAGAAGTCCAAAAAGTCTCTGAAACAAAAGAAGCTTATACCAAGCTATTCAAAGAAACTTATACATCATGAGAGTAAAGGAAACAAATTGGTTGCGGTAAGATATTATCTATTTGATGGAGGATTGTTATGAGATTATATGAAAAAATTAAGTCTATGCAAGAAAAAATAGCGGTTATTGGTTTGGGTTATGTTGGGATGCCCATAGCTGTAGCTTTTGCAAAAAAAAGTTGATGTTATTGGATTCGATCTTAATAATAACAGAAGCTATGCAGTTGATAGATAAAAATCCCAACTCCATAACTTAAGTTCTAACGATTTTGGCCAGAATTTATCAATGAGTCTTGAAAAACGCTGGGTTGTTGTGTCAAAATTGACTCGGATCATCTGGTTGCTACAGCTGATCCGACAACCGGCGTTGAAAAAGTACCTTATCACTTCGCAGAGGGATGGGGCTTGTTCGGCGCTTTCTTTATTACACTCCCATGTAGCGAAGCAAATAAGGGTTTTTGCGGTGAACACCAGCTCCATATGTGCGAGGTGAACTGCTTCAGTTTGTGCGTAGCAGGATGTTAAACCAAGGGTTTGCTTAATTGCACGGTAAAAAACTTCGATTCTCCATCGTTTGGTGTAGGCTTTCGCCGCTTTCTTCCGGAGCATCAACGCGGTTGCTAATCAAAAGGTACGCGTTTTTGAAGGTTGCCGGAACCTCTTCTTCCTGGAGAATCAAATCACTCGTTGCTTGCTTCTCGTATGTTGCAGCGATAGCTGCAATGGACACAAATCGTTGCCGGGTAATCGGCTTCCCTTTGCTAGTGACCGTTTCATAGGGCACCTTGATGTATATATTAGGGATGCTCAGCACAGTACCCTTTCCTATTGCCCGCAGTCGGGGGTACATTTCTCGTAGCAGCTGCTTAGGATTTAGCTTAACGTATCTTTCCTTTCGTTGCTGAAGGTCGTAAATCTTACGAAACAAGATTGTGTTTCTTTTGGCCTTGGTAACCCAGTCAAAGTCATTTTCCTCAAGCCACAGGAAAAATTTCTTGCACAGAAACCAACGGCCCATCGCTACCCAAAGCCGAGTTTGATTCAACTTGCGAAAATCCAATAACATCTCTTTTGCAAGATCCAATTTGGTTTGTTTTTCATTGTTCTCATCAGCCTTTACCCAAAAACGCCACAGCATCGGATATTCCAAGCCGTTTTTCAGAACGGCCAGGGTTGACACAAGGTTCATGCACCACACAGGACGTTTTTCGGAACTGTCAAAAAGCCAACACATGAAAAGGAATCTTTTTTCCGTGGGGATGTTCAACCTTGGTATCATCTAGGACAATTATGTCTCCATCGGTCAAGCGGCTTTCTGTGCGTTCCTGTAACCTTGAAAGCCGACCAAGGGAGAACTTAAGCCAAGGAACAGGCTTTGCAAGAAACCGACTAAAAGCACTTTGCGTAATTTGCTTCCCCGAAAGTAAGTGTTGCAGAAATGGAGCGTCTGCAGAAAACTTAGCATTTTCGTTTGCAGAACCAACTCAGCCAATCAGCCCGCATATGTAGGCGAAAGCGAGTATCCAAGACGCAATTCCTGAGTGCTTGCGGATGTTGGATTGTGAGAACAAAAATTCCGGCCCCACGCCCATAGTCTTTGTCCTCGAAGGTTGGTTTACATAAGTGCTTCATTAGCATCACCCATACCACAGAGTAATGGCAGTAAATACCATCCACTGCAATTATGGGAGCTTTTTGTAAATGTCAAGGTTTTTATGGAATAACAGACTGTTTCGTGAGAATTATTTTTGGGATTGACTTTCTATATATTTACATCAACTGCATAAGTCCTGTATTAAAGATGAAAGTGTATCAGTGAAGGTTGTTAAGATTATACAGAGTTATGCGAAGATAATTGATAAGTTTGTGTGGAGTGTGTGGAGAAAAGACTATTAATAATTTATAGGATAAGGTGATAAAAGTTATGCCTAATTTCAAATTAAACAAGAGCGTCAAAAAGCGTATAGGAATAATATCTATACATCCTGCACCGTACAGAGATCCGGTTTTTCAAAGACTATATCTAGTTAAAAAAGATGAGTGGGATATGGACTTTATTACTTTATTTGATAAAGACAAAGGACATCCTTATCAGGAAAGTGGTACATACTCATATCCAATAAAATATCTAGAACAGCTAAAATTGATATTCAAAGGTCTATATTGGCATAGTGAGATAAAAAAAATACTTAAAGATAGAAAATATGATGCTATATTAGTGCCGGGATATAGTTCTTTTTCTACCCTTTATGCAATCATTTTTTCCATTCTTACAAAGACTCCCATGATATATAGTGCTGATAGTGTTCTTTATCGTCGACCATCAGGTATTAAAAAAGTAGTTAAAGATTTATTTAATTCAGTGATATCAAAGCATAGTGCTGCAGCGTGGGTTCCAGGTATAGCCACAAGAGAATTTCTAAATTATTATGGCATGCAAAATGAAAAGATATTTTTTGGATCTTATTGCCTAGATGTAGATTTGCTAGCGAATATTGCAAAAAACGAACGTAAGAATAGGGTTGAGTTACGAACAAGTCTTGGTATAGATGAAGATAAATTTGTATTCCTTTATGTGGGAAGAATGATTCCCATAAGAGGTTTAAGAGTACTAATAAAAGCATTTGAGCAGGTAGTGAAAAAAAATTCAAAAGCATATTTACTTATGATAGGAAATGGTGTAGATCGATGTTATATTGAAAACTATGTTGCTAAGAATCATATTCCTAATGTGAAAATATTTGATCACATACCGATTAGTAAGATAGGTACATATTATGCTTTATCAGATGCATATGTTCTTCCAAGTCTTCTTGAAATGTACTCTCTTGGTTTTGTACATGCGGCAATTTCTTTACTTCCATTAATTTCAACTAATCAAAATGGTGCTTCAGTTGAATTTGTAGTTCCCGGTAAGACGGGATATATAGTAAAGGCAGGAAGTGCAGAACAATTAAGAGATGCAATGATATGTTTAATGACAGATAAGGAAAAAGCTAGGCTTATGGGCGAGGAAGCTTATAGAATAGCTCTTAAACATAATGTGAGTTGGGCCACAGAAGGATTAGAGAAATCTATTATTAAAGCATTAAACAAAAATAGTTGAGTTATTCATTAATGCATTAATGTAGAGTTTATTTTTCATAATATTCACATTAAAGTTATTTAGTTTGGAGGATATAATTGCGGATTGCAGTTATTAATGTTGCGGCTTCGAGTGGAGGGGCTCTTACTATATTAAATGATTTTTATAATTATATGAGACTGTCGGAGAATAGCATCCTAATAAATGGAAAATCTTCATAAGAAGCGAAATATGTTCAAATAACACCCTGTTAGTCTTAATAAGTTAAATATATGCTTATTAACCAATATTACTTGTATTTTCTCCTAATTTATGCTATAATCTAA
>QZJF01000019.1 GCA_003599255.1 candidate division WWE3 bacterium | reverse complement strand
TGAGCCGCGCTGTGAAGCTTCTTTTCCAGAAGAAGCAGAGTACTGCTGTTGTTCTTCAGTGAACAGGGCGAGCTGCGGGAAAACGGTTTCAGGGTATGATTCGGACTCGCTGGAACCGTGTTGGTGGTCTGCTGGGTAAGCATGCTGGTGGGGTTGTTCCCCATGCCAGTTGCGGGGGCCCGGTCAGAAGAATAGGTGATTTCGACCTCTTCTGGGGCTGTTTCATGGAAATATCTATTCATTCATCATATGCCCTGCGTATTCTTTTGGTATTTGCTGGTTTTTTGAAGGGGTTTGAAGGGTTTTTCACCGCCTTTTCACTTATCTGCCGACAGTCTCTATATATGAGATAATGTTAGAGAGCATGGATGGCTTTTTGTCATTAGTACACCAGAACTTGATGAAGAGCATCAGCATATAAAGGTAGTACGATTGCCCTTATATAAAAAATATAAAAAGAGGATGAGGCCACAGATTACTGTGCGAGCTATGAAATTCTATAAGAATTGAGGCTATTTAAAGATAAATCTAATTTATTGAGATAGGGAGTACAAAGATGAAGGTACTTTTTATATGGAATGTTATACCAGATGAGGAAATTACTGTCGTAAAAGGACATTCAGTTGCTGGCAATCGCATGCAACTTGGGATTTTAAAAGGTTTAACCAGACATATACCGGGATCAGTTTCCTCATTGACTATTTATCCAATTGCTAGCTATCCAAAAGAAAAGCATATTTTTATAAAAGAGAAACAACTAAACGTAACTAAACATATAACTACACATCAAATATCCTTTATTAATATATTTTTTATTAAGCAGTTAATGCAGATAATTAATGGGTTTTTATATGGTTTTCGATGGGCACGATTACTGTCGAAAAATGATAAAAAAATAATTATCTGCTATAATGCGATGTCGATGACTGCACTACCGACTATATGGGTTTCTAAGTTATTTAAGTGTAAATCCGTTTGTATACTAGCAGATCCTCCAATAGATATTCAGAAAAGAGGTAAATTGGGTCGACTTGTTTATAAAATTGATTCGATTATAAGTAAAAGAAATTTAAAGGCTTTTGATGGTATAGTTACTCTTAATGAAGAAGCTGCAGAATTGTATGCGCCCGGGACACCTTATTTAATAATAGACGGAGGTTTTTCGCTTGATGAGGACTTTAGAAGCAAAGAAAAAATATTATTATCTACAGATGATTCTAAAACTAAAAGAATAATGTTTGCAGGCACACTTGCGGATCATAACGGAATTCGAAATTTACTAGCAGTATTTACTCTTATCAAAAATACAAACTATAGACTTATTATTTATGGTAGTGGACCACTTGAAGATTATGTAAAGAAGGCTTCGAAAGAAGACCAAAGAATAATATATATGGGGATGAAACCTAATAAGGAGGTCAAGATTGCTCAGCAAAATGTAGACCTGCTTATTAACCCAAGACCAGTCAATGATATGATGAGTCGCTTGACCTTTCCCTCAAAGCTTATTGAATATATGTTAAGCGGAACACCTGTTATTACTACAAGACTTAACGGAATTACGGAAGATTATTATCCTTACCTATATTTCTTTGATGAGGAAACTCCCGAGGCATTTGCACAGAAAATTACTGAAGTATTAGGACTGGATCAGGAAGAACGACGGAAGAAAGGAATAGCCGCAAGGGAGTATGTGATTAAAAATAAGAACTGGGATGTTCAATGCCGAAAGATAGTTGAATTTATCTTTAAAGAAGGATCTCATTAAAATGTGTCTCGATTTAATGACGACAGGTGTGAAATAATGATTACACAAAAAGTACTAACTAAAAACTTTCAAAAACCAAATATTCTATGGAGCATCTTAATTTTTGCTCTTATATTTTACAATAATGAAACATTTCCTTCAATAAATCAAAGAGGACGTATAGAAACAGTTCTTTTATTGACATTAATTATTGGGGGACTTTTTTTGCTCAAGATCTTCTCAAAAAAGATTAGAATTAATCAACAAGGATTGCTGATAATTGCTCTTATGTTTTGTTCAGTGTTTATAACGATGCTTTTCAATCAAGACTATACTGGTGGATATTTTAAAATATTATTAGGGCTACTATTGGGCTTTATGCTGGCACATCTTGTTGCCATCGATGATTTTATTAACAGATATATAAATATAATGCTGATATTAGCCATTTATTCTTTGGCAGTACTCTATGCAATAATCCCTATCGTCTCCTATTTGCCTGAGGCAATATTTCCTAGATTTTATAACAGTGCTGGTGTTCCCTTTATTTCTGCAGGATTGACATATGTCGTGAATTTAGAAAATTACTACCGAAATTTTGGCATATTTAGAGAATCCGGTGTTTACCAAATATTTCTGAACCTTGCATTAATGTTTGAACTGTTCTATAAAGAAAGTAAACCGAACGCAAAAACTGTAATGATCCTTTGTACTGCTATAATATCAACATTTTCAATTCCAGGTTACATCGCGGGTGCTATATTGTTCTTGACATATGTTTTTATGCAAGTGAAAACATATGAATTTGGAAGAGCTAATAGAAGCAAGACGATGTTTGTAACGCTATTAATACTGTTATTAGCGACTGCTTTTATAGGCTATATGACTAACGACACGGTTTATCGTAATTTTTCTGCAACTTTTGATAAGTTGAGCCCCCATCATTCTTCTATGGCAACCAGAATTACAGCAATAATGGCTAGTTTGTTGGTTTGGTCAGAGAGGCCTATTTTCGGTCATGGGATAACTATTGGACTTGGGGGAAGAGGATTATTAGTGATGCAGGAGGCATTTGCTTTTTCGACCAGACACAATACAACTACAATAGGCTCGTTATTACTTGTCTTTGGCGTAGTATTCACAGGCATGTGTATCTATTTGCTCTATAAATTTATAAATAGATCTAGGCAAAGGGGACCTGCTAAAGTTTTTATGTTTTTAGCAGTTATGCTTATAATTAATAATAATTCGCTAATATATAATGAGCTATTTTATACAATTTTGTTTTATGGAATTTCGCCTAGATTCCCGATTAAATTTTCACGAGTCCTCGAGAATGGTGGCTAACGTTTGCAAGAAAAATGTGAGCCACCCGCTAGGAAATTAATCTGAGTATCGCGGCGTGCTGCCGTATATACTGATGACTTATTTTGACCCGCAATACTCATTTAAGGTGTTCCTGTTGCAATTATGGCGTATTTTGTGGTTCCAGGTATAATTTGTACCGTATCAAAACATGACGCGAATATGAATAATACTGTGAAAAAGTTGGGGGATAACCTTAATGAAAATACTCTGGTGCGTCAACATTCTACTTCCTGACGTGGCAAAAGCCATTGGCGCCCCGCTTACTCCTCTTGGCGGGTGGATGGTGAGCCTGTCATCCGATTTGGCTAAAATTGATGGCATAAACTTAGCTGTTGCAACCATTTATTCTGGCAATGAGTTAAAGAGGATTGAGGTAAACAACATCACATATTATTTAATCCCCGGCGGGCAAAAAGCTATGCTGGAAAAAGGCAGTGAAAAGCTAAAGGACTATTGGCGGGAGGTCACAGGAGATTTTAAGCCCGATTTGCTTCACCTGCACGGCACAGAATATGCTCACGGCTTAGCGCTACTTATGGCCTGCCCTGATATTCCATCCGTCGTTTCCATTCAAGGCTTGCTTGGGGTAATTGAAAAATATTATTATGCCGGAATGGAATTCTCAGATGTTTTTTTGCACTCCAGCTTCCGGGATATTATCAAGCTTGATCCCTTGTGGAACAACCGGCGGTCGTTTAGAAAGAGGGCTGTTTTTGAACGTGAAATTCTCCGCAAAGTCCGTCACGTGATAGGCAGGACTACCTGGGATTACTCCAATGTAAAGGCGGTAAACCCCAGCATAAAATATCACCACTGCGACGAAAGTCTTAGAGATCCTTTTTATAGAAATAAATGGGATGTCTCCAAAGTTCAGAGGCACTCAATTTTTACCACCCAGGCAGGGTATCCGATTAAAGGTTTTCATGTTTTATTAAAAGCGGTTGCCATTCTAAAGCGGGATTATCCGGATATTCAGGTTTTTACTGCTGGACAGAATTTGTTGGGGAACTCATTTAAAGAGCGGTTAAAAGCTCCGGGCTACGCTCTTTACATTAAGCGCCTGATAAAAAATCTTAGGCTTGAGGATAATGTTGTATTTACCGGAATGCTCGACGCTGAGGGTGTTGTGGACAGGCTGATGAAAACACATGTGTTCGTTGTGCCATCGGCTGTTGAAAATGGCTGTAATGCCCTACATGAAGCAATGCTAATTGGTGTTCCATCAATTGCTGCTTTTTCTGGTGGTATGACGGATATGATGACGCATAAGGTAAACGGATTCATGTACCCTTTTATGGAAGAAGCCATGCTTGCAGAGTATATTAGGCGTATTTTTGAATCAGATGAGCTAGCTTTGCAGTTTTCGCAAGCCGGAAGGGAAAGCGCGCACAATCGACATGACAGGAGGAAAATAACCGACACGATGGTGGGTATTTACAGGGATATTATAAGCTGTCCAAATAATGTTTTATTCAGGGGATGATACGTTGTTTTTAACGGGTAAGGTAAAAAAGATAGTTGAGAATTCAGGCTGGATGATAGGGCAGAATATATATTTCATGCTCGTAGGTATTTTTGTGACGGCGATTATCGCCAGATATTTTGGGCCGACTCTCTACGGCCAGCTAAATTATGTTATAGCCATTGTTTCGCTGTTTACAGCCTTTTCTACTTTGGGAATGGAAACATTGACGGTAAAGGCAATAGTCGATAAACGATTGGACGAGGGTAAAATACTTTTTTCCAGTCTGGTTTTAAGAATTGCAGGAGGGGTTGTCCTGTTATAGTCAGGCATAAAAAGTTGTGAAAGGTTGGTTTGCTGTGTTGAAAAGAGTTTATATATGCCACACATATTACCATGTTTATGTATCATTGTTAAAAGAGCTGAATAACCGTCATGTACGAAATGGTAAAGCGGATATTGTCTTAAGCACAGTAAGTACTGACTTCAAAAATCTTAAAGATCGTTTAGAGAAATCCCAAGTATTTAATAAAGTTCTTGTACTAAACGAAAAAAATGACATTGAATTATTTGGTGATGAACTTAAAAATTATCGTTCAGGTAATTTGTTAGTGAAATTATTCAATAATATTAAGTATACGAGAGAATTGGCTACGAGACTATCTGTATTTATTGATATTGACTTTTCTAAATACAATGAAATTTTTGTATATGTTGATGGTGACCCTATTGGGCATTATTTAAACTATAAAAAAATTAAATACTGTGCAGTAGAAGATGGCTTGGATTCATTGAAATATGCAGATTACCTATTCAAGCAAAAATTTTTTGGGTTAAAAAAAGTATTAGCCAGATTAGGAATTATTTTTATGCCTTACGGGTTCTCTAAATATGCAGTAACTGTGGAAGTTAACGACAAAAAATCTGTTTACACTCCAAAGAGAAAAACTATCGAATTGCCACGCAAAATGCTAGCGGACGGTCTTGATGATCGAGAGAAACGGTTAATATATGAAATATTTATGAGTGAGTACTCTATTAATAATAACATGGCTATAAATAAAAAAACAGCGCTACTTGTTGTACAACCACTTTATCCTGAGGTATTAGGCGATATTGAGCAACAATTGCAATTATATAAAGACTTGATTGATGAGTACTGTAAAGAGTTTATTGTATATATTAAACCTCATCCCAGGGATAAACTTAACTATATTCAATACTTTAAAAAATGTATTATTCTTGAAAGATATTTTCCAATAGAGGTTTTGAATTTTAGTAACCTTCTGCATTTTGATAGAGCGATTACTGTGTATTCTACTGCAATTGATGCCATTGATTTTGTGGACGAAAAGATAACAGTTGGAAAGGATTTTTTGGAGAAGTATAAGTAATAATTCAAGATTTTGGTTCCACTATTATCAAAATAAAGGAGACTAATATATGTCTAAAAAAGTATTGGTTACCGGTGCTGACGGCTTTATAGGCAGCCATCTTGTAGAAGAGCTTATAAAAAAGGGTGACAAAGTAAAAGCTTTTGTTTATTATAATTCATTCAATAGCTGGGGCTGGCTTGATACGTTTCCTAAAGAGCTGTTAGATGAAATCGAGATATTTGCTGGGGACATCCGTGATCCAAATGGTGTAAGAGCAGCCATGAAAGAGGTGGACGAAGTTTTCCATCTTGCGGCCTTAATAGCCATTCCTTTTAGCTATCATTCTCCTGATTGCTATGTTGATACTAATATTAAAGGCACACTAAATGTGCTGCAGGCAGCCAGAGATTTGGGAACTAATAGGGTTCTGGTAACCTCTACATCAGAGGTCTATGGCACTGCACAGTATGTACCTATTGATGAGAAACATCCATTTCAAGGACAATCTCCTTATTCGGCTACAAAAATAGGGGCTGACAGGTTAGCAGAGAGCTTTTATCGCAGCTTTGAAATGCCCGTTACCATAGTACGACCTTTTAACACCTATGGGCCGCGCCAATCGGCTAGGGCAGTGATTCCGACAATTATTATCCAGCTTTTATCGGGGATGACTGAAATAAAGCTGGGTTCGCTTACTCCAACCCGAGATTTTAGTTATGTAAAAGATACTGCCCGGGGCTTTATTGACATAGCCAGGTCTGATAAAACCATAGGACAGGAGATTAATATAGCGACACAGCAGGAGATCTCAATCGGTGAGCTCGCGCAAGAGATAATTGCTCAGATTAATCCTAATGCAAGGATAATTTGTGACGAGCAAAGAATTCGTCCGGAAAAAAGCGAGGTAAACAGACTATTAGGTTCAAATAAAAAAATCAGAGAACTTACAGCCTGGGAGCCAAAGTACAGTTTAAAAGAGGGGCTGGCTGAGACTATTGCGTTTTTTAAGGAGAATTTAAGCAGATATAAAGCAGATATTTATAACCTGTAATTTGGGAAGTGATTTTTTGGATAAATTCATACCTTTATCAGTGCCCAATCTGAAGGGCAATGAGCTGAAATACCTGACCGATGCAGTAGAAACCGAATGGGTGTCTACTGGCGGAGCATACATAGACAGATTTGAATTGGAATTTGCTAAATATTTAAGCGTGGAAAGAGCCGTTGCATGTCAAAGTGGAACCTCCGGCTTACATTTAGCATTAATTTTATCGGGCGTGAAAGCAAATCATGAGGTAATAGTGCCAACGTTGACATTTATAGCTGCTGTAAACCCGGTGAAATATTTACATGCATATCCTGTTTTTATGGATTGCGATGACTCTTTGTGCATGGATATGGGTAAATTGAAGGAGTTTTGCCAGGCAGAATGTGAATTTACAGACAATAAACTAATTAACAAGTCCACTGGAAGACATATAAAAGCAGTGGTTGTTGTGCATGTTTTCGGCAATATGGCAGATATGTCAGCGATTATGGATATTGCCGAAGAATATAACCTCAAAGTAATTGAGGATGCAACTGAGGCATTAGGAACCTGCTATATAGATGGTAGATATAAAGGTAAATATGCTGGGACAATTGCCGATATAGGAGTGTATTCCTTTAATGGCAATAAAATTATTACTACCGGTGGCGGTGGAATGATGGTCTCTACTGATGCAGGCATTATGAAAAGAGCCAAATATCTGTCTACACAGGCGAAGGATGATGCCGTTAATTTTATACATAATGAGGTTGGCTATAATTATAGGATGACCAATCTGCAGGCAGCATTAGGGGTTGCGCAACTGGAACAGCTTGAGTGTTTTATATCTGTAAAGAAAGAAAACTATAGCATATACAAAAATAGTATCAATAACAAAATAGACGGTTTGAAGATTTTGGATTTTCGAGACGATATAAGACCAAACTATTGGTTCTATTCCTTATATATAGTGAATACAGACAAATACTCCCGGAAGAAAATAATTGAAAGCCTGGCGAAAGGGAATATACAAACCCGCCCTATATGGGGACTTATTCATGAGCAAAAACCTTATTTGCATGACCAAACTTACAAGATTGAGAAGGCACTTGAATATTATAGCAGGATAGTTAATATTCCCTGTAGCAGCAATTTGTCTGCTGACGATGTGTATAAAGTTATTGAGAAAATCAGAGCTATTTCCTAAAGGGAGGGGGAGATATTGGATATAGAGACGCTGTTTATAGCTGAGGAGCGAAGTGTGCTGGAGGCGATGAAACTTATAGATGCAACAGCCAGGCAAATATTGCTGGTTGCTGAAAATAAAAAATTGAAAGCGATTATTACTGACGGAGACATTAGAAGGCACTTGCTGCGCGGAGGAAAGCTAGAGGACAAAGTAAAAGATATTGCCAATTATAATCCACGCTTTATATATGAAAAAGATAAGGATAATTCTAGAGAATTAATGAAGAAATGGTCAATATTATCTTTACCGGTAGTGAATGAGAAGCTCGAAATACAATCCGTTGTTTTTTTAAATGGTTACGAGATTGGACGTAACTATTCTGTTAGCGCACCAGTCGTAATAATGGCAGGAGGATTGGGGACCAGGCTTTATCCGTATACAAAAATATTACCGAAGCCACTCATTCCCATTGGCGAAATACCTATTACCGAGCATATAATTAACCAATTTATGGAGTATAATTGCAATGAGTTTCATTTTATTGTCAACCATAAAAAAAATATGATTAAGGCTTACTTTAGCGAAGTTGAAAAGGACTATAAAATAGAATTTTATGATGAGGATATACCATTAGGCACAGGCGGTGGGCTTAGCCTGCTTAAAGGCAAGGTGGAGACTACCCTTTTCTGTACTAATTGTGATGTACTAATCAGAGCCAATTATAAGGAGATATATGACTTTCATAAGCAAAATGGAAATATGATTACAATAGTAGCAGCATACAAACATTTCACTATTCCTTACGGAATAATAAATATGGACAGCAACGGTGAAATAGCTGCAATGATAGAAAAACCAGAATACTCGTTTTTGACCAATACCGGCTTTTATGTTGTGGAACCCGAAGTTGTATATAGGCTTGAGGGTGATAAAGCTATAGGCTTCCCTGACATAATTGAGCAGCAAAAAAGCCTGGGCGAAAAGATAGGAGTTTTTCCAGTTAGCGAACGTTGCTGGCTTGATATGGGACAGCTTGAAGAGTTGGAGGTAATGAGGAAAGAATTGGGGGTGTGAGTCTTGGAAAAAATTGTTCTTGTAGGCGCAGGTGGACATGCACTCAGTGTTATAGATAGTATAAAATCAAATGGGGAATACGAAATCGTCGGAATTACTGAATTGGGCTATGTTGTCGGCGAGAAGGTATTAGGCTATGAAGTTATAGGTAATGATGCCATATTAATGTCTGTATTTGATAGCGGCGTTAAGTATGCTTTTGTTACAGTTGGAAGTATTGGAAATACTTCTTTGAGACAAAAACTGTTTAATATGCTTAAGGATAAAGGATTTATTTTACCTGTGATAATCGATGCTTCTTCAAATATCGGAAGTGATGTATGTCTTGGCGAGGGTGTTTATATAGGAAAGAACGCAGTAGTTAATGTAAAGAGCACTATAGGAGATATGGCGATCATAAATACGGGCGCTATTATAGAGCATGGTTGTTATATCGATGAATTCACACATATAGGGCCTGGCGCTGTTATATGCGGTGACGTTAAAATAGGTGCTCGTACACATGTAGGCGCAAATGTTACGGTTATTCAAGGCGTAAATATTGGAAATAACAGCATTATAGGAGCTGGTAGTATTGTTGTCCGTGATGTGCCAAGTAAGGTTATTGCTTATGGCAATCCGTGTAAAGTGGTGAGAAATAATGAGTGACATTTTTATAATAGCCGAGGCCGGAGTAAACCACAATGGTGATATAAAGCTGGCTAAAAAATTAATAGACGCCGCAAAAAGCGCAGGAGCAGATGCAGTAAAATTTCAAACCTTTAAAGCAGAGAGCGGTGTGTCAAAAATAGCGCAAAAAGCAGAATATCAAAAACAAACTACTGGGGCTGATGAAAGCCAGCTGAAAATGGTTAAGAGGCTTGAATTATCTTTTTGCGATTTTAAGAAACTTAAAAAGTATTGTGAGGAAAAGGAAATACTATTTCTTTCCACGCCATTTGATTTAGATAGCATAGATTTTTTAGAAAGCCTTGACATGTCTATATATAAAGTACCGTCAGGAGAGATAACCAACCTGACGTACCTGATAAAAATTGCACGCACAGGCAAGCCGGTGATAATGTCAACGGGGATGAGTGATTTGGATGAGGTGGGGTCGGCATTAGATGTGCTTCGGGATAATGGTGCAGGAACGATAACCTTGTTACACTGCAATACCCAGTACCCTACTCCTTTTGAGGATGCCAACATCAAGGCAATGCTTACTTTGAAGGAACGCTTTGGCGTTGCAGTTGGCTACTCGGATCATACATTAGGGATTGAAGCTCCCATTGCGGCTGTAGCCCTCGGAGCTACAGTGATTGAAAAGCACTTTACCCTTGATAAAAACATGGAGGGACCGGATCATAAGGCAAGCCTTGATCCGCAGGAACTCAAAGCCATGGTGACATCTATCAGGAATATTGAAGTTGCTTTAGGGGATGGCATAAAACGACCATCAAAATCCGAAACACCTAATAAAGAAGTAGCTAGGAAAAGCATTGTTGCCAGGCGAAATATAGTTAAAGGTGAAATCTTTACTGAAGATAATTTAACGGTCAAGCGTCCCGGTAATGGCATTTCTCCTATGAAATGGTTTGAGGTACTGGGAAAGAAGGCAACCCGTGATTTTTGCGAGGACGAGTTGATAGAGTTATGAAAAAATCAATCTGTATAGTGACTGGTACACGAGCTGAGTATGGTCTTTTGAGGCCTATTATAAAGCAAGTTAAAGCTACTGATAGTTTTGATTTAAAAATTGTGGCAACGGGTATGCACCTGTCTGAAGATTTTGGTCTTACATATAAGGAGATAGAAGCAGATGGTATTTCAATAGATGCTAAAATTGATGTCCTGCAAAATGAGGATTCAAATAAGGCTATGTCCATGGCCATTGGGGTTGGGGTTATGGGTTTTGCAGAGTATTTTGACAAAACTCAACCCGATATGGTAGTCGTGTTAGGGGACCGATTTGAAATATTTGCTGCTGCTACAGCTGCTGCAGTTGCTTGTATTCCAATTGCTCATCTTTATGGTGGGGAAACAACTGAAGGGGCGGTTGATGAGTTTTTTCGCCACTCTATCACCAAAATGAGTTATTTGCACTTTACTTCCACTGAGCAATACAGGCAGCGTGTTATAAATATGGGGGAAACACCGGATCGGGTATTCAATGTTGGTGCAACCGGTGTGGAAAACATTTTAAGTATGCCTCTTATGACCAAAGATGAGTTGGCACGAAGCATAGACTTTGATTTGAATAATCCATATGCCCTTGTAACATTTCATCCGGTGACATTGGAAAAAAATACTGCGACAAAGCAAATAGAAGAACTTCTATCGGCTCTTGATGAGATCAACGGGTTGAACTACATCTTTACAAAAGCTAATGCAGATGCAAATGGTCGGGCAATAAATAAAAAAATAGACGAATACTGTAATAAAAAAGAAAATGCCATTGCTTTTACATCTATGGGTGTGTTGCGTTACCTTTCTGCAATGAAATACTGTGAAATGGTAATCGGCAATTCTTCCAGTGGAATAATTGAAACCCCAAGCTTTAAAAAACCTACAGTCAATATTGGTGACAGGCAGAAAGGCAGGATTTTTGCAAAATCAGTCATATGTTGTGAACCGGAAAAGCACTCCATAATCAAAAGTATTGATAAAGCAAGGTCGCAGCAGTTTTTACACGAAATTGCTAATCAGGTCAGTCCCTATGGCGATGGGAAAACTTCTGAAAAAATTGTAGCTGTGATAAAGGATTTTCTAGATAATGACAAGATAAACCTCAAAAAGAGCTTTTATGATGTGAGGGGATAATGCTATGTTCAATGATAATCGAATAATTGCGATAATTCCCGCGCGCAGGGGCTCTAAGGGATTGCCTGACAAAAATATACGCATTCTTAATGGGAAGCCTTTGATTGCTTATAGTATTGTTGCGGCCCGGGAGGCGGGAATATTCGATGAAATATTCCTTTCAACCGATTCACAGAAATATGCTGATATTGCGGTACAATATGGGGCAAATGTTCCATTTTTAAGATCGGACAAGCTGGCTGCAGATACAGCCAGCACATGGGATTGTGTAAAGGAAGCACTTGACCAATATCATACTATTGGCAAAAAATATGATATCTTTGTTCTTTTGCAACCTACATCGCCTCTAAGAACGCCTCAGGATATAGTCGCAGCAGTCGAAACAATGATGATAAATAATGCGGATGCTGTTGTTTCTGTTTGCGAGGCCGATCATTCCCCCTTGTGGTGCAATACTTTGCCAGATAATAAATCGCTAAATGGATTTCTGTCACAGGAAATTTTAACAAAAACAAGACAGGAGTTACCAACATACTACAGGATAAACGGGGCGATTTATGCAGTGAAAACAGAGTATTTTGCAAGGTCACAAAGTATCTATGATTGCAGCTCTTTTGCATACATAATGCCGAAGGAAAATTCAATTGACATAGATACCTTACTTGATTTTTCTATAGCAGAGTACCTGCTTATGCAAAAAAATAAAATTTAGAAAAAGAATACTGATTTTTTATAACATTAACGTTAACATTTGGAATTATTGCTGATTAACTTGTATTTTGCAACACCACACGATATTGACACCTATTTCTTGTGAAAAACTATTTTTTCAAAGCCCCTACATATAAGTTTCATAAAATTTTTACTTGAGTTTGAAAGATGGATTTAGCGATATTTATCGTTCTATAAGCTCCGACGAGAGGACTCATAATAAATATGTATAATATTAGAAGTATTTTTATGTCTTCACTATTTAAATCATCTTTTGTTTATACTTTGACTAAGGCAATTAATTCAGCTATTCCATTTCTACTGTTGCCGGTCATGACCAGATATCTTAACCCGGAAGACTATGGTGTAGTTGCGATGTTTGGGGTTTTGTTGAGTTTTGTGGCGCCGTTTACTGGTTTGAGTATTCATGGAGCTATTGCACGGCATTATTACGACCGTGATGAAGTCGATATGCCCACGTATGTTACTAATTGTTTATTAATACTTATCAGTAGCACTTTGATAGCAGGAACTATATTTTATTTTCTTGCTGAGCCAATCAGCAACGTAGCATCCTTCCCCGAACAGTGGATGTGGGCAGTTATTGTTGTTTCTGCAACTCAGTTTATTAATCAAGTCAATCTAACTTTATGGCAGGTTCAGGTAAAGCCGATCCCCTATGGCATATATCAGGTTTCTCAAACAGCTTTAAATATGGGGCTTAGTATCTGGTTTGTGGTGGGATTGGGGTTAGCCTGGCAGGGGCGTATCCAGGCGCAGATTATAGTAAGCGTATCTTTTGCGTTATTTGGTATGTTTTTATTATATAAAAATAGATGGATTAAATTTAAACTTAATAAATCATACATAAAAAGTGCTCTTAATTTTGGCGTTCCTCTCCTTCCTCATGCATTAAGTGGCACCATTAAGGCTGTGGTTGACAGAGTTTTTATTACGAGTATGGTTAGTCTGTCTGCAACAGGTCTTTATTCGGTTGGGTACCAGATAGGAAGTATTATTGGTATGTTGGGAGAGTCTTTTAATCAGGCGTATGTGCCTTGGCTATATGAACGGCTTAAGCGGGACAAATATGAAGAGAAGGTTAAGATAGTAAAATTTACCTATGTTTACTTTGCTGCCATTCTTTGTATGGCACTGGGCCTTGGTTTATTTGCTCCATGGTTTTTTTCATTTTTTTTAGGACCAAAATTTACTGGTGCCAATGCTTATGTTATTTGGATTTTTTTGGGTTTTGCTTTTAACGGAATGTATATGATGGTGGTAAACTATATTTTTTACGTACAGAAGACCTATATATTGGCGTGGGTAACTTTTTCGACTGCTTTTATTAGCATCATTTTAAACTACTTTGCCATCAAATACTGGGGTGCTATTGGAGCCGCATACACCTTTGCGGGAATGAGTTTGGTAACATTTTTATTGGTGTGGATACTTTCCAGTCGAGTGTATCCAATGCCATGGAGCTTATTGAAAATAAGCCGTTTGGCAAATGAATAAACGTTTAGTAATGGTCTTATCTAGCTAGAAATAAATCAACACGATGATAAGATGATCTACGTGAAGTGCCATCGTTACAAAGCATCCCTATCCTGCTTGAAGATGGTGCGAACATTAAGGCTTGGGATCCACTGGGTGTAGAAAATTATAAGAAAATTTACCCTACAGAAATAACATATTGTGATACTGTTGAGGAGGCAATCGCCGATGCTGATTCTGCCTAATTTTCACAGAATGGCCTCAAATCAGGGAATTTGATGTATCAAAGTTTGCTAAGTCAATGCGTAACCCTTTGGTTATAGATGGCAGGAACTGTTATGACCTAGACAAGATGGAAAATCTAGGTATTACCTATGAGTCAATTGGGAGGAGAACAATAGTGGGGGATAAACTTTACGGACCCAGCCATAAGTGTTAAGGCTAATCAGGCTAGGAATATGACAATATTTGCGGGGAGGAAGGTAGTATGGCCAAAGTACTTGTCACCGGTGGTGCGGGGTACATAGGCAGCCACGTGGTGAAGGCGTTGGGGGAGAGGGGCTACCAGGTGCTGACATACGACAGCCTGGTGACTGGGAAGCCATGGGCTGTTTTATATGGAGATCTGGTGATAGGGGATCTTTTAGATATCAAGAAATTGCAGGAAGTCATAAGTGAGTTTAAGCCCGAGGCGGTAATGCACTTTGCGGCCCATATTGTCGTCCCTGAGTCGGTCGCGCAGCCGCTCAAGTATTACGTCAATAATGTGCAGGGTACGCTTAATCTTTTGTCCGCTATGGCTAAATGTGGTGTCAATAAACTGATCTTTTCCTCCAGTGCCGCGGTTTACGGCGTGCCGGAACGCGTTCCCATACCCGAAGAGGCACCCTTACAGCCCATTAACCCTTACGGCCACACCAAGGCCATGGTGGAACAGGTGTTGAAGGATCTGTCCGCCGCCGGAGAGATCAGCTATGTGTCTCTCCGGTATTTTAACGTGGCCGGGGCGGACCGGGACGGGAGGATCGGCGAGGGGAAGGAAGACGCTACCCACCTGATTACCCTCTGCACCAGGGCGGCGGCAGGCATACGGTCCTATTTGAGCGTTTTCGGCACCGACTACCCGACTCCTGACGGCACCTGTATCCGGGACTACATCCACGTGGAAGACCTGGCGGAGGCCCATGTGCTGGGCCTGGAGCACCTGCTGGCAGGCAGGGAGAGCGAGGTCTTTAACTGCGGTTACGGGAAAGGATACTCCGTCCGGGAAGTGATCGAGGCGGCCAAGAAGGTTACCGGCGTGGATTTTCCGGTGAAGTACGAAGGGAGGAGGCCCGGCGACCCGCCGGTTCTGGTGGCTGATTCCCAAAAAATACGCGCCAAGTTGGGATGGGTCCCGTCATCCGGCGACCTGGAACGGATTGTTTATTCCGCGTGGCGCTGGGAACAGAAAAGAAAGGTTGACGTTAAGTGTTAGTGACTAAACGTTTAGGGCTAGCCTTTTCGGCCTTATGTCTCTTTTTCCTTTATTTATGGTTATCGCCGTTGCTATTAAGTTGGATTCTCCTGGTCCAATATTTTTCCGGCAGGATCGAGTGGGAAAGGGCAGCAGGAACCGGAAGTTTTATGGGGAATGTAATAATTACCATGAGTTTGCGAGAGGGGAGAACCCTGTGAGTCGTCCCAAAAGGAGAAATGTTGCTATGCACACCAGGTATCACACAGAGTACTCCAATCAACTGCACCAGGGCGTACGTTACCTGCTGGTGACCTGGCTGCTGGAAGCAGGCCGGGACGAGGAGTGCCGCCAGTTCCTGGCCGAGAATCACGGGGATATTTCCTGTTTTATGATTTATAGCGAGGTGCTGCTGGCTTTCCGCACCGGCGGGAGTGGCAGGAAATCAAATCAAGCTCTCCAGGAGGCGATTAGGGCCAACAAACACGTTCCCCCGTACCTGCTGGGCCAAAAACCGGTTCCTTTTCGTTTGCCGGATTATTACAGTCCCGGCGATGAAAGCGAAGCTGTCATCTATGCCGGGGAAGCGAAAGAAGCCTGGCACAGTACACCTGGGGCGCTGGAATGGCTGGAGCAGAATAGCTAGAATGATATCCGCTGGAAACCGGCGGACTCTTCGACGTTTAGCACTTGTTCCACCTCCCTGAAAACAAGGTATGGCAGGATGGTGGTAATTCAGTTTCTGATATGTGGTTCAGGACTTATCTGGCTAAACCCAAATTTCTCAAATGTAAAATGACCGTCGAAGGCTAAAGCTTCTTGAATGTTCAGATGCTCCATGATGGCGAAACTGGTACAGTCGGTGAAGGAAAAATCCTGATCATGGAATTTCTGAAATATTTCCAATGCTCTAGCCAAATAGTCTGGAGCAACAAAAATAATGCTAGCTGCTTTTTCGGAGAGTAGTTCTTGTGCCAAAGCCGAAGCTGCGTGATGGTTTTTAAGTCCTGTTCGTGTAAGGGTAATTGCTTCATCGATGACGTAATCAGAGGTATAACATAACACCTGGCCTTTTAAGTTCTGAAAAAACGATGCGGCATTCTTGTGGTTCGGGTCGTTGAGATTTTTTAAAGCATACCAGGCGCCTGTATCGATAAATACCTTTTTCAACGGTATAACACCTCATCATGGTGAATACTGTCAGCAGGGCCTGATACTGCCTCTTTAATCATCTCCATAGCTCCCTTTGCTTGAGCCGCAGACAATTCTTTTTGCTTTTCTTCGATAAGATTGCGTACTACCTCCGAGATACTGATTTTCTTTGAACGGGCTTCTTGGATCAAAAACCGATGATGCCTTTCGTCTATTAAGATCTGAGTTCTGATCAAGGAAAATTCACCCCCTGTGTAATTACAC
>QZJF01000025.1 GCA_003599255.1 candidate division WWE3 bacterium | reverse complement strand
GTTCTGGAAATGATCAATGTTTATAGAAAAGATCATTCAATAAAAGCAAGCCTGTATGTAGCTGCGGGAATTTTTTTGACTCACGTTGTGTATGGTATAAACTTTATAACTGGGTTTATAATGAAACCCCGGTTGAAGCTTAAGGCTGTAGATACTAAAACCGGTAATTACAGTGAGGGATAAACTATGATGAACGGACAAAATAAGTTTGCGTCAAATAAAGATTCAAAAGTCAGAATTAAGGTGATAAACGAGTTGTGTATTAGTGCCGCAACATGCGTGATACACGCGCCTAATACTTTTGACCTCGATGAGGACGGTATCGCTTATGTAAAAGAAGGTACCTGGGATGAAGCCCAGCAGATAATAACCGCAGCAGCCTCGTGTCCTACTACCGCTATAATTATAGAAGACCTGGACGGGAATCAAATTTACCCGGAGGTCAATTAAGTGCAAAACTCCATATTCTTAATTAAGATTTTAAATCAGGATATTATTGCTGCCATAGCGAAACAATTACACAATGGCTCGATAGATCCAAATTCTCTCAAAGAACATTTTGGAACCGAAATGGACGTTTATTCGACCGTAAATGTTTTTCAAGGGGAAGATTTGTTTAGTAAGTTTCCTGACGCAAAGGCTGTTGAAGGACAGGGGAAAACGGTTGCAGGAGATACTTACGTAGGTGTTTGCCCCACACATCCAGGAGTGCGGGATTTTGCCTTGGAGAAAGTAAGGAATTTGATTGCGGAAGGAGTTCGGGGAATTTGGCTGGATCATCTGAGATATCCCACAATATGGGAATCCCAAACCCACGAAATTTTTGATACCTGTTACTGTGACAGGTGTTTGAAATTGTTCAGCGAGGAAATTGATGAAAGTATAGACGGCGCAACTTTGGAAGATAAAGTCTTGTTAATAGACGGCAGTTTCTATATTGAATGGCTCGATTTCAAGATTGGGCAGATCAATTCACTGGTTAAATCGATAAAAGATGAAATTGTGAAATCAGGCAAAGATATAAAGCTTGGGATTTTTGTCGTACCTTGGGAAGAAAAGGATTATGGTTCGGGCATGAAAAGATTGTTGGGACAAGATTTGATTTCCTTGTCCGGTGTAGCGGATGTAATTAGCCCGATGCTTTACTATAAAGAGATCGGTGAGAGCCCGGAGTGGATAAAGGAAAAAATCTCGTATTATTGGGATCTTGGGATTTCAGTTGTGCCTGCGATATCATTGGCAAATTCAAGTCCGGACGTTTTGACGGAACTGTTAAATACAATGTCGGTGAGTGCTTCTAACGGTGTGATAATCAGCCGCTATTAGAACGTGTATTAAGTATATGTTATATTAATATAAGTCTATATGTCAGATCATGAAAACTTCAAAAAATTCAAAATAGCTGTAGGTTACCCTCCGATTGAAACAAATAAAGGCGTACCGCTTTTATCCCAGAACAGACAGTTTCAGTATTTTAATGCCCCTACATACATATACCCCATGGTTCCGGCCTATGCGGCCTCCCTTGCCAAAGTCAGGGGGTATGATGTCGTGTGGATGGACGGAATAGGTGCGAAACAGACTTATCAGGAATGGATTGATCAGCTTGATAGTGAGAAGCCGGATCTATTGATGATAGAAACTAAATCCCCGGTCGTTAAGCAGCACTGGAAGACTATTAAGGAATTAAAGGAAAAATTTCCGTCAATGATAATTGTTCTTGTAGGTGACCATGTTACTTACGATCCGAAAGAAACAATGGATAACAGTCCGGTCGATTACATAATAACCGGCGGGGATTATGACTTCATGCTTAGTGATTTAGCCGATTCAGTTACAAAAGATGTTGTTTTAGTAGGGGGAATTTGGGGCCGAAAAGGAGATACACGGGTCACACTTTCCGAACTGATCAAATATGAGAACTCTGAAGTAAACGGGGAAGAAGCGTACTGGGTTTCGGGGCCGTTGCGACAAACTCACAATCTTGACGAGCTTCCTTTTGTAGACCGTGATCTAACACACTGGGAATATTATGCTTACGCAAACGGAAACTACAAGTACACACCCGCTACCTACATGTATTCGGGAAAAGACTGTTGGTGGAACCGATGCACTTTTTGTGTATGGGATCACACCATAAACCCTCAGGGAACTTACCGTAGATTTACCCCAGAAAGACTTTTTGCTGAGGTCAAACACGTTGTAGACAACTACGGTGTCCGTGAAATATTTGACGATGCCGGAACTTTGTTTGTGGGTCCGCCACTTAAGAAGTTCTGCAATTTATTGATAGAGTCAGGTTATAACAAAAAAGTCGTGTTCGGGTGCAACATGAGGTTGAATGCACTGACCCAGGAATATTACGATCTTATGGGCAAGGCAAACTTCAGATTTATTTTATACGGCATGGAATCAGGAAATCAATACACTTTGGACAAACTGGATAAGGGTCTGAAGGTTCACCAGATCGAAGAAGGCGTTAGAATGGCTAAAAAAGCCGGTCTTGAGCCTCATCTGACCATCATGCTGGGATATCCCTGGGAGACGGAAGAAATGGCCAAAAACACCATAGCGCTGGCAAAAATGATGTTTAAGAAGGGGTATGTGGATACCATGCAGGCTACCATAGTGATACCTTATCCCGGAACGCCTTTATATAAGGAGTGTGTGGAAAATGATTGGCTGCTGGTAGATAAGCACGACTACGAAGAGTTTGATATGCGTGGACCGGTAATGAAGATTCCTTTTGCTCATGAGAGACTCATGGAACTTACGCAGGAGCTTTATTCTTCATTCTTTACACCGCAGTATATGATCCGAAAAGTCCTAAGTATTAGAAACCTGGATGACATTAAATTCCTGTGGTATTCAGGTTGGAAGATAATAGGACATCTGCTTGACTTTGATAAAGAACAGACAAAAGTTAATTACGCGTCTCCTAAGTTCTGGATAAACGCGGTTAAGAGTCTATTTACACATTTACTGCCGAAGAAAGAGGACCAGAAAGTTGAGGAAACCATAAAAGAAAGTGCCGAGGCAGAGATAAAGGCTAGAGCCGGTGTCAGCTCCAAGGTCGAATAAAACTATTTGCCAAACACTTATAGTCCTCTCATAATACCCATATGTGGCCAAAAATCTCAGTTTTGATCCCAACTCTGAACGCAGGTGCGGTACTTGAAAACTGTCTGAGCTCGGTAAAAAAACAAAATTATCCCAAGGAACAGATTGAAATAGTAATAGCCGACGGCGGATCTACCGACGCTACAT
Source organism: candidate division WWE3 bacterium (assembly GCA_003599255.1). Taxonomy (GTDB): domain Bacteria; phylum Patescibacteriota; class WWE3; order UBA101185; family UBA10185; genus OXYD1-FULL-39-9. The sequence continues at coordinate 14,284 of QZJF01000025.1, read as the reverse complement.
TAGATATTGCTGGAAAATACGATGCAAGGGTCGTGGAGAATAAATTGAAAACAGGGGAGGCAGGAAAAATGGCTGCCCTGCGCGCCTCTAATGGTGAATTTGTTGCGTTGGTCGATTCCGACAACATTCTGCCGGATGAAACCTGGCTGCAGGAAATGGTAAAACCCCTTTTGAATCACGCTGAAGCGGTCGGGAGCGAACCATGGAGATATACTTGGAGGAAAGAGGACGGTTTTATTGATAGATATTGCGCTCTAATAGGTATGAACGATCCTCTGTGCCACTTTTTGGGGAATTACGACAGGATTAATGAGCTAACGGGTAGATGGACCGATGTTCCTCATGAAGAACAGGACATGGGCGTATATCTTCTTGTCAAATTCGATTCGAGAGGATTGCCGACCATAGGTGCGAACGGAACAGTATTCAGAAGCTCATTCCTGAAGTCGGAGATCAAAGGTGACTATTTGTTTGACATAGACATTCTTGCCCAGAAACTTGCACGGGATGGTGAAGTTAATTTCATTAAAGTAAAAAACGGCATTATTCACAATTTCTGCGGATCAGATGTATCCAAGTTTTCCAGGAAGCAGAAAAGGAGGATTAAGGACTTTTTGTATCATAGTTCCAGGAAAGATAGGAATTACACATGGACATCAAAAGGGTTTTTAAGTACTAATCTGCTAGGACAATTAAAATTTGTGCTTTATTGTGTTACAGTTGTTCCGCTTTTGCTGCAAAGTATATTTGGTTATTTTAAAAAAAGAGATAAAAGCTGGTTCTTTCATATACCTGCCTGTGAGATAACTCTTTTTCAATATTCCGTTGGATATATTTCCGGAATTTTTAAAAAGGAACAGATAGATCGGAAAGAGTGGAGGCAATAAAGACATGATAATTTCGAAAACACCATTACGCATAAGCTTTGTCGGCGGGGGAAGTGACCTTCCATCTTATTACCAAAAGGAATATGGAGCAGTAGTCTCAACTGCTATCAACAAATATATTTACATTACGGTAAACCCAAAGTTTGACGATAAAATCAGGGCCTCTTATTCAGTAACAGAGATGGTGGATACGGCGGATGAACTGAAGCACGAATTGATAAGGGAATCCCTTAAGGAAATGCAAATAAAAAGAGGGATAGAAATAACTTCGATATCCGATATACCAAGCAAAGGTACGGGATTGGGGTCTTCCAGTTCTTACACTGTGGGGTTACTGAATGCTCTCAAGGCATATAAAGGGGAGATAGCTTCTGCAAATTATCTAGCCGACACCGCATGTAGTATAGAAATTAATAGATGTGGAAAAAAAATCGGGAAACAGGACCAATACGCCGCAGCATACGGAGGTATTAATTATATTAAATTTAATCCCGACGGAAGTGTAGATGTTGAGCCTGTGGTGGTAACAGGAAAGAAACTCAGGGAAATAGAGAAAAACCTGCTAATGATTTACACGGGTATTTCCAGAAGTTCTAACGATATACTGATTAAACAGAGTAAGAATGTAGAAGCAAGCCCCGAAAAAAGAAGTGTGATGAAAAAAATGGTTGAACTCGCTGACGACTTGAGATTCACCTTGGAAAAAAAGAGCATAGAACATTTTGGGAATATTTTGGACGAGAACTGGGAATTAAAGAAAAGACTTTCCGATAATATTACTAACGAATTAATTGATAAAATGTATGTAAGAGCAAAGAAACACGGAGCTTACGGCGGAAAATTATTGGGTGCAGGTGGCGGAGGTTTTTTACTATTGTTAGCACCTGCTTCAAGGCACGAGGAATTAAGAAAGGCATTCAGAGAATATAAATTTGTAAATGTTAATTTCGAACCCGCGGGTTCGAGGATAATTTTTATACAGGAATGATATGAACAGATTAATTGATTATAAGACGGCATTAATAGAATCAATCGAAAGTCTTGAACACGGGAATATTTCCAGACTTGCAGACAAAATAACTGAGACCAGCTCTTCGGGAGGTACGGTTTTTGTCGCGGGAAATGGTGGAAGCGCTGCGACCTCTTCCCATTTTGTTTGTGATCTGCAAAAAACCGTTTTGGGCAAAGATCCGCTTAAGAACTCGCAGGGAAGAATACGCATTATAAGCCTGACCGATAACATTCCTTCTATAACTGCCTGGTCAAATGACCAGCATTACAAACATATCTTTTCCGAGCCATTACGCAGCTATGCTAGGAGTGGCGATATGCTACTGGTAATAACCGGCAGCGGAAATTCGGAAAACATAATCGAAGTGCTAAAAACCGCGAAGGAGCTTGAAATTGCCAGTTTTGGCCTTTTGGGATTTTCGGGAGGTGCGGCAAAGGACATTCTGGATGATTTTATAATTGTGGAATCAAATCATTATGGTGTAGTTGAAGATGCACACTCAATTATCATGCACATGGTGACGGAGTTGTTAAAAGGGAACTATCAAAATGAATGAGAAGAAAACGATATTGATTATCAGCCCTTTTGCAAGCCCTAATCTCGGCGGAGTTGAATCGCATCTTGATAAACTGCTCAGTTATGTCTCAAAAAAAGGATATTATCCGGTTTTACTAACCTATCAACCCCTTACTCATAATCTGAAAGGAAGACCCTTTGAAAAAACAGATTTGATGGAGATTCACAGAATTAACTGGATCGGTTTTGACCTATTCAATAAGCTCGAAAACTATTTTCCATTGCAGTTTTTATATTTATTTCCCGGTCTTTTCTTTCTTACGGTTAAGTACCTTTTATTTTCGCGTAGGAGTATTTCCTGTATACATGCACACGGACTTGCAGCCGCCACAATTGCCCGAATTGTAAAAGCTTTCTCCGGAGTGAGGATAGTTGTAAGCACACACGCCGTGTATTCGTTCTCAAGAAGAAGAATACTTGCTCAATGCGTCAAATGGGTTTTAAAAGGTTTTGATGTCATTCTGGCCGTTTCCGAAGTTTCCCGTTCCGAGATCATTAGCCTTGGATTTGAACCCTCAAAAGTAAAAGTACATCCGAATTGGATCGATACCGACAGATTCCGCATCATTGATAATATTAAGGCTGAGACATCGAATTACATAAAATATGAAGTAAACTTGCTGTTTGTCGGAAGGTTAATCGAAAAGAAGGGTATTTATTTATTCCTAGATACAGCCAAGGAATTTCCTGAAATCGGGTTTCATGTTGTCGGAGGCGGGGCAGGAGAAGATGCTCTCAGGAAAAAATACTCTGAATTTCCGAATATCACTTTTCACGGAGTCTTATCTCAAAACAATGAAGCCGAATTCAATAAACTTGTAAGACTTTACAATATCTGTGATTTTTTGGTTTCTCCTTATTTATACGATGAAGGCTTTTCAACAACACTTATCGAATCGCTCGCATGCGGGACACCGGTAATAGTTACTGACAGGGGTTCCCCGCCTACATTTCTTAATAATATGGTTGCTGTGTATCTTCCCCACGATCCCACGGGCGCCGATCTTGCCGGAGCAATTAAGAGTATTAAATTTGATGATATGTACAGAAACAATATGCGTATTGCCTGCAGAAGTTACGCTGAGGAAAAATTTGGATTTTCCAATGCTGACGTTATAATTAATTCTTATGAACAACCTTAATCTGACGCCTGAAAATAAAAAGAAACTGGATGAAATAATGAGTAAAGTGGGAGATCTTAATTTTCGCCGAAGAGTTATTAAAATGCTAGAGTATTTGGATATTCAGCCGGGCGACCGGATTTTGGATATGGGGTGCGGAGAAGGATTTTATTCGATGATTTTTGATCAATTGTATGAATGTACGGTTATAGCTGTTGACTATGATCAGGAAATACTCGATATGGCAAAAAAATGGCTTGGGGACAGCACAAAAGTGACTTTTGAGATCGGAGACATTACTAATTTAAGATTCGAAGATAACTACTTTGACAAAATTGTTTGCACCGAAGTTCTTGAACATATACCTGATGATGTCACATCAAGTCGGGAATTATACAGAGTACTAAAACCCGGGGGAGTTCTTGCTGTAACTGTACCTAATAAAAACTACCCATTTATGTGGGATCCTTTTAACAAAGTAAGAGAGGGTTTAGGCTTGGGTCACTTCAATCCTTTGAACGGATTTTGGGGTGGAATATGGGCCTATGATCATAAAAGACTATATTTACCTGCAGATTTAAAAAAACTTCTCACCGATGCAGACTTTCAGGTTACGGACCTGGAGGTATTAACACACTATGGCGTGCCGTTTAATCATCTGGTTTTGTATGTCGGTAAGAACATGTATATGAAAATGCCGGTTCCGGAAGAAGTAAAAAAATCTATGGAAAAGTTTGAGTGGAATCAGGAAGAATCTAAAGAAAAAGTTAAGAAGTCCTTGGCAGGTGTGTTGATGAAAAGTTTAATAAATATTACTTTCGGAATAATTAAAGAAGTTGATAAGTTAAATGAAAGAAAATTCCCGTTGGATACTTCCGCCATGGCAGTAAGTGCCAGATGTATTAAAAAATAAAATGGATAAAAAACCCGTTTCTTCAGATTTATATGATAAGGAATATTACGAAAAGTATAACCACGGTTACGCTTCTTTTACCAAGAGTAAGGATTTGATGCCCGATCTATATAACCAAATTAAGGATATAGACCTGACAGGAATGAAGATACTGGACGTCGGATGCGGAAGAGGGGAGCTTATAAGATATGCAGTAGTGAAAGGTGCGGAAGCATACGGAATTGATTATTCTGATGCCGCAATAGAGATCGCAAAGGACATCGTCGTTGATCTTCCTGAGGATATAGAGAAAAGAGCTTATTTTGAAACTATGGACGCAAAGGAGCTTAAATTTGAAAATGATTTCTTTGACTACGTCTTCTTATTTGATATAGTCGAACATCTTCACGATTGGGAGTTAAAAAAGTGCCTGTCGGAGGTAAGCCGGGTCTTAAAACCCGGAGGAAAGGTGATTGTACATACTAGTCCAAATAAAAATCTCATGAATCTGGTGCGAGTTGTCGCCCGTCCATTTGGGGTCAACTTGAAGAGTTCGGAGTTTCACGTAAACGAACAGACTCCAGACTCTCTTAATAAATACATGTCAGAAAATTTTCATGGGAAGTTATATGTTTTGAAAGATAAACATTACTGGATTAATCAAATGGACTTTAGGGGCAACCTGTTGAAAACCGCAGCAAGGATCACAGATACCCTGTTTGATAACCCCCTGATTCATAACCTGTGTCTAGCTTATCCTTTTAACAAAATATTCACAACTGATATCTGGTATAAAGGTGCAAAGAAACTTAATTAGAATCAGATGCAAACAATATTTAAAAAAAAATATGACCTTTTATTCATATTAGTTTTCTTTATACTAAACACCTTTCTATTAAAAGACATTATTTTTACCAGCGGTACTATAGGGATAAAGTCTGATTGGCCAATACCCCCCTTAAAAGAACAGATAGAATCCCTTGTAATCCATGATGTATTCTACTCATGGTCTCCAAATTACTTAGGTTATGAAAGGGTCAGACAATCCGGAAATTATGTAGATTTAGCTACCTACCTGATTGTCCGTGCTTTTGGTGTAGGAGGAGAGGTTGTCTCAAAATACCCGTTGGCACTTTTGTACTTTGTTGGGCCGGTAGCATATATTGTATTGAGGAGGTTTAAATTTTTACCATTCGCGGCATTCTCGGGAGCCGCGTTTTATACTTACTGCGTTCCATTTTTATATGATTTTATTTTAAACGGATATCTGAAGTTTATATTCACATATCTATTTTTTCCTGTATTCACTTACTTTTTGTACCAGCTCTTAACTGCGGAACACAAATCAACCAAAGATTTCTTTCTGTTATCCTTGAGCTCGGTTCTGGTATCAACATCACTAAATTTCTTTTTTATATGTGCCATCGCTAGTTTTTTGGGGCTGTTGGTATTCAGTTTGTCCAAAACCGGACGTGTAAAAAGCCTCATTACAAACGGTATCTTATTGGGTTTTGTTTATGGTCTTACTGTATTAGTTCATGCTACAGCTTTTTTCCCGCCTCTATATGATGTGATCCGTGCTGATAACGGAGAGACTGTTAATAAACTTAAAACAGGACTTATAACTTTTTTGACTTTTTCCCACCCGTCTTCGGTTGAGGCGTTTAGACTCTTTGGGGTTATAGATAATTACTTTGAGAGGTCGTACCCGGTTCGAACCGAGCCTATAAGTGAAGTGGCCTTTGTGATTCATTTGTTCTATTATTTTGGTTTATTTTTACTGGTATTTGTGGGATTTTTTACTTCAAGAAAAAGATCCAATTTAGAAAGTTATCTTCTGATTTTGCTTGTAACCGGTGTATTTATTTTCAAAGGAGTAAATCCGCCTTTTGGCTATATTAATTTGGAATTTTATAAAGTTCCTTTAATGTCAGTGTTGAGAAACATATCTTACATTGCAATGATTCTGGCATTTCCGTACGCTTACTTTTTTGGAAAAGGTACACATGTGCTTATGGATAAAGTTAGTGGAAGTTTTATGTTGAAATACTCTATACCTGTACTCTTGATGATAACCTTGGTATTTGGGTCCTATCCTTTGTGGTCTGCAAAAATACTAAGTGACTTAAAATCATATAAATTAAAACGGGAAGAAATAAATATTTATGAATATTTAAGAGACAATGAAAGTCGTTCTAATATTTTTTTTGTCCCAGGCATAAGCCCATTCGTATACTTTATTGATAACTATGAGACTGTGGGACCGGGTTTTAACCCTTTAATGACGAATCCGCCAAAACCGACGTTAAGCTCAAACGTTGTGAACTTCAATAACTCACATTACTTAAGCGTGTTTTTAAACAACTATTTGGCATACGAGGATAACATACAATTAACGGACATACTTAAAGTTGCCAATGTAAGTCACATATGGTTTGACTCCAATTTTGAGTCCGTTTACTCAATATTTATTAATCTAAAGGATAATAAATGGTACAAATCTCACATATCCCTGGAATCATTAGAAAGGAAATTAGGTAAATCTGACCTAATCTATAACCCCGACCTTTCAGGTGGACGTGTTGCCCTTATAGAAGTTCCGGAATTTCGTGACTCGTATATTACCGCTATAGACAATTTGTTCTTGAATGTGGGCGGTTATGAAGCATACATAAACAACTCTTTTATAGGGCTTATGGAACCGATGAATGGTGTATTTGCTAGGGACTACGAAGACTTTCTTATTGACGATATAAGTTTTATAGGATTTAGCAATGCGGACTACGATGATCTGTTATTTGGACTTGTATCTTTGGATACAATATATCAGCCCGCAAATTTCATTGAAAAAAACAGAAATAAACCACAGAAGGAATGGACTCCTTTATATCATGGCCAATATTGGTGGTACGACCCACTGTTATCCAATACAGATGAGTCAATGATAATTGTTGAAAAGGCAAAAAACGCAAGTTTTGACATACCTCTGAATTTAAATAAGGGCTCGGAATATTCTCTTTATGCAAAGGTACTTGTTAGTTCAGATGGAGGTGAACTAGTATTTAGGATGGATGGTGGCGGCCCTTTCACAATCAATACGCAAAGTGATAATTATAAGGGTTTTAAATATTTCGAAGTGGGAAAAATCCGTCCTACCGAAAATAATCCTACCCTAAAAATAATCTCAAGGTTTGCCGAAACAAATGTGCTAAGTGAGGTAATTGTTCTAACGAATGAGCAGTTAAATAAAGCAAAAAGTTTGGCCGACAGACTTATTGCAAGCAACCCACTTGTTTATACGCTAAATAAACATGACTCACATGCTACAGGTAAGAATTTACCAATAAATGATTTTTATTACGCTCGCAAAAGCACAAAACAAGACATGCCGTATATTGTAAATATTCTTAAAGCCAATGAGTATAAGGTTTTCGTAAAGGTTGAGCCAGAATATGAACTTTTGGAAGAAGTCATAATTCCGGACGGGTTTACTGTGCTAAAAAAGGAGGAAAGTTATCTTCAACGCTATTCTCTAAAGACAGAGTTTGACAATTTGGAGTATTGTTACTCTTTCACTTATTTTGATTCTGTCACGAATAAACCAGCCTTAAGAATACCAAAAGATCCTCTTTTTGTAAGGATTTATGATGCTGAACGCAATTTAATTCAATCTAACGAAATTAGGGGAAGTAAAATATATAGTGAGGGTGATTGGTTTACTAATTGTGAGGAATTCGAAGTTTCAAATGACAAAGGAATGGTCGAATTTTTTATTGAGTTTTCAAGTTTAAATACTGAAACGCGTTGGGCAATAGCCACTGGGATTGAGGAGGATACTAAACAAGTGTACCCGAAGTCACGTATTTCCGGTATGAAATCAGAACCTTTAACAATCCTGTCGTTAAGCGTTGATGGGAAGAAACTGTTTGATAAGTCTGTTCCGGCAGGTAAAAGTACTCATATGTTAGGAGATGTAAAATTTGAGGAAGGTTCACATTCAATTAACATAGGTTGCAGGGAGTTTTGTGATGCAAGTACCTTGATCCTTGCACCAAAAGACCTGGTTATTGTTAATTCCGTATCCTATATTGAGGCAAAAGAGCTTAATCCTTTAAAATACTCGTTCAGTATTGCATCAACTGAGGGAAAGGATTTACTTGTGCACAAAGAAAGTTACAGCCCAAATTGGAAGATAGCAAATGATAAAAATCGTAATAGCAAGCATTTCAAAATAAACGGCTACCAGAACGCGTGGAAAATCTCCAACGTTAACGAAGATCCGGAAGATATTATTGAAATTGCTTATAGTAAACAAGACATATATTCCTTTTCCAATAAGGTGTCGTTTTTTGCTATAGTGATAATAATATGTGGAATTTGTTCTGGACGAATTATAAAATTTTTTAAGAAGGCACAAAGCTAGATCTTATGCATAAATTACGAAGTTATCTCCTAACCTTACTTTTACCACTAAGTATATTGATCCTGTTGGGCGGGGCACGATTTAAGTATAATTTTGTATTTTCTAGAAGTTACGAAATTATATTTGTTTTGTCTCTGTTGTATATTTTCCTAAAAAAGTTCAGAGTTTCCTCCAATCTGTTTTTTCTTTTTGCATTAGTACTACTACTTCTTTCAACTTTTTTCTTTGTACTCAATAAAGACACTTATTCAATCTATTATGCAAGTGTGGCGTTAGTGTACCTTATGACAGGGGCGTTAAATACTTTTATCCGTACAATATTTCTAACAAGCGACGACGAAACCGGGTACGAAAAAAAAGTATTATTCGTTGCAAACGCTATAGTAGGGGCAGATCCCGGTGTCAGCGGTGGAGAGAGCAGGTTTATTGAGCTTGGTAAACAATGGCAAAAAGCCGGATACGAAGTCCACCTGTTAGCAGCTGAATCTGGTGTGAAATTGTGCAAAAAAATGGGTATGGACGTGTTCCCTCATGTTTTAAGTAAGTCAGATAAAGATAACAGATTTGAGTTCATCATCAGGACTTTGCAAGTTTTTCTATACTTACCAAAATTATCGGAAGAGTATCAGTCAGGAATTGTGTATTCAACATCAGAGCAGTTTTATGATGTTTTGCCTGGTATTTTTTTGAAAATAATGTATCCCAGAACAATAGCTTTTGCGTCAGCTGTGCATTGGCTACCTCCAATATTGTTTTGGAAACGTAAAAGTTCTATGTGGTACAACTCTCTGTTATTTATGTTAAGTGAGAGAGCAGGATTAATTTTAGCCTATCTTTCGGCTGATGCATTATTCCCTGTATCTAAAAGCACATATGATGACATGAAAAAAGAGGGATTAGTAAACAAAAATACAGTAATAGTAAAGTGTGGTGTCAACTTGGATGAGATCACTGAATTTAGATCTAAATATATAAAAAAGGAGAATCACGGCGTTTTTATGAAGCGGATTCAGGCAGTCAAGGGCATATTTGACTTGATAGAGATTTGGGAACACGTTGTAAAGGAAATTGACAATGCACAACTTGTAGTGATCGGCGCTGGTATAGACGAGAACCAAGCAAAAGGTATGGTTAATTCAAAGAATTTACAAAGTAATATTCATTTTACTGGTGTAATCTACGATGTCGAAGAGAAGTTCAAACACATCATTCAGTCAAAGCTGTTTATTCTGCCTTCGTATGAGGAGAATTGGGCGATTGTTATTGGTGAGGCAATGGCCGCAGGGGTACCTGTGTTGTGCTATGACCTGAAGGAACTGAGAGAAGTGTGGCAGGACTCAGTAATATTTGTACCTGTTGGGAATAAAGAGGAGTTTGCATTAAGGATCGTCGATTTACTTAGTAACGGGGAATTATACGAAAAAACTGTAGATAAAGGGCTAGAGTATATAAAACAATACGATTGGACAAGTATTGCAAGAGATGAGTTAAATATCGTTACTTCTGGCAGATAACCGTAAAATAATGGCATAGCCCCTTAGCGATTCTATTCTTTGGAGATGCGGAAATCTTGAGCGTGCTAAGGCCAAAATATACCTCATCAAAATGAATATTTGTGAAACCTAGCTCGGTAAGCAGGGTATGTAGTTGCCATTTCGTAAATTCTTGTATATGAATATAGTCACCAATTTCTTTGTTATGGGAAAACTTATACGGAAAATTGAGACTTCCTAACAAAAGCTTTAAGATATTTGCCGGTCTTAACAGGTTTGGAGTTCCAAATATTAAATATCCCCCTTTCTTTAAAACTCTCATTTGTTCCCGCATAAACAAGTAGGTCTTTGATACGTGCTCAATAACGTCCTCATGTATAATAAGGTCAAACTGATCGTCCGGAAAAGGAAAAGGCTCTTCAGCTCTTAGTCTTACAAATTCCCATTGGGTCAGGGTTTTTAATGTTTCTATGTCTTCGTTAGTAAGAGGGCACTCAACAATATCAGTTGCTATTATTTTTCTTATATCTTTAATGTTTTCAAGTAGTATATAATCCCAATATCCGCTTCCAGTTGAAACTGAAAGTACTTCTTTTACACTTGAATTGTTGAGTCTATTTGCAGCTTTCACAAACGAAGCTACCTGAGCCTCCTCTATCGCGTTAGCCTGCTTTTGCCTAATTGAAATACTTGTCAACCTATCGTTTTTCATATCATTCAATTATACTCATAATATATGCTTATTGGCGAAATAGAAGACCAAGTAGTATTGCTAGTATGGGCGCAAATCTCAAGTCCTTATTTTGAGCTTACTAATAATTTTATTTCCAACTATCAACCTTACAAGGATATATTTTTTGGAATGCTGCACCCATTTATGACAAACCAGCCGATAACTTGGTTTTTCTTCTCAACTCTTATGACTTTATTCGGATTAAGTTTTTACAATATATTCATCTTTTTAACTTTACTTATGAATCTGGCCGTTAGTTACCTTTATTTCAAGAGATTTAAATACGGGATTGTCTATTCCGTAATTTTCTCATTTTCTTCATATTTTTGGATTCAAGTAGGTCGTCATGTAGTAGAGCAACAGCTATGGATATTCCCTTTATATATGATCATTTTAACTACCTCCAAATTCTCCAATGTAAAAAAATCACTCCTGTCAGGGTTCTATATAGCTATGACAACGTTGATATCAAATTACTACGGATACTTTTTACTTCTTTTCAGCGCAGTTTATTACTTTTCCGAAATCTTAATTACATACGCATACTCACGCAAAGTTAATTTAAGAATGGCAGGAGTCCTGATAGGTACATATACAACAGCATTTATCCTGATTGTTTTGGCTCTTTACCCGTATATAAGGGAAAACTTTATTATTAAAGGCGAAAGAGATAGCGCTGTCAGCATGAGGTTAACAAGACCATATGAGGACTTCTTTACATTCAGTTCACGTCCATGGTACTTAATACTTCCCCCAATTAAAAATCCAATCTTCGGGAATCTTACCTCAAATGTAATAGAAAAATTAAGAAATACAGGATACTTTTTGTATGACGACTACTTTCCCGCGGAGCATAGCGGTAACTTTATTGGAAACACTATCATTGTTGGTTCTGCATTACTTTGGATTATTTCAGCAAAAAAGTTCACGAAAGATGAAAGTATTAAAATTTACACAGAATTGACGACCTTAATATTAGTCTTTTTATTAATGATGCCCCCATTTTTCACAATTTCAGGTTTTGAAATTTATACTCCTGGATATTTGTTGTATAAATTATTCCCCATGTTCCGAACTACAGCCCGAATGGGGATTATTGTAATTTTCTTATCGATATCAATTTTTGCCCGGTTGATACAAAAAACATACGATACCCAACCGGAACTGAGTTTTATAAAAAAGCACTTTAAGTCATTACTGTTTACGGTCATGATCGTTACACTCGCAGAAACATATATCCCCGTAGAAATTAATAAGATCGATAAGGCACCTGAAGTATATACATATCTAAAACAGAACTCAGATGAGGGCGCGAAGTTTGCGGTGTATCCGCTGGATCAGTCCGATCAGGCTTTTTTTTGGCTGCCGGAACATGAACGGTTGTTAATTAACCCAATTCTTTATTTTACGGAGGATTTTGATTCCGAGTCATTTACGGAAAGTCTACCCTCTCCCGAGGGTCTGCAAGCTTTAAGTGATATTGGCGGTTCATATTTGATAGTTTATAAATCCGCTCCGGAAAATGATGTTGAGTTTTTTAATTCACGTAGTGAAGTGATGCTTGTAACAGAATTTGAAGATACCCTGCTCTTTGAAGTGCAAAAATAACAAAAGTATTTATACTGAATATTATGGGATCTCATAAGATAATGTTTATATTCGGGACTAGGCCCGAGGCGATTAAGCTGGCACCGGTGATATTGGCTGCTGAATCTCATAATTTTAAAGTTAACATTGTTATTACCAATCAACATAAAGATCTTGTTAAACCGATTCTTAAGGGTTTTGGATTGCAGCATCATCATGAACTTTCTGTCGCTCGTGAGGCCCTATCCCAGCCAATGTTATTGTCCAAACTCGCAATTGAGTTATCGGAAAAAATCGACAGAATTAAACCCGATGTCTGTGTAGTTCAAGGCGACACAACATCAGCCTTTATGGGTGCGTTGATTGCGTTTCATCACAAAGTTCATATTGCTCATGTGGAAGCGGGACTGCGCACGTATGAAAAATATAGCCCGTTTCCCGAGGAAATTAACCGAAAACTTATTACACATATTACAGACATGCATTTTGTTCCGACTAAGAATTCCATGGAGAATCTGCTCAAGGAGGGTATAAAGAAAAAGAATATTGTGGTATCGGGAAATACTGTTATTGACGCGCTACTGCATGTGATTTCAAGAAAGAATACATTCACTGACCCTTCTTTAAATGAGTTACTTAAAACCGGTGAAAAGCTTGTACTAATAACTTCTCATAGAAGAGAAAGCTTTGGTCTTCCACTTAAAAATATAATTTCTGCAATTAAGATATTGTCTAGGAAATATAAAAATTACTTATTTGTCTATCCGGTTCATCCAAACCCTAATGTTAAAATTGTTGTGGAAAAATTACTCAGCGGAATTAAAAATGTAAAACTCATCGATCCGGTGGAGTATTTTGATTTTTGTCTGCTGATGTCCAAGGCGCATATAATCCTAACTGATTCGGGAGGGATTCAGGAAGAAGCTCCGGCCCTAAATATTCCTATAATTGTATTACGAGATGTGACCGAACGCCCGGAAGTGGTAGAAGTGGGTGCAGCAAAACTGGTTGGAACTGATACCAACAAAATAGTTAATACTTTTAATCATATAGCGGATACCCCAAGTGTTTACAGAAGAATGTCTTCTGCAAAAAATCCTTTTGGAAACGGGAAATCTTCTCAGACTATAGTCAAAAGTTTAAACAAATTTTTAGATACAATTGATTAATGCTGATAATTACTATAGTGGTATCTTTCTTTCTATTTTTGAGTCGCGCATGGGTTGGTGAAGACGCTTTTATTTTTTTCAAATACGTAGACAACTTACTAAACGGACACGGATTGGTATTCAATGTAGGAGAAAGAGTGGAGGGTTTCACTGCTCCTTTATGGGTATTTGTTCTCTCATTTTTCAGGTTAATTACCGGAGCGGAACTGCGCTCAATTGCATTGGTACTTGGGTTATTGCTTTCTTTAATTACTATTTTTATCATCCTCAGATACGATAACAAAGCTAATTTCTTTTTTCCTATCGGTGTTTTTTTATTAATATCAAATTCGGCTTTCAGGGATTATGCCACAAGCGGTTTTGAGACATCTTTATCATTTCTTTTAGCCGG
>QZJF01000020.1 GCA_003599255.1 candidate division WWE3 bacterium | reverse complement strand
TATTTCCTTTAATCCAGTTTCTACATATATTTTATTGGTTAATATATGGTTTCTCATTACTATTCTTCAACAGAAACCTGTTCCTCTTCCCGGTCTTCTTCTTCAGTTTCATCCGGTGCTGATTCTTCTTCCTTCTTTGCAGTCTTCTCTTCGGTTGCTCGAATAGCCGCGTCCCACACACCGACTACATGTTTTTTCTCCTCTGCATCAGCTGAATCGGTATCTTCTGAAAAGAATCCGGCGGCTCCTTTTATATCTATTTTCCACTTTGTCAGCTTGTTCGCAAGCCTTGCGTTCTGACCTTCCTTGCCTATAGCCAAACTCTGTTGATCCTCAGGAACGGAAACAATGGCTCTGACATTTTCTTTGTCTAACTCGACTTCGGTTACTTTGGCAGGCGAAAGAGAAGCGGCAATGAACTTCTCTATAGACGAGGAGTAAGGAATAATATCGATTTTCTCACCGAAAAGTTCGGCTATAATTGACTGTACCCTTACGCCTTTTTGTCCTACACAACTGCCTACGGGGTCTATCTTCTCATCCTTGGAAGTCACGGCCATCTTTGTCCTTGACCCTGCCTCGCGGGCAATAGCTTCAATAACAACCGTACCCGAAGCAATTTCGGGAACTTCCTGTTCAAATAATTTTTTTACAAAATCAGGATCCGATCTGCTTACAATAATTTCAGTACCTTTGGGGTTATCCCTTACATCCTTGACCAATACTTTTATACGTTGATTTATTCTGTAATTCTCAGTAGGTACCTGCTCCGATTGTGGCATCAACCCGTTTGCATGCATTTTTCCAAGATCAAGGGTTACCAGCCCGTTATCAATTCTAAAAACTTGTCCGGCGACGATAGTTCCAATCTTTGACTTAAATTCATCAAAGACAACTTCCTTCTCTGTCTCCCTGATCTTTTGAAGAATAACTTGTTTCGCCGTTTGTGCAGCTATTCTTCCAAACCCTGATGGTGTAACGTCTTTGCCATCTTTTAATATCCTGACTTCACCCGTTTCGGAGTCCAGATCTACAACAATTTCCTCAAGATCAACTTCTTCCCCATTTTCTTTTCTATCCTTTTTATATGCAGTAGCAAGCGCTGACTGAACCGATTCCAACACGCTCGATACCGGAATTCCTCTTTCAGTTGCCACCTGATTTAATGCTGCACTAAATTCTGATATTGCCATTTTTCCTTTATACTTTTCTATTTTTCGAAAGCCTCCGGCATAACAGCCAATCGGCGTCGAAATTAAAAAGGCGGGACGAGCCCACCCAATAAACTAAATAACTACTTTAACTTACCGGACTCATATTACAACATTTTATATCTTTCTAGCAAGTCCCGCTGGGCTCTGGAAAGCTTCTTCGGGAAGATAATCCTTATCTCCGTAACCAAATTACCTTGTCCTCTACCTTGCAATCGTGGCATTCCTTTTCCCTTAAGCATAAAACGGGCCCCAGGTTGCGTTCCTTCTGGTATTTTCAGTTTTGCGGTTCCAAGACCATCCTTGCCCGACAGATCAACTACCGGTACCTCAACCGTGGTACCTAAAACAGCATCCACGAAGTCAATTTCCTTCCTAACCAGGATATCATCACCGTAAATCTCAAAATCTTTGGGATATACCACTTTTACTGAAATATATAAGTCGCCGGGAACACCCCCCGTTACTTTACTAGGCATGCCTTTGCCTGCAAATCGCAGCTCAGTGCCGTTTCTGACACCGGTAGGTATCTTGATGGTTACTTTTCCGCTTTCAACATTAACCTGTTTTTCCACCCCGAAAACCGCCTCTGAAAAGGAGACTACAAGTTCATAATACAGATTTTTCCCTTTACGTCCTGCGCTGCGCTGTCCTCCGAATCCCCTAAACCCGAAAAATTCCTCGAAAACATCAAAGGGATCAAAATCTCCAAACCCGTAATTCTGACCGTTTGAGGTGTAAGTGTATGTATAAGGCCCCCACTGCCCCTGGTTGAATCCACCAAATCCCTGGGAACCTGCTCCCTGAGGTCCTCCTGCAAAAGCTGAACTTCCGTACTGATCGTACATAGTACGTTTTTGGGGGTCCTTGAGTATCTGATAAGCCTCATTAATTTCCTTAAAGCGTTTTTCGGCTGCATCTTTGTCCCCATCTTTCACAACATCAGGATGATGTTCCCTTGCCAGTTTCCTGTAGGCCTGCTTTATTTCTTCTTGGGAAGCGTTTTTTCCTACCCCAAGTACATGATAATAATCCTTATTTGTAGGCATAAAATGATTTTAGCACTTAATTACTTTATCTTTTTGGCTATTATATTAAGGGTCACCCCAAATGGAAGTCCGGTTTTTAAGAGAATCTTCGTTTCAAGTATGAGGGTTTTAACCATTAAATCGTTCATGTAGTCGGGAAGTATAACATAGGATGTTTTCGGATATGCCGATCTGCCGAATATATTATTCCAAAATCTATACAAAATAATTCCGGGAGAAGTAATTGACACAAAATACGATTTCGACACAATTTCAAATCCACTATCAATTAGTTTTTTCTTTAGCTCTACAGAATGATACCTTCTCTTATGTTCCAAAGCCTCATCATGCTCACTCCATAAAAACTTATGGGCTGGAACATTTATAAAAAAGAGCCCATCAGGATTAAGCATTTCCCGAACCTTCTGCATCACATTAAGGTCATCCTGAATATGCTCTAAAACATCCAAGGCCAGAATCAGATCAAATTGATTAGAATAAGGCGTATGATCCAGCACTGAGATATCCTGCAAATGTATATTTTCAAGACCCTTGTTTCTGCAATACTCCACGGCATGAGGCGAAATATCAAAACCTTTAACATTGCCGTATTTCTGCAACGACTGAGTCAGATTACCGGTCCCGCATCCAACTTCCAGGATATTTAAATCGTTCGGATCATCGTAATAGTGCTCTATCAGAGAATTTACCAAATGTTTCTTACCGATATGCCACCAGTAATCATTTTCCATTTTTGCCATTTTTTCAATTTCAATGTTGTTCATAATTTAGCTTGTATAAATATATATTAGGCTCTACAAAAATATTTACAGGGTACTCTATTCTCTTAGTTTCAACAAGGGTGTAATTGTTGCGATAATCCTCGTTTACTTCCTGGTTGTCATAAGAAAAATTATACAAATAATCTCTGTTCCGGTTTCTAAAAGTCATTTTCCATGCATTTGTCCCGAGTACCTGACTTGGTTCCGCACCGGTTTGTTGCACCAATTCCTCCGATCTGTTCCAGACATACTCGTTGACCAGTAAAAAATCCGCACTGAAAAGATAGTTTAAAAAACCAAGGAATATTATAAAAATCAGCAGGAGAAATTTGGTAACTCTTCTGAATTCTCCGGATATACTTATCAGATACAGTATTAACACAGGAACCAGCAAAAGTATGTACCTGTCGTAATAAGTCTCAGTAACAACCATAGCCATCAGGTAAGTACCGATAAACGAAGAAAAAATATTGTTGGCTAATTTAAAACGCAGAATGTATACAACCGCTAAAACAAGAGTAATCTTTCCGGCTATATCCCAGTACTTCCACAAGTCAAAGCTTCCGGCGAAATAATACTTTGTTCCGTGAATGCCGCGGGGAAAGAAACCGGTTCGTTCCACCACATTTTCAAAATAAGGAAACTCGCCCCAGGATATTTCTTCCGGTTTAAATAACTTATTAGCCGAAGAATAAAGCACTCCAGAAGCTATAAAAAATAACAGAAATGCGGTAAGAATTTGTACTTTAGTCTCGCTGTTAAAACTTTCTCTAAGTTTCCCGAAATCCAGAATGTTAAATATGAGTGGGAGAGTATACGCGGAAAGTACTATTAACGTGCCATAGATTAAAGCAAAGGAATAATCAAAATCCGCCAGATGATGAAATTGTAAAGGAACTTCTGTCATTCTTGGTGTTAAAGGAAAGATAAACTTATAAAAAGCATAAAATGCCAGAAAAACCAGGAGATTTAAAAAAGCCAATCTTATAGTGGTCCGATTTTCTCTATTTTTTAGAAATTCAATTGTGTAGAAAATAGCTACCGATAAAGGTAAGGCCATTACAACTTGTCTGATCAGCAAAGCAAAAAAAGCCAACACTACATAAAGAATTAAATATGATACAGTACTGTCCCTTTGATACTTAAGCAAAAAATAGAAAGATAACAAAAAGAAAACCAGGAAATAATGATTTGTCATAAATCCCCAGATTTCATATATAAATAACGGGTTTAAGAAAAACAACAATCCTGCCAGTACAGCATTTGTGAATTTAAGATTCAGAAACTCAACGAGAATAATTCCGAAAATATAAAACACAACACACGCCATAAACAGGGTGAGTACGGGTAAATGAGAGATTCCAAAAAACATTGAGAAAAACATCCCTATCAGCGCTTGTAGAAATAAAGTAGGTCCCGAATAAGGGTGAAGTGTGATATCCCCGTTTAAAAAATTTTCTACGGTCATATAGTAAACCCAGTCGTCGTTTTGATAGTAGTCAATGGAATATGAAGCGGGTAGAAAAATCAGAAAAAGCAAAAGAGAAACAAACAAGAGCTTTGACTTATATGAATGTAATAAACTCACTTTTAGATTATATCAGCATCAACGAAGAAGGCGGCCTTCAGGCCGCCTTCCCTTATAAACTCCTTTAAGTTAGATATTATCTAACAGCATCCTTCAGGCTTTTACCGGCCTTGAATGCAGGGGTCTTTGTTGCAGGTATGTGAAGAGGAGCACCAGTTTGAGGATTTCGTCCTGTTCTGGAGGCTCGTGATCTAACTTCGTATGTACCGAAACCGGTCCATGTAACTTTCTCGCCTTTCTTCAAGGCTGCTGTTACGACATCAGCTACTGCGTCAACTGCTTTTGCTGCATCTACTTTTGTCATTCCTGCTACATCTGCAACTCTAGCGATTAAATCTGCTTTGGTCATCGATAGACACCCCCTTTCGAACAATGCCATTCATATGGCTAAATTAATTTATCAACTCTTTCAATACTCTTTGTTTCTGTGTTCAATAATACACTTCTAAAGGCCTTTCTTCCAGTGTTTTCCCACTCAAACCTTTGATTTCTTGCAGTTAAGAAAAGCTGAATAATGATTTCTTTGTTTACACCAAGAACCGAATCAATAATTCCTGTCATTCCAACATCAGAAATATAAATTGTCCCCTTAGGCATAACCATACCATCACATGTCGGAACATGTGTGTGTGTGCCTAAAACAGCATCGACTCTTCCGTCGAGATAAAATGCCAAGGCCATTTTTTCACTTGTGGATTCTGCATGAAAATCAACTACAATAGCCGAATATTTTGTATCTTCCGTTTGCTCAAGAATCTGATCAGCTTTTCTAAACGGATCATCTAAATATGAAAACACGCTGCTGAAAGATGTCCTGCCCATAAGATTTATGAGCAATACTTTTCCGGATTTGCCTGCATCTATTTCCGCAAATCCTTTGCCGGGTGTTCCCTCAGGATAATTAGCAGGTCTGATAATCGGAAGTCTGTCAATTATTTCATCCGTGCCCGCCCTCCAAAAGATATGGTCACCTCCTGTGAAATAATCAATACCAAGCTGCTGCATTTCCGCAACATTGTCTTCGGTTATTCCTCTCCCGCCGGACATATTTTCGGCATTGGCAAGTACAAGGTCAGGAGTATGTTCTTTTATTATATCGGGCAAAACCCGGGCGACTGTTCTTCTTCCGGATCCTGCTATTATTTCTCCGACAAATAAAATTTTCATAGTTATGAGGCAGATTAAGAAACCCAATCGGGCTTTACTCATAATAACAGCGTTCGAAACAATTTCAAGTATTTTTCTGACAAAAATTATTTACTTTGCTGTTTCAGTGACACGCGTCTCCCTAATCACCGTTACTTTAACGACGCCGGGATAAGTTTGTTCCAATTCAATCTTTTTAGCAATTTCCCGTGCAAGGTAAGCTGTGCTAGCATCGTCAACTCTTTCCGGTGACACAAAGATTCTAACTTCCCTGCCTGCAGAAACTGCATAAGCTTTTTCAACACCATCAAATGATAATGCTGCTGCTTCAAGGTCTTTTAGTCTTTGGACATATGCTTCGTAATCTTCACTTCTGGCACCAGGACGTGCGCCGCTGATATGATCTGCGAGATTGACTATAGCCGATTCAATTGAACTGAATGGTCTATCTTCATGGTGTTCTGCTACACAGTTGATAACATCCTCCGATACCTTATATTTTCTAAGCAAATCCACACCAAGTTGTATATGCGTACCTTCATCATCAGTAACTACCTTTCCGATGTCATGGAATAAACATCCCAGGCGTACAACATCGACATTTGCATTGAGCTCATGTGCAATTGCTACACCAAGTCTTGTTTCCTCCAAAGTATGTTCTATCATGTTTTGTCCGTAAGAGAATCTGTACTTAAAACGTCCCAACATTTGCACTAGATCCTTTGGAAGATTATATGCTCCAAGTTTGTGGGAAAGGTTATCTCCTTCTTTGTACATTATGTGTTCAACTTCACTTTTGGTTTTTTCTACAACTTCTTCAATGTGGGCCGGCTGAATTCTTCCGTCAGTAATCAGTTTTTCCAAAGATGCCCTGGCGATTTCTCTTCTGACCGGATCAAAACTGGATATGATTACATCACCGGGAGATGAATCCAGATCAAGATCAACACCGGTAAGTTCCTCGAATGTGCGAATATTTCTTCCTTCTTTACCAATTATCCTTCCTTTCATTTCGTCGTCCGGAAGTTTTACCTTGGAGGTAGTGTATTCGACAATGTAATCCGTAGCAGCAAACCTCATCGCGCTCACCAAGATTTCCTGTGAGAGTTTTTCAGAATTCTTCTTAATATCTTCTTCAATTTCCCTTATTCTCCTGCCTTTTTCTTCTGCAAGTTCCTTGTCTACGGTATTCAAAAGCATCTGTTTTGCCTCATCTTTTGTCAGATTTGAAATTTTTTGAAGTTCCTCCTGTTGTTTGGAATAAAAACTTTCAATATCTTCCTGTTTCTTATCCAAGATTTCTTTGGCCTGTTTCAGGGATCTAACCTTGTTTTCAATATCCCTCTCTTTACCTTCAATCTGAGCCTTTTGGACTGCAAGCTTTTTTTCAAGTTCAACGGAATTATCCTTTATCCTTCTTGCCTCTTCTTCCGCCTCAGACCTGGTCTTTAGTGCAGCGCTTTTGGCCTCGATAATGATCTCTTTTGCTTTAGCTCTGGCTTCGAGTACTGAAGCATCATCAAGGTGCTGTCTGCCTTCCCTGCCGTCTCTTTCTTCCTTTTCATCATCAGTATCAAGCACCTTCTTTCTGTTCATTATCTGAACCAGAAGTGCACTTCCTAATGAAGATATAAATACAAGTAGCGCCAAAAATATATTGTCCATAAAAGTCCTCCCTTAAAACAAATATCCATATTAAACAATTTTGCCGATGTTGAAATTACCTTGTGAAAACAGGTAAAGAATCTTCAAGGTCTAGACTTTATAAGACGAAATAAACCCGTAAACACACCGAGAAAGTGTGCTTTTGGGCATTAAAAGTCCTGGTTTTTCTTTTGTTTCTACATCAAAAAACATCATATTTCAGCAAAATTGTTTTTCTGATTCTATTTTACACCTAAAAAAGTGTCAACTACATTATATACCATGTCACCGTCGTACCCCTTCCTGAGAAGATATGATGTTAGTTTGGAACGCAATTGATAGCCTTCAAGTCCGGAATAACGTGAAACCGCCTTATTCAATTCCTTTTCTATATTACCGGTTTCAACTGAACCTTCTAAAAGAGATAACTCGCGCTCAATCAAGTCGGATGTTATCCCTTTTTTAAAGAGAAAATACTTAATTTTACGAATACTTCTAGGTTTTGAGGATAACTTAAAGTTGTTGATAAAGTCGCGGACATATCTTTCATCATTAATCAATCCATCTTCTTCAAGAAGTGTCAAAACCGATAACTTAAGTTCGTATTTATCCTCGGAGTCCAGTGTAAGCTTGAAGACATATCTGTCCAGCCTATCAAGAACTTCTTTTCGAGTTCTTGGAATATCAGAAACAAAGTTCAGAGCCTTACTATAAATTTTTTGGAACGTCTTCTCCTCAATCACTTTATGTCCGGTTTATCTTCCTTATTCTTCGGTAAGTTCCGATTCAGATTCATCCGAACCCTCACTGTCGGCATCGGAACCTATTTTAAGAGGCAACTCATGTTTCTGCTTCACAAAAGCGTGAATTTTTTTCTCTATCTCTTCGCGTATCTTAGGGTTCTGTTTCAAATACGCCTTCGCAGCTTCTCTTCCCTGCCCGATTTTTTGCCCTTCGTATTCGTACCAAGCACCACTTTTCTTGATAATGTCGAATTCTGCTGCAACATCAATCACGTTACCTTCCTTGCTTATTCCCTCATTAAACATAATGTCAAAATCTGCAGTTCTGAATGGCGGAGCTACTTTATTTTTTACTACCTTTGTTCTGACTTTGATTCCTGCTACATCTGTACCTTCCTTAAGGGATTGTATTTTTCTTATCTCTATCCTCACAGAGGAATAGTATTTGAGTGCCTTGCCACCTGCTGTGGTCTCAGGATTTCCAAACATTACGCCGATCTTAGCTCTCAACTGATTGGTAAAAATTACTGTACATTGCGACCTGCTTACTGCTCCCGTAATTCTTCTGAGTGCCTGACTCATTAGTCTGGCCTGCATTGCTACATGTGTGTCACCAATATCTCCCTCAATTTCAGCTCTTGGCACAAGTGCCGCAACCGAATCAATGGCAATCACATCTACTGCATTCGACCTTATTAGCGTTTCAGCTATGTCCAATGCCTGCTCTCCGGTATCGGGCTGTGAAACCAAAAGTTCTTCAACATTCACACCGGTTTTTTCGGCATAAGTAGGGTCAAATGCGTGCTCGGCATCAATTAACGCGGCCGTACCACTGGCACGCTGAGCCTCAGCGATGATATGCTGTACAAGTGTGGTTTTACCTGATGATTCGGGTCCGTATATCTCAATGATACGTCCCCTTGGTACACCCCCAATTCCCAGAGCTATGTCTAGTGCAATTGCACCTGTGGGAATTACGGCAATAGTTCTATCACCGGGGCGTTCCCCAAGTTTCATGATTGAACCTTTGCCGAAACTTTTCTCTATTTGAGAAATAGCAGTCCTAAGTGCCATCTCTTTATTTTTTCTTACATCTTCTTGCGGATCTTTGTTAGCCATATTTTTTAAGAGTTATTTCATAAGGGGCAGATATGATAAAAACTCAAGAAAACTAAATAACTTTGTCTTTATATTCTAGCAAGTTACAGGTTATCCTCAACCACTCACTTTCCAAAGAAATTAGGAACGAGCTTCCAGCAGTTTTATAGAGTACCTGATTCTTGACAGGGATTTCTGTTTTCCCAAGAGCGCGAGAATATCAAATATAGGGGGAGTCGCTGTCTCTCCCGTAAGTGCGACTCTCAATGTCATAAAGGCCTCTTTGGGTTTATATCCTGCACCTGCTATAAGTTCATGTGATGCCTTATCTAAGTCAGAAGATACCCATTTTTCATCAGTGAGATTTCCATACTCATTTTCAAATACTTTCAGTATCTCTGATGCCCTTGTGGAAGATTCCGCAAATGAAGTTAAGATAGATTCATCCGGAGTCACTTCATGATAAAAATAACCTGTAAGCGGAATAAAATCAGCCAGTACTCGCATCCTATCTTGTACAAGTGTCAATACTTTAGTGCTGTAGTCATCCTCCATTTCGTATCCGGGATTCTCACCGTACTTTTGAATCCATTCCTTGATCCTCGACCACAAGACTTTAACATCAGTACCCCTAATATATTGTCCGTTGTACCAGAAAAGTTTTTCTCTATCAAAAGAAACCAGGTCGGTTTTCTGAATTCTTTCAATAGAAAAGTCGTTTATAAATTCTTCCAAGGTATATAACTCCTTTTCCGTACCTGGATTCCACCCGAGAAACATAAGAAAATTCAATAATGCTTCAGGTAGATATCCTTCGGAAAGAAAATCCACTGCGGCAATAGAACCCATACGTTTAGATAATTTTTTAGTTCCGCCCTTTTCTTTCAGGAGAGGCAGATGCGCATAAGCAGGTATATCCCATCCCAAAGCGTTGTAAAGTAAAATGTGCTTTGGTGTTGATGGTAACCACTCGACTCCACGCATGATGTAATTTATTTCCATCTCGTGATCATCCACTACAACAGCCAGATGATAAGTAGGATATCCATCAGATTTCAGCAAAACCTGATCATCAATGTCATTAGTGGAAAATTTTATATTTCCTAAAACTATGTCCTCAAAAGAAACCTCCTGATCAGCCGGAACATTTAATCTGATTACGTATGGTTTTCCGGATTTTAGATTTTTCTGCACCTCATCCCCGGTCAAAGCCAAACAATGTTTGTCATACTTTGTGGAGGGGTATCCCTTATTCCTTTGCTCTTCCCGCAAGGAATCCAGTCTCTCCTTTGAACAAAAACAATAGTATGCGTTGCCCTTACGAACAAGCTCTTCGGCCTGCTTCTTGTATAGTTCCAGCCTTTCTGACTGCACATACGGTGCGTGCGGACCTCCGTTGTCAGGGCCTTCGTCCCAATTGAGTCCGTAATCTTTAATTACCTGAATTAACCTTTCCGTAGCCCCTTCTACAAATCTTTCTCTATCTGTATCTTCGATCCTAAGGATAAATTCGCCTCCGTTTTTCTTTGCAAAAGCATAGTTATACAACAGTGTTCGCATGCTTCCTATGTGATATTCCCCGGTTGGACTGGGTGCCATTCTTGTACGTACGTGCATATGCAGATTCTATCACATAGAATATTACTAATCGCCTGCGTATAATGTAATATATAAGTAATGAGTCTTACCGATTCCGCAAAAAAATTTAAGGATTACACAAAGATAGGTATCGGAATAGTAGCTTTATATTACCTATTCATATTATTCGTAATTCCCAGGTCACAGGATATTTTGGACAAACTGACTGTTAATAAAGATCCCCCAAATCCTGCGTATGGGGCATTAGATCCTCTGAAGTTCACAAGAAAACCAATAAATGACCCTCCGCCCAGATATACTCTGAATACAAAGGATGGGCGCTTACCCAGAAAAATACCCAACAAAATGCCGGTTTACAAAATAAAGCCACCTTCTTTCTCTTTTCAGGCCGGTAAGGAAGGTTTGGATGATGCCAAGTTTCTCGGTTTCAGACAGGATGAACTGGTAACGGATTTAAAAGCAGACGTCTATAAGTGGAGAAGTTTAACATCCGGAGGTGTACTGACAATCGATACAAAAACGCGAACCTTGACACTTGAAACGGATTTGTACGGAAAATTCATTGAGTATAAAGTGGGCAGTATCAACGAGGAATCCGCAGTTAAGTTTGCTAAAGATTTATTTAATAAATTGGGTCGTACTGATGACTTGTACAATTCAGGAAAACAAACTGTATTTCTTGGAAGATACATTGGCAATAACCTCTCCGATACAAGAAATCTCACAGAAGCTCAAGTGGCCAGAGTAGATCTCTTTAGAAGTATCAATAATTATCAGATCGTTGGTCCCGATCCATCAAAAGGTTTGTTGTCAGCGGTGTTGAGGAATCCCGTAAGGGTGGAATCTCCATTTAACTACCCAAAGATAGAGGCTTATTATTGGGAAATTGATCCTGATCCAACCGCCACTTATCCTATAATTACTGTGGAAGCAGCCTGGGACCAAGTTCAACAGGGAAACGGCATTATTACAAACATTACACCAAAGGGTGCAAATTCTTTTGAACCTTATTTCAAAACCAAGGTTGAGAGCATATTAATCGACAACATTTATCTTGCCTATTATGAAACTCCTGAATATATTTCACACCTTCAACCTATCTATATCTTCGCAGGTAAATACACAACAAGGAACACTGAAGGCGGAGATATAACGCTATATTATCCTGCAGTTAGCGGTGAATACACCAAAAGCCCGGAATCGTCCGAATAAAGATATTCATTTAATATCCCAGCTATAACTTGCAAATGCCCAATTCAAAAGACTTCTGGTATCGGAAAACCTGTCTTCACTTCCCATTACAATAATTACCACGTCTTTCTGTTCATCTCTGTATTCGTATATTAAAACCTGCCCGGCTTCAACCGTAGTACCTGTTTTTACACCTACAGTTTGGGGAATCTCCCATAATAGCTGGTTCGTGGTGGTTAAACTGCCGATGTAACTCTCATCTGTAGATTTGATACTATACTCTTTTGTTTTGACTATTCCGGAAATGGTTTTGTTAGCCATGGCAGCCACAGTGAGTTTATACAAATCCGATGCGTTTGAAAAATGTGCTCTGTTGTAGCCGTCAAGTCCGATAGCGTTAGTAAAAAATGTAGAATCCATCTTCAGCTGATATGCCTTTTGATTCATTTTATATAGAAATTCATCGGTGTTTACCTTCGATTCGGACAGCGCACAGGCAGCATCACCTGCGGAAGAGACCAACATTGCATTAAGTAGGTCTCGAACACGGTATTCCGTACCCGCCGGCAATCCTGCTCTTGTGCTATCTATGGAGGCGCATTCCTCAGATATCGTCACTAAATCTTCCAAATCATAAATTTCCATGGCGATGAGAGCAGTCATTAACTTTGTGGTAGATGCGGAAGCAAGGCGTGTACTGCTATTTTGCTCAAAAAGTGTTTTTTTGTTATTGCGGTCAACTATTAGTACCGCATCCGCTGTAATTTGGGGGAAACGTATATCATTTACCATGATTGGAATATCCCTGTTTATTATTGCCGCCCCCAAGATGTTATTTCCCTGAAAGTAATTTCCCTGCCCGGACTGCGGATAAAGACCTGACACAATCCCCTGACCCAACCATGCAAAATAATCGGTGCTAAATGATGCCAACAGGAAAATAAGAAAAGTATTAAATACTCCAAGGTAAATACCATATAGTGCCGGATAAACGGGTATATTTATTCTTACACCCGTAACACTCTCCAACGCCCAAATAGCGTTAATCAAAGCTTTGACCAAAGATAATTGTAATTTTTGTCCAACAGTAAATTCCATTTTATTTGTCGGCAGCAAAATCCCCAAAGGCAGGGTCTTCTATCATTATAAGATCCCGGGCTTTCATTAAAACAGACACTGTGTGAGATCCGGCATTAAATGCTACCTTATCCTTTGACTTGAAAGACTCATCGAAATAAGATTTCAGGTCCATTAAACTTCCGGTCGGAGGTATGGATCCAATCTCAAGAGTTGTAAGAGCGATAACTTCAGAGGCGCTTGCCATTCTCATGTCTTTTACATTAAACAAAGTTTTAAAAGCCTTGAATCCGATCTTTTTATCTCCCGGCACCACTATAAGACAAGGCTTTTTATCGGCAAAACATACTATTGCTTTGGCTCCCATTGATATATCTGCATCCCGTATTCGGGCAGCTTCCTCACTTGTATATACAGGTTCATGATCTATACGTGAATAGTCTATACCCTCATCGTCAAGTTTTTGAATAATTTTTTCCAGAACCGTCATGATTATGGTTTTAATCTTTTAACGTCTCGTGGCAGGAAAGTGGCTTCCTTTACGCTGGGAAGTTCCAGTAATTTCATGATTAATCTTCCGGGACCTATACCAACACCGCCATGAGGAGGACAGCCGTACTTAAAAAAGTCAAGGTATTCCCTAATACTTGCCAGGTCCATTCCCTTTTCCATCGCCTGTCTTTCAAGAACATCGAATCGATGTTCCCGCTGGGCTCCTGTTGTAATTTCAATACCCTTATAGAGCAGGTCAAAACTCTTGGTCAGAGATTCTGCCGAGTCATCACGCATATGATAAAAGGGTCTGACTGCCGAAGGATAAGCTGTAACAAAAATGAAATCGTGATTATACTTTTCTTTAACTATTCTGGAAAGTTCTCGTTCTTCTTCCGGCGATAAATCAAGCTCCCTCTCACCCTCAATGCCTGCTTGTTTTAGCATTTCTTTTGCCTCTGCCATAGATACCTTGGGAAAAGGTATAACGGGTATTTCCAGTCCCAGATCAAGTTTTTCGTTAAGCCGATTGAATCCGGAGATTATTAGTTCTTCTTCAACCTTCATAACATCGTAATGTGAATCAATGTAAGATATCTCAAAATCCCACCCTGTAAATTCGGTCATGTGCCGTGTTGTAAAAGACGGTTCGGCTCTAAACACAGGGCCGGTCATAAAAACCTTTTCAAATCCCGCTGCCATAGCCATCTGCTTGTAAAACTGGGGGGACTGTGCCAGATATGCTTTTCTGTCGAAATAGTTGACTTCAAAAACATCTGCTCCTGACTCACTGGGACTGCTCATAAAAGACGGGGCATAAATCTGAAAAAACCCGTTCTTCTCGTAATAATCCCTAAAACCCGCCTCAAGTTCAGTCCAGATTTTAAATATTTCCTGTCTTTCGGATCGTCTAAGATCGATCCATCGCCAATCGAATCTTTTGGTAACCTCAGGTTCTTCCCCACCTTTTTCAATTACAACCGGAATCGGCAGCTCAGGGTCCGCCTTTGAAAGAATAGATATTTTCAGCGCTTGCAGTTCAAAGCCGTCCGGTGCCTGTTTTTCCTCTTTTACTCTACCTTCAATAGAAACTACGGATTCAAGCGTGAGTTCTTTTACAAGTTCAAAAGCCTCTGATTCTGATTTCAGCACTACCACCTGTATTATCCCTGTCACATCCCGAATAAGCAGAAACTTTATACCACCCTGATCCCTTATAGCATGCACAAATCCTTTAACAATTACCGTTTCGCCTACCTTAGTCTTTAAATTTTTTATGTGTGTTCTTTCCATATTTTTTCCTACTAATTAATAGTAATAAATTTATACTGTAAAAAAAAACCCCCAGCAATTTGCCAGGGTCCAATAAATGTGGACGGTACCACCCAGAACTTTTTCTCTTTTACAGCTGTCACGGGCATACCCGCTCAGGCATTTCCTCCCGAGGACTCCGGAGTGTCACATTCTCCATCAAAGCCTTTTTTAGTTACAGATTCAATTTACATTTGCAAAGCTTTAAAGTCAACAACAATCAGATGACGTAATAGTAATTACTACAGGCTTGACGACTATTGACCTTTGTGATATAGTATTTGCCATCTCCCCAAGAACTGAGCAAAAGGAAGCCAAACTTGGATGCTCTCCTACAAGCGTGGGTCTGGATACCTTTCCCTGACTGGGAAATACTGGAATTCCGCAACCGCGCCGTGCTCAAACAATTGAATATGCCAGTCAAATGGCAAAATTTGGGGAGGGGTCGCTGCAACCGCATGGTTCAATGCTTCCGTGATCTTCACGGGCGCTACTCATCGGGTTTTCTGTAAAAAGACCCCGTCACCGTTAACACGATGGAAATGAGTAGCTGCCTCTTAGATTCACGTAAGGCTGGAACCAACGGCTAACGCCTCGCCTCCACCTTGACTTGAGTACGGGGAGCTGTACTTTATAGGTGAATCCTTTCACCTGGGGAACGTGCAAAGTCTGTTGGGATGAGTTTGATTAGGATTGAAACGGCTAAAAGCATTGACGAAAGTCTAGCGCCGCATAAATACCGAAATCACGCAACACGCCCTCAGAATCACAAGTACCCGCACAGCGCCTGAAGCGACTTAGTTGCATGTGTAACCCTGAACGTGGTCACTCTGCGGAGCCCTCGGCAGCGTAAGACATGGACTAAGGCCTCAGGCCATACAATTACAGTGATGGGCCCTCGGGTACATCGCTGATAAAAAAGGCGGACAATGGGAATTTACAGGTAACATTTATGTTAACCTCCCAAAGTCCGCCTTTATTGCTTTAATAACAAGATCAATATAGGTTTTACCGTTAAAAAAATTCTTTTTTAAAGTATAGGCAACGTCAACTTTATCTCCTACGTTCACAGATACATCAAAATCCCCTGCGTTAAAATATATGGCTTTGTATGTGTTATTCCCATCGAATAATTTCAATACCAGATGTTTGCCTTCTTTTCCAACCCAATCAGTACTTACAACACCTAAATTACTGCTCATAAATACAGGCTCATCGTTACCCAATCCAAAGGGTTTTAATGTATTCAATTCTTCCAACAAGTCGTTGTTAATTACCTTGACGGGAATTGTTAAATCAATGGATAGTACTCTTTGAAATTGATGCTCCTCAATACTTGTTTCAGCTAATTCCAATAACTTATCTTTCAAAACAGTAATGTTCTCGCTTTTTATCGTAAATCCTGCCGCCATCGGGTGCCCTCCAAGGTTATCGAACAAATCTTCAAACTCCCGTAGCAACGAAATGATATCCACACCGGCAATTGACCGGACAGAGCCCTTACCATATCCGTCGTGCAAACTTATCACTATGGAAGGCCTGTAAAACTTTTGTGTTAATCTGGCGGCTACAAGCCCGATTACGCCCTCGTGGTAATCATTGTGTGCGGAAATAATAATTTTCGGTAAAGTTTCACCACCTCCGACATCCGCAGCTATGTCATACATCTCAAGCGTCTTGTCCTGCCTGTCATTGTTAACAGCGTTCAACCTCTGCGCCAGACTATTTGCCCTGCTCTCATCGTCCTCAAGCAACAACCTCAGGGACTCCTGCGCTTCTACCAACCTGCCGGAGGCATTTAATCTAGGACCTATAACCCATCCCAGATCGTAGGTATCTATTTCATCGTTAGATCTTCCTGCCACATCAAGAAGCTTTCTCAATCCAAGAACAGGATTTGTATTTAGAATCTCCAGGCCGCGTTTCACAATGGAGCGGTTGAAACCCAACACAGGCTGTAGATCCGTCACCGTAGCAACGGCTGCAAGCGACATAGTTTGAGGATCCTTTGATCCTAGTACCCTGCTTAAAAGCCACGCTATCGAGGAACCAACAACCTGATCATACCAAACTATACAGTCGGCTTCGGGCAAATCTTCGGGACGTTGGTGGTGATCAGTGATAATAACTTTAAAACCCAGTGATTTAATATAATTCACCGGCTCCACCGCAGTGATCCCGCTATCAACAGTTATAAAAAGTCCCCCATCTTTCATGGCATATCCCAACTCGGCAAGCATTTTTATTACTTCATCAATAGACTCAGTGGATAAACCGTATCCGTGATCAAACCTGTTCGGAATAAAATAATATGTATGTTCGTATTTAAGTTCGTTTTTAAGAGTTTTATATAGAATTGCCGTAGCACTGATACCGTCCGCATCGTAATCACCGTGGATAATTATGGGTAATTCGGAACGCATCGCGTCCCCAACAATATCTTTTGCATTTTTTAAAGATACTTTGAATTCATTCGGCAACTTGCTCACAAATTCTGAAACTGCGGGGGGGTTTAAAAAAGCTTTTTTTTCTTCTTCGGAAACTATTCCCCGATTTTCCAGTATCTGTTCTACAATACTTCGTGATCTATCAAATTCTGATTTTACTTCCCATCTGAGCACCTACTAGAGATACCACTTTTTAAATAGGAAAACAACAAAAGTTATTTTTTCTTCGCCCGCGTTT
>QZJF01000014.1 GCA_003599255.1 candidate division WWE3 bacterium | reverse complement strand
AATGTTTAAGTTATTTTTATTTTAGTTTATACGCTGTAAGTGCCGTAAATGCTGGAATAATCGCTATTTCCTGGATAGGTTTAGTAAACTCACGCTAGACCTTTATTATTGAATTCCGAACGGGTCATATAATTTGCTACCGATAAAAGCTTATAAAATTCAGCAGAACCCTTCTTAATATTTAATAGAACAATTGCCTCTTTTTTATCTAATAATTTACCTTGTTGAGCAGAATCCAGTATTTTATCTATCTGCATCAAACTATTTTACTTCCCTTCCCACATATTTTTTCAACGGGTGACTTGTATAGCTTCCTTCCAGCAGGAATCCGAACACTGGCGGCAGCTAGGTCCCAAGCAACTAGCCGGGTCAGCAATTTCTACGCGCTTTGCTTCTTTATTCCACTGCCATACACCAACAGGACAGATAAAGATACAATCTCTGCAATGAACACATTTTTTTAAGTCCAGATGAATCATGGTTAGCCCCTTACGACCGGCTCGAGAGTCAGAGGAATAGCCCGGGCGCAATCGATTGAAATCTACACTCAAGTCTCGTATAACCTCAAACTTTGGATGAGGGTCCAAGATCATCTCTTTTTCAGCCGGGTATTGGCAAGCAAGAACCGGTTGGCCGTTGACTACTACGGCACAGCCACCACAGAACCCTTTAGTACACAACCGACGAAAAGATAGACTGGGGTCCCGATTTTCATAAATAAACTGTAGTACTTCCAACACACTATGGTCTTTGTACGGAATATTCTCAAAAGCATCGTATTTATGGGAACTATCGGTGGCTGGATCAAAACGGTATACTTTTATGCTGGCTAAGTCAGGAAACACCTTCAACCCCCCTTCCACACCCAGTAGCCTTGGAGTGAACCGGCTCAATTTTGACTTCAATATTTCCTTGAGCATCCCGTACAAGAACTATATTCTTAATCCAGGCAGGATCAGGCTCCGGATAATCTTCTCGGTAGTGGAGTCCGCGACTTTCTTTCCTGCTCAAGGCAGCTTTAAGGAAAACTTCCGTTATTTCCAAACTATTTTTTAACTGGAGCGCCTCTAACCATTCAAGATTGTTTCGAGGCATCTTATAACTTAAACCCACGACATTCCAACGCTCTCGCAATTCCCTGACCTTCTTAATTCCTGCAGTAAGGCTATCTTCATTACGACCTAACAGATGGCCGCAATGATCCAACAATTCCTGGAGTTCACGCCGAAGCGAGATGGGCCTTTCCTCGCCATGGCGCTCACGTACCATCATAGCCTCGTGGACCACTTCATCACCTTGTTCCCTCTCAAAGTCAAGGAGAGGTAACTCCCTTGCCAGATTCGCTGCCTTCAGCCCGGCCAAATAACCGGTGGTCAGATAAAGACAAATAGGATTCCCTGCCAGAGTGTAGGCCCCTTCGCAACCACCTGCTACTTCCCCAGCCGCCAATAGACCGGGAATGTTGGTCTCGAGGTCTGAGTTAACCCGACAACCGCCCAATGATTCTAGGGGGGCAGGAGCTACTTCAACTGCGTTCCTCTTAATATCGATATTAAATTCATAGAGACGCTCAACCCACTTAAGGGACCCTGCTTCCGCAAACCAGTCATCGATGAGGTTCCCTGGAAGATGTCGGAAGGATAGGTAGACCCCGCCATGGGGAGAACCCCGGTTTTCCTGGATCTCCCGCTGGATTGCTACTGGAATAGATATAAGCGAACCCTTTTGGCGGCGTAAAAATTCGTCACCCTTTTTATTATAAAAGATGCCACGCAGGTCATAACGAAGATTGGCAATCCAGTCCAAGTCCCCGTACATTAGAGGAGGCCAGACAACACAGTTGGTATAGAAGTCAGCAAACTCCATGTCTATCAATTCTACACCGGCACGAAAAGCCATGGCTAAACCATCGCCAGTTAAGGTTGGACTGGCACTGGTAAAGCGATAATTGCCCATCATACCACCAGCCGCCAGGACTGTTACCTTTGCCTTAATGATTTGAAATTCTCCAGTGGGCAGGTGAAATCCAACAGCCCCACAAACTATACTGTTTTTCTGAAGTATTTCCAAAATATAAAAGTCATCTAAAATTTTAATGTTACTTCTTTTTTTTGCCTGTTTTGGCAGCACCCTCCGGTACTCTAAGCCCCCCATACCAGCAGGGCGAGCCAAACGTGGAGTGCGGGCATAGGTGTGCCCCGGTAAATGATTTTGTAAAATCATACCTTCATGACGAAAGTAACGTACTCCCCAGTGCCGCATGCATTCAAAAACATTGGGAGCATTGGCAGTAAGTTTGATAACCAAATCCTCATTGTTCAGACCCTGCCCCACTCTGAGGGTATCCTGGGCATGAAGTTCTGGTGAGTCTGGCTCATAAACTGCCGCATTGAATCCCCAACCCGCCATCCAGGTAGCTGCACCATCCTTGCCGAAGGGGCCCTTGGTGGTAACCAACACTTCTACATCTTGTTCCGCCGCCTGAATCGCAGCGAAAAGACCTGCTCCACCTGCTCCAATGATTAGTATATCAGTAGTTACTGTGTTTGCCTTTAAAAACACATTTATCACCTTTCTTTCCCTGCTCTAACGATATTATGAAACACTTTTGGTTCTTCGTTTATCTTCAATTTTACGCAATTCACCCCGTTTGATCTTACCCGTTTCTGTCTTAGGCAACTCAACCGTAATTTCAATTTCCTTGGGTACCATGTAAGGGGCCAACTTCTGCAAACAGAAGTTTCGGATTTCTTCGAAATCCACCTCTTCCTGTCGAACCCCACTTTTCATGACAATAAAGGCCTTGACCCTCTGTCCTTCGAGCTCATGGGGAACACCTATTACACCAGCCTCGTGGATTTGGGGGTGTTCAATAAGTGCATTCTCTACTGATTCTGGAGAAATACGATACGCCCGACTTTTAATCACATCATCGCTACGCGAAACCAACCATATGCAGTTGTCTTCATCAACGTAACCTACATCTCCACTCAAGCTGTAGCCATTAAGAATTGCTTCGGCCTGTTTTTGGGGTCGCTTAAGATATATAATACCTGTTGGTCCCTTAACACCTACCCTTCCTGGAATATTTGTAGAACAGAGGTTACCATCGTCATCAAGCATAACCACCTCGTAGCCTGGATAAGGGTTGCCTATAGAACCTGGCTTAATGGGCTGCTGCCAGGTTCCGATATAAGAACCAAAGGTTTCATGTGATCCGATGATGTTGATCAGTTTATAACCATATTCCTTTTTCCACTCGTCAAAGGTAGCCTGGAGAAGGGGTGCACCAGAACTTAGGAAAACCCGCACGCTGCTCAAATCATATTTCCCTTTAAGTCCTTTCTCCCGTAGGATCATGTTGTACATAGTAGGTACGGCATGAAAATAGGTAATTTTATGTTTTTCTATTGTTTGCAGGGAAGATTCTGGTGTGGCCCTTCCTTTTATTAAAGAAATTACAGCACCCTTATACAAGGGGATGAGAAAAAGGTGACAGTATCCGTAAATAAAAGCCAAAGGTGGGGTGCCACCAAAAACATCATTTTCTTGGTACTGCAAGGCAAGATCGGTTGTTACTGCTATAGCCAAAGGAGCAACCTGGGGGTGAAGACAACCCTTCGGCTCTCCGGTAGTACCTGAAGTAAAGCCGATGTAGCCGGGATCCATTTTATCAACCAAAAATGGATCCAGTACACTACTCTGGTTATCAATGATCTCCTCGTAACAAATATACCCTTTAGCCTTTAAAGCAGTTGGATCACCACCAAAAACAATAATATGCTCTACTGTTTCATACTTGTCGCGTCCTTTTTCCACTTCGTCCAATAGATCAGCCGAAGTAACTATAGCCTTGGCTTCCGCCAGATTGGCACAAAATGTAATTGTGCTCTCCTTCAGTAACATCATAGAAGGAACCAAAATACCACCAATTTTATGCACTGCCAAGGCTATCTCATGGAACTGCGGTACGTTAGCCGTACGAACGATAACTGCATCTTTGTAACCGATACCCAACTGCTTAAAAGCATTACCCAGACGATTTGTGCGAGTATAAAGTTCCCCATAAGTAATCTTTTCTTCTCCATAGAGAATGGCTACCCTGTCACCCTTTCCTGCCCGGATATGGCGATCAAGCAGGTACTCAGCTACGTTAAGTTTATCCGGAAATTGCAGCTCCGGTAAAGAGAAGCGTAGCTCTGGCATATTTGGTTTGTTGAGGTCAACGCTATAGCTAACCATATTCTTTTCACCTCTCCCATTTTTTCTTAGTTATTGGCAGTTATCTCCCAGCCCTTTTGGGCTGGAGATAACTGCCAATTTAACTTTTTATTTGTTAACTTACTCATTAATTCCAACTTGATTGTCTTTAAAATCATCAATAATCTCCGACATTTTTAGCTTCTTTGCAAGGTAACCATGGAACTTATCTACCACCTCCTGGGAAGGTTTAGGAGTCAATAAGCTAACCACAATGAATGCTGCCAAGTTAGGAATAAAAGCTATGAGCCCCGGGTGTAATCCCCACCAGGAAATGGCAAGGTTGCCCATGGCCACCTGAATTGCTAGTAGAACAAAACCAACAATAATCCCGGCATAAGCACCGTACTTATTAGCCCGTGGCCAGTAAAAAGCACCATAAATGACCGGACCAAGTTGTAATCCCCCGGCAAAAAAAGCATACCCAGCGTCATCAAAAACTGGGGTTGACTAAAGCTTAAGATCATGCCCAGCAATAAAAACAAGGTTAAACTAATACGAGAGGCTGTGACAGCTTGATTTTCTGTGGCTTCAGGATTAATAAAAGCCCTGTAAATATCCCTGGTTCCAATGGCAGAGACTCCCATAGCCATGCTGGAAGTAGTAGACATAATTGCCGCAAAGGCACCGGCAAAAAGGAGGCCGATAAACAATGGGGACGCTATTCTAGCAATAAGGATAGGTAAAACAGAGTCGGTAGCAGCCCCGGTAAGACCTGGCTCTATAACTCTAGCTATTGGACCACCCCAGGCACCGTGCCAGAAAATTAACGGACCTAAAGCAGCTGTGATCAACGTGGCAATAATAATGACCTTTGGACTACGAGCCGCGTACCAACGAATATACATGTGAGGAAAAGCTCCCCATGTTAATCCAAAAACACCCTGGAAAAACCAGACCCCGTAGGTCCACTGAGGAACTAACCCCGGGATGGTAAGAAGTTTCTCCTCCGCTGTACCGACAAACTTGTTAACGATCTCCACCATATTACCACCAGCGGCTTGAAAGAGGATATAAAAAGAAATCCAAAGAAAAGTTAATAAAATTATTCCTTGTAAAGCATCCACCCAAGCCATACTGCGAGTACCACCAGGAATCAGATATGATAACATGATAATAGTTATAGCAACTACCCCTACCCAGAAAGGAATAACCCCGTTTGTAAGACCATGTAACAAAGCTCCCGCACCAATCATGTTGACCATGAGCATGGCCATAGTAAAAATAATCCAGGCCAAACCCTGAAGAAGGCCTACATACCTGCTTTCATAACGGTCACTCAAAAAGTCAGCACTCGACATGTAACCATACTTCTTACCTAGAAACCAAGTCGGGATCCCAAGCAAGAGAAAAGAAACAGAACAAGCAATGAGAATATACCCCTGAACAAAAGGCCCTAATCCAGTTCGATAACTAGCCCCGTAAAGCCCTAGAAACATGTAAGCACTAAACCAGGTAGCCATAAGCCCCAAAATCGTTATCCAATTGCCTAAACCCCGCTTGGCAACAAGATAAGCTTCCAAACTTCTGCCAATACCTCGAGCACTAAATGCACCAACCACAATATATACAACATTTAGAATTATAAAAAAGAACGCTATCCAAAATAAGGGTGTCATAATTTATCATCCTCCTCACCTAACAATGGCCAGAGGAACTTCAATGAAAAAAGTAACAACCAGACGAATCCAACAAAGTACATAACTAGAGTATAGAAAAACCACCCAGGTATCCACCCCAATATCAGCGGCATATAATTGTTGTAGGGGCGTCCAATTAATGGCCCCAAGCCACCCGGCCAAAACTGCAGGAGCCAAATTACCACGAAAGACAATAACCACGGCCACCATTTGAAAATTTTCATCACTACACCTCCAATCGTTTTAGTTACATCTTAAATACCACCGTTTTTTATTATTTATAGTCTACTGCTTGGAGCATCTCTCGTAGGCGTGTCTGGTTTTCCCTCCTTTCCCGTCCAGTTTTGGGTTCCGCCCTTAGAACATCACCCCAAGCCTGGTTGAAAATCAAGTCGAGAATGTGGACAGCCGATCCCCCCTGGGAAGACAGGGTTTCACGGCAAGCAGCACAATAAGTTACAATATCATTATTAGTATCTGCCAGACGGCGCTCGACCAGACGGATAAAGAAGTCGAGATCGGTGTAGGGAACCATCCCGCCGTTGCCGCAGCAACGGGTCATTTCTCTAGAATAAGGCATCTCCACTATATTGTGGCCAAGGTGATGGAGTATTTTTCGAATTGCATCTTGTAGGTCGCACTCCCACCGCGCTTTGCAGGAGTCATGAATGGTGAATGTTCGTCTGTCATCGTTTCTAATAGATAACTTACGTAACGAATCTTTTTCAGCCAATAGATGATAGAGAGTGGTGATTTTTATATTAGAAGCATGGTTCTTAATAGTATGGTAGCAGTCCGGACAAGCTACAACCAGGGTAGTTGACTCCAGTTTCTCCATTTGGGTACAAATGCCTGCTAACATACTGTCAAATTTTGCCCGGCGGCCAATTAAAAGGTTAGGCGCACCACAGCAGTGAAGAATTATACCGTCACAAGAAACAATATTCTTCAGGTGCTGAAAAGCCTTTAAAGTCAACTCCGGAGAATAACCAGAGAGAGAACAACCAGGAAAAAAGGCATATGTCTCATTGCCATCTTTCACTTTATTTCTTTCTGGGTTGCTCATCGTTAGGAGAAAAGCTTCAGAGTTAACGTGATCCTGGTCCCGATCAACAAAGGCATGGCCGGGTAAAGGACCTTCGCCCCGTTCAACCATCTGCTGACGAAGGCCTAAAAGTAAAGCTCCAATATCAAGGTCCTGAGGGCAGACTTTAACACAAAGCTCACAGATATTGCAAAGGTAAGGAACCTCTGGAGGATACTCTCCTTGAGCCAGCTTGCGCACCAACTCTAAAGGAGATGCACATATCTCTTGTAGAAACTCACATTCCTTAACACAGAAACGGCACTCACACTGCAAACAACGCCCAGCTTCTTCTATAGCATCCTCTCTATTATAGCCAGGATTTACCTCTGTGAAATTATTTATTCGTAACTCCGGCGCTACATTACTAAGAACTTTACGTGGCTTAACCTCTACCTGGCTAATATTATTATTCAGTAAATTTAAAAAACTTTCATCCAGCGAGCTTTCTTCCAGAGTAGAAGTGGATGGAAGCCCCTGGCCCTGTAAATACCGATCTATGTACAACGCTGCACGGCGGCCGCTTGCCATGGCTTCTACAACAGTGCTTGCCCCAAGTATCAGGTCACCAGCCAAGAAAAGACCCTGTTGCTTGGTAGTACAGGTAACAGAATCAAACTCTAACTGGCCCTCAGGGGCTAAAAACGCAAATTCCTCATTCAGGAAATCTAGCTCCGCTACCTGTCCTATGGCTGAGATAATACAGTCAGTCGGTAGCAGCTCAACCATTCCTGCTTCACCTGTTGCTTTAAACGGGACAAACTCAATTCCTGTTACACGGCCTTTCTTACCAATAATTCGACGGGGCA
Source organism: candidate division WWE3 bacterium (assembly GCA_003599255.1). GTDB lineage: Bacteria > Patescibacteriota > WWE3 > UBA101185 > UBA10185 > OXYD1-FULL-39-9. The sequence continues at coordinate 9,940 of QZJF01000014.1, read as the reverse complement.
TCAAGCCAGTCTTTAAATTTACACCTTCTTCCAAAGCCTCATTAACCTCAGAAGGTAGAGCACGCATTTCGGCCTTTGTTCTGCGGTAAACAAGCAAGACATCCCTAGCCTTAAGTCGGATAGCGGTTCTAGCAGCATCTACAGCAACATTTCCTCCTCCAACAACGACCACATGCCGGTCTCGAATCAATTCAGGTATCCCAGCCTCTCCATTTAAAGCCAGGCGGAGAAAGTCCAACCCTCCTAGAACACCAATAAGGTTATCGCCCTCTATGGTTAGTTTCTTACTACCAGGTAATCCAGTAGCAAGTAATACAGCAGAAAATTTTCCTAGCAGTTCGCTAAGCTGAAAATCTTTCCCCAAGCGGCTATTTGTCAATATAGTGACTCCTATTTGATGAAGGACATTAAGTTCGCCAATAACTATATCTCGAGGCAACCGGTAAGGAGGTATAGCTTGCGTCAGCATACCACCAAGCATCTCAGCAGCTTCATAAAGTACAACTTTATAGCCAGCTAGACGCAAATCATAAGCCGCCATAAGTCCGGCAGGACCTCCACCAACTATAGCAATTTTCTCCTTCTTCTCTGGTAGCTCTCTTGGCAACAACTTCTCAAACTGATATTCCGTATAGTCTGCTGAGCTTCTCTTAAGGGCACAGAGTGCGACTGCCTCATCCTTGGCCCCTCGACGGCACTGAGTTTCACATGGATGTAAGCATATTCGACCAAGAATACCTGGAAAAGGTAGTTTTTCCCATATCTTAGCATAAGAAGCATTAAAGTTACCCTGCGAAATGTACTGAACATATTCTCTGGTATCCACTTGTAATGGGCAGGATACCTGACAAGGAGGCATAGTTTCACTTAAACATTTTGTTAGTACTTCTTCATAGTTGATCAACTGATCCATCATCTCCTATTTAATGTAAATGATTGCACAATACTACGCTCATCAAAAATAGTTTTCTTAGCCCTGTTCCTCCGCTGTAGTTGGCCTTGAGTACAAAAATCCACATTTATGTGAACAGTAAGCTCTTGAGCTAAGGCCCAGATCACCCGTTGCTTCAAACTATCAAGTCTGAGAAGGGAGGCATCTGTAACCTCTAGAAGCAGATCCAGGTGTTCTTGGCCATTTTTTTCCCTTAAAACTACCTTGTAATCAATAATCTCAGGAAAAAAATAGAGTACATCATCCAGGAGAGCCGGATATATTAATTGACCAGAGCTTAAGTAAAAAATTGCTTCCTGGCGTTTCCTAATTTTACTAATTTTTAGCACAGGAGTCGCTCCACAAGAGCAAGGAGCATATGATATACTCCCAAAATCATGGGAATTATAGCGGATCAAAGGCATTGCCTCCCGCCGCAAGGCAGTATAAACTAAAAATCCTTCTTCTCCATCTGGTAAAGGACGTCCGTCTACCGGATCTACTACTTCTACAATAAAATCAGCTTCATTGCAGTGAAAACCATCTTTTTCAGAGCACTCTACGGCAAAACCCAAGCCTAGCTCAGTCATTCCATAATGGTTGCAAATGGCACACCCCCAAACATCCTGAATTCTTCTGGCCATAGACGGAGCAAGATATTCGGATGTAATAAAAATTAATCGTACAGGGGTATTCTTCAGATCTTGCCTATCTGCCAACTCCTGAGTTATACGATATATCCTGGACGGTGGTCCAAAAAGGATAGTTGTGCCATTCTCTTTAATCAACTTGAGTTGTTCGGTACTTGAAATAACTGTTCCGGCTCTTACGGTAGAGGCCCTTATCTTTTCAACAGCCGTAGCTAGCAAATCCATTTGACCGAACGGACGACGACCAGGCAGAACAATTTGGACCACGTCTTGACTAGTAGCTACGGTTCTCATCCCGGCTGACATAAAGTTAATTATTTGTTCTATATCAGTCATGGAATAAAAAATTCGTTTTCTTTTTTTTGTTGTACCCGAAGTAGTTAAGGTTATAACACTCTCTACGGCACTAAGAGAACAGCAAAGAAACTGGTAAGGTTCTTCAGCAATATCCAAAGGCTCAGTAAGAGGCAAAACTTGAATATCGGAAAGGTGCATTACCATTTCCGGTCGAAACCCTAACTGAGAAAAACGCTTACGATAGAAACTACTATTCTGGCTAACAAAATTTAAGGTTTCCCGTAAACGCTTTAACTGATAAGCCTCAATATCATTCCTTGACAAAGAATTACTGCGGGCTACCAGTGTCTGATTGGCCTTACCACTACTCAAAGTAATTATTTCCTGTTTTATCCAATCTTTGAGATAAACCCCATACACTTTTTAAAACCTCTTCTCTTTCGGGTTAGTATAGCCTTTGCCCAGTAGTACTGGTCAAATAACGAGCACATAACGGTACAAGCCTATTCTCCTGCAACACGTGAATACAACACCGTTTCAAACGGTTAAGGTCTATGGTCCAAGCATCCTGAAAAGGCATACAGGAAATAGTAAGGTAATGAGTTTGACTTCGTTTGAAAAACTCTATCCAACTCCCGGCTTCGTCCTGACCAACTATTTGTTCAATTTCCTTGTCCTTTCTAAAGCGCCAGTACTCTGAAATAAAATTTCCCCAGTGTTCAGAGGGGCTTGGCCCCCCACAACATCCACATTCATTTAATGAACGGTGATAGTTACTAATTGGTAAGAACTCTCCGCTTTCTAAGAGTACAAACAGCCCGGAAAACGTGCAGTAAGGATGAACTTTTTCCGGAACAAAGTTTTCTTGCTTAATCATTCCTGCTGTTTGATCCTCTAAAGCTTTCCAGACATCGTCTAGGGTAACTCGATCATCATCCTGAGGCGGCGCCGGATGCCTACCAAAGTAGGCTATAGGTTGGAAATGTAGGCCTTTTACAGTTGGAATATTGCTTTTAGCAAATTCAACTAATCTGCCAATTTGGTCAAAATTAACATTTCTCATCAAGGTTACAACAAAAACAACCCCCATTTCCTCGTTTTCACAATTGCGAATGGCCTGTTGTTTAACATTAAGCATTTTTTGACCTCGTATTTTACGATAAATCTCATCGCTTAAGCCATCAAATTGAAGGTAAATTACGTCCGCCCCATTTTCTTTTAATTTTCGAAGATAGTCAGGTTCATAAGCAATACGCAACCCATTTGTATTGACCTGCACGTGTTTGAACCCTAAATTTTTTATCATGGAAATTAGCTCAGGCAGGTCATCTCTTAAGGTAGGTTCCCCTCCACTTAACTGGATAAGAAAAGGCCCCCTATTTCCTACTATAGCTTGTAGCTCTTCCTTCAGCTTGCTTAACGAAGGGTCAAGCAAATTCACTTCGTTTGATTTAGCAAAACATACAGGACAGTTTAGGTTACAACGGTTTGTTACTTCAAAAACTACACTGCACGTATCTGCCAAATGTTCAGAACAAAGTCCACAAACAAAGGGACAGTCCTCTTTTTTAATAAAACGCGGCTGTTGAGGCACAAAACTCATTTGCCATGCGCCCCACTCCTTATAGGTAGAAGCATCCCGCCAAACGAGAGTACGGACATTACCATGTTCGGTACAGTCCTTTTTAAGGTACACTCGCCCATCTTCCTCTACTACTTGAGCTGGAATTTTTTGTAGACAAACTGGGCAAAGGCTTTCAGTATCCCTGAAAGTTTCTGGCATTATGCCTCACCTTCCTCATTCTATTTGTCCTCCAATGCCTTCTCCTGGCGATTAACAATTTTCACTACAATATCTTCTGTAAGATATTTGGCACCACAACGTGGACACTTGATACCTTGTATAGTACGTGTAATCCCCTGGTAATGCACCGGAAACTTATCGTCCAACATTGATTCTTTACATTGGAAACATTGCCAATTATCCATGGATTATTTCTCCAATATCTCAACTTTATGGACATAAGCGCTGTTAATTTCATAACCTTCATCCTTTGGTACATACCTGGCGTAAAAGGTAGCTTTTCCAATACGCATTTTAGCCAGATATTCACCGCTTCCAGGAGAAAATAGTTTTTTTCCGCTCTCTTCAGCCAAGTGAACAACCTGTTTTAGATCATCATCCAGTATATGACGTTTTTCAAGTAATTTACTTACCTCCGGTTTTTTCATCAACACCACCTGTTCCCAACTAGCCATATACACTTTCCCCCTCAGTATTTTTACTATACTAAATAAATTAAGCATTTACTTCTACCTTCCAGCAATAGTTCTTTTTTCGCGCTCCAGCTTTTTTGCCTATAACGACTTAATCATAATTTCCCTGGCATGCTTCTTTGCAGATAATATCTGCCGGCACCTCTTTTCCTAATTCGCTTCTAATTTAAGTGTTCAGAAACATGTACCGACTATACTCACTCATAAAATTATCATCCCGGGACAAGTTATAGTGAGTAGTTTGCAACGCTATTTCTTCCGCCAAACGGCTATAACTTTGAGCTACTAACACCATTACCGCACCTCGCCCAGCAGCATTACCTACTATTCTTATGCGGTCAATAGGCACTTTCGGTAACAAACCTATACGAATAGCATTAATAGCATCCAGATACTCTCCAAAAGCTCCAGCTATTACAAGTTCTTCAATTTCATTAATATTTACTCCGGCAACCTTTAACAGCATTTCACAACCAGTTCTAATAGCCGCTTTGGCCTGTAATAGCTCATAAATATCTTTTTCACTGATTACAACATCTTGTTCAATTTCGGTCTCTTCCTGCCAGCACAAAACAAACTCGGTTCCACTTTCCGGGTTAGAGCGTAATCGCTTTGAAATTATCCCTTTTTTAAATCGGCCTGTAGGTTCAATAATACCAATCCTTAGGAGTTCTGCTAAAGTGTCAATTAAACCTGTACCACAAATTCCGCAGGGCTTTTCACCACCGATTGTCTGATAGACAACTTCATATGTCACATCATTTATCAGCACTTTATTTATAGCTCCAATTACAGCTTTCTGACCATGTTTAATATGCATGCCTTCAAAAGCCGAACCAGAAGCACAAGAACAAGCCAGCCATACGTGGGGGGTTTTCAAAACTATTTCTGTATTAGTACCAATATCCATAAGCAACCATGCCCCTTTACTAACCTGCCGGTGAAAACCAGTAGATAGTTGAGCGGCCACATTGTCAGCTCCGACAAACCCTCCGATGGCCGGTAAAACATAGACCTCTGCGGAAGAGTTAACGAATAAGGATATTTCAAAACCAGATACCTCTATGGTTCGGCTATGACAATCCACCGGCAGGAAAGGAGCAAATGCCAAAGACTGTGGTGTTATGCCTAAAAATAACTCGATCATACAGGGATTACCGACCACACTTAGATCATAAATATGTTCTTGCTTTCGACCTGCTTTATCACACACTCTACTGATAAGACTGTTAATAGCGTTAAATACTGCTTTTTGCAAATATACAATATTTTCTTGTGAAGCCAAGCAGTAACTCAAGCGAGTCATTAAGTCTTCGCCGTATTGGATTTGTGGGTTAACTGTAGAGGCCGAACTCAGTAAGCTACCAGTTAACAGGTCAATTAAGTAAAGAGCAATCTTGGTTGTACCTAGGTCTATCCCCAAGCCTAATACTTCTTGACCGGTATCTCCCTCCTCTATGGCAATAATTGCGTTATGAGACCTAGAAACCAATGTTATTACATGTTCATCCACAGGGAATAATTTTCCAATTTGTTTCAAAGCTTGCAAGTTAAACTTAGAACCTCTATTCCCTTTATGGTTTAAGCATTGTAATAATTGACTTAATCGATCTCGATAACCTTCACCTTGGTCTCCAGAGACTACGGGAAGGGTACAGGGTATCTTAATTATTTGAGGCTCGGGTTTCAAAGTTAAGTCTAAGAAACTATTCTGCAACTGGTATTGGTCCGAATTAAGAAGCGTTTCTTGCTGAATAGCTACCTTCACATGACCTATTCTTAAATGCACTCTACAGGCAAGGCGATAGCCCTTGAGTTCTAGGCCGTTCAAAACCGCAATCTCTTCGGAAGACGGAGGTAATATAGTATCTTTACCACTTAATACCAGCACCTTACACTTGCCACAAGTTCCTTTTTCGCCACAGGGAGCCATAAAAGGTAACCCCGTTTTCCTGATAGCCTCAGCCAGATTTGTCTGTGGGGGAACAACTATCTCCACTCCGTAAGGGAGAACTGTAACTTTACAGCTGAGGCCGTTTCTATCAATCATCCTTTAACCCCCAGATAAGAAATGATCAACTTAGCCCCTTGTACTGCAGTGGACGCCCACTCACTAAAACCTACATTAACAGCAAAATTCCTAGAGGTAGCTTTGCCGCCAATAATAGTCCAAATATATTCTAGATTAGCCTCCTGCATTCTCTTTTTCAGCTGTATCATCCCTATCATAGCTGGACTTAAAAGACAGGATACACCTAGCACTCGCGCCCCATGCTTTTGTATAGCTTTTATAAAAGCCTCCGGCTTGACATTTGCACCCAGATCAACAACTTGTATGCCTTCTTTTTCCAAAAGAATTCTCAGCACTGTCTTACCCATTTCATGTACATCTCCCTGGATAGTACCGAGAACCACCGTTGATTTAGTTAATTGAGAACTTGTAGTAAAAGCCAAATCTGGTCTAAGCATCTGAAGTACTTTATCTATACTATCAATACTTAAGTAAAACTCATTAAAGTAAATTTCGCTTCGGTTAAAAGTGTCACAAATCCTAAGAGCCTGAAGAACCAGAAAGTCAGCCAATTCGAAGCTTTCAAGACCGTTTGTAAGGCCCAGTTCAACAAGTTCGCCTAGCCTCGCTCTCCTGCCTTCATTAGCAGCTTCGAAGATAGCTTTAAAAAGATCATCCTTGCCAGTAAAAGTAAGAGGTACCATGGGCTCTCTCCTTTATTGCCTTTTACCCTACTTCAATAACTTTCTGAACCCGACAGGCCATAATGCGCATACCCGGACATCCTGTAAGCTTATTACGAGCTTGCTTATCCATGGAGGTCAGCAAGTTACCATTAGCCATCCGCTGCCAGGCATGAGGAATAGAGACTGTCTGTGGGTGGATGTCATCTGTCACCCGAGCCTTCATCGTAATCATACCCTTATTTGTTTCAATAATGACATCATCACCGTCAGCAATACCTAGCTTTTGAGCCACACTTGTATGGATATCGGCTGCCGGATAGGGAACTTTCCGTCGCAAACTCGGCAAGGTATGCAACATGGAGTGGTTAAACTCAAGCTGACGAGTACCTGTAATTAAAATCAGAGGATAACGTTTTGTTAATACCGGATCGCACTCCTCGCTCTGGTAGGGCGACTCATAAGTGGGTAAAGGATTGCCACCAAATTGTTTTATTCTGTCAGAGTAAATCTCTACCTTCCCTGAAGGTGTACGAAATTTGTCTTGCTCATATTTCTTCCAACGTACAGACTCATCACTGAAAAATACTCCACCCGGGTCCTGGCGCAGATCGTCAACAGTTAAACCAACAGGTTTCATAATGTGGTTCTGAACGTCATCAGCTGTATTCCAGGGGAATTTATCACCATATCCCATTCTTTTAGCCAGCTCCAGCCAAAACTTCATATCCGGCCAGCACCCTTCTGGTGGCTGGATAGCCTGGGTCATAAGCACATACATGGGACGTCCAACATAGTGGTAGATCATTTGCTGTTCCAGAAAAGTGCAAGCCGGCAAAACAAGGTCGGCAAACTCCGCTGTTTCTGTCATGTTAATATCGTAAACTACAAGAAAATCAAGTTTACTAAAAGCCTTTTTCTGCATGTTTGTATCGGCCCAACTAACCAGCATATTGGAAGATTCCACCAATAAGCCCTTAACCGCATAAGGCTTTTCTTCAATAATGGCATCAAAAAGACTGCTGGCTGCTGGCTCACCACCAACCTGGAGCCAAAGAGGATAGTCATCTTCACCTGCTGGCTTCATTTTGTAAAGACGGGTTTCAGGAATATCCTCCAATTTCAAGGGGAACTCTTCGCCTACCGGTACTTTCTGGTTAAGGATATAAGGGATCTGACGACTTCCCCCACGCACATCCAAATTGCCAGTAATCGCCATAAGGATCTGAATGCAACGATGGGTATCAAAACCATAGTCGCAATGATCCAAAGCATTACCCCAAAAAATAGTAGCTGGCTTAGTAGTAGCATAAGTACGAGCAAAATCCCTAATGGTACTTGCTGGAACAGTTGTAATCTTTTCCACTCGCTCGGGGGGGTAATCCTTTACGTGAACTGCTAATTTATCGAAACCAACTGTCCATTTCTCGACAAACTCTTTATCGTACAAGCCTTCCGTAATAATAACGTTTAACAATGCCAGGCCAAAGGCTACGTCAGAACCAGGTTTAACCTGTGCATGGATGTCTGCTTCCTTAGCCAAGGTAATCCGCCGCGGATCAACAACGAGAAGTTTAGCTTCGTCTTCTCTTTTCTTAGCCAACATACTTTGGCCTGCAAAGGGCACTGTCTCTACAGGATTTCCTGCCCACACTACAATGCATTTGGACCCGTGCAATGTAGGAACAGCATACTGACCATACGTCATAATAGCCGAGGGAGCACGATTAGTCCAACAGATTGAAAAACAAGAATAAAAGGAAGGTGAACCGTAACAATCAAAGAACCGCTTGGCAAGATAATCCCAATCCCTGTTGGGTGAAATTTGCCCCCCAAACATAGCAAAAGCTTGCGGACCATAGCGTTCCTTAATTTCTGTAAGCTTCTCACACATAATGTCTAAAGCTTCATCCCAGGAGATTTCTTCCCACCCAACTCCATCCTTGCCCTTTTTTAACGGATATTGTAACCTGTTCTTAAGTCCATACTCATACCACTCTGGAATCACTTCTGCTTTTACGCAGATCGGTCCTACTATGCTCTCCATCATACCCTCTACTTTGACTGGCTTATTATTTTCAACATGAACGTCAATACCACAGCCCGGTGGACAATGCAAACAAATAGTTTTGGCAATTTCTGCCATGATACTTCCAACCTCCTTTTTATGATGGTACTTCCTTAAATTTAACAAGTCTTATATCTTCATTATGCAAAATATATGCCAAAAGAGATATTTTTCTCTTTTTAAATTGATCTTATCAGTAAGATTTCCTTGATTTCACTTTTGGAAGGATGTCATTGTAAAATAAAGCTGAATTGTAAACTGGTTTCAAACAACTATAAACTTTACAGCTTTTTCATTATTGCATAAAATATCTGCAATTTTGCAGTACCTACCTCTTATAAAAAATCCAAAGAGTAAAAAGACTGGGCTTTTTGAATAAAGTATCCTTTATTTACATACGGGCTATAAGTTTCCGGTAGCTTTGAGATAACTAAAATCGTCTCACTTAAAATACCAAGAAGGTTTAACTTATTTAGACAGTAATAACGGAACAAAAGCTGCCTTTGGATTAACCAAAGGTATTTTTAATTTCAGCAGATTTAGACAATTAAAGGGAAACTGTTAAATGTGGAGAATACTACACTTGGGATTACGGCTAACAAGTGAAAGGGAAATTCATGAGGGATGACGTTTAAAACTGTCTCACCGGCACTTGATTGTACCCCAAGCCGAACAGCTTTACGAGCTGGCGGAGGCCTAGCCTCGATTTCCACATAGAGGTAATACTAACAAATTATAGTTCTTTATTTTTTAAAAACCTGGTTTTATGCCACTTTTTGGCATTGTAGTGTTAGTTAAATACATTACTTATAATGAAATATATTAACACTAAATTACTTAATGTGACTTATTAGCTTTCTGTTAGGGATACAATAAACTCCTAAACTGCTTGGGTTTTGGTTAAATTTACATTGACAGGGCTTGGTGTGTCTAGTAAAATAGATGTACCATGAATAGTAATCGAATTCAGCTAACAAAAGAGAAAGCCTTTTTCCTGTCACCAGAAAAACCTCTCCATCGACA
>QZJF01000009.1 GCA_003599255.1 candidate division WWE3 bacterium | reverse complement strand
TGTGTGTTTTTCGCACATGATTCCGGAATTCACCATCCTCGCTGCACCGTTATTAAAATTAAAACGTATCCGCATAGTTACCTGGTATGCTCACCCGACCGTAACCCGTAGACTACAATTGGCCCACCACCTTTCTGACCGCATGGTGGCAAGCCTGGCTGCAGCCTATCCTTACAAGCATGACAAACTCACCGTAGTCGGTCAGGGAATAGATACGGAGCTCTTTACCCCCGATGCAACCGTACCGGAGGAACCTCCGTCCATCCTTTACGCCGGACGTTTATCACCTGTTAAGGATCTTACAACTCTACTAAAAGCCGCAGCACTGCTCTGGAGTAAAAGGGTCACTCGGTTTCATGTTAATATCGTTGGCGGGCCTGCGGTGGACGACGATAAAGTATACGTTCAATCTCTTCATACACAAGTTGAGGAACTCGGACTTAAAGACACTGTTTCTTTCTGGCCGCCGGTTCCAATGACCGAATTACCGTCGTGGTACCGTAAGTGCACTGTGGGAGTCAATCTTACTCCAACCGGTTCCGGGGATAAAGTGGTGCTTGAGGCCATGAGTTGCGCTCGACTATGTCTTGCCGCGAACGAAGGGTTTACAGAAACGATGGGGAATTATGCTGAAAAGCTTCTCTTCCGGCACGGTGACCCGGAAGACCTGGCCGAAAAGCTTCATTGGGTTTTAACGCTGACGGCAGCGGAACTGAAGGAGATTGGCGCTTACCTGCGAAAAAACGTCGAAGAGTACCACAGTCTGCGCGGATTGGCCGGGCGCTTAATAAGCCTGTTTGAGGAACTACGTTCAGACGTCCAAAAACAAGAAATATAACAAATCCAAAAGTCAACCTGTCCCTTAGCAGGCAAAAAATTCGGTTTGGCGGACTGTCATTATTCGTTATATACTTGGAAAAAGCGAATCTTGTCCCTTTTTGGGACCGTTGCCGCAAAGATCTACACAAAATGGGCAAGAAAAAATTGGGCACTGGTTCACCACGGAGGCACAGAGAGCACAGAGATAGAATTAATTTTTTGAAAACGCTGTTGTTGTCGAGATCAAGACAATCGCATCCATTGAGCCCATCCACGAAGCCCAGTTGCTTACGTACCTAAAGCTGGGAGGGTGGAAACTCGGCTTACTGATTAACTTCAACGTCACCGTTCTTAAGGAAGGCATCCGAAGAAGAAGGCTATGAAGTTATTTTGTTTCCTCCGTGTTCTCTGAGTCTCTGTGGTAAAAACATTTTGTTCCGGCTTGTCCGGGTAAGGACTTTTAAAGTTATCGGGGTGTTTTTTGAGTGAAGCGTGCGTTGATAACCGGAATCACGGGTCAGGATGGATCCTACCTTACTGAACTATTGCTCGCCAGGGGGTACGAGGTACACGGCCTCATCCGGCGGGCAAGCACCTTCAATACGGACCGCATCGACCACCTGTACAGGGACCCTCACGAGCAGGATATTCGCCTCTTCCTGCACTATGGAGACCTTATAAACTCGGAGCAGTTGACCAACCTCATTTATAACTTGCGACCAGACGAGATATATCATCTCGGAGCACAGAGCCACGTCAGGGTCAGCTTCGATATGCCCGAGTATACCGGCGACATAACCGGACTCGGAACGACCCGTATTTTGGAAGCCGTCCGGCGCAGCGGCATCAAGACGAGGTTTTACCAGGCCTCAAGTTCGGAAATCTTCGGTGACGCGCCCGCCCCGCAGAATGAATCCACCCCGTTTCGGCCACGCAGCCCGTACGCGGCCGCAAAAGTCTACTCGCACTGGATGACTGTCAACTACCGCGAGGGTTACGGCCTGTGGGCCTGCAACGGTATCCTCTTCAATCACGAGAGCCCCAGGCGCGGTGAGACCTTCGTTACCCGCAAGATCACGCGGGGGCTGACAAACATTCTCGGGGTCAAGCAAAAAAAGCTCTATCTCGGCAACCTGGATGCCCGCAGGGACTGGGGTTACGCACCCGAGTACGCAGAAGCCATGTTGCTGATGCTCCAGCAGGACGAGCCGGACGACTACGTGATCGGCACGGGTGAATCCCATTCGGTAAGAGAATTCCTCGAAGAAGCGTTTTCGTATGCCGGACTGGACTGGCAGGAACACGTAGAAATCGACCCCCGGTATTTCCGGCCGACAGAAGTGGAATTCCTTTTGGCGGACGCTTCAAAAGCCCGCCGGAAACTGAACTGGAACCCGAAAGTTGGTTTTAAGGATTTGGTGCGGATAATGGTTGACGCGGACATGGAGGCCGCCGGACTTACCCCGGTCGGGGAAGGCAAGCGTATTCTTAACGATAAGTTTTCCCACTGGCACCAGTGGGAGACAGGCGTGAAGGCAGTGTATGAGAACGTGAGGCGAGGAATGGAGTAGGAATAGTTGAGTAGTTGAGTAGTTTGGTAGTAAAGTGGGTAAGAAGGAAGGTCCTGCACGGTGGTCAATAAAGGGCAGCAGAGAGTTGGACCTATATCGACCTTTGAAGATCTCGAAGTCTGGCAAAAGGGAAGAGAGTTAAGAAAAGACTTTTCGCAGCTAGTCAAGAGACTCCCCTCAAGCGAAAAGTTCCGACTTGCAGATCAGATTTTGCGGGCTTCACGGTCGGTTACTGCCAACATAGCCGAAGGATACGGGAGGTTTCACTATCAGGAGAACATCCAGTTCTGCCGACAAGCGAGAGGCTCCTTGTTTGAATTGCTGGACCACCTTACAGTGGTCCATGATGAAGGATACATCGATGAGGAAAAATTTAGAGGGTTTAGGAAGCAGGTCTTTGAGGTTATTCGCATGCTGAACGGGTATATCAAATACCTCAAGCAGAGGAAGAGTAACGATGTTAGTTAAAGGTATTCCCTTACTTAACAACTCGACCACTCGACTTTGCACTTACTTACGGTAGTTTAGTAGTTGGAGTTAGTTTAGTAGTTGAGTAGTAAAGTGGGTAAGAAGGAAGGTCCTGGACGGTGGTCTTACTTAACAACTCGACCACTCAACTTTGTACTTACTTCTTACAGTTACGGGTGGAATGAAACATGAGTTTCTGGAACGGCAAAACGGTTGTTGTAACAGGTGGGGCCGGGTTTCTCGGCTCTTTTGTGGTGGACAAACTGCGCGAGCGCGGCTGCCGCGAGGTTTTCGTTCCCCGAAGCCGGGATTACGACCTGACACAGTTGGAAGCAATCAAACGGCTTTTGAACGACGCCCGCCCGGACGTTGTCATCCACCTGGCGGCGCGCGTCGGAGGCATCGGCGCGAACCGCGCCCATCCCGCAGAGTTCTTTTACGACAACCTGATGATGGGCGTCCAGTTGCTGCACGAGTCATGGCAGGCGGGCGTTAAAAAGTTCGTGGCCGTCGGCACGGTCTGCGCTTATCCGAAATTCACACCCGTGCCGTTCAGGGAAGAAAACTTCTGGGACGGCTACCCGGAGGAAACGAACGCTCCTTACGGCCTGGCGAAAAAAATGCTCCTCGTCCAATCCCAGGCTTACCGCCGGCAGTACGGCTTTAACGCCATCTACCTTCTTCCGGTTAACCTTTACGGCCCGCGGGACAACTTCGACCTTGAGACCTCGCACGTTATTCCGGCGTTGATCCGCAAGTGCGTGGAAGCCAAAGACCAGGGGAACGCTTCCATCGAGGTATGGGGGACAGGAAAACCGACACGCGAGTTTCTATTCGTAGAGGATGCCGCTGAAGGTATTTTGCTGGCAACCGAGCAATACAACGGCGAAGGGCCCGTGAACCTGGGTTCCGGCGAAGAAATCGGCATCAAGGACCTTGCCCAACTGATCGCCGACCTCGTGGGTTTTAAGGGCAGCATCGTGTGGGATACCACGAAACCGGATGGGCAGCCACGGCGGCGCTTACACACCCACAAAGCGCAGGATTACTTCGGCTTTAAGGTAAAAACGTCCCTGAAAGACGGTCTGCGCCAGACAATCGACTGGTATCGCGCCCAAAGATCAGGTCAACTATGAGGAACGGAGTATGGTATGGAGGTTAAAGGAGCCCCAACCTTTGTCATAAAATCGTCCCGCGGCTGGCTCAGGTTAAACTGGCGGGAGCTATGGGAGTACCGGGAACTGCTCTACTTTTTCGTCTGGCGGGACATCAAGGTGCGCTATAAACAAACAGTGCTCGGAGCGGCCTGGGCAATTATTCAGCCCTTCTTTACTATGGTTGTCTTCAGCCTTTTTTTTGGTCACCTCGCCCGCCTTCCTTCTGACGGGCTCCCTTACCCTATATTTTACTACAGCGCTTTGCTGCCGTGGATGTACTTCGCCAGTGCGCTAACGAGCGTGACCAACACAATAGTTGAAAATCAGCGGGTAATTACCAAGGTATATTTCCCGCGGATAATTCTACCGGTTGCGTCGGTGCTCTCGGGTCTCGTGGATTTCGGCATCGCTTTCGTTATCCTTCTGGGTATGATGCTTTTTTACGGCATAATGCCCACGGCGTCGATTTTCTCGGTGCTGCTTTTCCTGCTGCTGGCGGTGGCGACGGCGCTCGGAGTAGGGCTCTGGCTCGCGGCGATGAACGCTGTTTACCGGGACGTACGCTACGTCGTACCGTTTATCGTGCAGTTTTGGATGTTTGCCTCGCCGGTAGCGTACTCCAGCAGCCTTATCCCAGAGAAATGGCGCGCGCTGTATGGGCTTAACCCGATGGCAGGTGTGATAGAAGGGTTCCGGTGGGCGGTGCTCGGACAGGGACACCCCCCGGCCCTGCTGGGCGTCTCCGCGGTAGTGGTATTGTTTGTCCTGGCCGGCGGGCTGTTCTATTTCCGAAGGATGGAAGGAACGATAGCGGATTTGGTGTAGCACCCGCTCGGGGGTTGCGTGGCTGAGTTCAGGAGGTTTTATTATAATAAATACGGTGTGTTATTATATAAAGTACACAACATTGGTTGACGGCATCACCATCCGTACAGGAGGTGCTTCATGATGACTGAATATGTCCTGGCTCGCATTCAGGCAATCCAACAGGAGTTGGAAACGTTAAGAAAGGCTGTTGTACATCAAATTGAGGGGCCAAAGCGCAAAACGAAGCTGAAGGGCCTATGGAAGGGCGTTTTGGTAAATGAGGCAGAGTTAAAGGAAGCGCAGTACGCCGTCTTCAAAGATGCTTACGAGATCGAAGGGTAAGAGTGAGCATGGAGACCTATGTCGCGGATGCCCATACTCTAATCTGGTTCTTAGCTGAGGACGAGCGGCTATCGGAGAATGCAAAGCGCCTGCTCGAGCAGGCTGAAGAGGCAAGAGTGCAAGTGCTTCTTCCAACTGTTGTTTTAGCAGAGATCACTTATATCGCACAGAAGAAGAAAGTTGAGATAACTATCGATGAAGTGCTGGAACGAATTGAGCAAGGGGATGGGTTCGTCGTTGTACCCTTCGACTTTGCGATCTTTCGAACCATGCTGCAACTTCCTGACGAATGGGATATCCACGATCGTATTATCGGAGCAACGAGCCAATATTACAACGCTATCCTGATTACAAAGGACAAAGTCCTCCAAGACTCTGAAAGAGTCGAAACTGTCTGGTAGTACAGAACAATTTCCCACGAGGGGATTTGGGCGTGAGCGATATCGCTATCCGTGTCGAGAACCTCAGCAAACGCTACCGCATCGGGCAGCGCGAGCCCTACCGGGCGCTGCGTGATGTGCTGGCACGCGGCTTGACAGCCCCTTTTCGCGCCACCACCTCGGCCTTCCGCCGGTCGGCTGCAACTGCGGCTAACCTGTCTGGAACCAACAATCATATCTGGGCGCTTAAAGATGTTTCGTTCGACGTTAAGCGCGGCGAAGTTGTCGGCATCATCGGCCGCAACGGCGCCGGAAAGAGCACACTTTTAAAGATCCTCTCCCGCATCACCGAGCCCACGGAAGGTTACGCCGAGATTCACGGCCGGGTGGGTTCGCTTCTCGAAGTCGGCACCGGCTTCCACCCTGAGCTGACCGGCCGGGAAAACATCTATCTCAACGGCGCCATATTGGGAATGAAAAAGTACGAGATCGAGCGTAAGTTCGACGAGATCGTAGACTTCGCCGAAATCGAGAAGTTTATAGATACACCGGTCAAATATTACTCGAGCGGGATGTACGTCCGCTTGGCCTTCACCGTCGCTGCCCATCTGGAACCCGAAATCCTGCTGGTGGACGAGGTGCTCGCGGTAGGCGACGCCGCCTTTCAGAAGAAGTGCTTGGGCAAGATGGGTGACGTAGCGAAGGAAGGCCGGACGGTGTTGTTTGTGAGTCATAATATGGGGGCGATTTCGAACTTGACAAGACATTGTTTGTGGCTAGATAATGGCATTTTGCGGGAAGAAGGCCCAACAATGGATATCGTATCACATTATCTCGAGGAAGGTTACAAAAAGATAACAAAATGGCAAACTCCATCTCTCAATAATAAGCCCATACAGATAATTCAGGCTGAAATAGTTTCTGAAAGCGGATATTTTGATGTGAAAAGCAATTTCAAAATTAATATTGAGTATATAGTTCGCGAGCCAGTTTATGGTGCTGTTGTATCGGCGATAATTCATGTATCAGACGGTGCATCGATTTTAGGTACAGAGGATATTGATACGAATCCGGAATTGTTAGAGCGACGCAACCCGGGAAAATACCGAGCTACCGTGGACATTCCGGGAAACTGGCTTAGTCCAAGGAAATACTTTTTGAGACTGCATAGCGGAGTTGTATTTCAATCAATTTTTGATAATATTGAGGCTTTAAGTTTCGAATTGATTGAAACGGGCAATCCAAAAATCAGGGCACATAAACAAGCATACCTGTTGCCGTATCTGGACTGGGATATTAAAAAATTAAGTTAGATTAAAGGAAGATTTTCTATGCATGAAAGCGTCTTAGTAAAATTATTGAATGCATATAAAGAAGAAGGCTACGAAGTAAGTGAAGGTCTTAATCCTTTATCACCCGGCTGGTTGAAAGAATCCCCAAACGGTCCTTTTGCTTGGTTGGTAAAGTCTTCTATTATTCGTTCTTTGAGTGTATCTCCTGATACAGATTATTCTGTATACGAAATGTACCTGAAAAAAGATGGCAAAGTTGAAAAAATTTCATCAGAGAAAAAGTTAATTATAATTATAAAAAAAATAATTGACAAAATTAAATTAAAATATAGAAATGTCTCAATTCAACCCATTAAAGCACCATATCTTCACACCGGAGGAGGCATTTCTCTACAGGAGATCTATTTTTTCGAAAACCTTCTAAAAGCGTTTCGTCCAAAAACGGATTTTCTAATTGGTATAGGTTCAGGATGGTCTACAATTGCTTTTGGACTCATCAATCCATCTGCGGCATTATATGGCATTGACAATCTTTCAGAAGGAACACAAGCGCGAGAAGGTTTGGGGATGACTCAAAGGATTGCTCAGAAACTATCTATCAATCTGACAATCTGTGTTGGGTCTTCTCCAGATGATGTTCCAGAGTTTCTCGATAGTGTCGGAGAACGCTTTGATTTTGTGTTTATAGATGGACTACATACTAACGAGCAGGTCTTTCTGGATTTTAAGTGCATTCTTCCGTATGTTTCAGATTCGGTGATAATTGCTTTTCATGATGTATTGAATTGGAATATGCTGGAAGGTTGGAAGAAGATCATTGATGTAGCTTCAAAAGACAATTTTAAATTTAAACATGCTATCCTCCGCCGGACAACAAGCGGAATAGGAATACTGTTTAGGAACATTAATAGCGATACTGAGGAAATAATTAAAGCATTTTATCAGCATCCATCATTCCCCTGTCCTACATAGTGATACTCATGAAAATCGGATTTTATTTAAAATGGCCAAAAGGAATGTTTAATTCCAAAGGATGGAACGTTATTGGTGATGAGTTACATGGAGAATCCATGTGTAAGGCTATTTCAAAGATAAAAGATATAGAAATTGCAGAGCTATATGCTCCGAACAATCTCCCTAAAGAAAAATTAGATGTGATGATCTATCTGAACGATACCGAACCCCATCAAGAATGGGCAAAGAAGCATATTTTATATATGCAAAATGCTTATGGAGAGGGTTCAGATAAAATATTGAAAAATTTTCAGAATGTAGGTTATGATGGCTATGCCTTTATTTCAAATAAACTTTTAGATATCCATAAGCAAGAAGGCCATGATGGGATATTTCTCCCCTTTGGTGTGGATACAGAACTCTTTTACCCCCGGGAAAAAGAAGAAGAATTTGGTTTTGATGTTGCATATGTAGGGAATGATATTAAAGGTGAGGTGCGGACAAATAAGTACCTCTTACCTGCAGCACAATTTAATTTTGGTCTTTTTGGTAATTGGCATATTCCAGAATCAAATATAAGGAGTAGGATAAAATTCTGGGAGAAGAGAGAGAAAATTCCACATTATCGAAAGATATTTTCTAAATTGTCACGAGGCAAAATTCCTCAAGAAAAAGTTCCAATCTTATATAGCAGTGCAAAAATTAATTTAAATTGTACTGCACAAGACTGCGTTGACTGGGATGTCATCACCCTCAGAACTTTTGAAGTTTTGGCTTGCAGGGGATTTTTAATCACTGATAAAGTGCCGATTGCTGAAAAAACGATGCAAGGATGTATGGTTTTTACAGACGGAGATGATGATTTGATAGAAAAGATTGGATATTATCTTTCAAATGAGAAAGAGCGGGAAAAAATTGCTGGAAAAGGATACGAGTATGCACTAAAAAATGCTGCAATTGATTCAAGAATGAATGAACTATTTAATTATTTGAGGCAGATAATATGAAAGTTTTATTTGTAAATCCACCGGTTATCAGATACAAAAATACGAGCCCTGAGAATGATTACCGATTAAAATCTGTGTTGTTAAAGCTCAAATTGAAGCATAGAAGAGAAATAGTTTATAGATTATTGGATATAATTGGTGTAGGAAAGGGGATCAGATACGGGGTAAGAGCGGGTTCAAGATGGCCATTTACAATGAATACCCCGATTGGTGCACTGCATTATCCTTTTATAATGGCATACGCAGCCAGTCTCCTGAAGAAGAACGGCTTCGATGTAAATATTATTGATGCAGTTGCAGAAGAAGAATATTCTTATGACAAATTTATTGAAGAAGTAAAACAAGAATCGGCTGATATTGTTGTAATAGAATGTTCAACCCCGACTATTGATATTGATCTATGGATGGCAAGAAGAATATCCGAATTCACACAAGTAGCTCTGGCAGGTCCCCATCTCACCATAAACGCAGAAGAGATACAAAAGAATCATCCATATATTACTTATTTATTAAAAGGAGAATATATTAAAAGTGCTTTAATTATGGCACAAACAAGAGAAGCAGGAATCTATGAGTCGGATGTTGTTACTGATTTAGATGCAATCCCATTTCCTTTTAGAGATTATGAATCTGCTACAAAATATTATGACCCTACAATGCCCACAGAACGTCCACAGTTACAGATCTATAGCAGCAAAGGCTGTCCCTTTAAATGCACATTCTGTATGTGGCCACAGACAATGTATCAGGGTAAAGTTTCGTTACGAAAACCGGAAAAGATTGCTCAAGAAATACGAGAATGTGTTAAAAAATACGGATTTAAAAGTATTTTCTTTGATGATGATACCTTTAATTTAGGAACAGAACGAATCAGCAAACTTTGTGACGAACTGGCCAAGATTGGTCTCCCCTGGACCATGATGGGGCGACTTGATTGCTCTCCTGACTGGCTTTACGATAAGATGGTTGATTGCGGATGCGTGGGGATGCGCTTTGGGATTGAAACATTTGATATTGAAGTTCTTAAACAGATAAATAAAGGGCTTGAAAGGGTTGACTTCAAGCAGACATTACAATATATATCAGAAAAATATCCCCATCTTATGATTCATGTTTCGATGATGAAGGATCTCCCAGGCCAGACAGAAGAAATGCATCATAGGAATATAGAAATATTGAGAGAACTCGGGTATGTAAATAATGATATTTATCGAACTTACCAATTGGCATCCTGTGTTCCTTTTCCGGGGACGAAAATGTACAATGATCTCCTCAAGGAAAAGGGAAAAGAATTTCTTGATGATTATAGACGCTATGACGGAAGTCAGGATACTGTCATGACAGGGATAAAAAAATGATTAAACAAAAAAATGAAGTGATTTCAATCGTCGGTGCATCTGGGTTTTTAGGAAAATCCTTGTTTAATTATTTAACCGCAACAATTGGTAATTATTATGAAATTATTGGTACCTTTTTTTCAAGTAATAACCCCAATACTTTATATCAACTGGATATCACAAATTTTGAAGAGGTTGAGAAATACCTCTTAACATATAAACCAGATTATCTTATTTTAGCCGCAGGGACAAAGAATGTTCAATTATGTGAAGAAGATTACGATTACGCGTATAACATAAACACCAGACCTGTTAAAATATTTATACAAATTCTCGAAAAACATCAATTACCAACAAAATTACTTTTTTTCTCAACAGATTATGTTTTTGATGGAAAAAAAGGATTCTATAAGGATACTGATACTCCAAATCCTCAAACAAATTATGGAAAAACAAAATATTTATCTGAAAAGTTACTTTTGAGATCTAAAATTGAATTCAAGATTATCCGAACCGCGGCTGTGATGGGAAAGTATGGTAGATTTTTTGATTGGTTAGTGGATGGAATAAAAAACAGCGAGGATAGAGCTGTTTTTAATAACATTTTCTTTTCTCCAACACCAATTGAACTATTAAACGAAATGACATTGAAGCTTCTTTTGGATTATGAAAAGATTGAGAGTAAAATTATACATATTGTAGGTGAAAAAAAGCTCAGCAGATATGAATTTGCACTGTTGTTATCTAACATCATAGAAGGAAAAAAGGTGAAAATAATTCCCGAAACAATTGACTTCTCAAAGACTATTTTTCAAAAAGATTTATCTTTAGTACAATCTGGTTTTGTGAAGGTTAACCAACTAAAAAGCTTTGAAGAATATATCAAAACGGAGGTTATAAATGATTAAAATTATTGAGCGGTATTTCCAATATAGTGATGATAGGGGTTCATTAGAGGGGATTATCAATTTTGGAGAATGGAAAGAAATTAATTTAATAAAATCTTCTTCTGGCTCGGTGCGTGGAAATCATTATCACAAACATACCACGGAAATTTTCATAATATTGGACGGAGAAATAAAAGTTGTCACACAAAAAGTGCAAAATGGAAAACTGGTAGGCGATGCTGTTGAAAAAAATGTTAAATCAGGTGATGTTTTTTTGATAGAACCTTTTATAAATCATATTTTTTTTGTTAAGAAAGATTCGAGGTGGATTAATATCTTATCAGAAACCATTAAAAAGACACATCCTGACATATATAGGATTGGGAAAAAAGATTGAATTTATAAAACAAATTATTATGATCTTTCTATACAAAAAGGATAAAAATATATGACAACAAAAATGACACCAACAGCATTGTTCACATATAACCGTTCACAAAATTTACAAATAACTTTAGATTGTTTAAAAAATAACAAAATTGATATATTATATATCTTTTCAGATGGGCCAAAAAATGAAGAAGATAAACAGAAAATAAAAGAAGTTCGAAAAATACTTGATCAAATTAATTGGGTTAAAACAGAGAAATTCTATCAAGAAGAAAATTGGGGATTAAGTGAGTCAGTAATCTTTGGAGTTAATAAGGTATTTGAAAAATATGATACAATTATATGCATAGAAGATGACGTTTGTGTTGCAAATGAATTTTATGAATATATGAAAGCTTTTTTAGAAAGATATCGGGATAATCCCAAATTAGCGGGGGTTACTGGCCTTCGATATCCATTTTCAAGAGAGGCCTTTAAAAACTACTCCTATGATGTTTTTTTTGCTCCGAGATTTTCTTCTTGGGGTTGGGGAACCTGGCGCAGGTTCTGGGAGACAATTGATTTTAATCGAGAAAGTATTGGGGGGAAAATAGGGTTTGCAAAGCTGGATACAAAGCCTGCGGGAGCAGATATGGAGGGTATGATAAAGGCGCTCATTGATGGCTCTCTACATGGCGGATGGGATGTGTACTGCGGCGTCACTATGTTACTTAACAAACAATACTTTGTTTACCCTACTTGGAATATGGTGGAAAATACGGGGCTTACCGAAGGAACGCACTCAGGCCCAAAAGCACCTCCTTGGCGGCTTCGCTGGGAATGCGAGAGACGCCCCAGGATCGAGGAACTGCGACTTCCAGATTCAGTAGTGAGTCATGCGGGGGTAACAAAAGCCTTCTTGGCATTTTTTAATAGCAATCAAAACCCTAAGACCCAACGGAAGACTTTAGGTGTTGTTGTGGATCGTGTGAAAAGACTTGTAGCAAAAGGCTTCAATTATCTGGGCCTTGAGATTAAACGGAAAATATCCAATAATAAACCAGATCCAAAATTATATTCAACAACAGATAATCATCAAGAAGTACCTTGTCAAAAAGAAGCATATTATCTAGCGTTGAATAAATATATTAAAGAGGGAGATGTTGTTTTAGATGTAGGAATGGGAATAGGGTATGGCATAGGAATCCTCTCTATTTTAGCAAAAGAGGTCTATGGTATTGATGTTGATTCTAAAGCGGTTGAGTACGTAAAAAAAGAATTTGTTGAAAAAAACCCAAAAGTATCGAAAATACTAAAATATAACGGGTATGATATCCCCTTCGAAGATAACAAATTTGATGTCGTTACATGTATCGATGTGATTGAACATGTTGAGGATTATGACAGATTGATCGACGAAATGCTTCGTGTATCCAAAAGAATTGTTTTCATTCAAACTCCAAACAGAAGACCGGAATACACTAATCCCGATGGGACACCCAAGAATTATTGGCACTTAAGGGAATGGTCATTTGAAGAGTTTGATCGGATTCTTAAGAAGCATGTAGTTAAAATTGATTGGAACTTCATAGATGGACCATACAATGGGCCTTTCAGAATAAGTAAGACGATTTCAAAGAATACGCTGGCTTTGACACCTGTCATTTACAAGAGTGATTGTGTCTCGAAAACAGCATCTAACGGAGAGAGATGAGGAAACGTAATTATAAAAAAGATTCCATCAAAAAATTTGCAAAATCCCACAATAATATTCCCACCGAAATGCCCAAGGGCTATCAAAGGCATCTTCAATCGTTTACGGTCCAAATTTAAGACGCCTCCGCCCCCTTTCCTTGATTTATGGTCTCTTCATAATAACCATACCAAACCAACCAAACGATCTCTACTATCATACATAACTACACCGTTCAGGTTATCACCAGATGACCCTCGCAATGTTCAATTTAGCAACATCGGAATTGCGCGGAGCATTGTGCACGTTCTTAACGAACTTGGTTACATCGTAGATGTGGTTGAATGGAATGATAATAAGTTTATCCCTGGTAGAAAATACGACCTCTTCATCGGCCATGGGGGATGCAACTTTGAGCGTATTGCACGCAACCTACCACCTGATGTGGTCAAGATCTATTTCTCAACAGGTCTTTACTGGAAAGAGCACAATCGACGGGAGGAAGAGCGTTTTCGCTGGCTTGAGGAGCGCCGCGGAGTTCGCTTGCCTTACGACCGCTGGATTTATCACAGTGAAGAGTATGCCAATCAGTCAGCGGATGGAATCATCTGTCTCGGAAATCAAGTCGCCAGGGAATCTTACTCCAAATTCCCGCTCATCATTAATCTAAATAATGCGGCGTATCACGAAGACCGATATGACCGAGTTAAGAAGGACTATGCTTCTGGTCGGAACAAGTTTCTGTTCTTCTCAGGGGGTGGTAATATTCACAAAGGCTTAGACCTTCTGCTCGAAGCATTCGCTCAGGTGAATGCACATCTCTATATCTGTCAACACATTAATGAGGGTTTTTATAAAGTTTATCGTCATGAGTTAGAGGACTTTCTGAATATCCACCTGATAGGAGTAGTTCCAATGAGAAGCCTTCGATTCTATGAGTTAGTGGATAAGTGCAACCTTGTAATTTCTCCCTCCTGCAGTGAAGGCAGCCAAGGAGCTGTAGTGGAATGTATGCATCAAGGGTTGATTCCTGTAGTAAGTAACGCGACGTCGATAGATACAAATGATTACGGAATTACACTCAATACTTGCTCGATCGATGAAATAGTGAAGGTGGTCCAAGATGTATCGCAACGCCCACCAAAATGGCATGAGGAGATGTCTTATAGAACGCGAAAAGCCGCAGTGACAGAATTTTCTGAAGCTGCTTTTCTACGAAATATGAAAGATGCTATACAAAAAGTGATTGCTCAAAAATTAGGGTGATGTTTATGTCTATGTCGTTCACATGGAATCCTATAAAGTTTGGCAGCCTTGTGAAATCTTGTGAACACGATACAGCAACGAGTGGGTGGTCGGCAAATCATGGGAGACTGTGGTCGTGAAGGCGGAGGGCTACTATGAAGATAGCCTTTGAAGCAGCAGGAGGGGTTACATGGCAGGCTGGTCTTTATCATCCTATGACTTTTAGCCACGCCTTGAAACAAACCTATGGGAGTGATGTGACCGTTTACTTCTTGTTGCCAAATGCTAAATGCGATGTACCTGATGAGCTTAGTCAGGTAGGAGTAGAGATCATTAACATTTCCGCGCTTCGTAAATGGACTGCACTCTGGATAGGTAACCGTATGATGAAGCGATTATTTATGCATGACATACTGAGGTGCCAAATTGCAAAAATTCATAGCATAGACGCCATATTTGGTCTTGTGCTTCAGTACCAATGCGGCAATATACCAACGTTATCCTGGATCCCGGATTTCCAACATATCCACTTACCGGAGATGTTTAGTACTTCAGAACGTCGTCAGCGGGACCGGACATTTCTCCAAACAGCCAAGTTATCAACTCGGATAATCTTAACGAGCAACGCAGTCAAAAGAGATTTCGAAGCCTTTGCACCCCAGTATGCAGATAAAGCACGAGTAATCCAAACGGTTAGCTATATTCCAAAATCTATCTATGAGGCCGATCCAAAATCCGTTGTTGAGTTATACAATCTTCCCGAAAAGTTCGTCTACCTTCCAAATCAGTTTTGGAAGCATAAGAACCATGAACTGGTCTTCCGGGCTCTTAATATCCTGAAAGAACGGAATGTAGAGGTCTTCGTTGTATGTAGCGGCTATCCAGGGGATTATCGTTACGCAAGCTACTTTGCTGATCTACTACAAAAGTTATCCAAATGGGGCATTCGAAATCAAGTCGCTTTTCTGGGCTTAGTTCCTCGAAATCACGTACTTCTGTTGATACGGCAGGCCATTTGCGTTTTGAATCCTTCTTTATTTGAAGGCTTCGGACTAACCGTTGATGAAGCGCGCTCCATTGGCAAATGTCTCCTTCTATCAGATATCCCCGCACATCGAGAGCAAAACCCTCCGAAAGCAGTCTTTTTTGACCCTTACAGTTGTGAAGATCTTGCAGAAAAGTTGAGTACAATCTGGTGTGAAGCTCTGCCGGGTCCAGATATTGAATTGGAACGCGAAGCGCGTCAAACCTTCCCAGCAAGGCTTCGTGCGTGTGCAGAATCATTCATGTCAGTTATCCGTGAAGTTAGCAACCGGTAAGCATTTGCCCGCGAAACCAAATAGATGGAAATTTGCTTGAGGATGAGCACTTAAGACGGAGGCTCGGGGAAAACGCGGCGGCAGACGCCCGGAAGCGTTTCGACCTCAACAAGCAGGTCGAGGCCTACCTTGCCTGGTACCAGGAGTTGGCCTCCCTCAGGTTAACTTAAAAGCCGAAAGACAAAGCATAAGCCGGTAAAAAGGAAACTTCGCTCCAGTTGACGAACTAAGAGAAATGTCAGACCAACAAATAACGAACTCTTCAGGAAGTGAATGCGCTGGAATTAGAAAGCGTGAAAGACCAACTGTCGCGGATCAGTGTGGTGACGCCGTCGTACAACCAGGGGCGCTTTTTGGAGCAGTGCATCCGCTCGGTGTTGAATCAAGGATACGCCAACTTGGAGTACATTATCATTGACGGAGGCTCTACCGACAACTCGGTAGAAATCATCCGGAAATACGAAAAGCACCTGGCGTACTGGGTGAGCGAACCCGATGAGGGACAATACCACGCGCTCAACAAGGGCTTTGCCCGCTCCACCGGTGAAATTATGGCCTGGCTTAACGCCGACGACCTGTACCCTTCCTGGACCCTGTACGTCGTTGCGGATATATTTCGCAACTTTAGTGACGTAGAATGGATCTCAAGCCTCTACCCGCTCACCTGGAACGAAGAAGGCTGGGCGGTGCAGTGTGTGCCTTTGCCAGGCTTCAGCCGCCGGGCTTTTTTGGCGGGCCGGAAAATCCAGCAGGAATCAACCTTCTGGCGCAGAACCCTGTGGGAACGGGCCGGAGGATGTCTTGACGTGGGTTTTAGTCTGGCTGCCGATTTTGAGTTGTGGGCACGGTTCTGGCAGCACGCCGAATTGTACGGGGTTGCCGTCCCGTTAGGCGGGATTCGCAACCATGAGGGGCGGCGGGCAATCCGCCATCGGGCTCAATACATGGATGAAACAAAACGTATACTTCAACGTTATGGCACACGGTTTCCCATAAAATTGGAAGCTACCGCTCGAAAGGTCCAAAGCTTTACAAAAGCTCTACCATCGGATAAGCTACCTAAATACCTAAAGTCACCTTTACTACGTTTGGGTTGGTATAAAGGCACAAATATAATTCACCAAGACGGAACCTGGCAAAAACAGGAGGTCTTATTTCCTTAGTTCAGTTTAAGGAAAGGATCTATGAGAGATAAAATAAACTACTTGGCTAAAAAACTGTTCCTTCGTTTTGGGTTTGAATTGCGACGGGTATCCCGCGAAGACCCTTTTCCCCGGAACTCTCTCCTCGGAGCACTCCACCAGGTACGGAAACAAGGCTGGCAGCCCTGTACCTGCATTGATGTGGGCGCGGCCCTCGGTGACTTCAGCTTGGCGTGTGCGCGGATCTTCCCTGAGGCACAATACCTCCTGATCGAACCGCTAAAAGAATATGAACCCTTTCTCACTGCAGCCGTACGCCAGCTTCCTAAGGCGAAATACATTCCAGTAGCTGCCACTTCTTGGGAGGGTTCTATTACCATCCACATTCACAAAGATCTGGTTGGTTCCTCATTGTACCGTGAAACTGAAGGCCCAAAGGTAGATGGCGTTGAGAGAATCGTTTTAGGAAGAACCCTTGAAAGTCTCTGCCAGGAACAAAATGTTTCGGGTCCTTACTTGCTCAAAATAGACGTGCAGGGCGCTGAGTTGGAGGTGCTTAGAGGAGCGGAAAAGGTTCTGCAGGAGTCCGAATATGTTATCCTCGAAATATCGCTTTTCCGATTTTTCCTTGAAGGCCCGGAATTTAACGAGGTTGCAAGGTTTATGAAAGGCCAGGGATTTGTACCTTACGACATCTGGGGCTTGAAATACCGTCCTTTTGACCGGGCACTTGCGCAAGCGGACGTCGCTTTTGTTAAAGAAAACGGAATGTTCCGTAAGCATCATATTTATGGAACACCCGAGCAACGCGCCGAACAAGATACCCGTTTTCAAAAAATAATCGCCGAAAGGCGCCAAAAGTTGTCCCGGCGGGAGAAACAAGTGTGACAACACAAGAGCAGTTACGGGTGACGGTTCTATACCCGGCAAACCTTGCGTCACAAAGAGCGACACCTACCCGCGCCCGTATAAATATTCAGGCTGTTAAACAAAACGTACATTGGGAAGTCGTGGAACCAACGGGTAACTTAGATTCGCCGGGAACCCATCCAGATGAACAGAACCTTGAAAATCCGAACGATATTACGCGCGTCCGTGGGTTTTTAACATATACTCGTAAAGCATTACATCGGTTAGAAGCATTTAAGCCGAATGTTGTCCACGCAATTACTACTGTGGCTGCGTTGCCCGCTGTTCTTTACAAGCGTCGTTACCCTTCTATCAGGTTGGTATTCGAGATGCACGGATTGTCCTATTTCGAGCAGCAGGAACTCCAACTTTTTAAGCGTTTGGGTCTGGGATTAATAGACTATTGGGGCGCGAGGCGCGCCGATGTGATCATAGCCATGAGTTATACGCAGCGTGACCTTATCAATCGGTTGTTCCGTACCCACCCGGCAAAAGTCCAGGTGCTGTGGGGGCCCGTTGACCTTGACGTGTTTTACACTAAAGACCCTTCGCCCTCTCCGCCTTTCATTGTGGGATACAGCGGGAACGACTTATTCTGGCAGGGACTCGAGACCGTGTTTGATGCTTGTCGCCTGTTAGAACCTTACGAGGACATTCGGTTCCTGCTTATGGGGTTTCCCGGTGAACGTTACGCCAAACTTGGCTTGCGCAACGCAACCTTTACGGGTCCTCTTTCTCGCGAAGAAACCCCCGCTTATTTGAATCGCTGCCACGTCTTGCTTTCGCCGCGAATTGCCCACAAGGCCACGGAAACTCAATACCCTTTCAAACTGTCCGCTTATCTGGCAACAGGACGGCCTGTTATCGCAACGGCGGTTAACGACCAGCCGGTGGTGATAAACCAGGCGAATTGCGGCGTGATTGTTCCACCCGGGAATGCAGAAGCTTTAGCCGAGGCAATTTTAGGGTTGTACCGGATGCCGGAAAGTGCGCGCCTTGCGCTCGGCCGCAACGCACGTTCTTTTGCTGAAAACAACCTTTCAATTTCGCATTTAACAGAAGCGCTGCTTCGTATATACATGGGTGCAGCGGAATAAGACAGACCTTAAGATTAGGGTGAAGAAGTGATACCGCAAAAGTTACTTTTGATAAACACCAATCTGTCCGTCGGCGGGGCCGAGCGGCAGTTGCTGCACGTCTCGCGTTACCTGGACGATTCGAAGTGGGAGACCGGCATTTTACTCTTGG
>QZJF01000015.1 GCA_003599255.1 candidate division WWE3 bacterium | reverse complement strand
TAGAATTTATCCTCAATTCCTATTATTATTTTTCCACCGGAAGCAACTAATTGATCTGGTTTATTTGCACTTTTTTGAGGAAGTTATTTCTGGATTTTATCTAAATGATTGGATTATGAAATACATAAGTGGCTACTTTCAAACGATTAATCAAGCACAATATTACGGTTCACATATTGTTTGGATACTCATGATTGGGCCGGCTGCCCTACTAGTTTTAGGAGGGAAATGGACATTACGAGTTCTAACACTTTATGGTCTCTTTTTTGTTTTTGAATTACATCATTTTATTGATGCCATTAAGGCACTCAGCTACTATCCTGGCGTTATAACAAATATTGCATTTGAAATTATTGGAGTTTTTTATTGGAAGGAGTTAATAAAAGACTGGAGAAGATTTAATGAATAATAAGGTCTACACTTGTCCAATGCACAAAGAAGTGCAACAAGATAAACCTGGAACGTGTCCAAAGTGTGGAATGGAACTTGTTGAGATTAAGACGGAAATGAACCACAAGGAAATGGATCATAGCTCAATGCAGCACGTAGGTCACGTTATGAAATCAAATTCCGAAATGTCCTTTTGGGAAAAATTCAAAATGAGCATGTCTATGACCATGGGAATGGATCACACAGGTTTAGCTGGACGCGAAATGGCACGTCTTATGGAAGAAGATATAAGAACCAAGTTTTTCGTGTCACTGTTACTGACTATTCCAATTGTTTTATATTCACCTCTAGGAAAAAATATTTTAGGATTCAACTTACCTACTCCAATATCTGAAAACTGGTTAATGTTACTACTTACTACTCCGGTATACTTTTATTGTGGATGGATATTTTTATATTCAACCTATATAGCAATTTTCAAACAAAAAACACTAAATATGGCCGTTCTTATTGCAGTTGGTATCACAGCAGCATATGTCTTTAGTATTGTTTTAACATTGCTTGGAAGCGAAGAATCTTTTTATGAAGCGGCTGCAATGCTAACAACGTTTGTTCTATTTGGGCACTGGATGGAAATGAAAAGTAGACGTGGTACAACAGATGCACTTCAAGCATTATTTAATCTTGTGCCACCTCAGGCTAGAGTTATGAGGGATGGCAATGAGCAGATGATCCCTACTTCAGAGGTAAAATTTGGGGATATAGTAGTTTTGAAACCAGGTGACAAAGTACCAGTGGATGGTGAGATTATTAATGGGGAAACAGCAATAGACGAATCGTTGGTAACAGGTGAATCAATGCCTGTTGCAAAGAAACAAGGGGATAGCGTGATTGGAGGATCCATAAATACTTCTGGATCTGTACAGTTTAAAGCAACAAAGGTTGGTGAAGACACAGCATTGGCACAAATTGTAAAAATGGTAGAAACTGCTCAAAATTCCAAAGCACCAGGTCAAAAATTAGCTGACAGATTTGCGAAATATCTTGTTGTTGTGGCGGTTGGTGGTGGACTATTAACCTTTGCTATTTGGTTTTTTGTTATGGGAGAAACCTTTTTATTTGCCCTTACATTTGCTATATCAACTATTGTTATTGCTTGCCCCGATGCATTAGGTTTAGCTACACCTACTGCAGTTGCAGTTGGCACAGGACTGGGAGCAAAACATAACATATTAATTAAAGATGCTCCTACACTTGAACAAGTTTCTAAAATTGAGGCTATAGTGCTGGATAAAACAGGCACACTCACAGAAGGTAAACCTAAGATCACAGATATAACTACAACAGATAGATTTTCTGATAATGAAGTCTTAAGACTTGTTGCAGCTGCAGAAGCAAAATCCTCTCATCCGTTAAGCCTTGCTGTAATGGAAGAAGCTAAAAAGAGAGGGGTGACTGTGTCTACTCAAATAGAAAAGTTTCAAAACTTATCAGGTCATGGAGTTGAAGCTGTGGTCGAAGGAAAACACGTGCTTGTGGGAACAGTAAGACTTATGAAAGATAGAAATGTAGATCTAATGCCACTCCAAACTAGTATTGATAAATTACTGTCCGAAGGAAAAACAATTATGGTTCTGGCAGTAGACAGCAACGTAGCTGGAGTTGCAGCTGCATCAGACCCAATAAAAGAAAACGCCCACAAAGCTATTAGTAAAATGAAGGATCTTGGCCTTGAAATTGCAATGATTACAGGTGACAATAAAAAAACTGCTGAAGCAATAGGAAAACAACTTAACATTGATAGAGTATTTTCTGAGGTATTGCCAGAAGACAAGGCATCTTACGTTAAAAAACTCCAACAGGAGGGTAAATTTGTTGCAATGGTAGGGGATGGAGTAAATGATGCGCCAGCATTAGCTCAGGCAGATATCGGCATTGCTATTGGTGCAGGAACCGATGTTGCTATTGAGACAGCCAAAGTAGTACTTATGAAATCAGATCCAGTAGATATCTTAAGAGCAATTAAACTTTCCAAAGCTACAGTACTAAAAATGAAGCAAAACCTGTTTTGGGCATCAATTTACAATATTCTTGCAATACCTGTTGCAGCAGGTATTTTGTATCCAAATTTTGGAATATCTCTAAGACCTGAAATTTCAGCTCTTCTTATGAGTATATCGTCAATTATTGTAGCTACCAATGCAGTACTGCTAAAAAGAATCGAAAAGGATTTGCTAGAAGTCTAAAGAAAACGAAAAGCTCGTCCTATTTCAGACGAGCCTTTCTATCTATATTTAAAGACCTAAATCCACAATACCCTCATCACTACCTAGAAACTCCAAATCCCCAACTCTTAGAGTTAATCCTTTTGCATCGGCAGGTATTTCATAAACATCTGCAAATGTGTAAGGAACATTTGGGTTCAAGTTACTCAATAGGTAAAGTGCGTCGGCTCCAAGGTTATTAAGCCCAAAAGAACCACTGTATGAAATAAATTCTCGATTCCGGTCATCTACTACCTTTAAGTCTGTTACAGATTTCAGATCTCTCCCTAAGTTCTCAACTACCACGTTAATCACAAGGAATTTACCTGAAGTTTTAACAGGTCCAGAATAGTTAGTAAGTTGAGTAGGAATCCACGCTTTTAATACTTTCCATTTCACATCGCCCACGATAACTTCCTCACCAATCTTTACTGTTTTAACTTTATCTGCTTCTTTTTCTGGTGCTAACTTTTTTTCACTCACAGTTTCAGATTTATCAGGAAAACCACTTTCAAAGTTATTTTTATTCTCTGATGTGGAACTAGTTCCAGCAGATCCAACCATTCCTATTAAAGTAATAACTAGAAACCCAGTAATAATAGGATGTCTTACAAACCAATTTCTTAGATCTTTTTTGCAGTTAGGACATATTTTAGCTTTTGAATCTATTTCAGTTTGACAATAATTACATTTTTTAGTTGCCACTCATATCACCCCCTTACGTAAGTTAAATTTCCTTATTTGACTGATTGATGACGCAATAATGGCTAAATAGCAACTTAAGATAGTGTTGGTTGATCTATAAAGAGAAATGTTAAATTGTGTGCTTCGCCGTCTTTTATACATAAAAAAGGGACTACCCTTGTAGTAATCCGCGGCGAAGCGTAAAACCCGAGAGGGTAGCCCCTTTTTGGGTTTTACGCACTACTCTTTACAGAGTAGGTTTGTTTTTCGCCGCGGAATAAATTTTTCTAAGGCAATTATACAATAAAGGCTCGATTATTGATTTAGACTTGTTTTAATATAAGGCAATTGAGTAAGATGCCCTGTTTGATACAAATACCTGTACTTGCTCAATTCCTGTTCTGGGTTAAGTTTGGCTTCTTCAGCCATGGACCTAAAGTATTCGGTAACACCGTGAGTTCTATATGCTTCAGTAGCTTTTCCTACAAGAATTGAAAACGCATCGCAGAGATCATCATGTTTCTCAACTCCAAAACCCAGTAGCTGTTTTATTAATTGTTCCGACCCGAGTTTAGGAAACAATACATTTTTATTTATTATGGGTGTTACAGTAATTCGTAATCTGGCTGATTTATCCTGCCCATGAATTTCGAAAGGCTGTGCATTAAAACCAGCCCTCTTAACTCTCTCTATCATAGATTCTTGATAGCCAACTTTTTCAATATAAATATGTGTGTAACGTTTTGTATCAAGACTAAGAGCAGTTTGTTTAATTACTTCCTCAGTGTCGTAAGTATTCATCCTTTTGTTTATAATCGTCGGAAGTATGTAGATTACATATTTGTCTCCTAAACGATAAATATTTGCCGGAATTATTGCTGTGTAATCAGCCGAATCTTTCATAGAAATAGCCAAGTCAACACCAACTACACTGCTTACGTAACCATTGTTAGGCAATTCATCATAGTAACTCAGCATGTCTTGAGTAATTATTTGATCGTCATCAGGGACAATTTGTAGTAAGTACTCTCGTCTCCAGGATCTGTCATCACCGATTTTCTTCTTTTCAGTATCTATTGCTTCAATATTTGGGAATTTTCCAGGCCAATTAATGACATTGTTCTCATTAATTATTGGGTATATAAACACCCGCCCACTTAAATAGTTATCCTCAATGCGTTTTTTGAGTCTCATTAGTAAGGCGTCCTCGTGTAGTAAATTACCAATAACAATGGTTTTGGTATTCTTGTCTCCCGCAGGTACAACATCACGAGCAAACCATTCATATGTTTTGTCCCTATTTTCCAAAGTTTTAACTGATTCTGATGCTTCAACATCGTCACAGATAATAAGGTCTGGCCTGTACTGGTTGTGTCTTAAACCCCTAATGTTTTCACCTGTTGATAGGGCAGTAATACGAGCCGCATACTTATTAAGAATTAAAGTATCCGATCTCCATATATCTGATTCCTCATAAAATGGTCCAAAGTCATCTATAAGTAATTTGTTGTTCTCAAATTCACTTTTGATGTTTGATAATATTTGTTTTGCTTGTTGTTGGGTTTGACTAATGATAACTGGGTATTTTTTACTCTTGATCCCTAAGATAGACCACAAAACATAACTTAAAGATATGATTGTGGATTTACCTGAACCTCTAAACGCAACAATTACCAATAAATCATTACTATCACTCTCAGTCTGAGCGAACATTTCCTTGTGAAAGTCGGAGATTTCATAACCGATATAGTGAGAAAGGTAAATAGTGAAAAACCATAAGTGGCTCGTCATTGCTAATTGCGTTCTGAACTCTTTATTCGTTTTTATTTGTTCTATTAATTCTTTAGGGTAATTCATAGGTGATCCTCATGCGCCTCTAATTTTGGTAACATAAGTCCTATGGCCTTCTCTAATAGCTCCTGTTGTTCAGGTGTAAGACCTCCGATTGATGTTTTGATTTCACCTGATAATTCCAATTTGTTTGAATAACTTTTGTGGCGGTATTTCAGCCAAAATATTATTGCAGTCATATTTTTATCTCTAATAGATGACAGTAATTGTGATTCTGCTAAATCATTTATTAAAGAAACACTTTCTTGTAGAGCCTGATCGGCCATTTCTGCAAAAGAGTGATCTTCTTTTCGCCAACGATAGTATGTGGCGCGGCCAATGCCAGATTTTTCACAAGCAAACTGTACTATTGGAGTCTTTTTTAATTGTTCGAGTAGTAGGTTCTGGTCCGCTTTTTTTCGTTTCTGTATAGTTTTATTCACTGATTTTTACTCCTTTCTTGCCCGTTAGTTTTTCCCATCTATGCTTGATAATTTCAGCATAAATTGGGGACTTCTCAATTAGATAACATCGGCGTTTCATCTTTGTTGCTGCTATTAAAGTAGAGCCACTACCACCGAAAGGCTCAATTATTAAGTCACCACGTTTGGTTAACACCTTTATATAGGGAATAAGTATTTGTAGAGGTTTTGTACCAAACACAATACCTTGTCCAGAATGTTTTGCATCATCAGCTACATATTCAATAAAATCTGTAGGCTGATATTTCTTACCATGCTTATAACTTTCCCATTGAGGCTTACCAGATATTGCGTATAGAGCGGTCTCATATTCATTTTGTAATCCATCGACTTCTTGTTCAAGGCTAAAGGGTATATCTGCATTTGGAGTAGCACCAACCATAGCGATATCGTGCTTAGAAAAGAATCTATATTTTCCTGCAAATCCTTGAGTTCTATTTGGGAGATGCCACACCAGCATGTTTTTTACCTTCCAATACTTTTCCATTTCACCCCAAATGGTTCTTATGTTCTTCCAATTTTCGTACACGATAATTGAGAAGTTTGTATTTTGAACCTTTGCAATATTTGCCATCCATTTTTCTGTAAAATCCGGGGGCAATACATCGGATTCAAGATACCTGCGATTTCGTTTTGCACCAAAGCCTGTAATAGCCTTACCTTCTTTCTTTTTTCCGCTGAGATAGTCCAATATGTATGGTGGATCCGTAAAGCACATATCAGCCCTTTCAGCACCCATGAGTTTTAGGACTTCTGCTTCAACTGTGGAGTCTCCACACATTAATTTACTATCACCTAAGTGATAAACCTCACCCTTTTTAATTTGTATATTGTTGATATTTAGTTTTTTTAGCTCCTTCTCCAAATCAAATTCTTCTGGCGTTTCATCTAGTCCAAAGATATCGTCAAGTTCCTCACTTGAAAATCCAATACCAGCAAGTATAGATTGGTCAAAATCTGCTAATAGCTTAAAGTCCCAGTCACCTGTGTTTTTATTAAGGCGAAGGTTTAATTCCTTCTCCCTTTCTATATCTGGTATGTTTACATAAACGACAGGTACTGTTTTATACTTCAGTTCTTTAGCTATTTTCAGCCTAAAGTGACCACCAATAACTATGTTTTTACGATTTGGAGACGAATTAACAATAATGGGATCAACGAGACCAAACTGTTTTATACTTTGGGTAAGATTGCTGATTGCATCAGCAGACCATTTTCGTGGATTATACAACGCACTTTGTAGTTCCGTTACACTAACATCTTCTATTTTAAGATTGTCTACTTTCATGTAGCTCCTTATATAAAAATTTATACATCAGCCCGCATTAACGAACCTTTTATTTTTATATTGATAGTTTTTGGAGACTACACGATCCGTCTATAGAAGCTCTCTAGTACAGAAACATCACACAGCCGTCTATCGCTTTACTTAACTTCAATGTATTCAACTGATAACTAGTTTGGTGTGTCATGCAGCCTACAAGAATTCTCTTTAAACAGAATTCCTCTAATTTGATGCATCTTTTACATTAATCCTAGTGTATTGAGCCTAGCACTTCTGATTTCTATGTCAATATCCTCTAGCCAATAAGATGCAAAATGATAGCACTTGAAGCATTAGTTTGCTAATATAAATGTGTACTTGCAGCCCTTGTTGTTAAAACTATGCATGGGTTTTTTAATGGTAAACATATATGAATAAATATAGGATCTACGCTTTAATACATGGACAAACATTACCATTAGGTAGGGTATTTGATTGTGAAATTAAATATATGACTTATGATGAACAACACAAAAGGAAGTTTGAACCACTAAAAAGTAGCGATTTTGTGCAGCCTTTTACTGAGCATAAAACTTATGTATCACACATACCTTATGCAGATCCTAAAATTCTAAAGTCTGAACATGTGGCAATTGCTGATATCCAAGAAGATACTCCAAATGGAGCAATTGGCTGTGCTACAAAAAGCATTGAGAAAATTTGTAGATTTCTATCCTTAGCAAACTTGGAGGATGTGAAAAGAAAGCACGGCAGAAACCGAGGTTCATTTGAACCCTATATATACCAAATTAATAAGTTGTATGAACTAGATGATCTAGGCAAGGAACATGAAATAAGTTATATGCTTCAAGGTTACAACATATATTTACCTGACAGACCTGAAAAATCTTCTTGGAGTAACGACCAAATAAATAACTTTTTAGAAGAAACATTTTATTTCTATGATGATGTGTTTCATAAAGCACTAAAGTATTTATATAATGCATCCACTGGGTCATTTGAAAACAGAAGTCCTGAGAAAACATCAATTGATCACATCAAATCAATAGAAATAATGATTTCCGCAATCTCTAATAAGGACACATTTAAGAAAAAGCTTAAAGACGCCAAAGACAAATTAGAGCTGACAGACGATGAAGTGTCCAAAATAGAAGACTTATGGGAACAAAGATCAGAGTATGGAGATCTGGCACATCCAAAAGTTTCTGATAGAGCAGAATCGTTACCCAATCAATTTCCAATTCCAAGCGATGTTGAATATACTGGCTGGTTTTTAGATGCACTGGCACCAAACATTCTTTTAAAATACTTCTATTACATAAGAGAGCTATTTTTAGTGGATATTGAAGTAGTTGATATACAAAGCAAAAAAAATGATAGTCTTATTAAGATATTCACACAAAACCAAAGGGGCTTTGCAAATGAGAATTATTACCATTATAAAACGAAAGAAAGAAATAAACATAAAATCAAGAACCTACTAAAAAAAGCATTTATCACAGAACTCAACATAACTGAAAGTAAAATTACGAGTATTGAACAGATCCCAAGCAATAATAAATCTATATACAAAAAAAGATTTAAAATACGTATATGTATGAAGGATTAAACAAGTCTTTCGATAGACTAATAAAAACCACTGAGTTTATACTTTCAGTCCAAGAGTACAGGCAAAGATTTGGAATTCCAGACAATGGATTTGACGATATAGAATCGGAACTTTACAAAAACTGGGTCAAAGAAGCAATTAGAAAGAAATCTATACTAGAAGACCAATTTCTGTTTATTGCCAAAAGATGTAAAAACGTGATCTCGAGCAATGAGACAATACCACTAACAATTCTTGCATATTACTTTCTTTTTGGAAAAATACCAACCTTAGAGTCGAAACATAACAACCCATCCTTCTCTATTAGACCCAGTGGCATTCTTGGTAGCCTTGATTTCGTCTTTACTTTTCCTATAGTGTTCACAACGAAAGATTTATTTGTGGAAATAGAAAAATATAAACCAGAAATTGTACAAGTTGCCGAGAGTGCAAAGTCAGTAATCTCAACGTTGGCACCATCAGCAGAAGAAGTGATAACAGACTTCAATCCAAAGTTGGATTTTCTACCCACAACACCTGGAAATGGATCCGATATAGTTGACCGAGTTGATAGAGACATTGCTTATTTAGTTGAATTTGGTAGTGTAGTTTTAAACGATCGACTTAACAATATGAAGGATGTCGATTTTGTAATTAACAACTATGAAGACAAGAATAAGCCTATCTTTCCACCCATTCAGCAAATGGGAATGTTTCTCTTAAACAGAGGCTTGTACCCAATAGCGGAAGAATATTGGAAGCATATAGACAACAAGCTACAAAACTTCAATTCAAACACAGGCAAAAACGTAAATCGGGGAATACCTTTAGCTAATCAGGGTGTGGCACAACTTGCTCAAGGTAAAGTAATCGAGGGACTATTTAATATCTACAGGGCATACGAAAATGATAAAATTTCTCTCCAACACCTTCCATCCATAAGCATTGACCCAGAAAGAGACATGGCCCAAAGTATCATGTACACTCAGTTTGAAAACCGATTGATCACCGATGTGGGTATAATTCTGTCAAAAAATAGTAGTGTACTTATAACGCCAATCCAAGATTCAGAGCTTCACAATTTTGTAAGCAACATGAGCTCAGATAAGAAACTACTATTTTACATAACGGTATACAGATTTGTCTTCTCATATTACTTGAATGAGCAAACCACAAATCTAATAAATAGGAGTGAGATCATCAGAGCTCTCTTGGAACTAGCACTTTGGTTTGAGAATGAGCTAAAAAGAAAAGATGCGTCCTTATCAGGTCAAACGTTGGTTCCCATCCTCGACAGTAAGGTTGGACAGCTAAACCCAATGCGAGGACAATATACCATCGCAAGCACACTAAACGATTTAGAAATCAAGATTTTGAGTGCAATAAACAGTCAGGATTCATTAGAGATTATTAATGCTCGAATTCTGGCTTGTGTAAGGAATTTTTCAGGACATAATATAGAAATTACTAAACACAGCTTCTTTAGTATTTCAGCGAATGTGTTTTCCCGGATAATCTCTTTTATACTTTATTCTAAGAATAGGAACTGGATATGAAGTCATTAATCTTATCGGTATGGATTATAAAAGAGGGATTAAAGCTAGACGAGAACATTTCATTTGAGGTAGACGGGACAACTAAGATGTTGATATCAAAAATCAACAGTGTACATCCAACTGTGGAGCTTAGACTAGAGAAAACAGTTACTATCAACGAATATCAAAAAGGTCTCTTAGGGAAATATGTATATGACCTAAGAGGTTACTTGAAAAGATATCTTCAAGCATACTCTGCCAAAAACGGCCTTGAATATGGATTATCGATCAGTGATGAAGATATATCCAATAATGAGATTGAGCTTTATGAACAGTTTAGAGAAGATTGTGAGAAATCAGGTCTAGAGCCGTTACTTAAACCAACAGGTATTAGTGCTACAGCAGTACACGATAATATAAGCGGAGAAAAACTTCTGGCGTTAGGAGCTAAAATGCCAACAGACGAATCTATAGTTACATTAGTTCTTGACTGGTACAACGTAGGACTAGTACAGAGATTTTCTTTAAATAAATTTATGCACTTTTTCATCCCATTGGAGTTATTAGCAACCGACTACATAAGTAATCAAAAAATGAGCTGGAGGAAAGAACATAGTGACGAGTATAGAAAACTTAAAGAAGTGACTGACGCTATTTTAAAGAGTGTGGATGAAGGTAAATGGACTGCGCTTACATCTACACTTTCGGACCTACCCCTATCTACAAAAATAGAAAGGTACTTGAAAGCCATATTTTCGGAATCCGAAATAAACGGGTTTTGGGATAACAATACGTATGTAACGTTTAACGCCAAACACACATGGAAATTGTATAGCCAAATGAATAAAATTTCTGCGAACAAATCAAAGACCGATCTGTTCAATGTGACTAGGAAATTGATAAAAGTCAGAAACGATATAGTACACTACGGACTACGGGATATTGAGAACGAAGATATTTATTTAATTGAAGGTATTTTGAGAGCCATAATAAGAAAATCGCTAAGTTAGCTTTTTATAGTGTCTCGTTTGTCTCATTTACATCCTAGAGAGTTAAATGGTTCTAGATCGACATGCTCAGCCAGCTGCTTTATTTTATCCTGTTATTGCGACAACCATATAACTATCAATCTAAAATGATAAAGTTATTTTATGAAAATATATATTAAGCTTTTTAGTTTTTTACTAATAGGTTGTGTTATTTATTTTGCAATTGATTTTTATTTAGAGCCAACTTTAAAAAATATAAAATACTGCACTAATATGAATTATGAAAAAGTTCTTGCTGAGTCAACAATACAAAAAAGTGATAAATGGACAAAAGAGATGATTTGTAAAAGTAGCTATCAAAGTACTACTGATCTCGTTAATTGTGTTAGAGAAGAAGGTAATAAAGGGTTTCTGAGGAAATTAAGCCTATATATTCATTTACTGATAAAAAATCCCTACACGGAAATAGTAAAAATACACAATGATCATTGCAAGGAATTTAGTGATTATATAATCATAACTAATTAATTTTTTTCCTATTTCCTCCTACATCGCCAGCCATGTAGTGAGGGCAGCTGTTTCTAATAGATTAATTTAAAGACCTGGTAATTGTTTCCAAAACTGGTGGGTTTATTTGCTATAGTAAAACCGTCTTTTTTCCACGATTTCAACATAACTGGATTGTTTGTACTACTATAGATTAAAACCTGCTTATTCCCTTTATACATTTTTAGAACATAAAAGCGCATTTTATTAGATAAATACTTTACTTTATTACCGTCTAGTGTCACTTCCCTTCTAAAAGTGTCTATCTCACACCAGACTTCGGTATCTTCCGGTACTTTAAATGGAATAATACCTACATTCTCTTGTATCTTTGCTAAACTTCTAATTTGGTATATAGATGCCCCAATTAATAAGTCTTTATTTTCAGCTTTACCCAAAGCAACAACGCCAAAGTAATTTTCAGACATATAATCGGTAATTATGTCAGTGCACACCTCATAGGTATAAGGCTCATTTGACCACAGACCCTCCTTATTTGTCCTGCCAGCAATATCAAGTAATTTAAGTAGATTTGTATTATCTGAATTAAAAAGCGTGCAGTACATTTTGGCTAATTCGTTTATATGGTTATTACTAACTTCAGAAAGTTTTATAAACCTTATACCACTCTTTATGTTTATAGGATCGATGTATTCTTTAAAAATATAGTCCACAGATTTATTGTAACTTATGTACTGAAGGAAAGAATTCAAACCAACCCGTGCACTTTACCCATCTATATGTTTTTGGTATAATCCTATGATTTGGCAGAAACATCTGCCTATGTTTTCCCCCAAATCAACAAAAACCAATATTTCTTCCGAAGGGGGGTGTATCTAATAATGCAAGAGCAGCCAAAGAACGCCTATGAATACTGCAATCAGTATAACTACAGGCATCAGTGGAAGCACCAATACGAAAGACACCTCGAAGTCGGTCAAGCCGAAGAGGAGTAAATAATATTGGTACACAACGAGGGCAGGATACTATATGCGCATATATGCATTCTTGCCCTCTCTTAACCGTGTATTATATTGTATTTTTTAAGAATATCCAACCACAGTTTTGATATAATTCCATCACTAATTTGAAAAGGAGATACATATGAGTGACCTTAAGACACAAATAAGAGCAGCAAGGGACGAAAGAGAGACCGGGGATCCTAAGAAAGCCCTGGAGATGTTTCTGGAGATCGATAAATCACAGCTGGACCCCAATCAAGTGTTTGATTATCTGGGGGAGCTGGGCCTTACCTACTGGCATCTGAAAGATTACCCGAAAGCCAGAACAACGTTTGAAGAGGCGCTCGCATACGCCGAGAAGACGAACAACAAATCTTATTCTGCGGTAGCGTTGAGGCACCTAGCAAGGCCGGAATTCAACTCTGAGTCTCCGGACAATGCAGTCTCGTTAGCCCGTCAGGCAAGAGACCTGGCTTTTGAAGCCGGAAGGCAGGACCTCGCCTGGTTTGATCATGGGGTAGTAACGACTTTGATTTTCAACAAAGCATCCTTTGATGAAATTAAGAAATGGTTTGATATTGAGGCGGAAGATCTCTACAACACGAGCCGAAATACCAAGGATGACATTGCCAAATGGGTGTGGACCTGCGGACTGCTTATAGATCGGTCACACGTATTCGATTCGATTGCCGATCTTTACATCGCACTGATGATCGCTGAACAATTCAATCTCGCGAGAAGGAAGGAACAGATCGAGGAGATGATAAGTAAATTTAACAACAAGTAATACTCCTAAAAGGCCGGATTCAACTTCTGGCCTTTTTATTTGTTTATCCTGATTTCATTAATATCATTCACCGTCAACCAGGCCGCTGAATTTCCAAATCCCTTTTTGTTTATATTAAATGATTCTATCTTTTTTACATTTTTCAAAAACACCAATATACAGTATCTTTTTTTAACCTGTTTTCTGCCCCACATCTTAAATCCGGCTAGGTTTGAATTTGGAGCGATCCTCTTTCCATATTTCTCAATGAGTTTCTCAATCAAATCCGGAGTAAGAGAATCAAATTGGAGCACGCCCTCTACTGTAGCTGAAACGGTTACGGGACATCCCGATTCTTTGAAATATACGCTCTCCCCTTTTTGAATTTTATTCCATGGAATTATTTTGTTTACATACCACCTGGATTCAATAGTTTTACTCCCGATAAGTATATCGCCTAACAAGTTGTCATTTTTTGATATTTTCGCTCTCCGTAATATGGCTACATGATCCATGCAAATCAATTATAGGCAAATGGACCCAAAGAAAAAGTCCTGTATAATCTAAAACTAACTTCACCAATATAATCTCACCACAGAAAAGGAGAACTATGTACAAGATTCTTGTTTGCATTTTGGGTCTCTTATCAAGGCTCAAGCTGGACATCAAGACTGAAGGACAGCGGAACTTGCCTACAGAAGGTCCGGTCCTGATAATTTTTAACCACAATGACTTCCTGGACACCGTTGTAATGCTGCTGGAGATTCAAAGAAAAATGGCGGCATTTGTAGCTTACGAATACAGGTACAATCCGGCAGTAATATTATTTAATGCGGCCGGCAGTGTGATTTTGGTTAGAAGAGGGCAAAGCGACCAGGAAGCACTGGCAAAAGGACTTCTCCATCTATCACATGGAGGAGTACTGACAGTTGCTCCTGAGGGCACAAGAGGACCGTCCAAAAAAATGGGCAAAGGCAAATATGGACCAGCGTTTTTAGCCGGAAAGACAGGCTGTCCCATAGTCCCCGTTGGTATCAACAACACTTACAATGGGTTTAAATGGTTATTTGGCAGCCTACTTACAAATGAGAAGCTAAGTATAGCGGTAACGATCGGGCTTCCATTCTTCCTGACCGTGGACGATAACCTTTTGCACGCAGACCTTGATGAAACGGGTGTAAAAGATGCGTGGCAATCGGTTACAAATACACAATTGATGCCCAAGATCGCTCAACTTTTACCTGCAGAAATGCACGGGGAATTTTAGGACAATAGCATTAATTGCGACGGGGGAAATGTTTATAATAAAGGGCATTTCCCCCATTTGCATTTTACCTACGCACCTACTATGTAAAGCGTATAATTTAAACATGGATAAGAAGAAATTTCTTTTGGTAATGATTTTGCCTTTTGTCACCGTCCTCTTCCTTTTTTTTATTGGACTGATTTC
This sequence comes from candidate division WWE3 bacterium, assembly GCA_003599255.1. Classification (GTDB taxonomy): domain Bacteria; phylum Patescibacteriota; class WWE3; order UBA101185; family UBA10185; genus OXYD1-FULL-39-9. The sequence continues at coordinate 4,218 of QZJF01000015.1, read as the reverse complement.
TGAGTATTACAAAAAACTTTACATGGGAAAGGCCGAAAATAACCAGGGGTTTTCTTTAGTACCGCCAACTACCGGGGTAAGACCTCAGCTCCCCGTTGATCAAACCTACCAAAAACTCGAAAAGAAGATTAATGACCTTTCCATAAAAGTAGAAGATCTTTCGGTTAAACTTGCGGAATATGAAATATATGAGTCGGGTTTTGAAAATGAATTTCTGCACTACACCGTGAAGCCGGATAAAAATACATGGAAAATTGTAGACTCTACCGATATGAAAAGATCCTTCGTCTTGGAGCACAAGAATTTCCCTCTTAGGATAAGCATTAACGAAATGAATCAAATTGTTTTCGGATGTCCCTACGACGATGCCTGCCCCAAAGCTGTATACACGGCAGAGATAACTTATCGCGGTTCATCTTATGAATGTAGATATTTCAGAGAATTCAACGGCTGTGAGATTCAAATCGATCCGTCCCCCGGCAGCGCAGCCATTAAACCTATTTACATACATCTCCGAGTTATACCATCAAGAGATATCATCCCAATCAACGAAATCTCCGCAACTCTGGATAAATATGAAGTTATATCCGATATTAACGGCCTGCTCAAAACCTTAGAATTCAAATGAAAATCCACGACATTGTATGGTCAGAACAAATAATCGAGGGTAAAGACGTTATTAGAATTATTAAACATCCCGCAATGCAGAGGATTAAGAACATATGGATTTCCGCTTACGGCTATCTGTTCGACATGAAAAGAAACGCCACAAGATACGACCATAGTCTGGGAGTATATCTTCTTCTCAGACATTTCGGAGCATCAAAGGAAGAGCAAGTAGCAGGGTTAATCCACGACGTCTCACACACCGCACTCTCCCATGTTTCTACATACGCTTTGCAGGGAAAATATACCGGAACTGAATTTCACGAGCTGGAACAGGAAAAATTTATATTTGAGTCAGGCCTGGGAAGTTTACTTTCTGATCTTGGCTACAATCCTTCCGAGCTTTTGCACAGTGAAAAATATTCGTTCCTAGAAAACAATCTCCCCGATATCTGTGCAGACAGATTGGATTATGCACTAAGGGACAGTCTGCATCTTCAAATTCTATCAAAACAACAAGTAGACTTCGTGTTGGAAAATCTGAAAATAATTAACAAAGAATTTATATTTAAGAATGCCGATGCGGCCTTCACATACTCATTCGCTTTTTATTTGTTGAATCTCATGCATTACGGTTCGCCTGCGGAAGCTCACTTTAACAACGACTTTGGTGAACTGATTAAGTATGCGGTCAAAAAAGGAGTTTTACATGAAAAGGATTGGTTTTCCGACGATGTGAAAGTTATAAACAGGCTCAAAGTTTCTTCCGATAAAAAAATTAAAAAGTGGCTTTCCTCTTACAACAATAAGCTGGCAGTTTATGAAGACCGCAAAAATCCGACAAAAGTTTTTCCCAAGAAAATCAGGATAGTTGATCCAAAAGTAAAAATAGGAAACAAAATAAAACGGCTTACTGAAATCTCGGAAGTGTATTCAAAAATTATCAACGACTATAAAAAGACTCACAAGGAACACAAATTACCGGTCACTATCTTTTACAAGGATTAAAAGCTTTTCAATTAACGTCTATCCTCGGTGCATCAGAGTTGGTCCGAGCCCTTACAGAATCAGATATCAGAATGTAATCGGCAAGATCGGTGTTTTGCAGGTTCCCCAATTTCAGCAAATTTTTCTTATCCAGTGAAGTGACAACTAATCCCCGAATTGAGCTTGTGTAAAGAGTCATACTGCGGGTAGCAAGATCAAAGACCACATATTCTCCCTGTGCTTTATCTCCTGAGCCGGAACTGTGTATAAACACTTTATTTCCTGTTTTTCCTGTAACCGAATGATACCTATAGGCACTTTTATAAATATCTAATTTGTCCCCGGTAAAGATATTCTCAATATAAAACAGACTTCCGAACTCAGTACTTCTCATCTCATACTCGTCCGTATTCACGACAAGTACGTCCTGGTTGTCAATAAAATCAGCAACAAATTTGCCGCCGCCTACATATCCGTTATCAAACTCGGCCAGCTGAGACATATCACCAAGATTAAATATTCTTTGAAGAGCCCCCTCGTAACATCCCATCCTCACTAAAACTAATTTATTGTCGGGTGAAAATTCCTGGATATCATACAGCTGACAAAATGATCCAATTTTTAATCCTTCCGTTTTCTTTAGTTTATAGGTCCCGACTTCTGCAACCCATACGGCATTATTAGTGAAAACCACTTTCTTTCCATCATCAGAAAATTTCACTGAGGAAAGTGAAGCGTCCCTTCCCAGATCAGTCTCGAACAACACATTTACATCCTGTGTCTCCATATTTTTAATGAGCACAGTGTCACTTTCATAATCTCCATATAAATTGTCGGAATATGCATGCCTCCTGACCGTAAAAACTATTAATTTGTTGTTCGGGGCTACATCAAATTCAACAATATCCTCAGAATAATCAAAAAACAGTTTGTTATCCAGCAGAGCCAGATCTTTTACAACTGCTCCCCATATGTTGCCTTCCTTGAGATAGTACACATTGTTACTTTCGGATGTAATATATCTACCTATAACGAATTCCTTCGGCACAAATTTTGTTCTGGGTGCAGTATTAGAGGGGATGTTCTGACTGTCTTTCCTTTTATCTAATTCCGGTATAGGCTCAGCCCTGTTGCGGCTTCTCTCTACCTCGGTGTAAACATGCAATCCCATTATGGTGACTACAAACGACAAAAGAAAGAAAATGATTAAGACAAGATTTTGCGGCTGTTTTTCCTGCTGTACGGGTGCGATCATTCAGCTCAATTATAAACCAGTACGTATATGTCAGGTCAAGTTAAAACTGATAGTCCAGAATATATCTGACGATCTCTTTCCATGAGTTGGAAGTGAAATACGCGTCAGAGTCATTCTCCGCTGAAACCCTGACCGACTTAACACCCAGATTTTTTGCAAGTTCGATATCGGTATGCCTGTCTCCTATGACAAATGATCTTTCCATGTCGATATCATTGTTTCTCAAGTATTCGGTAAGTAATCCGGTTTTTGGTTTTCGGCATTCACAATTCTCTTCCTCGTTGTGGGGGCAGAAAAGTACTTCATCAAAAAAAATCTTGTCCATGGCAAAAAGCTTAAGCATTTCTTTATGAACCTCGTAAAAACCCTCAGGATTTATTCGCCCTTTTCCCAAACCCGGCTGATTTGACACTATGACAAAGGTATATCCTGCAAACTTCAGCTTTCCAAGAGATTCAATAACATCAGGTAAAAGTCTAAAATCTGATAACTTATCTATCACACCGTTTTCCGGTTCTCTTATTAGAGTACCGTCCCTATCCAAAAAAAGTACCTTCTTTTTACCCATCAGTTATTGATAACAGAAACACAGTTTAATTGCAATTAAATTAGTTAATTTAATCAATCCATGAGATTGACTTTTCCGTTACTATAGGGTATAATCCCTTGATGCTTAATCAGGAAAATATCATTTTAATTCTGACAGAACTCGACCCGTATATTTTAATATCAACTGGTTTGCTGTTGATTTTGACTGCGTTGGGATTTGTATTCTACTTAAAACGTTCAACAGATCCGGACTTCGTAAAAAAGGCTCTTGAACTAAAATACAAACAAAAGAGTCTGGTTGGACTTGTAAAACTAAACCTCTCAAGAATTAATACAGAGATAAACAAACTAATTCTGGACTTGGAGGCACTTGATATTTACAACACCGAGCACGCAAAAAAACTGCTCGAACAGGTCAGATACGCTGAAATTTCCGGTCAATTCATTTATATTCTGGATAATACAAATCTGACAAGAGATATTCGTGGATTTCTAAAGGAGTCAAAGGAAACAGGAATCGAAATATATAAATTGGAAGACGACCTATACAAAAGACAGTTTGAGTACAACACTAATATCATTAAGAACAATAATATTCTGACTAACTATGAAAATAGTTATGACCCGGAAGAAGTTGCGGACTTCAGAAACATTGTTAATCTAAAAAGAGAAGAACTTAACTCACTTATCAATGAATCCCAAAAGAAAAGAAAGGAATTAAGTAACACTCTTAAGACATTAGGGAAAAATTGCGAACATCTCCAGGAAAAACTCACTGAATACGAAAAGAGCAAACTTGATACAAAAAAGTTTTATTTCCG
>QZJF01000018.1 GCA_003599255.1 candidate division WWE3 bacterium | reverse complement strand
CTGGCATATATTGGGGGAATGTAGTGATACGTCTCTTTTACATGCCCTGAAAGCCTTGAGTTCACTGGATTTCCGTGGGGCAGGGTGTCAAAGTCAAGTGGAACACACCGAACAATGTTGGTGATGTACACATCATTAAGGTGCATTCCATCATCTCGGCTTGTCGATCCGCCTTGGTTTGAAAAACCGAACTGATGGAGAGCCTCGTATAGCCTATCTCCGGCATAATCGCCCGTAAAAACACGCCCAGTACGATTAGCGCCATGTGCTCCGGGAGCCAATCCAAGTGTCAGAAGGCGTGCATTAACATCACCAAAGCCGGGTACAGGTTGATTCCAATGCTCAAAGTCTCCAAATTGTTTTAGTAGTTCCCGGCTTTCTCTATGATCCTTTAACCGGTGACATAGTGAACAGCTGGTCACTCTTTCGTCAAGGTCATTGACTTGTTCATTCTCCATTGCTTTCATCCCCCTCGACAACGTAGTCTGATTCCTCAATCCCAAACCCCACAGCCAGCCGCTTCACCCACGGCCCGAACTCGGCCATTACCGAATCCTTCGCCTCGCCCTCAAGGTGGAGATGGTTCAAAACTGCAAACCGCACAAACACAAGAGCCCCCTCGTGATCACCGGAAGCCTCCAGCAACGCCGCCGGCCGCCGATAATACTCCGCCCCGATGGGCCAGTACTTGTCGACGATTTCATAGTAGATCTCCAGCGCCGCCTTCGTCGCTCCGGCGTTCTCCAGGTTGACCGCCTGGGCGAAGAGACGGCGGTACGTGGGCCAGTGGTGTTCATTTTGCAATGGCTTCACCCCGCGCGTTGCATGATTCTGAACGAGCAAGCGAATGCGTATCAGTCTGAGGCTCCTTGTGATCGAGAAACCGACCACGGTTGACTGTCCGTCGTATTCCACGGACATCTCCGAGGCATTAGGGCTACCACACTTGCTACATCCTTAGTATCACTTGCGGTAAGTCCGTCCTTTAGGTAGAAGTCAGGCCCAGCGCCATAATAAATGCGACGTCCAGTAATATCTGGATTAAAACCTCTGAACCCGATTAGCCTCTGCTTCAGCTTAACCACTCGGTCGATTTCTTCGAATTCAAGTTCCAGCTTGATCATGTCCTTGGTGGGCTTTGTAGAATCTAACAGCAACTTCCCAATAACAAATGTGGCTGCCAGTACAATCAAAAAAGAAAGACTCGACTGTCGCTGCCGGGTCGCCGCTTCATACGAGTATGGAAATTGTGAGTAGATGTACTCCATCGCTAGGCCTGAACCTAGAAAGTACCCAAGGACCATAACAGACAGGAAAAAAATACGAAGCCGATGAATCTTCGTGTGGGACGGTCGGTACAACTCAATCAGCTCTTCCTGCTTATCATAGAGGAAGTCCAGCTGTTGCTCGACAGTTTTCCGTTGATCGTCGGTCATCCTGCCAATCCTCGTTCTCTCAGCTATACATAGGACACCCTGTTAATTACTAGTAGATAGTCGCCGCCATAGGTACCGAGCTGTTGACGCCAATCTTCCTTCCCCTCGATTACCTTTAACCCGGGCTGTCCCTTGTTAAGTGCAGAAAGTACTGCACGCTGGACAACGGTATTACCATCTAAATCCTCAACTGATACTTCCAATCTTAGATTCTCAGATAGGCTAATTACATCCTCAATACGCTTACCTCTTCTGTTAGGTTGGAAGCTATTGAACCATAGATTTGAATCTTTGTTCGTGAATTGAAAGACCTTACTTGAACCAGTGAGCAGCTTGAAAGTGGCTCTGATAGTGGCAGCACCCTTAATAGCATCAGGGGTTGCAACGGGCGATGTTTCCGAACGGCAATAACGTGCTTCATCTAACTCATGCCTATAGTAGGAACGGTGATCATTTGAATCGGTTGTGACACTTACCGCGTTCCCGAGATTAACACCTAGACCCTCAGCTATCGCAATTGCTTTCATCCGTGCATCCTTAGCGGCATCCCGAAGAGCATCATAGGCGTGCTCTTGCCAGTTGGTGGCACCGAAGCCTGCGGAATGGATTTGCGTGAGACCTCCATCAACTACGACGTCAAGTATCCGACCGGCTAAGTCTAGCTCTCTGCTGTTAATAGTCATCCAGCTTGATGCTTTAAAGCCCTTTAGCTTTACCTCTCTGCGGTTATCATCAAAGATTAATTCATAATCCGGTGTAACGGAAAAGCGCTCGGTAGAGATGGCCTTTTTTTGAAGACCCAGGTTGATTAGACTATCGATGAGCTTGGAGCATTGACCGGTTACATCACCCTGGGCCAGACTTGCAGAATCTCGAGTAGACGAGACCTCTAGTATTACTGTGAATACATCGGGAGGTGCAGAAACAGAAGCGCTACCTGACACTTCGACGGTACGACCTTCACGATACATAATAAACCTACCCCTCTCAGCCTAATTTGGAAAATCATAGCATGATCCTCCGTCTAATGCCAGTTAGTTAATGGGTGATTTGGGCAGCAGTGGGGTAGTTTCCGTTTAATGGTTGTTTGAGTTAGTGACAGCCCCTTGTCACTGCCACCTGATATTATGAACACAGGCGAAATATCTGGCCAAACTGGCAGGATATAGTAACTCTGTGTCGAACAAGGAAAACACTGGGGGCGAAGGGGTGGCCTAATGAGACGTTGGGCATTATCGGTTTGTCTTACGCTGTTTCTGGTGTTGGTGCTGGCCCTTCCCGCGATGGCCGCACCGAAGGTCTTTGTGGACGGGACGGCGCTAACCTACCAAGTACCACCCAGGATGGAACAAGGCACAACCCTGGTGCCACTTAGAGGCATCTTTGAATCCCTCGGTGCCACAGTAGTTTGGGACGGTGCAACCCAAACAGTCAAAGCCAGCAAGGGAAGCACCCAGATCCAGCTGAAGATCGGATCGACCACCGCGTACCGCAATGGGCAAGCTGTTACTCTAGCCGTACCCGGTAAGGTGATAAACGGCAGCACCCTCGTTCCACTCCGGTTCGTCAGTGAGGCCCTGGGAGCGGACGTCAAATGGGACGGCCCCAGCCAGACCATCACCATCACTTCAACGGTAAGCACACCCTCAGGATCAATAACCACAAAGATACACTTCATCGACGTGTCCCAGGGTGACGCGATCTACATTGAGCTCCCTAACAACGTGGACATTTTGATCGACGCGGGCGATGTGGGCTATGGGGACACGGTGGTCAACTACTTAAAGAGCCGAAACGTGGACGACATTGAGATCCTGATCGCCACACATCCCCACGCAGATCACATCGGCGGTCTACCGGCCGTTTTTGCTGCTTATGACGTGGAGCTTGTTGTTGATTCCGGTGTTGATCACACAACCCAGGCCTTCACCCGGTACGACAGTGGGGTCAAATCCGCAGGTGGTACCTATCAAAAAGCCGCTAACCAGTCCTGGATCTTTGGTAGTTGTAAGTTTGAAGTTCTTGGTCCTACTAAGACGTATTCAGATTTGAACAACGCCTCGGTGATCACGAAGCTAACCTGCCCCGGGGCATCCTTTATCTTCACCGGTGATGCGGAAGCTGATGGGGAAGGGGCCATATTGCACAAGAACCTGGACGCCACCATACTGAAAGTGGGTCATCACGGCAGCAGGACCTCAACGACTGATGCTTTCCTGGCTCGGGTTAGCCCGGAAGTCGCGGTGATTATGGTCGGGGTTGATAACCGCTACGGCCATCCTCACGCGGAGACCCTGGCTAAGCTGGGGGCTGCCGGGATCACCATTTATCGCACGGATCTTCATGGTAGCGTTGTCATCTCGTTGACTAACGCGGGTTATTCAGTGACCACGCAACGCTCAGTTGCTCAGCCTACAGTGCAGCCAGCACCTGTTCAGCCTTCACCTTCTTCAGACACCACCGGCTCCAAAATCAACCTTAATACAGCCTCTCTCGATGAGCTTCAGCTAATTACCCATATCGGTCTAGCTCGGGCAGAGGAGATCATTCGGCTGCGACCGTTTAGATCGTTGGATGATTTGTCGCGGGTATCCGGCATCGGACCTTCACGGTTGGCAGACATCAAGGCGCAGGGCGTGGCTTATGTCCAAGACTGATGGGAGTGAATGCCTGTAGGCACTTGTATGACTACTATCACGGAACGGATTGAGGAACGGAAAGAGGCTATTAAGACCTGCCTCAAACAGTATAGCTACTTAAAGGAAAACCCTGCGTTGATTGATGAAGTCATTGCTTTTGAGGGTTGTCCAAGAAAGCCATGCAAAAAACTCGCCTTCCTGATTTTGACTTACAAACGGGAAGCCACAGTTCAAGAACTGAAAACTATTAGTGATCAGCCTGCTGGAATGGTGCGAAGCCTAAGAAAAGATGGGTTCCTTTTCCAAGACAATGGGAAGAAGCCACCCGGCTACTATTACACAAATGCCACGGGGGAGACTTGCCGAAGGATAGTTGGTTATCAATTCCCAGAGGTAAAGCTAAGTGGAAGAGTGAGAGCTATACTTGAAAAATCCGTAGCTGCCTGTATTTCAGCAATTGAAGTCTATAATAAGCCTGACTTCCGGTACAGGGAAGAGACTTTCTCAATACTACTTGTTAATGCCTGGGAGCTGCTCTTAAAGGCTGAAGTCCTTTCGCTTGATAATAATAAGATTAGGTCTATACAGGAAGTCAACAAGAATGGATTTGTCGTACTAAACCACTCCGGAAATCCTCGGACAATAGATATTCATAAGGCTATCGACCGGCTTGTTGCCAAAAAGCTGATAGACGATCACTGTAGGCAGAATATAGAATTTTTGATAGAAATTCGTGATAATGCGGTTCACTATATTAACAAGAGTTCCCAGTTTAGCAAGAGGGTGCAAGAGATAGGCACTGCCGGTCTAAAGAACTATATCACAGCCGTAACTGAATGGTTTGATGTGGATTTAACGCAGTATAATTTTTTTCTTATGCCGATGTCATTCTTCCACCCCACAGAAGCGGACAGCTTTTCTGTGCGCGGCCATGATAAGGAAATACAACGCCTGTTAGACTATTTTCGTAGGGAAGAGGACAATTTTCTACCGGATGAGGATAATCCGTATAGCTTGGCCTTAGAGATAAAAACCAGTTTTGTTAAGTCCTCAGCCCATGGTTCAGCTTTGAAGATGCAGTATGGTAATGGTGAAGATATCCTAACCGTAAAGGTGTCAGAGGAGGATGTTATCAGGGCGAAATACCCGTTAACATACAAGGCATTAATTGGAAAGATTCGTAACAGGTATTCTGATTTTAAGCAAGATGGCCGCTTTTATGGGATTAAGAGAGACCTTGAAGATTCCAGCCAGCATGGGCAACGATACTGCAAAGTCCGCTACCTTGACTCTGAGAGCAAGCGAGGGCCATCGAAGATATTCTATAGTACAGAGATTTTGAAGGAACTGGATAGACATTATACCCGCATAAAAAAGTGAGCTACAGTATTATCTGCTGATACACCGATAGCTAGATCAGTAAGGAGAGATAACGGTGCCTACCATTCGCGACCGAATTATTGACTACCTGAGTCAACACCCGGGCGGTATTGATGATGATCAACTTGCTCTAGTTCTTGGTTTGAAACATCGGCAGCAGGCGAACAGTCGGTGCCGACGATTGATGCTTGAAGGCTTAGTTGACAGGCACACAGTAGGTGGTAAGATCCAAAACTTTTGGCTTGGCTCCTTCAGTCGTATGTCCCCATCTACTAAACCACAGTCCGCTACCCTAGACCACCCACAAAGACTACTTGCACCGCTTACACTAGACGAGCATTGGTCGTGGGAAGGCAATGTGCAAGGTATGGTGGTTAAATTCCTAACCAAGCAAGGTTATTCGATTATTCGCGCCGCCGATACCCGCAGCAAAGAACACGGGAAGGATATTGAGGCGACAAAGGATTCCAGGACTCTGTGGGTAACGGTAAAGGGTTTTCCGAAAGGAACCCCCAAAACCCATCCGTCAACCCAGGCAGGACATTGGTTTAAGGGGGCGCTATTTGAAATAGTGGCCTGGCGCGGTGAGAGCGAATTTGCCAAACTTGCCATCGCGCTACCGGATTATCCTCGTTACCGGAAGCTGGCGGCGAAGATTACGTGGTTGCAGCCGGTTACACGATTCTCTTACTACTGGGTAAGGGAAGACGGAATTGTAGATGTGGATGACTGGAGGGGATAGGTTATGCATCGGGATATGAACCTTGTGCGCCAGATTCTGCTTAAAATTGAAGAACATCCGGAACCTATGGGGTGGGTGGAACTCGATATTCCGGGCTACAGCCCGGAGCAGGCGGCCTACCACGTAATGATCCTTGCTGATGCTGGCTTGGTTGAGGCCGTTAATCTCTCGTCTTTTGACGGATTCGAGTGGAAACCAAAGCATTTAACTTGGGAAGGCCATGAATTCCTGGAAGCTTCGAGAGACGAAAAGCGGTGGAGGAAAGCCTTAGAATTGATGAAGAAAAAGGGCGGAGGTATTGCTTTTGACGTGCTGAAGGACCTGCTCCTTCAGCTAATGAGGACCAATGTTCTGTCGGGGTAACGAATTTGGCTGAAGGTAATATCAACCAAAGATGACCTGGGTTTTTGATTTTACCTCTCTAATGAGCAACCTTAGGGTTTTTGAGACGATTTACCAGACATTGAAAACGAGATGGAGATCTGTTGATTCATGCCTCCACCAGCTCCACTGCCTCCACCACGGTGTGATCAGTGTTAGCGGTCAAGTGGAGGCAGTGGAGCTGGTGGAGGCAGAGTGGAGCAGTTACAAAAACTCCAGGCTGAGACGGTGACGCTCAGTTCTGACGGCAACTCCCAGATCGAGTAATGGCTTTAGTCAAGTTTATGGACAATTGTGGTTATGGAGGGTGAACACGTGAAAAACGTAGAAATGAAGGTTGACGGGAGCATTCTGACCATCAAGGTGGACTTGAGCAAGGAGTTCGGGGTCTCATCTTCTGGCAAGTCCATCATTATCGCTTCCTCAGAGGGTAATCAGTCTGTTCCAGGTTCCGAGGAGATCAAGATAGGCCTCAACGTTTACAAGAAGAAGTAAGGAGTAGCAGTGAATGGCGAAGGGTAAAAAGAAAAACGGCAGCAACGGCAACGGTGCCAATCTAGGTTTTGAGCAGGTTCTGTGGCAGACGGCCGATAAGCTCAGAAACAATATGGACGCTGCCGAATACAAGCATGTGGTGCAGGGCCTAATCTTTCTGAAGTACATATCCGATGCCTTTGAAGAGCGCTATATGCAACTACAGGCTGAGGTAGCCCAAGGTGCTGATCCCGAGGATCCAGATGAGTACAGAGCGGAGAACGTGTTCTGGGTACCCAAAGAAGCCCGCTGGTCGTTCCTTCAGGATAACGCTAAGCAACCGACGATTGGGAAGCTCCTAGACGATGCTATGGTGGCGATCGAGCGGGATAACCCATCGTTGAAGGGTATTCTACCGAAAGACTACGCACGGCCAGCTTTGGATAAGCAAAGGCTTGGCGAACTCATGGATCTTGTGGGCACTATTGGCCTTGGTGATAAGGAGAATCGATCGAAGGACATCCTCGGACGGGTCTATGAGTATTTTCTTAGTCAGTTCGCCAGCGCAGAGGGGAAAAAGGGTGGGCAATTCTATACTCCGCGATGTGTGGTCCGGGTTCTGGTGGAAATGCTAGCTCCCTATAAGGGTCGGGTCTTTGATCCCTGCTGCGGCTCCGGCGGCATGTTCGTACAGAGTGAGAAGTTTATAAAAGAGCACGGCGGTCGTATTGGGGACATCTCGATCTACGGTCAAGAATCAAACCCAACCACCCGCCGTCTTGCCAAGATGAACCTAGCGATCCGTGGAATTGATGGCAACCTCGGCAAGGTACACGCAGATTCTTTTCACAACGATCTTCACAAGGATCTTAAAGCCGACTACGTTCTGGCTAACCCACCGTTTAACTCCAGTGATTGGGGTGGAGAGCATCTTCGTGAAGATGTCCGGTGGAAGTACGGTGTACCACCCGTGAGCAATGCCAACTTCGCCTGGGTGCAGCACTTCATCCATCACCTTGCTCCGAACGGAATAGCCGGATTTGTCTTGGCTAACGGGAGCATGTCCAGTAATCAGTCCGGTGAGGGGGACATTCGGAAAGCCATGATTGAGGATGATCTCGTTGACTGCATGGTTGCACTGCCGGGTCAGTTGTTCTACTCAACTCAAATTCCAGTTTGCCTGTGGTTCTTAGCACGTAGTAAGCGTAATGGCAGATTCCGTGATCGTAGAAATGAGACCCTATTCATCGACGCACGAAAGCTTGGCACGTTAATTGACCGGGTTCATCGAGATTTAGCTGCCGAGGATATTGCACGTATCGCCGGTACTTATCACGCTTGGCGGGGGGATGAAGGGGCAGGGGAGTATAAGGATTTACCTGGTTTTTGTAAGTCGGTAAATAGAGATGATATTGCTTCTCACGGCTTCGTACTCACACCAGGCCGCTATGTAGGCGCCGAAGACATCGAGGATGACGATGAACCTTTTCAAGAGAAAATGGGCCGACTTAGGACGAAGCTAGAGGAGCAGTTTGCGGAGTCTCATCAGTTGGAGCAAAGAATTTGGACTTCTCTTAGAGGTATTACACTATGACAATCAAGGATCTCCCTGATTCGTGGAAATGGGTTACTCTCGATGATGTAAAATCTAATGGGAGAGCCGTTGTATCTGGCCCGTTTGGGTCGAATATTGGGATGAGGTTTTTTGTGCCTATCGGGGTACCAGTTATCAGGGGCAATAATCTGACGACCAATATGAAAAAGTTTATTGACGATGGTTTTGTCTTTGTTTCGGAAGAGAAAGCTCAAGAGCTCCGTGGATGTGAGGCAATACCTGGCGACCTAATCTTTACTGCGGCTGGATCGCTGGGTCAGGTAGGCGTCATTCCTACTAATTCAAACTACAGAAAGTACATCATCTCTAACAAACAATTGAGAGCGAGGCTTGACTCGTCAATAATCGATAGTAGTTTTGCGTTCTATTGGTTTTCCTCACCTCTCATGGTAAGCCATATCAGACAACAAAACACTGGTTCATCGGTACCGTTGATCAACTTGTCTATTCTGAAAGGATTACCTATTCCCTTGCCCCCACTCAGCGATCAACGAGCTATTGTATCGATCCTCGGTGCACTCGATGACAAGATCGATCTTAACCGCCAAATGAATCAAACCCTAGAGGCCATAGCCCAAGCAGTGTTCAAGTCCTGGTTCGTGGACTTTGACCCGGTGAAGGCTAAGGCGGAAGGTAGGGAACCGGAAGGGCTGGCTCCGGAGATTGCAGCGTTGTTCCCTGACAATTTTGTGGATTCGGAATTAGGGCCAATTCCTGAGGGATGGAGAGTAGTCTCCTTGGGTGAGGTCTTCAAAGTCGTTATGGGACAGTCTCCGCCGGGCGAGACGTACAATGATGCTGAAGAAGGGCTACCTTTCTTTCAAGGAATACGCGACTTTGGCTTCCGTTTTCCAACACGTCGGGTCTACTGTACTGACCCAACCCGCGTAGCTTTCAAGGGCCAAGTTCTCCTCAGCGTTCGGGCACCCGTTGGTGCCCTCAATGTAGCTAAGGAGAGATGTGCAATAGGACGAGGTCTTGCAGCTCTTGGTTCGGTCGAACACAATGGTTATGTCTTGTATTTTCTTAAAAATAAGATCAATCTTTGGGATGCATTTGATGGAGGAGGAACCGTGTTTGGATCAGTCTCCAAGAAGGATATTAATGCAATAAGTCTAGTCTTTCCAGGAGAGATTCTTTATGAGCAATTTCAAAGCCTATCCGACCCTTTGGATAGTATGATTTTTGTTCTGGAAGAGGAGTCAATCGTTCTAGCTGCCATCCGCGACACCCTCCTGCCCAAACTCATCTCTGGTGGGATCCGGATTAAGGATGCCGAGAAGTACGTGGAGGCCAAGTTATGACTACCAGGATATCAGAGTTGACCCTTGAGAATGTGGTTCTGGACTGGCTAGCCGACCTCGGCTACATGGTTTCCCATGGTCCGTCCATTGCCCCGGAAGAACCAGGAGCGGAGCGTGAGAGCTACGATGAGGTTCTTCTCTTGGAACGCCTTCACCAGGCTCTAACCTGGCTTAACCCTGATTTGCCTCCGTCAGTAATCAATGAGGCCCTACGAAAAGTAACTCTACTTGATTCTCCGTCCCTCACCACTAACAACAGAGCCTTTCATCGGATGCTTGTCGACGGGGTTGAGGTGGAACATATCAATAAAAAGGGGCGGATAGTAGGGGATCGGGTACGCCTGGTGGACTTCGATAACCCAGACAACAATGACTGGCTGGCCGTTGACCAGTTCACCGTCACCAGCGGCCAGATTAACCGCCGGCCAGATATCGTTCTTTTCGTTAACGGAATACCCCTTGTAGTAATCGAACTCAAGAACCCCACCAACGAAGAGGCTACCATCTGGACTGCCTTCAACCAGCTCCAAACTTACAAGAACCAAATCCCAGCACTCTTTGCCTACAATGAAGTACTTTTAGTCTCGGACGGACTGACAGCACGTTTTGGTTCGCTAACTGCAGACCAAGAATGGTTCCTGCCCTGGCGCACTATTGAAGGAGAAAGCCCCGCACCTCCAGGAACACTCGAACTTGAGGTGCTATTGAGGGGGATCTTTGAGAAGAGACGTTTCCTGGACTATCTCCGCTACTTCATCGTTTTTGAAGAAGACCGGGGGAAGATAGCCAAGAAATTAGCCGGGTACCATCAGTTCCACGCGGTGAACCAGGCAGTGGAAAGTACCCTGCAGGCCACCATCGTCACTGGAAATCGGCGAGCTGGTGTGATCTGGCATACCCAAGGATCTGGTAAGAGCCTGACAATGGCCTTTTATGCGGGAAGGGTAGTTCTCGATCCGGCGATGGGTAACCCCACACTAGTCGTGATCACGGACCGCAATGACCTGGACGACCAGCTCTTCAACACTTTTTCTCGCTGCAAAGATCTGCTAAGGCAGAACCCGATACAAGCCGAGAAGCGTGCTCATCTCCACAAGCTCTTGCAGGTGGCTTCTGGAGGCGTTGTCTTCAGCACCATTCAGAAGTTCCTACCGGAGGAAAAAGGCGAGCGTTTCCCCGTTCTTTCGGAACGCCGGAATATCATCGTCATTGTTGACGAGGCTCACCGTAGCCAGTACAGCTTTGAAAGTAAACTCGATGCCAGTAAGGGCCACCTAAGTTACGGTTTTGCCCAGAATCTAAGAGATGCTCTGCCCAACGCATCGTTTATCGGTTTTACCGGAACACCTATCGAACTGACTGATCGGAATACAAGAGCCGTATTCGGCGACTACATCAGCATCTACGACATTCAGCAGGCCGTGCAGGATGGCGCGACGGTTCCAATATATTACGAAAGCAGAATGGCCAAACTCGATCTCAAGGAAGAGGAAATACCCAACCTCGATCCGGGATTTGAAGAAGTCACTGAAGGCGAGGAAGAAACGGTTCGGGAGAAGCTTAAGTCGAAGTGGGCTCAGCTCGAAGCTATTGTTGGTACTGAGAAACGCCTAGATCTGATCGCCAAGGATCTGATTGACCATTTTGAACGGCGCTTAGAGGCGATGCAGGGCAAGGCCATGGTGGTTTCCATGAGTCGCCGCATCTGTGTGGATCTCTATAGTGCTATCGTGAAGCTTCGTCCTGAGTGGCACAGTGATAATGATGAGGATGGCGCGATCAAGGTCGTCATGACCGGCTCAGCAACTGATCCTGTTGATTGGCAGCAGCATGTCCGCAGCAAGGCCCGGCGTGAGGCAATGGCACTTCGCTTCAAGGATCCATCTGATCCTCTGCAAATAGTGATTGTTCGAGATATGTGGCTTACGGGTTTTGACGTTCCGTCTTTGCACACGATGTACGTTGACAAGCCTATGCGTGGTCACGGTCTAATGCAGGCAATTGCCCGGGTAAACCGGGTCTTCAAGGATAAACCCGGGGGCCTTATTGTAGATTATCTGGGCCTGGCCGATCAACTGAAGCAGGCTATGGGGACTTACACCGCTAGTGGCGGTAGAGGGAACACTGCTCTGGATCAGGAAGAAGCAGTGGCCGTGATGCTTGAGAAGTATGAGATCTGCGTGAATCTTTTCCACGGATTCGACTATTCGTTGTTTGTCAGCGGAACCCCGGTGCAGAGACTTGCTCTGCTGCCCGGCGCTCAGGAGCATATCCTTGCCCAAGAGCAGGGTAAGGAGCGCTTAGTCAAGGTCGTTAACGAGCTTTCAAAAGCTTTCGCGTTGGCCGTGCCGCACGAAGAGGCCATACGGATCAGGGATGAAGTGGCGTTCTTCCAGGCTGTGCGGGTAGCTCTGGTCAAGGCAACAGCTCGCAGTCCCCGGGCGGATGCGGAGCTTGACCAGGCCGTAAAACAAATTGTTTCGAATGCGATTGCCCCTGATCAGATAGTGGACGTGTTCGCTATGGCTGGACTGCAGAAACCGGACATCTCCATTCTGTCGGAAGAGTTCCTCGCCGAGGTTAGGGAACTGCCCCAGCGTAACCTGGCGGTAGAGCTATTGCAGAAGCTCCTTAATGATGAGATTAAGGTTCGCGGCAGAAAGAATGTAGTTCAGGCTCGTTCCTTCGCTGAGATGCTGGAGAGGGCAATGCGAGTTTACCACAACCGGTCCATTGAGACAGCCCAGGTGATTATGGAACTGATCGAGCTTGCTCGTCAGATGCGTGAGGCAGACCGACGCGGCGAGAATCTGGGGTTAGCCGAAGACGAATTAGCCTTCTACGATGCCTTGGAGGTCAACGATAGCGCGGTGGCCATTCTGGGCGATGATGTGTTACGCAGAATTGCACAGGAACTGGTTACCACGGTGCGGAAGAACACCACGATTGACTGGACCGTGAAGGATAGCGTACGGGCGAAACTGCGGACGATGGTGAAGCGGATTCTGCGGAAGTACGGGTATCCACCGGATAAGCAGGAGAAGGCAACCAGGACGGTACTGGAACAGGCGGAGCTGCTTTGCGCTGAGGTGGCATGATGCTATATATCGTTTCTAAGAGTCACTGATAGACTCTAACACCTTCCCTTGGGCCGAAACAAGGAAGGAATAGTGCTTATGGAAGTTAATTATCCAGAGACAGTAATTGAGAAGTCCGGTGGCTTGACTCCGGCAGAAAAACATCTCTCTCGCTTGTGTAGTGAAACATTTCTTTCACTATGGAGCTATCCAAACATATACCGTGACCAAGGGAGAACAAGTGCGAAGCGATCCGAAGCCAAAGGTGACGGTAAGGAACTCTGCGACCTCTTGGTCGTGTTCGAGAACCACGTCATTATCTTCTCTGATAAGCGATGTGAATACCCGAATACCGGAGATGCTGAACTCGATTGGAGTAGATGGTATAGAAGGGCGGTGCATGGGGCTGCTGAGCAGATATGGGGCGCAGAGAGATGGATATTCAAGTATCCAAATACCATTTATCTGGACAAAAGATGTAAACAGCCCTTTCCGCTTGCTATACCGCCAAAAGAACAAGCAATAGTTCACCGGATTGTGGTTGCTCATGGGGTAGTAAAAAAATGTATTGAGTTCTTTGATGGTGGAACCGGAAGTCTCATGATCTGGCCACGTTTAGTCGGGGACTTGCATATCAGAACTAGAGAACACCAGTGCACGCCGTTCGCTATCGGTCAGGTTAACCCCGCCAAGGGCTATGTCCATGTATTTGATGACACGTCTTTGCAGATAGTTATGCGGACAGTGGACACTATTTTCGATTTTGTACAATATCTGACCAAGAAGGAACAGTTTATCCTAAGTGGAAAGCTGTTTATGGCTTCAGGAGAAGATGACTTACTGGGATATTACCTACAAAACAGTGACGAGGCAGGGGAGCATACCTTCTTTCCCAAGCCTGAGAAAGAGATAAATGCTATTTGTATTGATGAGGGCATTTGGGAAGAGTTTGCCAGACACCCCTCTAGACTAGCTCAAATCAAAGCAAATGAGATCAGTTATTCATGGGACAGACTGATTGAAAAGTTCACATTTCATGTAACTACTGGAACATCTTACAAACTGTCGCATCCCAGCATCCAAAGCCAAGAAATAATATTTAGATTTCTGGCAAAGGAAAACCGGACACGTCGTCGGTTTCTGGCAAATTCAATACATGAATTGATTGCTAAGACACCAAATAATTATCGAGCAACTCGAATAATCCTTCCGTCAAAACCAGGTGATCCGTATTATCTGTTCTTGCTTCTCCCTAGGTACGGTGGTACCCCAGTGAAAGACTACAGAGAGTTGAGGGGAGATTTACTAGAACGGTACTTACGTGTACTGAAACTGAAGTACCCAGCTGCGACAGATATTATTGGTATCGCTACAGAAACTGGCTTTTCTACTGATGAAAGATCTGAAGACATTGCTTATCTAGATGCCACAGAATGGACGGAACAAGAGAATGCTGAGGCTCAGGATATTGAGAGGGAGTTAGTAAGTCTCGGAGCACTTAGTAAACGAACATTGTTCAGGACTACAACCAAGGAGTATCCGGATCCCAAGACTTCCAAGGTCAGGATCGGAATGAAAGGGACTGAGAGGAACATCCCGTGTCCCTGTGGGAGTGGTAAGAAGTTCAAAAAGTGTTGTGGAGGACACTCTAAAGGTCAAACTGGATAGTTATTTGGAGGGCGAGAGATGGATCGAATTCTGGAACAAACTGTGACAGCACTAAACAAGCTCGGGAAAAGGGTAGATGCAAAGCGCGAGGAAAATCGGTTCAGAGTCAACACGTTGGATGATCTTGATCACCTTGTGCCCGAACAGCCGGGGTGCTACTGGATCGAAAGCACGATGCCGCTGTCAAAGTTCCGCAAATCCAAAGTTCGGAAAACAGCTCCCCCTAACGGAGCTCAACTGATTAAGAAGAAAAAGGGGCAGCTCTTCATCGTCTATGTCGGTACCGAGTCAAACGTCAGAAAGCGTCTAAAAGAGCACCTGTTAGCTACGGCCACGATAAGACAGAAAAGCTTGGCCTTAAGGTAGAGACAAGCCACCCCATAGCCAATATGAATGGTACGTATCCTACGTGATCATTGAAGACTCGATTATCAGGTACGCCATGGAGTCATGGTGGAGGCTGAACATCGGGTGGCCAGCGTTGTGTAGGCGATAAGAAGAGAAGGGGTTGGTGTTGTGAACGTTGGAGAGATGAACAAGAAGGGGCAAATCCTTGTGAGAAAGACGGACCGTCCCAGCCGCTCACATTACAACCAAGGAGTATGGGAAATGAAGTGCAGTAAATGCGGTCAAGTATATGGCTCCAATGGCTGTGATGCCCACGAGAGAAAGTGTCCTAAATGTGGCCGAGGCAAATCTGGAGAACCCATGTAATCGTAGGTCGTAGTGAAGGTTAGTATAGATAGAAAACCAGATGGAGATTGTTGATTTTACCTCCACCACATCCACCGCCTCCACCCCGGTGTGATCAGTGTTGGTGGTCAAGTAGAGCCAGTGGAGATGGTGGAGGCACAGTGGGCAGTTTCGGAAGTTCCTGTTTCGATTAAATGTAAGAAGATACCCTGGCTCAAGGATCTGGGTGATGGGATCTTGTTGGAACTAGTAGATTCTTATCTCGAAATGGAAACGGTTCATCCCAACTTTGGCGACAGTCGTTATGTTACTGGCCTTCAGCCTAATGTTCGTCCTCAACGTCTTGTACTAATCTTTGAGCGACCAATTGATGTCCGGGATTCCTACTGGAACTAGACTAGGCGGTGAAGTAGATTGTTTTTGAGGGGTTTCTGCGGATATCCACCGGATAAGCAGGAGAAGGCAACACGGACAGTCTTGGAACAGGCGGAGCTGCTTTGCGCTGAGGTGGCGTAGGTCAAAGATATACTCATCACTGAGTTCAATAAAGGCCGTACGCGAGCCGAGCAAGTTTGCCACAGTCTGTTGACATTGAAAGTCTGGGAGGGGAGACTATGATTACACAGTTGGAGGCAGATACCTTAATTGCTATGGCAAAGAGAGTAGTGAGCCGACACTGGACTTTCCCAGCAGCGGGTGGCTTCGCTCAAATGGAGTTGGAGTCTCTTGACGGCCGAGAGAAGTTTGTCCTTGATGTAAACCGAAAAGGGGAGATTAAACTTACTAAATGCACCTATCAAGAGCGTTACAGAAGGGACATAGTATTAATAAGGTTGGATATTGATGGACCACCCCATTCAAATCCAGACGGGACTTTCGTGCCTTGTCCACACATTCATTTCTACCGTGAGGGTTTTGATGTAAAGTGGGCCTTTCCGTTGCCGAACGGGGGATTCTCAGATCTGACAAATCTAGAGACGACACTACTTGATTTCTTGAAGCACTGTAAGGTTTCGGATTTTGGAAATCTTCAAATGCAAGGGGGGTTTTCCATTTGACCTTGGAAAGTAAAGTGTTGGTCGATGCATATATAGAATGGCTAAAATCGAAAATTACTATTGCAGATATTGAGGGATACAAGGAAATAACCACCCCCTTTCTTGATCGACACAATGATCATATCCAGATCTATATTAAGCAAAAAGGCGACAAGCTTATTCTCTCTGATGACGCTTATATAATTGGGGATTTAGTTTCTGCAGGGTGCGATGTTAGTTCTCCGAGACGCAAGGCAGTATTAACTACAATTCTCAATGGTTTCGGGGTTATTCTGACGACTAGGAACGCGCTTATGATTGAAGCTACCCTCAATGATTTCGCACAGAAGAAACATTCACTTCTGCAGGCCATGATTTCCGTTAATGATATGTTTATGATGTCTAGTAGTAGAGTCATGAGCCTATTCCTGGAAGACGTTGAGAAATACCTCGATATTCATGATGTTCGATATACTCCATCTGTTCAATTTGTAGGGAAAAGTGGGTTTTCACATAGATTCGATTTCGTGATTCCAGCTTCAAAGACAGAGCCTGAAAGGCTTCTGCGCGCAATCAATAATCCTACCCGAGATAACGCGACAGGGGTGCTTTTTGCCTGGAATGACACACGCCAGGTTCGCAAACGCGAGAGCAGTATGTTTGTAATGCTGAACGATCTAGAAAGGCGTATAAGTGCAGACATTGTCCGCGCGTTTACTCAATATGACGTTGAAGTGATTCAGTGGTCTAAACGACAAGAGTACTTGAAGAGGTTGGCTTCATAGGGTATAGCGATATATAAGAACCGAATCACAATCGGAAGCTAGTTCTGTGATCTTCGTCTAAGGAGGGTCTTCCATTGACTTGGTGTTGCACGGAATGCACTGGTGGGAGCTTAGACAGGATCCCCTCGAAGTTTCAGCTTGTCATCGCACGAATCAAGGAAGAGATAATCCCATATTCTACTGACGGTACAGACTTAATGGTGTGTTGCCCTGTTGGAAACCAGATCAAGTACTCAAAAAGAAAGGCCGACATGGCCTTGTCGGGCTATTGTACTGCTCCCGATGCAGCCATTGACTACTTTCGGGATACTCAATGGGACAACACTGTTGAATGTAGACACTCGTTTGATACTGACCCAATGGAGCGCGGGATTCGGTTGCTTCTAGGCAGTCTCGGTTTTCAGAATCCAGAGAGGGTGTTCGCATCAGCGAGGAACCCAGATGATTATCGTGAGCCTCTGATGCTGTTTACACAGATGCTTTGCATGATCAGTCCCGACGGTAGATCGGAAGCCAAAGAAGTGGATAAACTGTTGCGGACAAAGCCAGATATTTTTCTTTGTCAGGCTAATGCTTCCTTGACGAGTTGGTATCAAAGGCTGAAGTCTTGTCTCAAGAGTGACGGGGAATTGATGCTAATGGGTGATCAAGCCTGGAAGCTGTTGTTGTCTTCACGTGTGACTGAATATGCCGGGCCGGATTGTGCAGTTTGACCGTTGAGATTGTGCACGTCGACCGCTGAAAGTGGGCATCGCTTCCGCACAGATTGTGCACTGCTAACTAACAGAAATCGACACTCTGTATAATGGGTTTATGTGCTGGAACTCAGTGCAAATAAATCCATAGGAGGTCATGTGAATGACCAATTACAGAGAAATCCTGAGGCTATACAGCCTTAAGATAACAAAAAAGGACATAGCGGCCAGCTGTGGGTGTTCAAGAAACACCGTCACGAATGTCTTGCAACGGGCCGCAGCGTGTCAGCTAAGTTGGCCGTTACCTGACGAGATGACCAACAAAGAGCTTGCCGTGAAGCTGTTTCCGCCCGGCGAGGCAAAGTCCACTTACAGGATGCCGGACTATGAGTATGTCCACCGCGAGATGGCCAAGAGCGGCGTCACACTGGGTCTACTGTGGGTGGAGTACTGCGACCAATGCCGTGAGGCGGGTGAAGTTCCGTACAAATCCACCCAGTTCAATAAATACTACAGCGAGTTCGTCAGAAGCACCAAAGCGACCATGCACATTAACCGTAAGCCTGGAGAAATCATGGAGGTGGATTGGGCTGGCCAGTATGCCCACATGATAAATACCGATACGGGTGAGTTGATAAATGTTCCTGTGTTTGTTGCTGTCCTGGCTTACAGCGGTTACGCCTATGTGGCGGCGTTTCCGTCACAAAACCAAGAGTGCTGGATCACCGTGCATGTTAATGCCTACAACTACTTCGGCGGTGTCACGCGCATTCTTACCCCGGATAATTTAAAAACCGGCATTACAAAGCACTCACGAAGTGAGATTACCATTAACAAGACCTATCAGGAGTTGGCGGAACACTATGGTACAGCCGTTATCCCTGCCCGGATAAAATCCCCACGTGATAAGGCTACGGTTGAGGGCGCAGTAGGCATCATCTCCACATGGATCCTGGCGGCACTGCGCAACCAGCAGTTTCTCTCGTTGCATGAGTTAAACGGAGCCATTCGTCAGAAGCTAACTAAATTTAACAACAAGCCCTTTCAGAAGAAGGACGGTAGTAGAGCCAGTATTTTTGAAGAGTAAAAACCGTTTCTGCTTCCACTGCCGCCAAAGCCCTTTGAGTTGGCCACATGGCGAGTTGCCACCGTGCAGCACAACTACCACGTCAGCGTAGATTCCCAGAATTATTCGGTTCCACATGAATATATCAAGCAAAAGGTGGACGTCAGGGTCACTAAGAATGTCATTGAAGCCTTCTTTGGCGGCAACCGGATCAGTTCCCACCCCGGGCTGTATGGACGCAGCGGCCAATACAGCACCATTGAGGCACATATGCCGCCGGACCACCAGAAGTATGTAACGTGGAACTCAGAAAGGTTCATCAACTGGGCTGAAAAGATCGGGGAAAACACCGTTGTTGTTGTCCGCTTCTTCCTCGGTGCCCACAAGGTAGAACAACAAGGGTACAAATCCTGTATGGCTCTGTTGAAACTAGCGGACAAGTATTCCGTAAAACGCTTAGAGACCGCTTGCGCAAAGGCGCTGTCATACACTGTCCGCCCGAGCCTGAAAAGCGTACAGGCAATCCTTAAATCCGGGCAGGACAAGCTGCTCGAGAGCAATTCCGCACAGGAAACTCCCCCGGAGACATCTCAGTACGGCTTTACACGCGGCGCCGAGTACTACAAAAGGGGGAACAACTGATGCTAAACGATAACACAATTTCCAAACTGCATGAAATGCGGCTCAGCGTAATGGCGCAGGCATTCCGTGACCAGATGAAAAACAGTGGTTTCCATAGCATGTCCTTTGAAGAGCGTTTGGGCCTGCTCGTTGACGCGGAGTGGGCGGTACGCAAGAACAACCGCATGGCCCGGCTCATCAAGCAAGCCGATTACGCCATCAGCGCAGCATGCGTGGAGGACATTGAATACCACCCCGACCGAAAACTTGACAAGGCACAGATTACCAGGCTGGCTACCTGCAACTACATTCAGGACTACCACAATGTGGTCATTCTCGGTGCAACAGGCAGTGGCAAGACGTATCTTTCCAACGCCTTCGGAATGGCGGCCAGCCGTAATTTCTACTCCGTCAAATATGTGAGATTGCCAGACCTGCTAAGCGAGTTCACGATCGCACGGGGCGAAGGCTCCTACCGTAAGATCATCAAGCAATACAAGCAAGTGAAATTGCTGATTCTGGACGAGTGGCTGCTGTTCCCGCTGAAAGAGAGCGAAGCGCGGGATCTCCTCGAGATCGTCGAAGCTAGACACAAAAAAGCCTCGACCATCTTCTGCTCCCAATTCGATGTTGCCGGCTGGCATCTTAAAATCGGTGAGACGACACTTGCAGACGCCATCTGTGACAGAATCGTCCACGACTCCTACACTATTATGATTGAGGGCGACTCCATGCGTAAAAGAAAGGGTATTTTAGACTTGAGTTTGACACCAGCCCCGTAAAAAACGGTGCCACAGATGCTAGATCCCTTGAAAAACCTGAACAGACCTTCGCCAAAAACCAGAAAACGCGGTGCCACAGCATCCTAATATTTGGCTAGACAAGGGCTCAGTTGTACGGTATAATAATAGTGCTATGTTTGCACGAATAAAGTCCCGCACAAATAAGGATGGAACGGTCCGCGAGTACCTCCAAGTTGTGGAGAACAAGCGG
>QZJF01000023.1 GCA_003599255.1 candidate division WWE3 bacterium | reverse complement strand
CATATTATTTTTCTCATCAAAGGTTCTTTGGTAAAAGAATTGGCGTAAGTACCCGGAAAGCCGTTTAGAGCTGCTATATCTAATGATGTATCTTCCACGAGTATCGGGTTGAATTTGTTTTTTTCCCATGCAGTTTTAGCCTTCTTAGCCGCAACTTCGTGTGGATTAGTAGATTGAATTTCATCTACGTCTAAATCTATTCCTACTACAGAAACTTTTGGCAGCATTCTGCGAAACTCTTCAAGTTTCTTTTGGTTGGAAGTGGCAATCTCAAGGGTTTCAGGGAGTCTTTCTTTTGAAGTGATGATTTGGTTAATAATTTGAGGCTCAGTTTCTGTGTAAGCTCTTGGCATGACCCGATTATAATATCATATTGTTGAAGTGGTAATGGATTTGACCGGCTCAAAACTTTTTCTATGAATCGGACATGGCCCGAGATTAAACAAAGATTCAAAATGCTGTCTTGTACCGTAACCTTTGTTTTTATGAAAGCCATACTGAGGAAATTTCGTGTGCATGTCATTCATAAGATTGTCTCTATATACTTTTGCTAGTATTGAGGCCGCCGCTATGGAAATTGACAGTGCATCCCCTCTTTTAATACTAGTCTGCCTTGATACATCAAACATCGGAATCTTAAAATGATCAACCAGCACGTAATCCGGTTTTAATTCCAGTTTAAGAACAGCATCATACAATACCTGTTTGTTTGCGACTCCAATTCCAAGTTTGTCTATCTCTTCGTTTGAAATGTTGTCGATCGAGTAACATACCGACTCAATACGAAGAAATTCATCTAGAATAGAGCGTTTCCCAGGTGTAATTAATTTAGAATCGTTAATTTGATCATATATTGTATGCTTTTTATACACAATGTCGTTATTTCTATACTCATCCTCGTTATCTAATGTGTCAATTATGTACTCTAAGTCTAAAATAACTGCCGCTGCTACGATAGGTCCTGCAATTGATCCCCTACCCACTTCGTCAACACCGGCAATTTTCCGTACGCCCTTATTGTAAAGTTCTTTTTCAAATTTAAGTAAATCCATAGCGTGATAATATTATTGCATATGCAAATTAACATGAGGCGGATTAAAACAATATATTTTAGAAACCTTCATGTAAATCCTGTAATTAAATTTTTGACTTACTCAGACATTCTGATGTTATCAGGATGGGGTTTGATAAACCCTATAATAGCCGTGTATTTTACTGATCAAGTAAAAGGCGGAGACCTTACACTGGTTGGGTTATCCAGCACTGTTTATTTTTTGGTTAAGAGTTTTTTGCAAATACCGATTGCCCGTTACATCGATTACAAAAAAGGAGAACGTGATGACTACTGGTTGCTGGTTTTAGGATCATTTGTAATAACTTTGTGTGGGTTTATGTATATATTTGTAAGCTTGCCTTGGCATGTATATGCAGTGCAGTTTTTGTATGGAATCGGCGGAGCTCTTGCCTACCCGTCCTGGCAGGCAATATTTACCCGCCATATAGATAGAAATGAAGAAGGTTTTGAGTGGAGTCTTTATTATACTTCTACCGATTTGGGTTCCGCATTAACTGCGGGATTGGGCAGTTTAATCGCAACTGTGTTCGGCTATTACTGGGTATTTTTATGCGTCGGGTTTGCGTCTTTGCTTGGAACCGCGTTGTTAATGGGTATTTATCTGGATATACGTAAAAAGTAGAAGATTTTTTTTCCTAATCCTCAGCGTCTAAGGTCTCCTCTTCTTTCTCCAGAATAGCTACCGAGGTAACCTTATCCTTTGCGTCGAGTTTAATTAATTTTACTCCCTGGGTGGCTCTTCCGAGGCGTGGAATCTGTTTTAGTGCCAGTCTTAATACTTTGCCGCTTTGCGTTGCTACAAGTAAGTCGGCATCGGTCGATTCAGTAATTCCTCTCGCGCTGACAAGGTGCCCTGATTTATCCCCTATCTTATAAGTTAAAATACCCGAACCGCCCCTATTTTGTAATTTGTACTCCGCTACATTTGTTCTTTTGCCATATCCATGATCTGATACTGTGAGGAGATCCACCTTTGGATCCTTTTCCGGGATAATTATTGTACCTACTACTTCGTCATTATTTTTTGATAGTTTTATGCCGGTGACTCCGCTTGCTGCCCTGCCCATGGAACGGATGTCTTTTTCGCTGAATCTTATTGACTGTCCTTGTCTGGTAGTTACCATGATGTCATCTTTTCCGGAAGTTATACCTGCGAATACAAGAGAATCATCACTGCTAAGCTTAATTGCAATGATTCCGGAAGATCTGATGTTTTCATATTCAGCAAGGGAGGTCTTCTTAACCGTTCCCCTCTGAGTAGCAAAGAACACATATTCTTTTGAATTCTGCAAACTCTCAGAGCTTATAGTGAAAAATGCCTGTACAGTCTCGTTTTGGGACATACTTAAAAAGTTAACAATAGGTGTACCTTTTGCATTTCTTGAAGATTCCGGGATTTCCCATATCCTCATCTTGTAAACTTTCCCGTAATTTGTGATAAAAAAGGCCCAGTCGTGTGTATCACAAGTTTTTATGAAAGACACGGTATCCTCTTCCCTAAGCTGCTGTCCCATTACTCCCTTTCCTCCCCTACTCTGTTTTCTGTATGTATCCTCTTTTAACCTTTTTATATATCCGTTCTCTGATATCGTAATAATGCAGGTTTCACTTACAATTAAATCCTCATCAGAAAGATCTCCTACTTTTCCTTTTACAACTTTAGTCTTTCTAACATCGGCATATCTTTCCCTTAGATTAACAAGCTCTGATTTCACAGTATCAATTATTCTTTGCGGAGAAGCTAATAATCCCTCATGATCTTTGATTATTTTAATAATTTCTTTAAGTTCGTCTTCTATCTTTTGTCGCTCCAGCGCGGCAAGGCGTCGTAATTGCATATCTAAAATGGCCTGAGCCTGCATTTCTGATAACCCGAATTTCTCCATTAGTCCGGTTTTTGCGGTGTCCGCATCTTTGCTACTTCGTATAAGACTAATGACTGCATCCAGGTTGTCCAACGCAATTTTAAGGCCATGTAGTATATGTTCTCGCTCTCGTGCCTTATTGAGTAGGTATATTGTTCTCCTGACAACTATTTGCTGTCTGTGTTTGACAAATTCCTCCAAAATAACCTTAAGTGTCATTAGTTTAGGTTCATTGTTTAAAAGGGCAACAAAGTTTGAATTAAACGTACTTTGTAATGGTGTATATTTGTAAAGCTGATTCTGGATTTTTTTGACAACCGCGTCTTTTTTAAGTTCAATAACTATTCTCATTCCCTGTTTGTTTGACTCATCTCTAAGATCTGAGATACCTTCTATCTTCTTGTTCTTCACCAAATCGGCTATTTTGGAAATAAGGACAGATTTGTATACCTGATAAGGAATTTCCGAAACTACTATTTTTACTTTTCCGGTCTTGGTCTCTTCTACATCCATCTTCGCTCTGGTTACTACTCTGCCTCTTCCTGTAGCGTACATTTGGATAATTTCTTTTTGATCGTATATTATTCCGCCGGTTGGAAAATCAGGGCCTTTTATAAATTGAATAAGGTCTTCTACGGTTGCCGACGAGGAAAAATCGATTCTGGAGACTTTATTCTCGTCATCTTTCGCTGGCGCAGCGCCTATTTCGTCCGCATTATCTATTAGGTGAATTAATCCATCTACAACCTCTCCAAGATTATGCGGAGGGATATTTGTTGCCATTCCGACTGCAATCCCTGTTGCGCCGTTTAAGAGCAGATTTGGAAGTAAAGATGGCAAATATATTGGCTCGTAATTTTGAAGATCGTTCAACTCGTAATTTACAGTATCTTTGTCAATATCAGCGTAAAGTTCTTCGGAAATCTTTTCCAGTT
Organism: candidate division WWE3 bacterium; assembly: GCA_003599255.1. Classification (GTDB taxonomy): domain Bacteria; phylum Patescibacteriota; class WWE3; order UBA101185; family UBA10185; genus OXYD1-FULL-39-9. The sequence continues at coordinate 19,891 of QZJF01000023.1, read as the reverse complement.
TACATTCTGTGTATCGCATTGCGGCTGCGGGATCATTGTCTATACTACCGAAATTTCCCTGAGGTGCTATCAACGGGTATCTAAGAGAAAAATCCTGACCCATTCTTACCAAAGCATCGTAAACCGCAACGTCACCATGTGGGTGATATTTTTTTAGCACTTCACCAACAACTGCCGCGCATTTATGGAATTTACTGGACGCTCCCATTCCCTGATCTTGCATTGCATAGATTATTCTTCGTTGAACAGGTTTCAAGCCATCTCTGACGTCAGGCAAAGCTCTGGAAACTATTACGCTCATGGCATAGTCCAGATACGCTTTTTGCATCTCACTTGTGATATCTGATTTGATTATGTTTTCTACTTGGGATTCATCCCCTGTTTCCGCTATTTGAGTTACTTTTTCAGCCATGACTGGAATATTTTAGCAGGTTTATACACTTGTTTCCATGCTAAGATCGCCAGACAAAAAAATATCCCGGCGTTTAACCGGGATATTTGTTGTTCGAGCATTACAAGAACAAGCTATAAACCAACATAGGTTATTACTGCACCCGCAATGAGTAATGCAACTATCTGAACGATTTTCATCATAGGATTGATTGCCGGACCAGAAGTGTCTTTTAGAGGATCACCAACTGTATCTCCTACTACTGCGGCCTTGTGTGCATCGCTTCCCTTTCCGCCGAAGTTTCCGTCCTCAATGTATTTCTTTGCATTATCCCATGCCCCGCCTGTATTGCAGCTGTAAAAAGCTAACGTAAGGCCAGACATGACAACTCCCCCCAGAAACCCACCCAAAGCCTGCGCTCCGAGTAATCCTACTGATACCGGAAGCAATGTAACTATTGCTGCAGGAATTATCAGTTCTTTTTGTGCTGCAGTTGTAACAATATCTACAGCTTTAGAGTAATCAGGAGTGGCAGTTCCTTCCATAATTCCGGGTATCTCTCTGAATTGGCGTCTTACCTCTTCTACAACTTGTGTAGCAGCTTTTCCTACGGACCCCATGAGTCTTGAGCTGAAAAGGAAAGGCAAAGCACCCCCCAAGAGAAGCCCTGCGAAGACTTTGGGATGCGCAATATCAATTGCAGTAAGACCTGTTGCTTCAAAATAAGTCGCAAACAACGAACTTGCCGCTACTGCAGCTGATCCTACAGCGAAACCTTTGGTTAATGCCTTTGTGGTGTTGCCCACGGCATCAAGTCCACTGGTTACTTCTACCGCTTTTTCTGAAAGACCCGCCATTTCGCACATACCCTGCGCATTGTCGGAAATCGGTCCGAATGTATCTAGGGCCATAATAATTCCTGTAGTTGCGAGCATCCCCATTCCCGTAAGTGATATTCCATAAAAGCCCAGTAACCCATAACCAGCAAGTATCGCAGCTGCCACAACGAGTACGGATACAAATGTTGACTCCATACCATAGCTCATTCCTGAGATCAAATTTGTGCCTGCCCCAGTCCTTGAAGCATCTGCAATGTCTACCACAGGTTTTTCGCCCGGACCTGTGTAGTACTTTGTTATGTAAAGCAGAGCCATCATGGCTAAAATACCGACTATTGCGGCATATCCTGCCCTGGGCTCACCCAACAGATAATTGGCAAGACCCATGAAAATGAATACCGCTACAACGGCAGATACGATGAATCCTCTTATAAGGGGTTTTATTGGATCTTCTGAATCATCTTTTGCCTTAACAAAAAATGTTCCAAGAATCGAAGTTAGAACAGCACCTGATCGTGCGAGCAAAGGAAACACAACACCCTTAAGTCCAAATAAAGATCCTCCAAGGATCATTGCGGCTACTATGGTAAGTGCGTATGACTCAAAAACATCTGCGGCCATACCTGCGCAATCTCCTACATTATCACCAACGTTATCCGCGATTGTTGCGGGATTTCTAGGGTCGTCTTCAGGAATACCGGCCTCAACCTTTCCTACCAGATCGGCTCCTACATCTGCGGCCTTTGTAAAGATTCCTCCGCCCACTCTCATAAATAAAGCTATCAATGCGGCTCCAAACCCGTAACCTACGAGAACGTCGGTTGCATGCTTAGCCACTGCATCGGCCCCGTTTTCAATGTGTGTGAAGTAAGACCACATGTAAATCAAAGAAACTCCCAGAAGACCGAGTCCCACGACAAGCATTCCGTTAACGGCACCTGCGCCGAAAGCTATCTTCAACGCCGGGTTTAGGCCTCGAGTCGCAGCGTTTGCTGTTCTAACATTTGCTCGAACAGCAATCCACATACCGAAATATCCAATTATTGCGCTGAAAATCGCGCCTAAGAGGAACGTGACAGCCATTCCTACTCCAAGTGTCAGTGCTATCAGCACTGCAAGCCCAATCATTATTGGGATAATAACTTTAAATTGGCGATGTAAATAAGCCATCGCTCCTTCTCTAATAGCCTTGGCTATGCTTTTAAGTTTATCGTTTCCTTCGTCTTCTTTGAGAACGTTTTTGGAAAGATAAATCCCATATCCCAGCGATATTAAAGCTGTTAATGGGGCTGTAAACAAGGCAACCAATTGAATGTCCATTTTTACCTCCATTCAAATAAATACACTCTTGTACCTGTAAGTACAATCAAAAGTGTAAACATTATACTACATCACAGCAAGAGTAGGACATTATTTTTATAAAAACTTATGGAAAAAGTTAAGGACCTGTCAACCGCTTTTGATTTTCATCATTAGCAAATCAGACAGGTCCTGTGTGAAAAAAGTGCCGGGGTGCAGAAATCCATGTGGATTCACCGGCCAGTTCCGCGTATGCGGGAGCACGTTAACAACTTTGGAGGTCCAAAGTGACCTATGCTGCACTCATAGGATTTTCCAGGCTGGGCGCAAGACAATGCGGCCAAGACGTTCCCTGACTGGGGAGGGGCATCGGCCGGAATCCGGGGGGACTAGGTCCCTGCAGGACCGGATCGGCAAACGTCTTCAAGCGATCGCGTCATGCGCACCAGAAAAAAGGAAACCTACAGGTAACGAAATTTCAACCTTTGGGATAAGCCCTAGGGTCCCCTGTAGGCGGCACAAGGAGAGGAGGCAGGGATGTAAACACCTCGCCAGATCTGCTCTCACATGGCCTACATGTGCCGAGGTTCCGGAAGCCTCAGGCGTGTGGGTGATCGCTGTTTCGCTCAGCTTTTGTTCGGCTGGTATTTGCGGGGTCGCAGATGGTTCCATAGGCAACGCGCCATTTGGCTGTTCCATCTTCATGATCCCCTACCCTGCCGAACTAGTTCCGATGCCATGGCATCGGTTGGTAAAAGTGGCGTCGCGCGTGATCATTTTAAGCGTCCCATCAGGGGCGGCAGCGCGCAAACGCCAAACCAAGTAAAGACGACGCGGTGTAGTACCGTGAGCCAGTCGGGCTCATACGCGGGTAGCGTCGTCTGCGAGAAAGCGGCCACGGAGCTCGTCCATCGGGACGGGGCGAAGGATTAGGTAAAGTTGCCCAAAAAGCTAAGCCGTGCCGCGAATCGCCGGAATTAAGTTGCGGTTAGTTTTTCAAATCCGCTAAAGATGGGACACAATATAACATACTATGAGGTATGTGTCAAGAGTATATAGGTTAAGTGGTATGCTAGGTTATATCGATATTTGCCTGTTTGGCGTGTGTCTGAATAAATCTTTTTCTGGGGGCAACTTCTTCCCCCATAAGCATAGTGAATACTTCATCGGCTTTGGCTGCGTCTTCAACTCCAATTTTTTTCAATCTTCTGCTTTGGGGGTCCATGGTGGTTTCCCACAATTCATCGGCGTTCATTTCCCCAAGACCTTTAAATCTTTGAATAATTGCTTTCTTTCCTTCAGTTGTTTTCAAAAATTCAGTTCTTTCAAAGTCATCGAAAAGATATTTTTTTTCTTTACCCCACGTGCCTTTATATAAAGGTGGAACGGCAACATGGACATGCCCCTCTTCAATAAGTTCAGGCATGTGTCTGTAAAAGAAAGTCAAATATAATGTCATAATGTGCATGCCGTCCGCGTCTGCATCGGCCATAATAATGATCTTGCCGTATCTCAGCTTCTCCGGGTCATATTGTTCCCCTATTCCGGCACCTATAGCTATAATCAATGATTTAAATTTGTCTGAATCGACTATCTTGTCCAGTCGCGCTCTTTCTGTGTTTAGCACTTTTCCGAACAAAGGAAGAATCGCCTGTGTTTCTCTGTTTCTGCCTTGTTTTGCGGAGCCACCTGCAGAATCCCCTTCTACTATAAATAGTTCGGTTTTTTCCTTATTCTTTTCAGAGCAGTCTGCAAGTTTTCCCGGAAGAACGCCTCCCCCCTCTAGGGCTGTTTTTCTAATGACCGTATCTCTAGCAGCTTTAGCTGCTATTCTTGCCTTTAAAGCCAGTACATTTTTTTCCACTATTGCTGAGCCATCCTTAGGATTCTCGTCAAGGTAAACCTCTAAAGCTTCTTTAACTACGGTGTCAACAGCCTGTCTCACATTAGTATTCCCCAGTTTAGCTTTAGTTTGTCCCTCAAATTGAAGAGTTGCTGAGTCAAGTTTTACTGATATTATGGCGGTCAACCCCTCACGAAGGTCATCTCCGGACAGATTAGGATCTTTCTCCTTAATAAGATTAGCTTTTCTGGCATAGTCGTTTATGGTTTTAGTTAATGCTGACCTGAAACCGGTAAGATGAGTTCCGCCCTCTGAATTTTTAAGATGATTTGCAAAAGTAAGAACTGTTTCGGAAAAGGAATCGTTGTATTGTAACGCAGCCTCAACCAGAATATCGTCGTAAACCCTGGAAACATAAAAAGGTTTTTCGTTTAGTACCTTTCTATTCCTATTAATCGATTGTAGATAAGCTTTTATACCGCCTTCAAAATAATAATTGTAATGAACATCATTTTTGTGGTCTATAAGCTCAAATTTGATTCCTGCCGTTAAATACGCGTATTCCCTGAGCTGATTTATAAAGAATTTGGTATCGAACTCGGTTGTTTCAAAAATTGTTTTGTCAGGTAAGAACTGTACGATTGTCCCGGATTCATATTTCCAACTGTCCAAATCAAGATTCCAAGCCGCCTTTTTAAGTTTTGTCGGTTTTTTTAAGTCAAGAGGTTCTACAGGTCTGGTGACTTTACCCCCGTTTTCATACTCCTGAATAACAGTTTTATTATCCCGGATTACGACGACGCGCATCCATTCGGACAAGGCGTTTACAACCGAAGAGCCGACTCCGTGAAGTCCGCTGGATACCTTGTAACCTCCCCCGCCGAATTTACCTCCGGCATGAAGCTTGGTGTAAACCAATTCAAGGGCTGAAACTCCGAATTCCTTTTTAATCTCAAAGGGTACTCCCCTGCCATCGTCAAAAACCGCAACCGAACCATCATCCAAAAATTCAACTTTTATATGCTTTGCGTAGCCTGCCATAGCCTCATCCATGGAGTTATTTACGATTTCAGTTATAAGGTGATGAAGACCTTCCTGACCGGTGGATCCGATGTACATTCCGGGGCGTTTTCTGACAGGTTCGAGACCCTCGAGAACTTGAATTTGATCTGCTGTGTAATTAGACGACATGACCTAATGATTGTATAGCAACTTAAACCAGCTTTCAACAGAGTGAGAATCGGAAAGTCACTGATATTATAAATCAATAACTTTCCGATTTGGGTGCAGTGCAGGGTTCTACTCAGGGAAGTATGTCTGGGACGACTGAAGTTCCCATCCGGCTTCCTTAATATACCCTTTTGCCCGTTCGACCATTTCGTCTACATCTTTGGCTTCCGCGATGTCATTGAGCTTGAAATAGAAGAATGATCTGACTTTGGTTTCCGTTTCGCCTCCAACAGAGCGTGTGAAGGTTAAAACAACTTTCTTGTACCAACCCTCCTGATCAGGCACTTAGGCCTCCTTTCTTGGTTTTGGGATTGAAGTTTAGAGTGGATGTAGATTAACAGAGTGATCAATTCAAGTCCAGAGGGTTAAGTAAGCTTTAGAAGCAATGCTTCCAGTGCCATTCGGGCATTAACATTAGTGTGTTCCAGATCATTTTTGAATTTTGTAAGTTCTATTATATTTTCGGCCCAACATAGAGAATACGTGTCTATCATCAATTTTCTACTTTCTTTTACCCAGAGATCAATAATGCTGATAAGGTCTTCTCTTTCACGTCCGGACAGCTCTTTTGCAGTATCCAGTCTTTGGCCTAATGTCGACTCAATAATGACTTTTAGGCTTAAATCAGCAAGCGTATCTTCCGTCTGAAGCCCCGTCGCTTTTATTTTCTTACATCTGGACTGCACTGTTTCCAAAAGTTGACCCGGAAGTTCAACGTTCAGAAAGATTTCGGAATATTCTGGAGGTTCTTCCAGGGTCTTTAATAGTGAGTTTTGCGCCTCGGACGTCATCTTCCCGGCATTTTCTATAACCAGTAGTTTCTTTTTTAGTGAAAATGGCTTTTCCGTTAAAAATTCAATTCCCTTTTTGGTTTGAGTTATTCCAATTGATTTTTTTTCTTCAGAGTTTTTAATGACCATAATGTCCGGATTTTTGTTCTCACTCTCCAGTGAATAATTTCCGGATGTATATTTTTCTATGAATTCCTCGATTAGTTTTTTCCTTGATTTATCGGAAGAACCGTAAACTATATATGAAGTACCCATGGTAGAAGTATAACAATCACAGGTAGCGTTGTATTGTTCGATCCGATCTTTGTTGCTATCATTAGACAGTAAGGAATAACTGCCCTATGTTCCAAATAGACACAGTAAAAACAGTAGCAGATGTGCTTTTTGAGAAAAAATTTATTAACTCAGACCAGTTATCTGCTATAAAATTTGAACACGTAAATACCGGCAAAAGCCTCGAGTCCATAATTAGAGAACGCGGTTATGTAGGCGCGGATGATTTTGCTCAGGCCTTCGGAGAGGCTTACGGTATTGAATATGTCAATGTCAATCCCCATCAAATTGAGCCTACACTATTAGATTCTGTTCCCTTAGCAGTTGCAAGAAAATATCACATTGTTCCTTTTGATTTGAAAGACAATAAATTGTCACTTGCAATGGCGGATCCTTTAGATCTTCAAACTATTGATTTTGTTGAGCGAAAAACCGGTTACAAAGTAGTCCCATTTATTGCAACTGAAAAAAATATCGAAAAAGTTCTGGAAGATCAAAAAGGAAAGGAACTTGGGGAAGAAATCAGCGCAGCTCTTGAGGAACTATCCCAGAATACATTAAAAATTGAAGAAACCAACCAGGAGATAACCGACGCCACGATCCGTGATGCCCCGATCGCGCGTATTGTAGGTATGGTGCTTGAAACGGCAGTTAAGACGGGAGCTTCCGATATTCATTTGGAGCCCGGTGAGGATAAATCAAGACTCAGATACAGAATTGACGGAATTTTGGAGGAGAAAAGAACTATACCAAAAGAGATGCACGACTCTGTAATAGCCAGAATCAAGATTTTAGCAAAAATGAAGATTGATGAGAAAAGAGTGCCTCAGGACGGACGTTTCAAGGTTGAAGTCGGAAACACCCAAACCGACCTGAGAGTTTCTACATTGCCTACTATCTACGGTGAGAAAGTCGTTATAAGGTTGCTTAAGGAAGAAGGTACCGTATTTACTTTCAGAGATTTAGGTATGAGAGGATTAACGTTGCGCAGGTTTGAAGAAGTCCTTCTTAAGCCTAACGGAATGATACTGGTTACAGGTCCTACAGGTTCAGGTAAAACGGTCACTTTGGCATCTGCATTGGCAAAATTAAATACAGTCAGAGTTAATATAGTAACACTTGAGGATCCGGTTGAAATTCGTGTAGCAGGGGTCAATCAGGTGCAGATTAATCCGCAGGCCGGTTTAACTTTTGCAAATGGATTAAGATCCTTTCTTAGGCAAGACCCAAACATTATCATGGTCGGCGAGGTTAGAGATGGTGAAACTGCCGAATTGGCGGTTCATGCCGCGTTAACCGGTCACCTTGTGCTTTCCACTTTGCACACTAACTCTGCATCTGGTGCATTACCCCGATTAATCGACATGGCGGTGGAAAGTTTTCTTCTCTCCTCTACTTTGAATGGTGTACTCGCGCAACGTCTTGTCCGTCGTGTATGTCAGGATTGTAAAGAAACTATTGAACCGCCGGATGAGGTCAAAGAAAGTATAGCTGAAGTAGTGGCACAGGTTGCAAAAAATAAGATTCTAATGACAAAAGATACTGAGGTGGCCAAAGTTGTCAAAGAGTTTACCAAAGAAAAAGCCACTTTAGCAAAGGGTAAAGGCTGTTCAAGGTGTGGAAATACGGGTTATAGAGGACGATTAGGGATTTTTGAGATGCTTCCCATGAGTGACACCATAGCGCATCATGTATTAGAGAATGACACGGCAAATATGATCGAAGCCGAGGCGATTAACGAGGGTATGCTCACTTTGCTCCAGGACGGATTTTTAAGAGTTGTTGAAGGTCAAACCTCATTAGAAGAAGTTATGAGGGTTGCTAAATAAATCAGGTAGCATATGAAGCTTAACGCCACACAATTACTCGAAAAAACTATAGAGGCAAATTCGTCTGACTTGCACGTTGTAGTCGGTGCAAAGCCTTTCTTGAGAATTAATACTAAACTTACCCCGATGGAGGAGATGCCGGTTTTTACTGTTGATGACGTAGAATTCTTTCTCTCCCAGATTCTTGATCAGGACCAAAGGCAGATTTTAGAAGTCAACAAAGAACTGGATTTCTCAATATCACTAGGTGCCAAATCAAGATTCAGAGTTAACGCTTTTTATCAGAAGGGATATCCATCTGTAGCACTTAGAGTAATCCCCATGGTAATACCTAGTATAGATACTCTTGGGCTCCCGGCTAATTTCAATAATATTTGCGATCTTAAACAGGGACTTGTTATGGTCGTCGGTCCTACCGGTCAAGGTAAATCAACAACAATTGCTTCAATGATTGACCGAATAAATGAAAGTCGCGCCGAACATATAGTTACTATCGAGGACCCTATCGAATACGTTTTTACAAATAAAAAGTCTCTGGTTGAACAAAGGGAAATGTTTTTGGACACACATTCATGGGATGTTGCTCTTAAGTCAATACTAAGGCAGGATCCAAACGTGGTTCTAATAGGTGAAATGAGAGACATGGAAACTATGTCTGCCGCTTTGCAAATTTCTGAAACCGGTCACTTGGTGTTTGCCACGCTTCATACTACTTCGGCATCCAACACTATAGAAAGAATCATCGCTTCTTTTCCTGAATCAAAACGCGCAGAAGTAAGAGTACAGCTTGCTCAAGTTATTGAAGTTGTAATTTCTCAAAGGCTACTTCCGTCTGAGAAGAAGGGCATGATACCTGCAGTAGAGATTATGTTGGGCACTGACGCCGTTAAAAATATTGTCAGAGAGGGAAAGACGCATATGCTTGACAACATAATCAATACAAGTTCCCAGATTGGAATGATCAGTCTTGAAAGAAGTTTAGCTATTCTAGTCAGCAACGGTTTTGCCGATTACGATATTGCTGTTAAATATACTTCCAAACCTGATGAACTTAAAAGATTATTGGATTTGGGTTCAAAGGGAAAGTTATAGCATATGGCGATATTTAGTTATGTTGCAAAAGATGTATCCGGAGTATCGAGATCAGGTACGGTGGACGCGCGTACTAAAGAGCTTGCTCTCAACTTGTTAAAGACCCAGGGACTTTATGTTGTGTCCTTGGATGAGCGCCGCGAAACAATTCTTGATCAAATCCTGAGTTTTCGAGGAGTTCCTGGTAACGAAGTGGTTTCTTTTACCAGGCAATTTTCTACAATGATTTCCGCCGGACTTCCTATCTCAAGAGCTCTGGAAGTGTTAGCAAATCAAACTCAAAATAGTACATTTAAGAAAATGCTCACAGACGTTTTAAGATCAGTGGAAGGGGGTTCCTCCCTTTCGTCGGCAATGGGGCGCTACCCCACTGTATTTCCCCCAACCTACCAGGCTTTGGTAAGCGCCGGCGAATCGTCAGGTAGAATGGATGAGATTTTAAAAAGACTCGCCGCAACAATGGAATCCGAAAGAGACCTGAACTCCAAATTCAAAGCAGCCATGGTATACCCTATTATCGTCTTTATGGCGATGATTGGTGTTTTTGTAATCCTTATGGTTTTTGTTGTTCCTAAATTGGCGGATATGTATAAAGGTTTGAACGTTCCTCTTCCAGCAGTGACTCAGGGAATGATCGCGGTTTCGGACTTTATGGTTACTTACAAATTGCCGCTTCTTATTGGCTCAATAATTTTTATTCTTTTACTTAGATATGCTCTTAAGTCAGAAGAAGGAAGATACATTGTTACCGAAGTAACCTTCAAACTTCCGGTTTTTGGAAAAATTAACAAGCTGAAGGAATTATCCCAATTTATGCGAACCCTTTCCCTATTGATGACTTCCGCAATACCGATTGTTGAAGCCTTAAACATTGTTTCTTCAGTAGTGTCCAGCCATGCATTTCAGGTGGCGGCCCAGGATGCGGCAAGGCAGGTTGAAAAAGGAAACCCACTGTCTAATTTCTTTAAAGGAAATACAATTTTCCCACCGGTCGTTGGTCAGATGGCTAGTGTAGGAGAAGAAACAGGAAAAATGGACGAGGTTCTTGACCGAGTCGCAAATTATTACGATGGTGAGGTAGATCATCTTATAAAAGGATTGTCTGCTGCTTTGGAGCCGATAATTCTTGTCATGTTGGGCGCTATGGTAGGATTTTTGATTATATCAATAATCACTCCGATTTATAAAATAACAAGTGCTATATAGTTTATGTTTGAGGGGAGGTGAAATCGAACAAATAAAGATATGAGACAAAAAGGTTTTACACTTATAGAGTTGTTGGTTGTTATAGCAATAGTCGCAGTTCTGGCAGGCGCATTGCTAATCGCAATTAATCCACAATCAATGGTTCAAAAAGGCAGAGATTCTAAGAGACTGCAGGATATCGACACACTTGTGCAGGCTATAAATCTTGCATTGGCTGACGGAGAAATCTTGCTTACGGATACAACAGGATGTGCAAACTGTACCAGCACAGGTAGTGCTGCAGTTGACGGTACAGGCTATGTGCCATTCACCATACCACTGAACAAAACAGGTTTATCCAAGTTTGTGGCGAATCTACCGACCGATCCGTTAAATACCGCTCCTAATATCTACACCTATGCTTCGGATGCAACAAACTTTGAAGTAAACGGTGTACTTGAGCATGCTGATAATACCGCTAAGATGTCCACTGATGGTGGTAACAATGTTGCCGCTTATGAGAAGGGCACATCTTTAACGCTGATTAACTAGAGTCTGTAGTCATCTGCCTGTGATTATAGGATTTTTGTGTGGAGGAACGTCCTTCGCATAGAACTGATTGATATATCATGGGCGGTGCTACATAGCGCCGCCCTTGTCTAATGTAGTAGAATAATCATATGGGTTACGTCTATTATTTTTTTGTATTTGTTGCGGGAACTTTTTTTGGTTCATTTCTCAACTTAGTATCGGATAGAATAATTACCGGGGAGACAATACTTACAGGACGTTCAAAATGTGACCATTGCAATAAACCCTTAGAGCCGGGTAACTTAATTCCTGTTCTTTCCTACATCTTACAGAAAGGAAAATGCGGTTTCTGTGCCGCTAAGCTAGCTTTGTATTATCCCCTATCCGAGATACTGGCCGGGCTGCTTCTTGTTTTTTCGGCATACAAATCAGGATTATTCCAAAATTACAGTGTCACCTCGTTGTTGATGTTTGTTTATCTTTCGGTATCTTTGTATTTCTTTTTGATTCTTTTCTTGACTGATGCTAAATATTCTCTTCTTCCCGACAAAATAGTTTTTTCGGCAGTTTTCTTTGTGCTGTTTTCCATAATTCTACTGACTGCAATTGATCTCTTTTTTTACTACAATCAGCTTGCCGAAGATTCGTTTGGTAAGTATCTTCTTCAGGCAGGTCTGTGGGACTACGAAGTTGTAAGTGCATTGCGACGAATGATAATTCTTCTTATAAGTTCGTTTTCAATATCAGCCTTCTTCCTGTTTCTGATTTTTATTACAAAAGGAAGAGGAATGGGAGGCGGAGACGTAAAGCTGGGATTTTTGATAGGACTTTTTAATGGATTTCCTAATAATATTCTGGCAATTTTTCTGGGTTTTCTTTTCGGAGCGGTTTTTAGTTTGATGCTCATTGCTTTAAAAAGGAAAACAATAAAAGACGTAATCCCATTCGGACCCTTTTTAATAATGGGAAGTTTGGTAGCTTTAAACTGGGGAAACGAGATAATGAACTGGTATTTCAATTTGTTTTAAGTTCCTTGGGAAGTGTAAATGTAAAGGTACTGCCCATGTTTATTCCTTCTGAATATGCGCGCACGGTACCCTTCATACCCTCAACATATAGTTTAACAATATATAGTCCCAGTCCGGTTCCTCCTGATTCAGCTACTGTTTGGTAGGAATTATCCAGACGTCCGAATTTATGGAAAAGCCTTTTTTGATCTTCCTCCGATATACCTGCACCTGTGTCTATAACCGAAACCTTCACATTATTCTCATCTTCTTCAATTTGGACTTTTATCCCACCGCTCCGTGTGAATTTTAACGAGTTCCCTACCAGGTTAGTAATTATTTCAGTAAGTTTTCCGGAATCGGTATATGCAAAAATTTGTTTGTCTTCACAGCATATTTCAAGGTATATTCCTTTTTCTTCTGCTTTTAGTTTGAAATCGGAAAGTGTTTCTTTTAGTAAATCCACAATATCCAGTCTTTTTATGTCAAATACTACTCTACCCTGTTCCATTCGTGACACATTCAACATGTCATTTATCAGTGCTATCATTCGTTCTGTACTTGAGACCGCCTTATAGAGATATTCTTTTTGTTTTGGCAACAACTCTCCGGCTTTTCCGGAGTTAAGCATCCATAAATAGCTTTTAATTATTGTCATTGGTGTTCTGAGTTCGTGTGAAGCTACCGATAAGAAGTCGTCTTTGAGCTTATCCAGTTGTTCAAGTCTGTCATTTAGAAATTTCAACTGGGATCTTTCATTTTCCAGATTTGAGTAAAGTCTTGAATTTTGCACGGCCATTGCAACAAGGTCCGTAAAATATCTCAAAAGAGCCTTTTCCTGGTCTGATACAGCATCCTCTGCTTTATTCATGCTGAATATCATGACTCCGATAGTTTTGCCCCTGATTTTCAGGGGATATACCATGCTCGTGATGATGCCGGCATTTTTTTGGGACGCCAGAGCATTTTCAGGTGAAATCGGTGGTGTCAGTATATCCGGGAAATAATGTGTGATCTGCACAGTCCCCTCCTGCAAGGCTTTTATGCACAGATTATTTTTTTCGGTTAACGGGATAACAATTAGTTCAAATGGTAATTCGGAAACTTCACGTGTTTTTTGGGCTTCCAAAGTGCTGGATAAAGATACTCGTTTCAGGACCTGCCTTTCTTCGTCTACCAGGGCAAGTACCACCACCTTGTATCCCAAATCAAGATAGCCAAGTTCTGTAAGGATGGCATCTACGACTTTCTGGACCACATCATGAAAGTCTAATGAATCCAGGATGATTTTTTCCAGCTTCCACAACGCTTCCAAAGTGTTAAGCGTGTCCGGATTTAGCTTGTTATTGGGCATTAAAATAATGTTATCAGATGTATTACTTTAACGCATCAACTCCCGCCTGGGCGCACGCCGTATCCTCTGTTACATCGTAGGATCCGCCTACTCCTATTCCTCCTGAGAGTTTACCACCAAGAACTATTGGTAATCCGCCTGATATAGTGGTGAATTTTCCTTCATTTAAGGCACTAACGCCGTAATAAGGCTTGTCAGGCCCTGCATATTTAGCAATTTCTCCTGTGGGTAAGCCAAGGGTACCGGCGGTAAATGCTTTTGCCGTTGCAAAAATCGGACTGACGGACAGAGCTCCATCCATCCGGTTGGCAGCAATAAGAATACCGTTCTCATCTACAATTACTACGGTTACTTTAATGTTTAATTCAGAAGCCTTTTTCTCGGCCGCTTCTATAGCCTTTCTAGCTTTTTCGAGTGTCAACAAAATGACACACCCCCCTTCGAGTTCTGTCCTAGAATTTGAAGTTTATTACTTTTTCAAAGTCTCTGCCTGCAGATGCTTCACGGCATCTTGCATTTTTCCATACAATGAATTCATAGGGTCTCGAAAAGCCTTTCTTATTTTTGACCAATATAACTGTCCTGTAACTGGATGCGCCTTTCTCAAACCAGTCGACATCCCACGAAAGACTACCATCGACCTCTACAAAGTCATTTACAATTAATATACCATTTTGTTTGAGAATCTTTCCAATATTTCTGAAAGTTTTCTTCCTTTCTTCGTCATTTAACTGATATAAGAATGTGCTCGTGATTACAGCATCCATCAATGGCAATTTTTTCTCATTCCATAGTCTAGCTATGTTTTTTGCATCATAGCGGTAAAAGGAAGTTCTTGTTTTGTTCCAAAGAAAGTCAATAAGACTTTCAGTTTCCTCGAGTGATCCAAGCTCTCCGGGGTAAAAGCTGCACGCAAGAGCCCATGCCAGTTTTTCTTTTGGGTCATATATATCAACTGAAATACCTTGTTTAACAAAAACCTGATCCTTTATAAGTTGTGTAATTTTGTTGTCGCCGGTATTGTCCTTGATTTTGAGATAAGGAAAGTCAAGTTCTATACCGGGTAATCCGATATTCAGGCCGCACCCTAAATCGGCGACATTTATTGACTTGCTGTCAAAAATAGCTCTTAAAGCAGCTTTAGGTCCGGCGTATCTTTGGTATTTTGTGGTCTGAGTGTTTTCTGAAATTGTTTGAGTATAATGCAACTCCTGGAGTGCCCCATCCGACAGTAAAGCCGTGTATTCTTTGACCCAATCATCGGACTCCATATCCGAAAGATTTCTCTTTCCATTGTGGTAAAGCATTATGTATTGGGTAGACCTGTAAATTAGGTTGGCCAGATGTTTTTCGTTTAGATCGAGCCTCTTTTTTATTACATTCGATAAGAATTTATTGAAGTTTTTTGACTCTTTGGCGATTTTTTGGAGAGCTTCGTAATAAGCCCTTATGCTTTTATCGGGATGTGTCTTGCTCTGAACTTGAAATTCCTTTATTAGTTTCCTGTTTATTACAACCATTTAATGTATAAAAATTTTAATAGACTAAATAATTTAGCGCAATGACCCCGTGTCTATTTACGCTATGTCGATGAGTATACCATCAATCTGGACCTATAGCAAGTTCCTATGGTATAATTATGGAATCTACATGGACATAGAAATCTGAGGAAAGGAGAACATTTTGAACCCGTATGTATTTCCCGCTTCAAGGGGGATTTACAATTTGGTTGGGTTAATGCTTCGTTTTGGTTGGGATGTCGCAATTGATGCAGGGAGTGTTTACTCCTGGAGCATTGATGCCCGTCATCTTTTGGCTGAAAAGAGCATTACCCTGCGGAAAGGCGGAAGAGAATCCAAAGCCTGGGCCACATGGGATAGCGCAGATTCAGTGAGACCGCTGATTAATCTCAGCAGGGTTCCGGAGAACTTGCTTTACCTGTGTCTTAATCGCTCTGGTGAACTTGATCGCCTTTTAGGGTCCTGCCATTTTCGATATCCGGCAAATGTAATAAGGCTGCCTTCGTCGAGGTTCTATAGCAAAGATGATCAGTACCATCAAAGCTACATAGCGCCAAACGGAAGCGAGAATTTTACTATTGCAACGGAAATCAAAAGATGGCTCCGTGGTCCCGTTCCGCTGTTGCTCACCACCAGTTTTAACCCCGGTGGGGAGCCTCCGGCTCGCAGCCTTGCAACCGCAAAGGACTATGCAGCTCATCTGGGTGTGCGATTGGTTGTTTACAATCCGCGTATCACTGAAGAAGAGCGTAAGGGTTCTTTTCCTGCAATCCGTCTCAATGACGATGGTACTTTGCAGGTAGTACGCGCCGGTGGTGATATCTCCGATGTCATCAATCGACTGCGCAAGAGCGGTTACAAAGTGCTCGAATGAACCCGCGATAAGCATAATTAAAAAAGCTAATCGCGGGTTTTTTGTTTTTTGGAGATTACGTTAAGTGAACTTCCTTCTGTTAGCCATTGCAGCTGTTGTTCATTATACGTGTGGTCGAATTCCAGTTTATCTACGTTTCCATCACTATGTTTCACCTTAAGTTTTACAGTCTTTCCAGGTTTAATATCTTCTATCATTTCCAGAGAAATTACATCTTCCCGATATAGCTTTTCATAATCGTCCTTATTTTTGAAGGTAAGGGCTAAAATCCCCTGCTTTTTTAGGTTGGTTAAATGTATTCTAGCAAAACTCTTGGCAATAATGACTTTGCATCCCAGATATCTCGGTTCCATCGCAGCATGTTCCCTGCTGGAGCCTTCTCCATAATTTTCTTCTGCTACTATAATCCAATTAATTTTTTTGTTCTTGTATTCCCTGGCCACCGTGCTTATCGGTTGTTCTTCTCCTCTAAGTAAATTAAACGTCATCCCGATCTTTTCAGTAAACGCATTTTGCGCGCCAAGTAAAAGATTACCGGATATCTTATCTAGGTTGCCTCTATATTGTAGCCACTCCCCTGCTTTTGAAATATGATCAGTTGTGCACTTTCCTTTTATTTTTATAAGCAACCGCATGTTAATAAAATCTTTCGGGTTTAATTTTGGGAAAGGCTTTAACTTTTTGAGACGGTCGCTGTTGTTAGGGATACTAATTTCTACTTTTTTATCGGGTAAATTAATCGCAAGTCCTTTGTTAACTTTTGTTAATTTGATATCAGATATTTCATAATTCTTTGGAGGTTGGATTTTTAATTTTTTGCCGTTAGGTGTTGTAAGAAAGTCTTTTTCAGGATTGAACGACAGGTTGCCGGTTATGGCAAATAATGTTGCAAGTTCCGGTGACATCAAAAAAACATCAGTTTCAATGTTTCCGTCAATTCTTTTTCGAAAGTTTCTGTTATAGGAGGCGGCAATTGTGTTCTTACCCTGTTTAAGATCGGTTCTATTCCACATTCCGACACAAGGCCCGCAGGCGGTTTCAAGGATTTTTGCTCCAAAATCGGTTAAAGTTTTTAAATAACCCTCTTTTTCGATCAAATTCTTTATGTTGCGCGAACCCGGTGTCAGATAAAATGGAACTTTTGCTTTTATTCCAGTCTTAAGCGCTTGTGCTGCAATATCAGCAGCCCTGGAGATATCCTCGTAACTTGAATTTGTGCAACTGCCTATAAGTGAGCAGGAAATCTCCGTTTTAAAACCATGTTCCCGAGAAGCATCTTTAATAGCATCTAACGATATTAGCTTGTCAGGACTGTCCGGTCCGGAAATAAAAATGTCTAATTTATCAAAATCAATTTCTATTACTTCATCAAAGAATGATCTAGGGTCATCAAGGATTTCTTTTTTATGCGAATACTTTTCAATCAAATCTTTTTTGAGGTTCAAAACCGAAGTATTGTTGGTGTAACTGAAGTAGTCCATGGATTTCTTGTCCAATGGAAATATTGATGAAGTAGCGCCTGTTTCAGCTCCCATGTTGGTAATAGTTGCCCGTCCTGTTGCCGGTAAAGAATTTACCCCTTCACCGAAATATTCCAGAATGTATCCTGTTCCCCCCTTTGTTCCTAAAATGGACAATACTTTTAAAATTACATCTTTTGGCGAATTCCAACCGTCCAGTTTCCCCTTGAGATTTACTCCGAGAACCTTGGGTTTATTGATTTCCAAAGGAATCCCGCACATAGCGTCCACTGCCTCTGCACCTCCGACACCTATTCCAAGAACGCACAGTCCTCCAACGTTAGGAGTATGTGAATCTGTTCCTATGATTAAATTTCCGGGGATAGCGTAATTTTCAAGGATGGTTTGATGGATGATGCCACTGCCTGGTTCCCAAAAATCCATTCCATATCTCTTTGCTGCTGCGAGCAGAAATTCATAAACTTCTTTATTCTTGCTTAGTGCAGCCACAAGATCTTTTGGACTTCCCTTTGTAAACTCAATTAAATGATCACAATGAAGTGAGGTAGGTATAGCTGTTTTGGGCAAATCAGTGATCATGAACTGCAATAGTGACATTTGTGCAGTTGCATCCTGCATACACAACCTGTCAGGTCGAACGGATATATACACTGAGTTATCATTCTGACCAGCTAGGTGTTCGAAGAGTATTTGTTCGGTTATAGTTTTTGGTTTTGCTATGAGCTTATTATACATTCTACCGATTATCCTTGTCATTATGGTGTGGTAAAGATATTTGAAATATGTTATATCTAAATAAGTTATGAATACCGAAGAAAAGAAAACCGTAGTCCTAGTAGAAGACGAGCATGACTTGCGGGTTCTTTACCAGGAAATCCTTGTGAATTCAGGCTACAATGTTGAGGTTGCAGCGGACGGTGTGACCGGACTTGAGAAAATCAAAGCATTAACATGGCATCTCTTACTTTTGGACATCATGTTGCCCGGTCAAGATGGTCTGAAGGTGCTACAGGAGATTTCACGGGACGCAGACCTAAAAAAGGGGCCCATAATCACTCTAACAAACCTCAACAGCGAGCACATCATAAAAGAAGCTTTCAATCTTGGTGCTGACGGTTATCTCATAAAATCGGAGATTACTCCTGACAAAATACTCGAAGAAGTAAAATCTTTCATCGGTTAAATTTTCCTATTTCATCTATATAATAATATTTCTTGCATTTTGAATAGTTTTGCATATACAATTTAGTAAGGATGAATAAAAGATCTTTGCTGCTCATTGGTATAGTACTTTTGGTTTTGTCAGGAATAATCCTTTATTTGAATGTACAAGTAGTAAATAAAGATGGGGATCCGACCAACAATATCGATTCCCCTTTTAAGAATATCGGTAATACAACTCCGCCTGACAAGTTGAGTACAGTTGACTGTGAACTTGCTCCCGGAGCAAGCAGATCTGTATTGGATACAGTCACTGCGGTTCCCGGAATTAAACCTGATGCAAAAGATAATGATGACTATTGGATCATGTATGTTTTACAGCCCGTGGTTTTAGACTACTACACTAAGGGTGGAGTTAACTACATGATTGCGGGACTTAAATTGGACGACGGGACCTGTACAAAAGTAAACGTTGCACTATCTGGTCAAATTGACGTAGTTAATAAGAGTGACAATGTTGATCCCACAAAAATTAAAGTAAACACTGAAATTATAGAATTCGAGGAATTTAAATCCAGGTTTCCAGGCGGTACTCAATTAGCTTTTTTTTATTTAGGCCGCCGACCTGAAGAGAGATTTATCACTACGACTTTTTGTGCCTTATATGCTCCATCTTCGGAAAGATATTGTGCCATACAGAGAATAAGTGAAGTGTTTTCTAAAAACATCATCGGGATGTTGGATTTAACAAAGTTTCCCGCTGAGACTGACGCAATATACGCTGTTAATTGGACTACGGACTTATTCGAATGACGCAACTAAATAAAAACATATTAGTAAATAAGTTTATTTTCCCACTTGTTGTTCTTTTTTCAGTTTTATATTTTTACACAGACTACAACGTAGTATATGGGTGTACTTGTTCCTGTAGAGCCGCAATAAACTGTGTAGACACCAGTGGATCTTGTGTTTTTACCCGCGTTAATAATGGGTCCTGTACAGGAAATGATTACGATTGTGATGATAGCGATCCAACAACCAATGCCTGTGAGTATTTTGATAATGATTGTTGCTGCGAAACTATCGGGTGGTATTGCACTGCTGGTAATTGCGGTAGCCAGGCACCTCCGGAGTGTATTGGAAACGGTTATTGTGGGGATTGTCCTTCCAGTGACCCCACCTCATGTTTTG
>QZJF01000022.1 GCA_003599255.1 candidate division WWE3 bacterium | reverse complement strand
CAAAACAGCAAAATATGGAAAGAGCGTAACCATGTATCTGTCGATTTTCTTCGATGAAAGGGTCATTACCAGGAAATAACCAAGATAAAAAATCCCGGTAAATATAATGACCTTCATTTCAGAAGTGAAAGCTATTTTATATCCCTTTATTGCTTTATATAAATTCCACGAAAAATAAAAAAATGTTCCTAATAAAATAAAAGGTGAAAATTTTACCAATAATACAAGAAAGTAAAATTCCGGTCCCGCCGTCTCTAAAGTCTCGCCAAATACTATTTGTTCGTGCCCCCTTCGTAGTCCGATCCTTTCTGATTCCGAGAAAATCTCGGCAATATAATACGCAGGTCTAACCCACAACGCTGGAAAAAATACAAAAACACTTAACAAAAATGTACTCAAAAAAATCAGCATGTATCTGGTAGTCACATATTTTTTCCATACTGCCCAAAATAATGCAAGAAACACATAAACGAAAATCCCGATCCCTATGCTTTTAGTCAAAAAAGCAAGGCCACCAAATACGCCTCCTAAAACAGCATGCCTGTTGTTTCTTTTTTCAAGGCCTGAGTAGACAAAAAGTAAAGATAAGAAAGTTAAAAGCGAAAATAAAGTATCAAGATGATACAAACGAGAATTTCCCGTAAAAAAGGGTTCGAAGGAATAAAAGACCGTAATTCCAAGGGCGCTCCAAAACCCCAGCAATTGGCTAAGTATAAAAAGTATTAAAATAGTCAGAACAAACTGAACAAATACCAGGGATATTTTTGCCGTGAAATCGAAATCTTCAAAATTTTCATGATTATAAATTCTTTCTCCGCTTATCTGTTTGTAAATCTCGACAGGTAGCCCGGTAACCCACATAAGTGTAACTCCGGGGTGATAGTGCTGGTAAGTTTTTTCTAGTTGAAAATATTTCAATCCATTCACAAACTGTTCCGAACGGAAATGCCAGTTTACAGCGTCGGGATTAATTACGTCGTCGTACAACCTTGGGATTCTTGTACTAAAAAAAAATAAAGAAAAAAGAATCAGACAAACTACAGCCAGTTTAGGGGAAACTTTAGACTTTTCCTTTTGCATGTATGAATCCCCCAATTAAACTAATTCCGAGCTTTGAAAAATGGTAAGTAATTGAAACGGCCAACGCTACTTGTGCCGGAACTGAGAAAAATAAAAGGAGAACCACATATAGGAAATCTTGCAGCCCAATACCTCCGAAAGAGGGTATTGTTAACATCAAAAGGCCGATTAAGGCCGAAATAACCAGAAATCCCAACGGAGAAATAAATATTCCTGTAGAGAGGAGTAAAACATATTGAGCACATATTTGCATAATTAAAGAAGATATAAGAAAAACATACGACAGAACCCGCTTTCTTTTCTGCAAATACCAGTTAAAAGAGGCTCTTAAGTCTTTTATTTCATTATTTATAGGAGCTAAAGTATTAAGAATTATTCGATAAAAAACCCATCCCAAAACTAACCAAAGAACAAAAATTAAACTCATTGCACGGGTGTACCAAATAGAGCCTATTAGCATAATGATTAGAAAAGCAATCTTTTTTAAAGAAGGTTCCACCAATATCAGATGACCTACTGCCGCGTCACTGTGAAATTTTTTACTTAAGAAGCTTTTCCTGTATTCATTTCCGCTCGTCTTCGGGAATAAATATGTATCCAGATAGGATTTAATGAGGTTAACAAATACTAAGGTTTCAAGTTTTACTTTTGAATTATTATCCTCTAAAAGTAGTTTATTAGAGACGGAATGTAGTATTACTCCTATTAACAGGAATATAACCGTTAGTGGAATAAATGAATAATCTATAGCGTTAAGCACATATACAACATCCTGAAAACTGATTTTTGTTAATAGATAAAGCACCAAGCCTACTGATACAAAAGTTTTTAATAGGGATTTATTATATCGAAGGAGCTTTTTAATCATTTTTGGCTTTTACAAACTTCTTAATAAATATTATATCGTTAAAAACGAAATACCCGGGTATCTTAACTGCGTACAGTGACAGTACTAAAAGTGGTACAAATGCCAAAGCTTTTAACAACAACATGCTGTGAATACCTGCCCACCCTATCACAAAGCTTTGAAACAGTAGCACTATGTGATCAATTCCAAAAAATATAAAGTTGAGCTTTCTTTTGACCATAAAAACCAAATATATCAAAGCTGTAATTCCGCCTACAGCCATAGCCCAAGACATTGAAGTTAGATAACCAAAATATGAATTTGAGAGTGCAAATGCTATTCCGGTCACAAGAAGCAGGACGAAAAAGCTGGCCACCATGTGTTTAGTAAGTTTTGCCGGTATTAAAATGCTTGATTTTGCTATATCAAGTAATGAGTAAACGACAAATGCAAGCAAAATGGGGGGTATAAGCACATACGCTCCCTGATACTTATCTCCCCCTACAACGATTTCAATAATCTCGGGGGCCCAATACGCAGCATAAGTTGCGGCCAGAATTATTAGTGAAAAAACTTTGTCAAAGTTCTTTACAAAGGTATTTTTGAACTCCGATATATCTTGAGTGAATTTTTCGGACAAGACCGGCAAACTTACATCGGTAACGGAGTCGGAAATACTTAGTATTTTCTTTGAGTAAAGAACCGCGAACGAAAACATTGCGATCACTTCGGGGCTGTTATATAACCCAAGCATATTAGGTCCTAACTTTTCCCAATTTGTTGTTAAAATTTTTACAAGGTAGATTCCGAGACTGATTGAAAAAATCTCTTTGAGCAACCTGGTAAAATCCTTTTTAGTGGGTATCTTTAAGCTTCCTTTTATTGGAGCAAATGCAATGATGCCAAGAATTACTGAATTAACAATATTAAAAAGCATAAATGCGTAAAAATATCCGTCTATCCTGAATTTATATATTAGCGGTATGTATATTAACAGGCTGATGAAGGCGATAATCACCTGATAGCTAAACAACTGCCGGAATCTTTTTGTTCCTGATATGACAGAATTTGTTATGCTCTGCATACCTTGGAAAACCAAAGAAACGGCATATATTTTCAGCGGAAGAGTAAGTTCGGGATGGCTATACAAGTCGTTTGCTATTTTGCCTGCGAAAATAAAAAGCAAAAAAGCTATGGGTAGTGTAACGACATATCTAATAAAAAGAGAAGTTACAAATATTTTAAATATCTCTGAGTCATTCTTAGCCGAAGAAATTTCACGCGTGCTAGCGGATGCCAGGCCTAAATGTTGATATATCCCTAACGCACCGCCTATGGAGACAGCGAGCTGAACTAATCCCCATTCGGAAACTGTAAGAATCCTTATAATTACAAAGCTCTGCACTATCCCGATGACCATAGCCACGGCCCGGGATACGAAACTTATAAATTGCCATTTTCCAAGATCTCTCATAATACTTCTATATTATCTAAATATACACTCCTGGTTTTAACTTTGTTACTCGTTCCTACAAATACTTTATACTCTCCCGGTTCAAGAAAATGCGGCAGTATGAGAGAGTTATTTTCTATGTAATATCTGTCTTCCTCCCACTCACCCGGCTGCTTTATAGCAAATGTAGGTAGATTGGCCGTCTGATACATTTCGCCGGTCGATTGATTCACGAAGGTTGTAAAAATAACATGATCATTAAGTGATGCATCGTCTCTTTTTGCGAAGACCAATTTAAAGTTATATTCGTTTCCCCTCAAAAGTTTTTGAGGGATTTCGTGATCTACCACAGTTAGAGTGAATAAAATTTCAAAGTCCGTCTTTTCCGGATATTCGTAACGCTCTTGCAGCGGAAGTAATCGGTCTTTGTTATGCGGACCCACGTTCTTGAAAACAAACAAATTACCGCATCCTAATTCAAGTCGGTAATCCTCGGCTCGAATTAGCTCTTCCGTAACATCGCGGACAATCCCTAAGTCGGTATCCAGAATAGTCAGTATCTTTCTTGAAAACACATCTACAATTACGTAATCTGCCTCAAGATACATTGCGGGAAAAATTGCATAGGTTTCTCGCAAAGACAAATGGGCCCCCAAATAATCCGGACCAGAAACCGAAGCATTATCCGGTACCATATCTACAATTCTTTGCGCGCATTCCCTGTCTTTATTTTCAAGGTCACTGAGTCTGACCACATCTCCGATTTTCAGGTTTGCACTTTCTGTTAATGACGGATCGGATTTTGCTATAGCTATAAAACTGGGAAGGCGTTTCTTAACTGCTTCGCTCATCCACATAGTTACCGGATTGTTATATTGATATGAATATTTTATTGAGGCTAAAAGCAGAAAGACAGGAATAATATATTTTAGGAAAAGTAGTTTATTTCCTTTCTTTCGAGCAATATTCGAAATGAAATTATTAATTGTCTTCACCGAAAATATCACACTCAAAAATAAAATCGGTATTATCATGGATATTCTGTGATTGGTTATTTCGGATGTACCCACCCCCGTTGCTGTTGTCAAATAATTTATCAGCAAATCCGGAATCGCCATCATCAATGTGCCCGGTGCAATCAGTGGAGTATAAAGAAGCGGTTCAAACGTCATCCTGAGATTTTCTACCTTGTCCCCGCCGAACAATACTTTTGCCACGGCTTTCGGATCAAGCAAGATATTAATAATTATCTCCAAGTAGGAGCTCCCAAAGGCTTCGTATCTGCTTAAAAAATAGTTGTCAAGATCCACTTCCCGGACGGTTTCTGTATTTATATCCAATTGTTGAGCGAATTTATTAAAACCTTCAATTCTATAATGGGCAAAATTGGGGATAATTACAAAAAAGGCCAATATAAACCATAAAGTACTCACAACCAACATAGTCAGAACATTCCGCATTATCAAACTCGTGAAGAAGCCGCTTAAATACTCTTTGTTTAACTTAAACTCATTTAAAAAAGGGGTTCTGCAGAACCAAATAAACAAACCGTACATAAAAACATACAGCGGGAGCTGTTCCTTCCCGGTCATTGTGACGATTAGCAGCAGCCAAAACAATGCCAGCTTTCCCCGCGTGAAGTTGTTGGTGTAATACATATGTTCAAAAACAAAAAAAGCTCCCAGAAAGAACGGAATAGCCGCGCTGACGCCATGAAAACCCGTCCGAGAAGTCAGGTATCCCAGCGCAGGATAACTTAGAAAGGAAAGAGCAATCAACAACGATATATTTTTATTATTTATATTTAAATTCGATATGGCGTATATTAAAAAAGAGGAAAATATTACTATAACAAGCTGAGAGAATACTAACGTAAGAGGGTGCGTAATTAACGCAAAGATCGGCAGGAAAAGAAGAAGTATTGGGTCTACATGACTCATGGACCACCGTGGAAGATTTGTACCAAAATAATCAGTGAGGTACAAGAATCTACCGTTCATAGTATTCCACAACATCTGGGACATATTGCCCAAGTCAAACTTACCAAAGTCAAAATTAGAATAGCTGAATATATTCATTTTTACATTTACAAGGAAATATACTAAGGAAGCTAAAAACAAAATCAAAAGGTGCAGATTATTCTTAAGATACAATATTGTCTTTTCCATTAATTGAAAAATCTGAACTTTATAAGCGTGAATAAAGCGCCAATTCCATCTTTCCAGGTTATTTTTTTACCCTGACTATGTGACCTTCCCTTATAAGAAATTGGCACTTCTTTAATTCTCAGCCCTGCTTTGAGTATCTTTGCCGTAATTTCAGGTTCAAAATCAAAACGTGATGACCTTATTTCCAATTTTCTAACAAAATCTCCGGGCATAAGTTTGTAACACGTTTCCATATCGGTCAGCAAAACACCGAACAAAAAGTTTGTTACCAAGGTCAAAATCTTATTACCCATATAATGTAAATTGGACATATCTTCATAATTACCGGAAAATCTGGAGCCGTAAACAACATCAACCTTTTCCTCCTCAAGTGTTCGGAGAAGCTTTCTATAATCATTGGGATCGTATTCCAGATCGGCATCCTGCACAATCACATAATCACCTGTTGTATATGAAAACCCAACTCTTAACGTGTCCCCTTTTCCTTTATTTACTTCTTTGTAAATAAATTTGACATCAGGATTCTCTTTTTCTAGCTGTTTGAGTATATCTACCGTGCCATCAGTTGAAGCATCATCTACTACAATTATTTCTTTCTCAATATCATCAATCTCTTTTACTTTTTCCAGAAGCGTTCTAATAGTGTTTTTTTCGTTATATACAGGTATAACAACAGAGAGTTTCATAAACTACATATCATCCTTAACCCTGACAATTTTGGTAAAAAACTCACTTCCATTAACATTATATCTGAATTCGGTAATCTCCTCTAAATAGGGTCTGGAACTAAGGTCAAGTTCCATTGTAGTGTTGTGTTCATTGGTAATCAGCAAATAATCAATATTTTCTTCGAGAAGCTTGGAGTGCTCAAGTTGACTCTTTTTCTCAGTATAGTAGTAGAAACCTTTCAAATCGGTCCTCTTATACTGATAATTAATATACCAGTCAGAAACACTGCTCACATCATTGTAAGCAACATTTCCTGAGAGATTTTGAGCAGCGTATTCGGCACCATTTTTCACCGAAATAAATATATCTTTGTGAATCCATATGGTCGAGAAAGACCATATTGCGATAGATAATAAAATCGCGGAAAAAACGTATAATCTTCTCTTAAGAAAGAGCGAATAAATAACCAGAAATTGCAAAAAGACTACTGAAATAAATATCGGCTTTATTAGTACTAGAAACTGTAATTTTAAGAAATACTGACTCACTACGAAAAATGCCAGTAATACAACGTTTAGAATTAAGAAATTTACTGATAGACTTTTTACCTCGTTTTTTTCCTCGAAAAATTTCTTAAGCTCTATTACAAAGATCAGAATAAGAAACGGTATTACCGGGATAAATAATCGGGGAATTGCGGCCGGCCATAATAGACACAGAAGCAACTCAGCCACAACAAATAAGAAAAGTGAAGTGTATCTCCGTAAAAACATAATAGCTTCTTTCATTCTCGAAACCAGTAATGCGGGCGCGAAAGAGAAACCAAAAATAAACAACAGGGAAGCGGTGTATATCCAAAGCATCTTCAGATCGTATGCTCTTCCCGCCGTTTCCTCGAAATAGCTCGAGGATAGTGGGTTGCGGATCAAGAAATTCGGGATCAACAACATAATGAATATAACCGCAAAGAGTATAGCTCTTAACATATTCTCTTTGGAAATTTTCTTTACAAGTTCCTGCACGTTATATGTAGGTATTTGAGATAGCAATATCCCTGCGAAGATCGAAACAAATAATAAGTACCCCTCAAATCTTGTCATCACACCTAGAACGGTAATAAAAGCCAAAACAGATATTTTCTTGGAATTCATGGTATCTCTCCAAATGATACTTAAATACATTGCTAACAGGACTATAAATCCAAACGGAATGTCCGCCATGATTCTGATGGACCAATATAGATACACAGGATTTAAAATGAAAATAATGGCAGCAAAAAGCTTTAGAATCTTATCTTGTATAAAAACATCGACAATTCGGAGAAAAATGATTAGCGATGCAAAACTAAATGCTAAAAGCACAACTCTCCCGAAAGTTGTTTGGTCGATGAATGAAGGCCTCAAAGCCAGCATAAGCGAAAACAAAACAGGCCTTTTCTCATCTTCAGGATAGGAGCCTTCCCTTACGTATTCAGAAGCACGAAGAATTCTATAAGAGTCACCCCATTCGGCCACATTAATATTCAATAACAAAACGTGAACAACTATAAAAAGGGCTAACGCAATCTTGAAGTAATGCCTTTTAAAGAAGTCTATATTTAAAAGCAAAGTCATACACGTTTTCAATTTCTTTAACTCGTGTGTCCCATGAATACACAAGTCTTAACTTATTTATATCCACATTTACCCTATTTTCGACGGTTGTTTGAATAGTACGGGCAATTGTTTCGGGGTTTAGATCATCCAAATAAATTATTCCATCCAGTTCATCTGACAATCTGAAACCGGACACTACACAGGGCACACCAGCTGAAAGTCCCTGCATAACTACTTTGGGCAGCCCTTCCCAGGTAGATGGCAGCACAAATACATCGGAAACTTGGTACGCGATAGGTGTTAACGGATAGGGAGTATAGCCTACAAGTGTTACTCTTTCCTTTAATCCTCCTTTAGCAATTTGCTCGTTAAGCTTTTGCTGATACGAAGGATCCATAGTCCCAACCAACAACAATTTATAATTAATCGGTAAAAACTTTAGGGCATCCACTAGTAAATGTATGTTTTTTCTTTCTACCATCATTCCGTGATTCAGAATTACTTTGTCATACATATCAAGATCCATTTCCTTTCTTGATTTTTCCCTTTCTTCCTGCCCTACAGGGAAAAAAAGTTCGGTATTAACGCCGGTTTCAACAACAAAACACCTTTGGGGATCTGCGTTATAAAACTTTATCGCTTCGTTCTTTGTTTCTTCGCTTACAAAGACACAGGCGGAAGCAACTTTTACGGCTGTTTTATCGGAAAATACCGACAACGGCCACTGAATATACTTTGAATGCGGCGTTATGTATTTGCCTTCTTTGTCAAACGCCTCCCAACGGCCTTGGGCCGTGTTGTGAAAATGGACCACTAGCGGGATTTTGAGTTCATCGGACCAAGGAAAGAATCGATGAAGAATCGAGCGATATAAATAGATCCAGATAGCAAAATGCCCGTGAGAATGAATTATGTCCGGGGTATTTCTTTTTCTCCAAAATATATAACTGAACAAAAGAATAACGGAAGTAGTAATGCTTACGGTACCTTGCAGAGGTTCCCTTATCAAAGTATGATATGTCACGCCCTTTATATCTATCAGAGGGCCTGCTTTAGGCCATCTTCCGCAAAAAATGTCAATTTCATGACCTAGTTTTGACTGCGACTTTGTAATTTCAAAAGGATGCGGAGCTAAACCATCCCAAGGCGGGGGCATTTCATATACTATTCTGCATATTTTCATTGAACTAACCTTTCAAATATAGAAATATACCTCTCTATCATCACATCCGCAGAGAAAAGACTTTGAGCCTTTTTGCGGGATGCCTCGCCCATTTTCCAGACTTCGTCCGGGTGACTCATAAAATAGTATATTTTATCCTTGAATTGGTCAAAGTCTTTAAACGGCACAAGATAGCCGGTTTCACCGTTGTCAATGGCATCGGAGACCCCTCCCAGATTATAACCTATTATTGGTATCCCTCCATACATAGCCTCAACCAGTACCATCGGAAAACCCTCAACTCTTCTGGTAGGAAACAGGAAAGCCGAGTATACCCCGCTGTTATAAATGGATACAAGTTCTTCGTGGGGTACGCTTCCAAAAATCTTAATATTATTTTCAAGTTTATTTTTGAGTATTTTGGTCTTGAGATCAGACATATAACGACCGTCGCCAATAATATGAAGTCTTGTACTTTTAAGCCTCGGATCCTCAAATATTCTTGTAAGTGCGTCTATACCTTTCTCGGGAATTATCTGCCCTACAAATAACATGACAAATCCTTGCTGTCTATTATCAGAGACTTCCCCTGTCTGAGGAAAATATATCCCATTGTGAATAACCGAAATTCGTTCTTCAGGAATATAAGTTTCTTCGATTAACTGTCTTTTTACACTGTTTGAAACGGCAACCACATGGTCTGCGTGAAGTATGTAATCCCGCTGTCTCCCAAAAAACTGCCTCAAAGCATATTGAAGATTTCTTAGGAGAAAAAATAAGGATCTAAAATTATAAATATTATTCAATGCCGTCTGAATCTCGGCCATGATCGTACCGTGTGCTATGGAAATTACCTTGACATTAAGTTCGGACTTATTGGAAATTATCCCTACCCCCGCACTGCTTTGGCTTATAACAACATCAAATGGGGTTTTTTCATGATATTCCTTAAATATCTTGATGGATTTGTGAAACCAATTATTCTTGTTTAATGAATAAAATAGATAACGGTAATCAGACTCGATAAATACATAGTCTACGCCATTGTGAGATTTATTGGTAAAATCCAACTCCCGTCTTGGGGAAAAGACAACTACTTTATGGCCTAACCTTGCTAATCCCTCGCACAATGTTTTGTTTTGTGTCTCGAGACCTCCGTGAAGTTTATGAAATGTAGTGGCCTTAATAAAAACTGCAATTTTCATATAGATATTATCTATTATTTCATTTTAAGAGCAGGTTTTCCAAGACTACTACATTCTTTGATAAATCGAACTTTTCCATAACCTTTTGATACGCGCTTTCTCCGAGTTCGGCAGCATGTTTGGGATCCTGGATTAACCTCTTTATAGCATTAGATAATTGTTGAGAATTTTTCTGTTCGACAAGAACCCCATTTACATCCGACTCAACAAATTCAGGGATACTTCCGGTATTTGTAGAAACAATGGGTTTCTTAAAAAACCCAGCCTCAAGTATCGTATTAGGTATCCCTTCAGCATCTCCATCCTCTGTTTCAATACTCGGTAGAACAAAAATGTCTGCAACATATAACTCAGACATGGCCACATAATTCGGAATACCATTTCCGTTTCCCATTATTTGAATGACCTCCTCCAGACCATTTGACCTTATCTTACCTCTCAATGAATCATATAAAGGTCCCGGACCTGCTATTTTTATCGCGTGCTTAATCCCCGAATCGTTTAAAATTTTAGATGCATCAATTAAATATTCGTAGCCTTTCTTTGTCACGAGACGTCCTATAGAAAATATATACGGATCGTCCGGTTTTCTCAATGAGTCGCCAACTGAGGAACCAAGTCTTTCGAAATCTATCCCATGATAATTCAGTACAACTTTAGATTTTAGTTCTTGTGGAACCAAATCAAGACAAGCCGCGTACGCCCTGGCATTACAAATAACTATAAATTTTGAATACAAAGCCTTTTCGGAAACTAATTCAGCGTTATTTCTCTGGTCTTTTGATTTTCCAAACACATCCCGGGCATGCGCGGATATTGCAAAATCAACATCTAAGAATATTGCCGCCAACATTATTAAGGTTGAAGGTTCAGAAAGAAAATGACATAAAATGATTTGCGGCTTGTAGGTTGAGATTACGTGTGAGTACCCTATTGCCTTTAAAAATAAATATAGATTGCTAAATGCACTGCGTTGCTTGTTTTTCATGACCAGATTGAAACCTGCCAAAAACTTCTTAGGTTTAACAGCGAGATTCAAAAAACCAAAAGTTATAGAAATCACATCAAGTCTTTTATAAAAAGTTTTCTGAATGATATTGTCAGAGATAACACCTTCCGACTGTTTTATAGCTAAAACTATTAAGTCAATATTTCCCCTTCTTTCCAATATAGATAACTCGCGTTCTATAAACGTTTCACTTAAAACCGGAAATTCCGGTACAAAAAACAATACTCTTTTTTTTCCTAGCATGTTGAAAGTTTGATCCATATAAATTCTATGATCCGTTGTTTTTCAAAACCGCGGATGTGTGCGTAACTTTCTTGTCCTGTAACTCCTTAAGCCCTTTTGTGTATTTCCCTACTGCATAATAAGTGAAACCTGATTTTTCGACGTCTGTTTTATCAAGTAAATTTCTACCGTCAAATATGACGTGATTTTTCAGTAGACTCTTCACCTTTTCCAGATCCAACCCCTTAAACTGTTTCCATTCCGTGAGAATAAACAGCGCATCCGAACCCTTCATTACAGAGTATTCATCCTCACAATATTCTATAGCTGTATCCCCCAACACTGCTCTGGCGTTGGTGGAGGCCTGTGGATCGTATACCTTAATGTATGCGCCCAGACCACGCAATTGTCTTATCACCTCAATTGATACCGACTCTCTTATGTCATCAGTATCCCCCTTAAAGGCTAGTCCAAGACACCCCAGAGTTTTGCCGGTCAGATTTGAACCAAAATGCTTTTTAACTTTGTCCACAAAGTTAACCTGCTGAAGTTTATTTACCTCCATAACACTTCTAAGTAACTTAAAATCATATGCCTGATCAGTAGATGTCTTATAAAGCGCGGCAACATCCTTGGGAAAGCAACTTCCTCCATAACCGATACCCGCATTCAAGAATGCTGTCCCGATGCGTCTGTCTAATCCCATTCCCCGCGCCACTACAGTAACGTCCGCCTGTGCTCTTTCGCAAATTTGGGCAATTTCATTAATGAATGAGATTTTTGTTGCAAGAAAAGCGTTAGATGAATACTTTATCATTTCCGCCGATCTCAAGTCACACTCAACAATTGGAGTTCCTAAATGATCGTAAAGTTTATGCATAACCTGATGTGCTCTTTGAGTATCTGCTCCTACCACCGTTCTGTCCGTGTTTCTCATATCTTCTACTGAAGAACCTTCGCGTAAAAATTCAGGATTTGATGCAACATCAAATTCGACCTTTTCCTTTAAATTTTCTTTAATTATTTCTCTAACTTTTTCGTTAGTTCCCACCGGAACCGTGCTTTTGGTAACGATTACTTTGTAATCCTTAAGGTGTTGACCGATTTCCTTTGCCACATTCCATACAGCAGATAAATCTGCTGCGCCTGTATCACTTTGGGGTGTTCCCACACATATAAAAACTATCTCAGCTTCCCTCATTCCATCTGCAATAGAGGTGGTAAAAGATAATCTGTTTTCTTTAATGTTCTCCAGAACAATTTCAGATAATCCTGGTTCGTATATAGGCATCTCCCCATTTTTGATCTTTTTTATTTTATTTTCATCAATATCGACACCAACTACCTCGTTACCCCAATCGGCAAATATTGCCGCACCTACCAAACCTACATATCCTGTTCCTATAACACATAACTTCATATTAAACCTCCTAGTTTGGGCAAAAAATTGGCCTGAAATTTACCTCTTCAAGCCTCTACTTTATACTTTCCTCTGATGTCATTCAACCTAATCTTCATGACATCTCTGGCCATCTTGTATGAATTTTCAATAAAATTCAATCTGGTTGTTTTAACGTATCTCCAGATAACCGGTACTTCTTTGATTTTATAGCCGTATTTGCGAGCTAAATATAAAACCTCCACATCAAAGGCTCCAAAAAACGGCTTTTGAGTTATTTTGGCTTCAGGTCCATAAACTATAAGATTGTTAAAAATGTGTTTTGCCTCATTATTCTTAAGCAGTTTGAATCCGCACTGAGAATCCTTAATTCCTGGCAAGGCAAGCACCTGCACCAGCATATTAAATATCCTCCCTATCATATGCCTATATGCCGGCTCACCAATTCTCTGAGCACCCTTGCCCTCTCTGCTACCTATTACAACATCAAAATCCTGGTCTTTAGCCCATACAACCAATTTTTTTAGCTCTGTAATAGGTGTAGATAAGTCCGCGTCACAAATGTAGATCAGATCACCTTCGGCCCTTGTAATTCCTGTGTACACCGCATAACTTTTACCTTTATGGGGGTTTCTGACTACCAGAACCTCCGGATTGTTCTTCTGGAACTCCGCCACCATGTCAGCGGTAGTGTCCCTGCTCCCGTCATCCACAACGATCACTTCGTAAGATTGGGAAAATGTCCTCATAAAGCTCACTACCTGAGTTAGCGTGGAAGATATCTTATCCGCCTCGTTATACGCCGGAATTACAATTGAATATTCTTTCATTTTTTAGCCTTCCATATAATTCTACTATAAAAAGTGAAGTTCCAGATGAGACCAAATAGTATGCTAACAAACAAAGCTGCATTATAAATAATGAACGTTTCCGCAATTTTTTTCACCAGAAATCCAACAAAGAAAAATCTGAATATTATGGGTACAAGTGAAATGGCGGCATACAGAAAGAAGGTGGAAATAAGTTCTTTTGTTTCAGTAATCTTCTTTTCGGAAAAAGACCAGACATTGTTCAATAAAAAGGTTACGAGCATGGCCAATAAAGCTGCGGAAGACGCGGCCACACTTGGATTAGGTATCAATAATCTAAAAATATTGGATAAAACCAAATCGACAAACAATCCTGTGAAACCAACTATGCAAAACTTAAAGAAACTTTTATTAGATTCGTAGCGAATTCGGAGCACTGTAAACAGCACATCAAAGAAAGTGCTCTTCTCAATTTTCGAATTCCCTCTGTCTCTTAAACCGAATAGGATAGGAATTTCCTTTATCTTTGCACCGAGTTTGTGCATTTGATAAAGTAAATAGACCTTATATGCGAACCCTTTCGATGGAATCGTAGAAAAATCAATTTTGTCAACAAAACCTTTTACGCGGGAAGCTTTAAACCCTCCTGTAAAGTCATTTACGTTATAGATACCTAAAACTATTTTGGAAAAAATGTTTCCGCCTACACTTAAAAACTTCCTGTAAAAAGCCCAATCTTTCGGAATGCCCCCACCTTTTACGAATCTTGAACCTATCACATAGTCGTAACCGTTGAGAATTTCCGCAATCAACCTTGGTACATCGTTCGGATCATGTTGAAAATCTGCGTCCATCTCAATCAGGACATCCGCATCGTAATTACTCATTGCATACGCAAAGCCATAAAAGTATGCCCCTCCTATTCCTGTTTTCTTCTCCTCAAGAAGAAGGTGCGTGTAAGGCTTTGATTCTGCTTTCTTGCTAACTACCTCAGCAGTGCCATCCGGAGAGTTGCCGTCTACAACCAGTAAAATACAATTATGGTCTGAAAACTTAGCAAACTGCTCTTCCAGGGCGTCAATCATTTTCCCTATATTTTCTGCCTCATTATAGGTAGGCATAACCACAACAATGTTCATATTATGAATAAAGAACCATATAGAAGAGCAGGAAGGTGACTAGACCAAGAAAGATATACTCTGCAACCACTTCTTTTTTTAACCGTCCGTCCAGCACATGGTGTATTATACCCCAAATAACGTAAAAGGATGAACCAAAAAAGGATGTAGCTAAAAGGGCACTTCTGTCGTAGCGAAAAATCAAAATACAGACAAAGAAAACCAGCAGACCTACTAGCAGTACTATGTATAAAAGAAAATTTCTTTCAGCTCTGTTCACTTATAACACACTCCCGGGCTTAAGCAGGAACCAGATACTCAGAATCGACATGACCAAAAAAGTAATGTGGGCAAGCGTACTCCCATTCAGCTTTATGATACCGTATTTTCGCGTATACCATAGGTCCAAGCCCAACAAAACTATTACAAATGACCCAAAAACCATGCTCAGCCCTTTTGACACGATTGCTACATCGATTGTAGGCAAAACCTCAGAAGGAGCCTGATTCTCCGAAGGATGTACTGCCGTAATCTCACTATAGTCGGCTTTACCTTCTACTTCCTGTAGAATTTCATCTTCGTTATATATAGCTGCAGTTTGACCCTCTCCCCTTGGGGCTCCGAACATTTGAACAACCAGTGTTGTTTCATATCCGTCCAAGACACCATTCACTACCGCAAATCCGATCTCTTTATAATGATTATTTAACAGATTCTCCCTATGTGAGGATGAGTTATACCAAGCGTCTACCACATCATCAGAGGTACCGAAATTTTTAGCCAAGTTCTCTCCGGCATAAACATAATCATACCCCTCGCCCAAAATAAAATCCCAAGGTTCTGTTCCGTCAGGTGCGATATGAGCCCAGTAATTGTTCTGGAACATATGTTCTGCTTTCTTTTGAGCCGCTTCCGATAATACCGGGTTAATCTTTAGGGGTTCCAGGCCAAGCTCTCCCCTTTTCTGATTTGTTTCATGCAGTAGGTCCTTGATTGTAATATTTGAAGCATAACCGAGTATTCCCGGTGCAATTCTTGGAACAAAATTAAGCCCAATAAGTAAGAGGACTAAAAAGGCAGTATAGGCTTTGAAAGCCGGAATCGATAGAAGCCTGGCTCTCCGTGCATGCTGCGGATGAGGCAGGAAATGATATATAAATTGATATTTTCTTATCGGCGATTCAAACAAATCGGACATTAGTTTAATTATAACCAAAGTATGGTCACTTTATCTATTTGTTTTTATTATGCCTTGGATTTTTCCGCCAGTTCAAGTGCAGAAAGAACTCTAGAAAAGACCTCGTCTGGTAGTCCCATGCCGTCAATTTCGATGAGAACCCCTTTTTTTCTAAAATCCTCAACTACAGGTATTGTCTCAGTTTGATAAATTTCCAGTCTTTTGTTAACAGCGATTTCTGTATCATCATCTCTTTGTATTAAGTCCCCCTTACATTTTTCCAGTTCCTCTTTTGGCAAGGTGTAAATATTGTAAACTTTTCCATCCGCCACACATATTCTCCTACCTGTTATGCGCTTAATGCTCTCATTTCTTGGAATAACAATATGAAGAACCCAATCTGGCTCTGGATTAAAAGCCTCGATATCTGAAGTTCGACGAGCCCATCCATCCATTATGTACCCATTTTTACAATCTGGTTGACTTATTCTCTCTTTAATTACTTCTACTGCTACATTTGTATTTACTAAACGTCCTGCATTCAAATCTGCGCGAACACTAGCATATAAGGGATGTTGTTCTGGAAGATCACGAAGCAACCCGCCAACTGATATTGCAGGTAAGTCAAAAGTTTTACTTAAAAGTTCAGCTTGAGTGCCTTTACCGGACGCTTGCGGTCCCATCACAAGTATTTTCATAATTCATCAGGATAAACCTGGAAACCCCAAATCACCGAGTTGCCCCCTCATCTGTTTTTCCACTTTTTTATCCACTTCTTTCATCGAATCGTTTATCACGTCTTTAAGAAGTTTGTTTTCTTCACCATCTATGATTATCTTTTCAATTTTTTTGTCGCCCCTAACGACTATTGATATCCCGGATTTTTCATTTGTGACAAATATATTTTCAAGCTGTTTTTTAACATCAGCTTGAATTTTTCTTAATCTATTTAGATCTTTTAATTTATCAAACATATTATTTTAAGAAGCTTTCATAACTTCTGGTAACACTGTGAGATTCAATCTGCCTTATAGTTTCGAGAACCACTGAAACCACAATCAGCAGGCCGGTACCTCCCACAGCTAACGATGTAGTACCCACATATGATTGTATCAAAAATGGAAGGACCGCAATAAGTCCAAGGAAAATAGCGCCCGATAACGTTATTCTGTTAACAATACCCTTAAGATAGGATGCTGTGGCAGCTCCTGGACGAATGCCTGGAACAAAACCCCCTCTCTTCTTGATATCCTCAGCGATCTTTTCTGGGTTAAATTGCACCGACGTGTAAAAAAAGGTAAAACCTACTACCAGCAGAAAATAAAGTACGTTGTACATAAATGTGTTTTGATTAAAATTCTGTGCAAGGTAAAAACCTGCGTTACGGAAAAACTCATTAGATGATGCCTGCATAGGGGCACTAATCATGGAAGGAATCATCACAACAGAGACTGCAAAAATTATCGGGATTACGCTTACCTGATTTACTTTTATTGGTAAGTAATTAGTAATTTTTTCAGAACGAATACCTCTCCTGCCATATTCAATGGGTATGTTCCTCGTTCCTTCATTAACCACGACCACGGCAGCAATAACAAAAAGTGCTAGCAACCCGAATATTAGAGAATTTAATAAATTCTCAGCGGTAAGTGTGGCGAAAAATGAAATTGCGGCAGTGGGAAGTCTGCTTATGATGCTAACAAAAATTAGTACCGATATGCCGTTGCCTATTCCATATTCGGTTACTAACTCACCAAGCCAAACCAAAAGTAACGCACCTGCGGTTAACGTTAGAATGAGCAATACAAGATCAAATGCATTAAGGTTTGTCATTACCCCCTGTCTGTTAAGCAGAAAGTATATTCCATACCCTTGCAGTATAGCCATGGGTACAGATAAGAGTCTGGTGTACATATTAATTTTTTCTCTCCCGTAATCACCTTCCTTGGAGAGTTCCTCAAGTGCAGGTACCATTACGGTAAGTAACTGCATAATAATGGAAACATTGATGTAAGGCCCCATACCTAAAGTAACTATGGAAAAGTTTTGGAAACCCCCTCCGCTGAATAAGTCAAATAAACCAAAGAAAACATTGTCCTGTAAAAACGACCTTATGGCCGCGACATTTACTCCGGGTACCGGAATGTGCGCCAGCAGTCTAAAAGCAACGATAATTAAAAGTGTGAAGAAAATCTTTCTTCTTAAATCGGGAAACTTGAAGATCTTAAGCATTTGTTATTATCCTATTATTTCGGACCCTGACTTTTCAATAGAGACTTGGGCACTCTTCGAGAATATAAATCCATGAAGCTTTAGCTTTTTCGTCAGTTTACCTGTTGCAAGCAGTTTTACACCGCCTTTAGGTAGTCTGGTAATAATTCTTTTCTTAAAAAGGGACTCGGGAGTAACCTCCGTACCGTCTTCGAAAACGTTCAATTTGTACATACCAATGCCAAAGGGCTTAGCATCAAAAGGTCTCTTAAAACCCCTCAATTGCGGAAGCCTTTTGTACAGAGGAACCTGACCTCCTTCAAAACCCAGTGAGGGTTTTCTTCCTTTTCGGGCTTTTTGACCTTTTGTCCCTCTTCCGGTCGTATGTCCTCCTTTACCGCTTCCTATTCCGCGGCCTACACGTTTGCTTTTTTTATAGATTCCTTTAGGTTTTGTTAAATTAGATAAATCCATGTTAATTCACCCTCGACTTAACTTTCTGAAGTGCATTAAGTGTACTTTTTATGTTGCAAATCTTGTTATTTGAACCGAGCATTTTTGCTGAAATATCCTTTATGCCGGATAATTCCAAGACGGTTCTTACCGAGCCTCCCGCTATAATACCTGCACCTTTAGGCGCGGGCTTAAGAAGCACCTTTGCTGACCCGTAAGAGTCTCGGACCTCATGCAATATTGTCCCTTCCTTAATCGGAATCGTCACCAGTTCTTTCTTTGCCTTAGCTATAGCCTTAGAAATTGCAGTAGTAACATCACGTCCTTTACCGTATCCTACTCCTACACTTCCTTTTTTGTTTCCTACTACTACCAAAGCAGAAAAACTGATGTTGCTACCACCCTGTGTCTTTTTTGAAACACGTTTGATTTCTATTACGTTTTCCAAATATTCAGATATATTAGAATTTTTTTGATCCCTTCTCATAATTGCAAACCCCCTTCTCTAGCCCCATCAGCGAGATTCTTAACTCTACCATGATATTTGTAACCTCTTCTGTCAAATACAGCTGTTAGAATCTTTTTTGACTTAGCCTTTTCAGCCAACAATTTACCTACCTCTTTTGCAGCATCAACTTTCTTTTTCTTTTCGTGCAATTTTTTGACTTCCGGTGAAACATCAATCAGGACCTTTCCTGATACATCATCAATTAACTGTGCATAAATGTACTTATTAGATCTGAATACACTCAATCTCGGCCTTTCTGAGGTACCTTGCACATTCGACCTGAATTTTACTATTCTTTTTTCCCTTTTAGTTTTTCTTAATGTTACTTTATTCATATGCTGATTAAACTTTACCTGATTTACCTTGCTTTCTTCTTATCACTTCATCGGAATATTTTATACCTTTACCTTTGTATGGTTCCGGTTTTCTGATTTTTCGTATTTTAGAAGCAGTCAGACCTACTTGCTGTTTATCAGCACCTTTTACTGTAATAAATTGGTTGTCTGTTACTTCAATTTGAACTCCTTCCGGTGCTTTAAACTCAACCGGGTGTGAGAATCCGACAGTCAATGTTACACTCTCATTTCCCGCCTGCTTGGCTCTGTAACCCACTCCCACAAGCTCAAGTTTTTTTTCATATCCTTCGGCTACCCCTTGCACCATATTGTTTAACAAGGCGCGTGTCATTCCAAGAAAAGCACTTGTTTTCTTTCCTTCTTTTTTCGTCTCAACGGTAATAACACCTTCGTTTATAGAAATTTTTACTTCAGGGCGAAGTTTCATTTCTAAAGCACCTTTAGGTCCTGTAACCTTCACCAAACCGTTTTCGTCTGTAACGGTTACACCGGACTTTATTTCAATTGGTTTATTGCCGATTCTAGACATAATTACCTAACCTCACAAATAACTTCCCCGCCTAATTTTCGCTTTCGGGCTTCTTCACCTGAGAATATTCCTCTAGATGTAGATACAACTACAGTCCCAAAACCGGCTGCAATGGGGTGAATTTCCTTAGCAGGTTTGTAAACGCGTCTGCCGGGCTTGGAAATTCTTTTCACGTCAGTTACTGAATAATTACCGTCCTGATCAACGTAAAGTTCCAGATGCAGCATCTTATAACTTTTGTCAGCAGGCTTAAATACTTTAACTTCACTCAAGAATCCTTTTTTCTCAAGTACTTTAGCTATGGACTCACACTCTTTCGAATAGAATATTTCCACCACCTGTTTCTTTGCCATTGCTGCGTTTTTTATTGAACTTAACATGTTAGCTGTTCT
The DNA here is from genome assembly GCA_003599255.1 of candidate division WWE3 bacterium. Taxonomy (GTDB): domain Bacteria; phylum Patescibacteriota; class WWE3; order UBA101185; family UBA10185; genus OXYD1-FULL-39-9. Next base: position 4,779 of record QZJF01000022.1, on the reverse strand, counting down.
ATCTAAACTCATATTTATTCCTTACCAACTAGATTTCTTGACACCGGGAAGTTCTCCCTTGTGCGCAAGCTCGCGGAAACACTTTCTGCACATTTTGAATCTCCTATAGTAACCTCTGGGATTTCCGCATATCGGACACCTATTATACTCCCTAACTCCAAATTTATTCCCTTTTTTGTGTTTTTCAATTAATGCTTTTTTTGCCATAGTTAATTTCTCTCTTTCCTAAACGGCACACCCAACGCTTTAAGCAAAAATCTATTTGCTTCCAAATTTTTACTGTCCATCACAACTGTCACCTGCAGACTTCTTATGCCCTTTGTGTTGTTGGGATTCACTTCCGGAAATATCACGTGTTCTTTTATTCCAAATGAATAATTACCATTTTCATCAAAAGCCTCTTCTTTAAGACCTCTAAAATCCCTAACCCGCGGGAGTGCTACATTGACAAGTTTATCAAGAAATGCCCACATATTCTCACCCCTAAGTGTTACGGCATAACCGACCGTCTCACCTTGTCTGATTTTAAAACCGGCAATCGACTGCCTAGCTGCTCTTGGATAAGGCTTCTGATTAGTGAAGTTGGTTAATTCCTCTACAAAAGACTCCACGGCTTCTCTGTTTTCTCTAAAACCGCCTATTCCAGCATTAACAATTACTTTCTTCACTTTAGGGACTTCCATAATATTTGAAAAACCAAACTCCTTCATAATTTCCGGAACAATTTTTTCTATGTATATCTCTTTCAGTCTGTTCATTCTATTACCTCATTATTCTTCTTGTTAATTCTGTATTTTTTTCCATCCACTATTTTAAATCCCAACCTTACCGGCCTATCGGTTTTTGAATCAAAGTACATAACATTTGATACATGAATAGGACGCTCCACATTCATAATACCGCCTTCCTTTGATAAAACTCCCGGTTTAACATGTCTTTTTACAACATTTACGCCTTCAACAACCACTTTTTGCTTTTCAGGATAAATTCTCAGCACAGCAGCTACCTTACCCTTGTCCTTTCCTGATATTACTTTTACTTTATCGCCTTTTTTAATTTTCATAAGATTTACCAAACCTCTTTTGCAAGTGAAGCTATTTTTACATATCCTCTATCGCGTACTTCTCTTGCGATAGGACCGAAAACTCTTGTACCAACCATGGCTTTGTCTTTGCTTATGACAACAGCAGCGTTATCCGAGAATCTGAGGTAACTTCCATCTTTTCTCCTAACTTCTTTTTTGGTTCTGACAATTACGGCTTTCACAACCGAATGATCTTTAACTACTCCAACAGAAGAAGCTCCCTTTACGGCAACTGTTACTGTATCACCAACTGATGCAAACTTTACCCGAGAACCCCCAGGTATGCCTATGAGTTTAAGCTTCTTTGCACCTGAGTTATCAGCCGAATTAAGTATTGCCCCTACAGGTATCATTATTCCTCCGATGCCCCCAATTTTTTAATAACATCCCAGCTCACCTTCTTAGAAAAAGGTCGGGTTTCTTCAACTTGCACAAAATCACCAACTTCACATCCTAAATTATCTTTTGCCAAGAGCCTTTTTGTTTGCTTTATCGGCTTATTGTAAATAGGGTGTCTTTTAGGAACATCCACACTAACAACAACAGTTTTTTGCATTCCTGTGGCTTCAATTTTTCCTTCAAATATTCTTTTACTCATTATTTATCCTCTTCTAAAACCTTTTTTTCATTAAGGACAGTGGTTATCCTGGCTAAATCTTTTCTTAATAACCTTGGTTTTTTAACATTTTTTTCTTTTCTTTTCAATATATCTAATGTCGATGTTTTTATATCGGTTGTCAGTTTAGTTATCATCTCAACAAGTTCTTGCTTAGTTTTTTCTCGTAATTCTGCCACTTTCATAAGTTAGTCCTTTTCCAAAAATTTTGTCTTCACGGGAAGTTTAGCAGCAGCACGTGAAAATGCGTCTTTCGCTACTTCTTTGGTTACACCTGAGATCTCAAATATTATTTTTCCCGGCTTTATAACTGCTGCATAGTGGTCAGTGGCGGCTTTTCCGCTTCCCATTCTTGTTTCGGCCGGCTTCTTTGCAATAGGTTTATCTGGAAACACTCTAATCCAGAGCTTGCCGCCTCTCTTAGTCTTGTGTGAAATCGCCTTTCTGGCAGCTTCAATCTGTCTTGAAGTTAAAAGACATCTGTCAACGGCTTTGAGTGCATAATCTCCAAAAGAAATCGTACTTCCACGGGTCGATATGCCCTTGTTAATACCACGTTGTTGCTTTCTGAATTTTACTTTCTTAGGTAATAACATATTAAATCCTCTTACAATGCCACTTCGCCCTTATAAATCCAAACTTTTATTCCTATTGTTCCAAAAAGAAGGTGACAATCAACCTGAGCGTAGTCAATATCGGCGCGTAAAGTCTGAAGTGGTATTGAACCCAGTACAAACTCCTCAGATCTGGATATTGTGTTACTTCCGCTTAAAACACCGGACAAGCGTATTTTGATCCCTTTTGCACCTTTATCAATAGCCGCATTAGAAGCAAAAACAGCAACCCTTCTGTACGGCATCCTTCTTTTAAGCTGTCTGCAAATATACTCTGCAACCAGCTGGGATTCGATCTCAGGGGTTTTTATCTCCTCGGCAGTAATTTTAATTTTGGAGCCAGTAATTGTTTTTAACTCTTTCTCCAAAACCTCTACCCCAGCACCTCCTCTACCTATTACCAAACCAGGCTTTGAAACTTTTATGTAAATGTTCATCTCATTCTCGGTTCTCTCTATTTCAACAACTTTTAAACCTGCCTGACTTAATTTGTCGCTAAGATATTTTCTAATCTTCAAATCCTCAAAAGTTTTATCTGCATAAGAGGATTTATCGGCATACCACCTGGATTTCCAATCTTTCGAAATGCCGAGTCTATATCCTATCGGATGAATTTTCTGACCCATTATTTATTATCCCTTTCACTCAAACCTATATATATATGACTGGTCCTTTTTAATATCGGACTGACTCTGGATTTTGCAACTAATCTCATTCTTTTATAAGTAGGCCCGGGACCAGCCCAAACTTCAGAAATATACAGCTTCTTTACATCAAGTTTTTTATTATTCTTGGCATTGGCTTCAGCCGACTTTAGTACCTTTAATATAACGTCCGAAGCCTTTGTTCTATCAAATGCAAGTGTGACTTTAGCATCGTGCAAATTCTTGCCACGAATTAGGTCCATAACCGGGGCTACCTTTTTTGCCGTTATTCTTGCTGCCATGTGTTTTGCATAAACTTGTGACTTTTCCATATGTTTTACTGTTTCTTTGACGAATGTGCCCTAAAAGTCCTTGTAGGAGCAAATTCGCCAAGTTTATGTCCTACCATCGATTCCACAACAAACACTGCCACAAACTTCTTTCCGTTATACACTTCAAGAGTCAGGCCTACCATTTCCGGAATAACCGTCGATCGCCTTGACCAAGTCTTGATGGATTTGCGGTCACCGGTCTCCTTTGCCTTTAAAATCTTGTTTTGTAGTTTTTCGTCTATAAAAAATCCCTTTTTTAGTGATCTTGCCATATTTAATCCTCGTTATTTTTTACTATGTCTTGACTTAACAATAGTATGATCAGTCTGTTTTCTTTTTCTGGTCCTCACGCCACGGGCTTTCTTACCCCATGGGGTTTTGGGCGAAGACATGCCTATACCGGTCGTTTTGTACGAACCTGCATGCGGATGGTCCTTCTTTGGATTTCCCATTGCTACTCCCCTTACCGTAGGTCTTACTCCCAAATGTCGGTTTCTTCCTGCTTTTCCGAGTCTCACGTTCCTCAAATCCATGTTTCCCAAGACACCCATTGTAGCATAACAACGGCCAGAAATCTTCTTTACCTCGCCACTGGGGAGCTTCAAATTCACAAAATCCCCCTCTCTTGCCAGAACCTGAACGGAACCACCTGCTCCTCTTGCGAGTTTACCGCCGCCACCCGGATTAATCTCAACATTGTGCACCTGGCTTCCAAGTGGGACGACCGATAGCGGCATGGCATTTCCGACGGTGGGATCAACACTCTCCCCTGATATAACCGTCATTCCTACTTTTAACTCCTCGGGAGCTAAAATATATCTTTTTTCCCCGTCCGCATAATTAAGCAGAGCAATATTAGGCCCTCTGTTCGGATCGTACTCTATTGTGGCTACCTTAGCAGGAATATCTCGCTTATCTCTCTTAAAATCAATTAGTCTGTAACGTTTTCTTGACCCTCGCTCTTTATGTCTCACACTTACTCTTCCCCTGCTTCTACCTGAAGATCCTAAGAGACTGGTTGTGAGTTTCTTGTGAGGTTTGTCTACAGTTGTCTCTATAACTAGAGATTTCCTGAATCGCGTAGATTGTGTTACCGGTTTGTGTTTTTTAATCATTTAGCTCTCCTTGGACACTATATCCAACTTTTGACCTTCCTTTAAGGTAACTGTTACTTTTTTCCTTTTTGCCCCTTTTTTAAATCTGAATGTTTTTCCCTGTCTTATCTTCTTTCCGGGTAGAATTGATGACTTTACGTCCACCACATCCACACCAAAAAGTGACCTTAATTCGTCAACTACCTGTCCCTTAGAAACGGACATGTCCACTTCGAAAACGTACTTATTTTGGTCAAGCTGCGCCATGGTTTTTTCGGTTACAATAGGTCTTATTATTGCCTCATTTATTCTCACTTTTTTTCCTCCTTAAATCTTTCTTCAAGCTTTTTCAGGGCATCCTCAAAAAATATAAGCGAATCACACCAAACCACATC
>QZJF01000013.1 GCA_003599255.1 candidate division WWE3 bacterium | reverse complement strand
TAATAAAGACAAAAGAGCCTTAGCAAGGGTAATACTTGCCATCTATGACGGCAGAGAAGCACATTTATTTGAGGGTGTTACATCTGGAACTGTGCCCGACACACCTAAAGGTTCAACAAATTTCGGTTGGGATGACATTTTTATACCTGACGGGCAGACCTCAAAATACAAGAAAACTTTTGCAGAAATGCAGCCTCACGAGAAGGACAAGTACTCCATGCGAAGAAAAGCTATACATGAGTTCAGCAGGAGTAAACTTGTACTCAATGAGTATATTCTGGCCTTGCCGGAGCCTTTTCATTCTGAAATAAAGAGAGTTAGTTTTGATCAACTAGCTGTGAACAAGGCAGTCAAATTCGCGTTCACTTTGGAAGCAGTTCAGGGAAACAAACCAAATAAAGAATTTAAAGCGGCAGATTTCAAACCCTTAATTGAAGAAAGCAATCCATACTTTTTGAGATATTCTTTCGATAATAAATCGCCCAGCGTAGGTTTGATTCTTACTGACGTAGATAGGGTAGAGACACGTAGATTTAAAAACGGCAAACCGATACTTACACAAATGGGTCCTGAAAAACGATCTCTGGCGCTGGCCCAACGGGCAGAGTTTTTTATAAAGAATACCGATAAGAAAGTTTTGAGTGAGATCGAAAGGTTGGAAAAACAATCCGATATATTTCCAGAAAGAAGTAACGCCCGAAATAATACTCTGGAACTGTTACTCCACGGCTTTAAAGAAAATCATCATCCCGTATATGCCCGGGCCATAAAAGAGCTAGGTTATAAGAAAATTGCTTCAAGAAAAGAAGTCAGCAGAGGCAAAATAGCGAGTACTGGATTATTTAATAAAATAGGGAAGTACCCACGCAGTGTGATAGGAATGGGCTCCATGCCGGCAATCACCGGTTGGAAAGATGTTGTGTTGACGGGAATAGTCGGACATATGCCGGTATTTATCCCCAGAAATAGCTTATTTGCCGACGATGCGGAACGACAAATAAAATTGGTAAATTCTGTTAAAACTGATCTTGAAAACTTAAACCTTACAAAAAAAGAGCTTGAGATATTTTCGAGAAATATCGGGGTTGCTATCGGCACAAACAACCCTATGGAAGAGCTTAAAAGAGCCGGAAAGTTATACAAAAAAGCCGGAATAAAGTTATTTAGAATTTATACAATAAATGGAGACCCAAGATGCATAGAGACCGCCAAACTTTTGAGGAACGAATTCGGGAATGAAATAGAAATCTTCGCCGGACAAATTACCGACAATTATCAGGCAAACAAATATCTTGAGGAGGGGCAGGTAGACGCTTTAATATTCGGGCATGGAGGAGGAAGACAGTGCACTTCGGCAATCAACGGTATGGCAATATCGACGGTGGAGGAAATGTATAGCATTGTCACGGATCCAGTTTTTAACAAAACATCACTTATAGTTGAAGGTGGAGTCGGAACGAATGTAGGTCCCTTGCTCATAATGGGTATTGATTGCGTTCTATACAGCCAACAGCTGGCAAAGGGAAGCATCGAGGCCGGAGGAATTTATCTTCAAAACGCAAAGGGGGATTATGTGCAACCATATCACGGAAGTGCAAGTGCACCTACCATGATTATTGAAGCATCGTACGACCATCTTCATGAACTTAGAATAAACCCGTCAGGACGAACTAAGGTTCCCGAAGGCAAACCCGGCTACATGAAATATAGTGCCAAAGCCAATTCGATGACTTTCTGGATCGATGAGTTTAGACACCATTTTGCCCGCACCCTGGCGGACATAGGTGTAGAGAGCGTTTGGGAACTCAGGGAATTTCTTAAGGGAAATGACATCAACCTTTTGAGGATAGTCTCAACGGAAGCGGCCCGAACGGCTTCCGCATACGGTACTAATCAATAACTTTACAACAACGAATCAACACTTTCTTCTTCTTTTTCTACTTCAGTTTCTACATCTTTATGAAATTTCTTATGTATTTCTTTTAGCCTGACATTTGTGACGTGAGTATAAATCTGAGTTGTGGAAACGTTTGAGTGGCCTAATAGCTCCTGGACGCTCCTAAGGTCTGCCCCTTCGTACAATAGCCCCGTAGCAAAGGTATGACGTAGCGTATGCGGCGTAGCATCAACCGAAATACCGGCTCTAGCAGCATACTTCTTGATAAGCCTTTGGACGCTTCTGACCGTGAGACGAAGAGAATTGCCGTCATAATCCTGGGATTCCATTTTTTTTCCGGAATATCTTAAAAATAATGGTTTGTATTCATCGCTTCTTGTTGAAAGATACTTCTTCAACCAGCTTATGGCAGAAGGGGATAAGTAAACCGTACGTGCTTTCCTGCCCTTTCCAATAACAGTGAACTCCCCAGAATTTAAATTAACGTCATCTTTGTTAAGACCTACCAGTTCGCTTACCCTAAGGCCTGTGCTAAAAAGAGTCTCCAATATAGCGCGGTCCCGAATGCCCGACCTCTTATTAAGGTCTTGTACTTCAAATAATCTTTGCATTTGCTCATTATTTAGAACCTTGGGAACTCTATCCTCATTTTTCCCCAGTATTATCTGTTCTGGTGACATGATTTCTATCTGCTGTTCCACCACAAGGTATTTTAAAAAGGCTCTGACGGCAACAAGAAATGTTTTTTGTGTGGATCTTTTAAACTCAAGGTTGGATTTAGTACTTTTTCTGCGATTTAAAAATATTCGATACTTATTTATAGCTTCCGAATCTATATCTTTTAGAACTACAGAATCCTTTTTCATATAAACTTTCAACCACTCATGAAAATCCATTAAATAAAAGTGATACATCTTGATTGTGTTCTGAGAAAGATTCTTTTGAATTTCACAAAACTCAAGATACTGCAGTATGACGCTATAAAGATCAGAGTTCAACGATACTTTACTCATCTTTTTTTATAAAATCGATTGTGGGGCATTCTGGAGCCTCACAGGCACTTTTGATCGTCAGTACAATGTTCTTTGCTGACACAGACACAATTTTATACCTTATTTATATTAACACATACAAAAGAGAGGGATTCGGGCACACAAGCTGGAGTGGGCAGGCCGGATGCAGGAAAAATAAGGAAATAAAAAAGAAATTAGAAACTAAAGAGGGAAGATAAAATAATTTGATTTTTTATTTATGTACATTAATTAAAAAATAAATCATCAAAAAAAATTTTAATTAAAACCGAAAGGGAACATACACATCAATAAGATTCTGGGTATATGTTAGACGTCGTATAATGTATGTTTAACGACATGAGGTATGTGGTAAAGCCTGCAAATAGGTTTTTTACAATTAAACGCACGATCTCAAGGGGATAACTAGTTTAGCGCACTTAATATGTTTATATATTAATTACATTTAAATGAAATTAAATTCATCATTTTTTCGGAAATTAAGACTGATATATTTTTATTTCAACTATATAGTTAAGTCAATGTACAGGCAGTCCGCGCTTGGATTTATCCACAACCCTCCCCCGGAAAAGTATGACAAACTTACAGAAAGATGTATGACAATCGTACAAGGTGCTATTTAAGCTATAAAACAAGGACCTGAAAGGAAAAGTATGACAAATGTACAGTAAATATATCTTAATAATTAGCACACTATAGGCTCATGTGCTAGATTTATGACTTAAACCCTATAGTACTCTTCCCTACTTTGGGTAAGAATAAATTTTCTATGGCCTGAAAGCCATCAATATTGCAAGAAATATAAGAATTATAAAAATATATTCCGCGAGTAATCTTTTGGTTATTTCGTTTTTAAAATAGCTGGATATGTAGACCAGCCCGAACATCAGCACAGCAGAAACCAGCAACGACCTTAGAAAGGACTCTGTTGGTATAAAAGAAACTGCCAAGCCCACCGCAGCAACTAAAAACGTTACAAAAAGTGATAGCCCAATACTTCCCAGTACTCCCAGTGGCTTTAACTTATTCTCGTATCTGTGACACCAAATTTGGTAGAGGTTAAGCATAAACACAGAAGCGGACAGAAGAATTACCTGGACGTAAGCGTTCGTCGGAATTTTGAACAGACCTGCATAAAGAGGTATAGCAACCGAGACCAGCACTATCTGCCCCCAAACAATTGCGACTCTGTACAAGGGTATTACCTCTTCTCTATCCTGTACAACCAGAAAAATATTTTCAACGAGAGAAACTACATAATACATAAAAGAGAACACTAAAATAATGATTACTCTGAACAATAAACTTAAATTTGGATAGTATTTCAGAGTAAGTAATGCGCCAAGAAGCAAGTGTACCGGCACAAGTGCGCTCATAAAGAAATTTTTGAAGGTTATGTTGGGGTATTGGGTAAACAAGACACCGGCTGTTATAAAAGCAAATCCAAGACCTGCTCTAAGATAAAGCGAACTGTTGTAAAACGGAACAGACGCCAGATATAAAAAGAATCCGATTAGAAGTGACTGAATTATGTATCTATGTTTTTTTTCTATACGTTCTATAAACTTCATAAGTCGCGCACCATGTCTTTCATAATAAAACACAAAGCTATAGCGACTGCATCATTTGCATCATCCGATTTTACAAGTGAATCCAGTTTCAGACTATCTTTCACGGCAACCTGCATTTCTTTTTTGGATGAACGTCCATAGCCGGTTAAAAGTCTCTTGGCCTCCAACGCAGTATATTCATATACGCTAAGTCCGTTCTGGGCAGCAGATAGCATAGCTACTCCCCTAGCCTGACCAACGGTTATTGCAGTCTTAACGTTAGTGTTAAAAAATAACTTTTCAATTACCATAATCTCCGGAGAATGTGCACTTACAATTTCGTTAATGCCGTCATAAAGCATGTGAAGTCTTTTATGCATATCCACCCCGGCGGGAGTAATAAGCACATCTGTTTTAAGTATTTTGGGCTGGCTTTTCTTTCTGGGCATAACTTCTAATATGCTATATCCCATACGGGCTGTGCCCGGATCTATTCCTATTATCCTCATTATTCTTCTTCTGGTAAATCAAAATTAAAGAAAATATCCTGGACGTCGTCATGATTATCCAGCTCATCCAGTAGTTTTTCAAGACGGGTAAACTGCTCTATATCACTTATGTCTATGGTAAATGCGGGATTCTCCGGATCGGGTGAAAAAATGTAGGCGGTGCTACCTGCATTTCCCAGAGATCCCCCTGCTTTGCCGAAAATATTTCGTATTTCAGCAACAGTTCTGTTCTTATTGTCCGTAATAGCCTTGATATAGAAAGCCTCCCCTCCGGGCCCGTAACCTTCATACACTACTTCATAAAACATTTCCGAACCGCTTCCTTCCCCGGTTCCTTTCTTAACAGCCCTTTCGATATTATCCTTTGGCATTCTAGCTTCCTTAGCCTTCTCTATGGCTAGCCTCAAGGCTGGATTAGCATCCGGGTCACCTCCGCCGTTTCGGGCTGCCACAGTAATAGCTTTTGAAACTTTGGAAAATACTTTGCTTCTCTTGGAATCATTCATTCCCTTGTCGCGTTTAATTTGAGACCACTTAGAGTGTCCTGACATACGTTTTATCCTACCACTTTAGACCTCTTGTTGACAAACCCCCAAATATTTGATTATCTGATACGCATGCAAGCAAATATCGCCCTCTTGGCTAAGAAGGCTATCGGAGAAGCACTAAAAGGAAACTGGGAATCAGCAATCCAATTCAATATTCAGATACTAGATAAAAATCCAAATAACATAGACGCCAGGCTTAGACTTGGAAGAGCTTATTTGCAAACCAAGCAGTTCACAAAAGCAAAAAAAATGTTTAAGGAAGTACTGCAATTGGATCCCATCAATCAGGTTGCTCAAAGAAACATTGACCTTATTAACAGCAAAAAACTAGACCTCAATAACAACATTGTTAATCCCAGCCTTCTGATTAAGGAACCCGGAACGACCGTCGAGATTTCACTCGACTTAAAAGGCAGAGGCATAACGGGCGAAAACCTTGTCCCAGGTGAGATTCTTGTCCTGAAGATCAAAAAACGCAGCGTGGATATTTTCAGAACAAAAAATAAAAAGGAAGTTCTTATAGGAACTATTGAAACAGGTGACGTTGTAAGTAGACTCAATAAAGCTCAGGAATTAAAAGCAAGCACCATTGCAAGCGTAATTAAGGGGAAAGATAAGATGGTTGAGATTCTTTTTAAAACATCCATTCCCGTATTCAAATCAGAAAAGCAGGATATCAGGCCATACATAAAGAAAGGATCGCTTGACGAACCTGATGCGGAATCGGAAGAATTAGAGATTGGAGTTTAGTTTCTTCTACCTTAGATCGTCATCATCCAGAGCCTTGGAAGTACTTGGCTGTAACTTTAACTCGCCTTTTTTTCCTTCGTCAAGACCAATTATATCTTCAACAAATTCTTTGGGTTTTGATACATTTTCAGGTCTCCTCGGCTTTTCTTGACTCTTGGGTGGATTGGGTTGCGCCGGATTGGGCTGCGAAGGACGCTTGAAAGGTTTTGGAGCGATAGTTTTTGGGGATGCCGGCCGGGAAGCAGGCTTTTTAAATGGCGCCGGTTTTTCAACGGGTTTCTCAACAGGCTTCTCAACAGTTTTCTGTACGACATCTGGTGCACTTTGTTCCTGTTTTTTCTTCTTAATTAAATCCAGCGCAGCATATGGAGCCGAGCTATCATTAGCGGGTATAAGTGCCACTGCCTCGTCATTTAACTGCGCTTTGTTAAAATCGGCCGCACTGTCGGATATTTTGTATGAACCTGCATCAGAGAGAATGTACCACTTACCCTCTTTCTTAGTAAGAATGCCTTCAATCTTCTTTCGCTCAACCTTTTCGATTAACTTAAATACCTGCTTTCCATTTTCTTCAATTAGCTTGAGGGTGTCACCAAATACCAACCGGGATTTTGCGGCGTAGTTAGCCGGAACTTCATGCGTCTGTCCCGATTCTGTAGTGATAGCGGAGCCGTCAAACACTCCAAGTATTCCCTCCACATCTCTGTATAGGTCCTTCTTTGCCTCGGATTCCAATGTTTTGAGCATGCCTTTAATTGTTTCGATGTTTTTTTCCGTTTCTTGGACTAGCTTTTTTATATCTGAGATGTATTTTTCAGTGTTAATATCGGTCATAAGATCCTTTCTAATTTATGTCCTCCTTATCATCTGCGGGAAGAGGTACTTCAGCAGGTGATGCTTCAGGTGTTTCACTCTTGTTACGTATCTCTTGAGCAATCGCCATACCCTTATCAAATTGAGTCTCCAGCCATTTGTTTATTTTGTTCTCTACATATGACTGATCCACTCCGTATGTTTCCCTGCTATATTGAATAACCTTTTCCCTATTGGAGGTCTTCGGAACTATAAAGTTATCTTCTTCCCAAGGTACTAATATTCTAGCCGAAAAAGGCAGTGAAGTCATTCCGTTGATCATAAGCTTGATGTAAACGTAAAATCTCTCAAGCGATATTATATCCTCGGAATCAAAATAGGGCGCGAACTCACTGGCAAGAGCTTTCGCATCCGGCGCTCCCAGCGAAAATGTAGCAATAGTACCAACATTACCAAAAACCGCTTTCAATAAAGGCTCGGGCAACTGAGCGGTAAACTGGTGTGTCAGATATAATCCAAGCTTGTACTTTCTTGATTCAGAGAGTATTTCTTCAAAACTGCCGGTGGCAAAGTTTTGGAACTCATCAACATAAAGATAAAACGGTCTTCGCTTTTCATAAGGAATCCTTGCCCTTTGAAGGGCAAAAAATTGAAGGCGGGACACTAACAAAGCCCCTAGAAGATTGGCATTGTCGGCACCTATCTTACCTTTTGAGAGGTTCATAAGTATAATCTTTCCGGAGTTCATGGCATCCCAAAGATCAAGGGTCGACTTCTTTTGTCCGAGAATGTTACGTATAGTAGTAGAGGCCAAAAACCTGTTTACCTTATTCTGAATAGGTGCTATAGCTTCCGTAACCAGTTTCTGGTTCCCCTTCATTTCTTTAAATTCCCTTTCCCAGAACCTGATAACCAAGGGATCCTTTATTTGATGTAGAATGTATTTTTGGTAATTAGGATCATCCATTAATCTGGTAATGCCCAACATTGTAGTGCCGGGTACTTCCAGGAGGGTCAGAATGGCATAATTCAGCAAATACTCAAGTCGCGGCCCCCAGGAATAATCAAAATGTTGCTTAATTGCGGAAACAAGGCCTGAAGCCATAAGATTTTTCTCTGAGGGATCGCTCATTTCGAGTAGATTCAAACCCAAAGGTTTGGAAGTATCTGAAGGGTCAAAATAAACAACATCCTTTATCCTGTGGTCAGGGATTCTATCTAAAACACGGTCAATGGTCTCACCATGTGGGTCCAAAACACCCACACCGGCTCCATTTGCAATATCCTGAGATATCATAGTCTCTAGCAATGTAGATTTTCCTGTACCTGACTTTCCTATCAGATACATATGCCTAAGCCTGTCATCCCCGTTATCAAGACCAAAAAGTACCTTTTTATTCCTGTAAGTTGTGTGACCGATATAGTTACAGTCCTGCGTAGGAAGATTTGAAGGCGGTTCCGATTTCCTGGAATACACCCACGATATATTGGGTGTTTCTATGTGAGAAGTCGGCAAATGATATACAGTACCTAATTCCTCGGTGTTAAGTACGTATGCTTTTTCAGGCTCAAATCTGCGGATTTTGTAGTTTTCCAATATTTCTTTTTTGTTTGATTCAAGAACAGAGGTAAAACTATTCAAAGAAGCAGAGGAAAATTGCTTGAGTGTGGCCAATACAGCTCTCAGATGGCTTTCGACCCGTTCTTTGGTACCTCCGGAGGACATTACACGGAACTGAACCATATAACCCATGCGGGATAATTTGTTTTCTATACTCCTTAATTCCAACTCCTCCATGGCGCTTATTTTTATATCAGGAACCTTCGCCGCAATACCTTTTGTTTCATCAAAATTCCTCGCCTTATAAGATAACGCACCAGCAAAAACATCGGTGGTAATTTGAACGCCCTCTTTTACCGCCAAACCTAATATTCCGGAAATCGCCGAATTACCTGATTTGCCATTCACGTCCTCCCCTGCCCTTACTGCCTTGACATAATCCTGGCCTTCCTTCTGCCATACGTCAGCAATCGGCCTTATCTGAAGCTGAATCCAAATCTCCTCATCCTCACTTATGGATGATATTGCAGAAGTAAAACTTGATAAGGTATCGGTTTCGATGTCTCTGAAGCTTTTTATCGGAAAGTAATCCGGCCTTGTTAGGTAAACCGAAACAAATTCATACACTTTTTCCTCTTCGCTAAATTTGGAAGCATAATCTTGAACTACTTTTAACTGTGCTCCGGGGTAGTGGGCATAAATCTGACCTTCGATAAATTTTAAGGTATGAGAGGGAACGGCAACATAAAAACGTATTCCATCTTTACCTGAAGAGGCAATCTCAAAAGAAAAGTGTTCCTGAATATCCGGATCATCTCTCAATAAGCCGTGAATGGCTGAAAACATGTTTTCCGCGGCTAACGGTGATATCTGAACCTCCTTGGACGGATCCTGGTTTCGTGAAACCTGGATTTCAAGCAGCTCCATATTTTCCATATTTGCCGGAGTATTGTTTCCGGACATCTTTCTAAGCCTTATATACAGAAATATAAGAAAAACAATGAAAACACCTAAAAATATTAAAACGTAGTTTATTGACATAACCTTTTGGAATATATTTCCCCCGCCCAAATTAGGGGCGGGGGTAGAAAGGAGAGAGTACTTGGAAAAATCATATTATAAATTATCCCCGCTGTCAAACCCCAATATCACAACGATATCGGCCCGGTATAATTCTCCCTCGCCAATTTGGGACCCGCCATCGGATTTGTTAATCACTGTATCGATTCCCAATACACGAGAAAGCCTCATCGTAGTCTCAGATGTTGGATTGTCGGCAACTATAAGGCTTTTCTCGTAACCGACATCAGTATTGTTTACGGCTACTACCCTACCTCCCATGTTCTTAATTGCTCTGGATACAAATCCGGCTTGACCGGGTATATTACTACCGTTCAGAACCGCTATACTTTCTCCCTCATCAGCAATAATTGAATCAATATTTATCTCCTGAATTGCTTTATCTATTTCATCAATGTGCGCAGACGGATCGGAGCTTAAATTGCGTTCAATTCGATAATCCTTGGGTACCGCACCTATATAACTAACCAGCCTCATAAAATCAGGCATGGAAAGATCTGTGTACATCAACTCCCCCATACTAGACAGGAATTCGCCACTCAAGAAAGCCAGCGAATCTCCATTTTCAAACAGTCGATTAAAGTATTCCTCAAGTTTTGAGTCGATTACAATAAATTTATCGCTTCTATAAGCAAAAATCCTGAATACCGCCTTCTCCGCATAAGTTACCCCGGCCTCTAGAGAATCTTCAGAGTCAAGAGCCGCGAGAGAAAATAACTTCGAAATCTCTTCTATACCAAACCTTCCCGGTGCATCAATTTGGGCCTGCACAGGCAGATTATAAGAAATTGTCCTATTAGCGTCGGTATCTAAAAATAAGAAGCTCATGCTTTTTATTACAAGGGGATCTGAATCAATATTTTGCAATACTACAAACATTATGGCTGGAGATGACAAATCTTTTATCGAATATTCAGATGAATGAGAAGAGGAAGCAGACGCGAATTTTCTATCCAAATACTTGTAAGCAGCAAGGGTTGTAAGAACACACAAGGAAACAAGAAAAAGAACGGAAATCCTCACAACTTTCCGGGTTTTCCGGGAGGATCCTGAAATTTTACTTTTAATACGCCTTTTCGGCTTGGGTCTTAGGGCAGGTCTTCTTTTCATGGTCTATTTCATTCTACCAAATTACAGGTTGAATTCATCAGGTAAAGGGGCGCATACCGTTTTCGGCATAGAATCCTCAGGATCGTTAAAAGTTAAACACTTCGCATGAAGCATCATTCGGTCAAAAAACTTAGACGTCACATCGAGTTGTTTTCTCGAAGAGTATATCGGATCATTTACAACAGGATGCTTAAGAGCGGCAAGATGCACTCTAATCTGGTGAGTCCTCCCTGTTAGGGGCTTTACGGTTAAAAGAGTAAATTTCATTGACTCAATGACTACATCTTTAATCTTGTCAATTTCGGTAACGGCGTATTTACCTTCAGACACAACTGCAAATTTAAATCTGTGTCTGGGATTTCTTCCTATGGGAGCCTTTATTTCAATTTTTTGATCATTTACTTGTCCGTATACTAGGGCGATATAGGTTTTGGATACTGTGCGGTCCTTAAATTGCGCCTGCAGATGTTCAAAACTCTTTCTGTTTTTTGCCGCCAACAAAACTCCTGAGGTATCTTTATCAAGTCTGTGCACAATCCCCGATCTTGATGTGAAATCACTGGTATCGTCTTCTAACGGGTCCTCCAAATTCATATTTTCTTCTACAAAATCCTGGATAGTTTCCTCATCATGTGTAATAGCTCTGTTTACTACAACACCCGCAGGTTTGTTTATTACATAAACCTCGCTGTTTTCATACAATATTTCGAAATTATTCATTTTGAGATTGGCTTAAATAACTAGAAATCTTCTCAAGCAACAAATCTAGACTTAATTCGGCCTTAACATAGTAATCCTTTACCCCAAGAATAGCCGTTTGTTCCAACAACTTGGGTTCTTTCACATTTGAAATAATAATCACAGGCCTGTTGTTAATTACACCAGATTTTTTCATATCCGACAAAATCGAGATTCCGTCCATTTTAGGAAGCATTATATCCAGCAACAATAAATCCCAAGGTTCCGCGCGAATTATTTTCTCGGCTTCAAGACCATCCCCTACGGTAATAACCTCATAGCCTTCGTCATTTAGCACGTCCTTGTACATGTCACTGAGTGTTTTGTTGTCCTCAACTAAAAGTATTTTTTTACCCATATCAGTTTGATGTAATTTTACCTTCCGGCTTATAGTATAGACTAGATAAAATCTTAAATAAACCTAAGACCACCACTATATCATTAATATTATAAAAAATATGCCCGTAAAAATTAAGATTGTCTCTTACACAGCCATTAAAGGCACGTTCATACAGATTTAGCGACCCCCCGACCATCACAAGGAAAAATGCCAGATAGTTAAATTTTGTCTTCTTGATATTTCTAACAAAGACAAAAATAAATAAGGTGAGCAAAAGGAGTCCAAGAGTAACATAAATGTTACGGTTAATATGGTTGCTTAAAATATACGAACAGTTAAACACCTGAGACTATTTTTCCGCACAATCAATACATCTGGTGGCTTCGGGGTAGAACTCCAAACGGGCTTTATCAATAGGTTTTCCACATACTTCACATATCCCGTACTTTCCGAGCCTTAAAAATGCCATAGCTCTTCTGACCTGTATACGCATGGTTTTTACTGCACTCATTTTGGCGTCAGTAATTTCCTTTTGCGAATCTTCAAGGATCGCTTCATCAATTATCTCCGAATTACCTTCGGTGCGTCCTTCCTGCAAATAGGCGTCTTCGTTCTTTAGTAGCTCTTGCTGTTTCTTCAACTGTTTGTCTTTTAAGGTAAGTTTGTCCTTTATTAAATTCAGAAAATCAAGAGGAAGCAGATTTTTTGACATACTTCGTTTCCTTCTAAAATATAAGTTTAGTGTCCCAATTGTAACCAACAGAAAAAAGAATAGCAAATAACCACTTGGTCTAAAAATCAACGTTAGCAGGGAAATAAAATATACAAAGGCGGAAAAAACAACACCTGAAGGAAACCTATATCCGCGGAATCTCAATAGCCTGCTATAAAGCAGAAGTAGCAGGAATATGACTACAATTTGCCTATAATCACCGAAAATAATTAACATTCCTGCGGAAACGAACAACAAAAGGAAATTCAGTCCCAGAGCAAAATCGTCCAACACTCTGTATATAGACCATTTCCACTTTTTAGCCAAGATAACAAATACCCCAATGTTAGCCATCAAAGACAGTCCCATTGCAAAATAAAACCTATCCATCTTTAGGAATGGTGAATCATAAGAAAGTACCTCAAGACGCTGGTACCAACTATTTATTACATTTAAAAACACAGCGCTGATAATAACTGTGATAAAGGTTAAATCAAACATCCTATCGGCATCAAATCCGTCTTTTCTTGCTTCGTACCAAATAATAAAGAAGTAAAACAACACCCCTGATCCAATAAACAACCAAAGTGTGTTAACTGTAAGTGGACCTATTATCATTTGCTCAGGAAGTATCATAAAAAACCTCAGGCCTTTGAAACGTATGTACCTGATCTGGTATCTATCTTTACTTTGTCACCGATCTTAATAAACGTTGGCACCTTGACCGATGCCCCATTATCCAAAATTGCATCTTTGTACACATTGGATACGGTATTACCTTTAAAACCGGGTTCGGTATAGGTAACTTCAAAAACCATAGTAATTGGGGTCTCAACCGAAACCGGCCTGCTTTCGAAGTACATTACCTGTACATTCTCCCCTTCTTTCAAAAATTGGGAAGTCTCCCCTACCAGATCAGCACTAATGTAAATTTGCTCATAAGTATCAGGATCCATGAAAACATACGATTCATTCTCTTTATATAGATATTGGGCGTTTTTTCTAAAAACGTCAGCACTTTCCATCTTTGCAGAGGCTAAATAGCTTTTTTCCAAGACCTGCTCTGTAAGGAGATTTCGAGCCCTAACCTTTACGTTCGCGCCTCCCCTGGCTGATTTAATATGTTCGTATTTAATAACTAAAAAGGGTTGGCCGTTCTCTTTAAATATTGTTCCTGTCTTTAAATCGGTTGCAAGCATACTCGGATATTATACACCATTAAAATGGCGGCCCGAAAAAAGAAAACAGGATCTGTTGGTTGTTTCAGATCCTGTTTATGGTGTGCTAAATCAGCATCAATACAAGATATGTCATCATGCTCAAGCTGATCAGCATTTTTGATACTCCGAGTTGTTGCTTCAACGCCAAAAATATTATTGCGGCCCCCAGCACCGGAAGCAGAATCACCGCCCAAAGATGAATCACTAAGGACAGGATCGCTCCCAAAACTATCGCCGCTCCGGAGATCATCTTGGAACCGGTTACTCCCGCAATTTGCGGAAGAGTCTTCTTATACCCGATATCATCGGGATGGTCCTGAAGATCCTTGAGTATTTCACGTCCGAAAATCACCATGAAGGTCATTCCGGCCAGCAACCAGGCTCTGCTGTAATTGGTCTGATAAAAGGCGACAGGATATAGAGCTACTGCTGCACTTGCTGTTGCTACGTGCACAGTTGGTAGCATGTGTATCTTCCTTGTAAACGAGTATGAGATTCCCAGAATCATCATAAAAAAAGTCATGATGCCCAAAGGGATGCTCTTACCGTATAGCGGAAGCGACATGACTAAGACAATCAGCCAAAGTGAAACCGCAAAAACAGCAAATTTTTTCCCGGTAGTCTCGGCAAATGTCTTGCCCTTCTTCGCGTCGTGTTGACGATCAAACCAATCGTTAAGAACCATAGTGGCAGAAGCCGCTATGACCGTAAAGACACCAAGATACAAAGCGGTGTCCGTCCAGGCAGTTTGCTTGAAGCTCACTACAGCAAGTAAACCGGCCATAAGACTTGTTGGTAATCTTAAGGCTTTCAGCCATCCAATGCTCATTGGATTCTCCTCTCTTATTTGAAATGTGTATGTGAAATTATATCAAACGATTGGTGCCGTGGGTGAGAGTTGAACTCACAAGGGGTTTACACCCCAGAGGTTTTTGAGACCTCCGCGTCTGCCATTCCGCCACCACGGCAAATTACATCAATATTTTTACTCTCTTTTTTCCAATTCGTAAAATCTTGTAAATTCGCCCTTAAAGAATAAGTCAACGTCTCCTGTAGGTCCATTCCTGTGTTTTGCAACAATAAGTTTCATGCTCTGCCTATCTTCCTCGTTGGGCCTGAACAAAAACATCACTATATCGGCATCCTGCTCTATTGAACCAGAATCCCTAAGATCAGAGAGCTGAGGTTTCTTATCTCCTCCCCGCTGTTCCACCGCTCTTGAAAGTTGTGACAAAGCCAAGACAGGTACTTTCATCTCTCTGGCAAGATTTTTCAATCCCTGGGAAATTTCGGATACTTCCTGGACCCTGCTCTCCGAAGTTCTGGCTTTAATTAACTGCAAATAGTCTACAATAACCAAATCAATCTTGTGTTCCAACATAAGACGTCGCGTTTTTGTTCTCATTTCAAGGACACTAATACCAGGTGTATCGTCAATGTAAATGGGGGCCTCTGCTAATTCCCCTGCTGCTACTCCATATTTTTCAAAATCTTCCTGATCCAAGTTTCCTGTGGCTATCTTCCAGTTATCAATTCCTGCCTGACCTGAAATCATTCTGTCCACTATCATCTCTCTGCCCATTTCAAGAGAAAAAACGGCTATTCCGAATCTTTTGGTTGTGGCAGCGTGTTGAGCAATATTTATTGCAAAAGATGACTTTCCCACGGATGGTCGGGCCGCAAGAATGATCAGGTTTTCTTTTTGAAGACCCGAAAGCATTTTATCTATAGTAGGAAGTCCTGTAGGAACACCTCTAAGTTCTCCCCTGTTTCTGCTCAATTCGTCAAGACGTTCGAAAGTTATTTCAAGGGTATCTTTGATAGGAATAAAGTCCTGACGCAACCTATCCTGTGATACTGAGTACAATAACTGCTCAGATCTGTCAAGAATGTCGGCAACCTCGGATTCATTAAACACTAGCTCATTAATTTCGGCCGCGGCAGATATCAAAGATCGCTTCACTGAGGCATCGCGTATTATATTGGCGTAAGCCTCTATATTTGCTGCGGTTGGAACAGAATTGATCAGTTCGGTTAAATAAGTTACTCCTCCTGAATTATCTAACTCATTTAGTTTGCGAAGCTCTGCAGGAACAGTGATTAAGTCAGCAGGTTCCCTACGTTCAAAAAGATTTAGGATAGCTAGGTAGATATTGCTATGGGCATCTCTGTAAAAGTGCTCCGGTTTCAGAAACTCTATAACCTTAACTATTGAGTCCCTGTCCATAAGCAAAGCACCTAGCACCGACTTCTCAGCATCTAAGTCATGGGGTGGCAAGTAGCCGGTTTCTTTTTTTGTTTGTTTATTTGCGGCCATTGAAGGTATTTTAAACTTTAGTGGCTTGGGTTAAGCACAACAATCTCTGTATCATCAGGCAGTTCATTCCTTGAATTTATTTTAAACTTATCTACCTTGCCGTTGCTTTTCATACCCATCTCATCGAGGAATTTATCTAAACTGCCAAGTTCAATGCCTTTTAAATCGGGTGTCTGATAGTGCATGGGGATTACTACACTGGGCTCTACTGATGAAATAACTTTGGATGCAACTTCCGCATCAATAGTATAAGTGCCACCAACCGGGATCAGAAGAATATCAACTACGCCCAGTTTTTCTATTACCGAATCACTTAATTCGTGACCCAAATCACCTAAATGGACAATGTTGAAGCCGTCGATATAAATAGAATAAATAATGTTTTTTCCTCTTTCAGATCCATCTTTACTATCATGAAAAGTCTGAACGCCAAGAATAGTTGTATCGGAAATCTCGTATTCTCCCGCGGTATTAACCAAAAGTCTGTAGCTCGTCACACCGGTAACATTATTATGATCAAAATGATCATGACTGATTAAAACCGCATCGCAATCAAGTTTAGGCAATTTGTATCCTATTTTCGGGTCGTACGGATCTATAACAACAGAAGTATCTTTCCCTTTGATTTTAAAGCATGAATGCCCTATAAATGTGATCTCCATAAAAGTATATTAACAAATTTTTACTGCGTAATACATTGTACTACTTTAAACAGTAAAAACTTCCACATACTTTTCCACTGTCTTTTCAATATTATATTCTGCTAATACTCGTGTTCTGGCATTTAAACCAAGCTTTTTTGCCATAGCAGGACTTTTTAACAAATAAGTTAAGCCGGAGGCAAGCTCAGTAGTGTTACCGGGCTCAAAAAGTAACCCGGTCTCTTTATCCGTAATAACAGTACGTACCGATGATACATTCGAAGAAACAACCGCTAAACCTACTGACATTCCTTCCAACAAAGAATTGGATAACCCCTCTTTGTAAGTTGAAGGAAAAACATAAATATCGGCGCACTTTAGATAATCTGCCACATTCTGCACTGACCACGTAAATTTTACATCTGTGACGCCTCTGGACTTTGCAATGTTTTCGGCATCTTCTTTGTCGAATGCCCACGCTTTGGCATCAAAATCTTTGATGATCGCTCCCCTTGATAGTCTTGAAGGATCAGGGTTTACCCCTCCCACTACAACTAAACAAACATTCTTATAGACTTCTTTTACCTTTCGGTACGCATCCAAAAGTGTATCAATACCCTTCTCCTTCACCAGTCTACCCGAAAAGATAATAACCTTGAAATTAAGCGGAATATCAAAACAGGTTTTGAGGCGAACCTTCTCATATTCATCCGGCGGACAAAAAATGCTTGTATCTACTCCATTTGGAATATAAGATATTCTGTTTTTATCGATACCAAGATCCACGTAATCCCCTACCAAATGTTCATTAATGGCTACATAATTATTAAGTTTGTTAAATAGTGACTTTTTCAGCATATACCTCATTGTCCATCAGCTGATTAGAAAGCCTGACGGAAACTTTTTTACCCAAAACTCTCAGTACAAGGGCACCAATCAAAATAGGTAAGTTAATGAATGAGCCGTAAGCCCCCCAAACTGAAAAATGTCTGAAGTTGTTCCATTCTTTAACTAATAAAAATGACAACTGAATGTACATTACGTATGGGATACAGGAAAGTCTGACCAAACGAATCCCTTCTATTGTTTCCCGGGTTTTTAGTGCGTTGATGTGCTTTCTAGTCACTATTGTTACCTTGAACCCCTGCCGAACAAGTCGTTTTGCTGTCTCCAGGCTAATTTTTTGTATTCCGCCGATTCTAGGATACGCCCATGGTGTGAGCATAATCACCCCATGAGTTGTTCTGAGCCAATATTCTGTCAATTGGTTTTCCCATCTACAGGTTACATTTTCTATAGAGTATTTTTCCGATACTTCGAGTCTGGCGGTAGAGCGCATTACTTTATTATTCAAATTGCTTAAAGCCATTTTTATTTTGACTATGAGATCGTTAAGATCGCCTGATCTAAAAAGATAACCGGTTTCGCCTTGTCGGATTTTCTCTTTGATAGGTGTCAGGTCGGAAGCCACACATAGTAATCCTGTGGCCATAGCTTCAAGCTGAACTACAGGGCAACCTTCCGAGTATGTAGGAAATACAAAAATATCAGCCGCTTTAAAATATTTTTCCGTATCGAAATCGTTTAAAACGAGCAAACAGGAGCCCGTGTAAAATGATGCGTTTTTAATACGGTTGACGTATGGGTTAGATTCCAATTCCCCGACAGGTACTGCCCCTGCAATGAGTAAAAAAAGCTTGGAATCTTCATATAAAGCCTCAAATGCGTCAAGGAGAAGATCAATTCCCTTCCCCTCAAATAATCTTCCCGTGAATAATAAGACTATGGCATCATTCGGAATTCCAAGGTCGTTACGAATAGTACATACTTCGTTTTCGTCAGGAATATTGTATTTATTTACGTCGACCATACTCCACGGGGGAGCATATACTTCGGCTTCCTTACCCGCAATTTCAGAGAAGTACTCAAATTGCTCGTTGCTTTTACATAGTATGCCATCAAAAAACTGCAACAATTTCCTGCTTAAGAAAGGATCCAGCAATAGCTTGTATCTGTCCGCGCCGGAAGTTGGCCACAAAAAAACCTTTTTCTTGAACAAAAGTTTCAGTGCTGCACCTGCAACCATCTGGAAAAAAACCTTTATCTTCGACGCATTGGATAGTTGACCTGCAAAAATTACTACGTCATACATGCTGCGGAACCGGAAAAGATTGTAACAAATTCCCGGTACACCATGGTTCACTCTGAAAATACTTACACCATTTAACTTCTCGAATTCAAGCAGATCAGGTCGTCTTTTCTTTGTAAGAACAGTAATTTTCCACCCTTTTTCGGCCAATTTCTCCCCCAGCAGTTTTGCCTGATTTTCGGCACCGCCTATGTATGGGTAGTAACATGACATTACAATAATTATTCGTGGTTTTTCCATTTTTTATTGACTTTGTGCCAACAGAAAGCGCAAAATCTCATCCCCCGCAATCGGATACTTTTCTGGAATCGAAAATGCCTCGGCCATAGCGCCGCTTTTCTCCAGATAATTAATAAATCCCCTCTGGTAAGCCCTGTAAGTACATATAGCATCGTCAACTTTGTAACCTATTGTGTTTTGGGGTATCTGGCTCTTGTAGCATTCAACAATTTCTTTTTTATCATTCTCTACATCGCTGACATCCATAATTAACTGCGAATTGGTCATATAGAGCCCATCAAAACAGAGGGCTATAGGAACCCTATATCGTTCTCCGAGCTCCAGCGCCTTGGGAATGCTTGCAGCACGAAGTGCCTCAACGACTATTTCATGAAGCGCTCTGTGGTCGGGGTGATAGTCATTAGAACCATGCATTAGAACTATGTACGGACGCACTTTTCTGATTAACTCAATAACCTTTAGGACTAGATCGTAATTGCGTTGAATACCGTTATTGGGCTGATGAAGGAGGAATACTTCTTTAGTGCCAAGCACTGTTGTAGCTTTTTTGAATTCTTCTGATCTAACCTCTTTAAGTTCTTCTTTATTCACGTTTTCCTGAAACTTACCGTCTTTAAACATTCCGGAAGTCTCCCCGTCGGTAAATAGACACTCGTACAGCTCCATTCCCGCTTTCCGCAGTTTTATCATAGTGCCGCTGCACGGAAAATGATCATCCGGGTGAGCAGTAAACACTAAAACTTTTAATTTTTCTTCTTTAAGTTCTTTCATCTTTTTTCCTCAAATTTACTTAATAAGTAACTGGCAGATACTTTGAGATTTCTCAAAAAGCATCTGCCAGTCTATACGCACATTTAAACTATTGAGCCGGAGGCACTACGCGGACAGATATGCCGCTTTCCCCCACCTCTATATAGGTGCGCTTGCCTATGTTGTGCCTTTTTAAAGGCGCTTCAAGGCTTTCCCACATGCGTCGAATGACAGAAGCAGTGACAGCACTTCCCCACCGTTCCATCAACTCCAAAAACACCCATGGATCTATCGCGGTATGGCTTAGTTCACCAGAGTGCAACCTGGGATAAATGCGATAGTACCCGACCGGCATGGCATAAAGTTCATAAGGCGGTTTAAGCCACTCACGTGCCATCAGGTTGACTTTTCCCCAATCTCCGTCATTGACCATACTTACAAACGGAATTACCTCTGACTGCTTGTACCAAAGGTAGTAGATCGAGGCACCTCCTAGCCACCAGCCATTGGAAAACAACTCGCCAAGAGTTTTCCCGGAAAGAGAACTGAATCCGGCAAGATCACTTGGAACGTTTTCCCCTGAGGGACCGTTGAGAATGTTTCCTGAGTGTCCCAATGCAACATGCACCATGTCCGCCAATGCTGAAACACGCAATTGAGCGTATTGAGCAGGTAGGGTTTCCTCCTCCAGAGTTATTAGAAGGTCGGACTTAACAACCTGCAATACTTTATCAGCCAAAATTCTCAAGGCATTCCGATACCATT
Organism: candidate division WWE3 bacterium; assembly: GCA_003599255.1. GTDB lineage: Bacteria > Patescibacteriota > WWE3 > UBA101185 > UBA10185 > OXYD1-FULL-39-9. Next base: position 13,373 of record QZJF01000013.1, on the reverse strand, counting down.
CAGCCATGTTGCATCCCGCTTCGGAACCTGCTGTCTCAGCAATTTTGGAAAGTCCCATACTGTAAAACGATGCCGAAACTTCCACCGGATTCATAAACACATCCAGAGCCTTCCTGCTCCACATGTCCGGAGGTACAAGTCCGTGCATGACGCTCTCTTCCGCCGGGCCGAATATTTTCAGACTCGGCAGGAGCCTCTCCCGAAGGTGTCTTCCGGCATCATATGCTTCGCCGTATGTGAAGAACTGCAAAGGGAGATTTGCTTCTATTGCCGCCTTCATGGCTTGTAAAAAGTCGTGTGGCGACGCAAGGCTTGATGTTCCAAAGGACAAGTATTTGGCTTCTCCCGAAGATTGATCCCTGTTAGTAAGCACCCGTTCACGAGGAAAGTGTTGATATACAACCGCACCGCCACGATCCCTGTACTGATCCGGAATCCTTCTGCTTGAAAGGATTTCATCCAGTTGATCCCTGCCAATGCTGTCCTGCACAAAGTCAAACCAGCCCTCCATCAAGTCCTGATAGGTTGTCGGATGTCCGTTCCAGGTTTCCCACGGAAGCCTGACACCCGCTTCTCCTCTAAACCACCTTGTGTACATTTCTGCCATGTACAGCAAGGCTCTGTCCAAGTGTCCCCTATTGTTGTCTCTGACAGCCACAACAAAAGGGGTTGTCTCTGCCCATTCCGGCCTTGTCTCATAAATGCGATGAGCCGCAACCCGAAGATGACGAGAAGGCCACTGCTGGTTTCGATATACAACGGAATTGCCGTTTCTGGCTTCACCGGCGTATATAGCGATAGTTCCTGCGGGAGCCGTTTCACCGTCTCTGATTACCAATACCGGATACTTTGGTCTGGTGGATTTCAAGATATCCAGACACTTCATACCCAGTACGTCACCGCTATGGGCGACAAATGTAGGTAAACCTTTCATCGTATACTCTCCTTTGCTCAGATGCAGTATTAACCGCACTCTCGGCAAAGCGCGGCAACCTTATCAATGTGCTTGTATCTTTTTTTGATATGCCGATTACTGCCCTTGGCGCATGGGTGCTAATGTGCCAAAGGCAAAAACCGATATATCAAAAGTCTCCGTGAAAACAAAAAAACCTCCTGTTATCAGGAGGTGCTTGTAATCTGCGAAGCCTTTTTTCTATATCCTACAAGACAAACCCTCCTGACGCTCCAAACCAAAAGTGGGTCAAAATATATCTAACCATGCAAACAGGCTTAAGGACTGCCTTATCGGTAGCCTGTGCGAAAGATATTAAATTGAGGGTTTTAGACATTGTAGTCATATAGTTATAAATTAATATCAAAATTAAAATTGTTAGTCAATATCCTAGGTGAAACTTGTTATAATGGTCATCAGTATGAAGGAAAAATTACAGACACAGCCTTATATCGGAGCCAGAGATTTCTATCCTGCTGAGATGCAGATCAGAAATTATATTTTTGACACTTGGAAGAGGGTCTGTGTCAGATATGGTTTTGAAGAATATGATTTCCCTATTCTGGAACCACTGGAGATATTTGCTGCAAAAACCGGCGAGGAGATTGTCAAAAATCAGCTTTTCTCGTTTGAAGATCAAAGCGGCAGAAAATTAGCCATCAGACCTGAGCTTACACCGGGAACGGTCCGAATGATTGCACAAAAGTACAATCAACTTCCTAAACCTATCAAGTGGTTTATGATCGGAAATAATTGGCGATATGAAAGACCCCAGTTAGGAAGAGGCCGTGAATTTTATCAGCTTGAAGCAAATATATTCGGAATAACTGAAATTACTGCGGATTTTGAAATTTTTCAACTTATTATCGATCTGATGAAAGAATTCGGTGCCGATGAATCCATGTTTTCACTTAAGTATAGCGATCGAAAGCTCATTAGCGCCCTTCTTTCCGGTACTCTTGAATTGGATGAGAATATGGCAGCTACTGCAAGAAGATTGATGGATAAAAGAAAGAAAATGACGTCAATAAGTTTTGCCGATGAGTGCAAAAAATACGGTTTAGATGAAAAACAGATTTCCCTGCTTGAGCAATTTATGAACAGTACATTTGATGATTTACAAAACATTATACCTGAGCAAATTCTTTCAAATAATCAGGGATACGCAGACTTATTGAAACTTCGTGCTACCCTAAGTGAATTTGACCTTGACAAATACTGCATGTTTGACCCGGGCATTATTAGGGGATTTGATTACAGCGACGGCCTTGTATATGAAGTATTTGATAAGAACCCAAAAAACAGAAGATCTCTCTTCGGCGGCGAAAGATTTGACAAATTAATAGAGATTTTCGGGGCTTTTGACATGGCGGCTACAGGGTTTGCCATGGGAGATTGGACTTTGGTGGAGTTTCTAAGAAATTGGAATCTGCTACCCAGGCTCCAGTGTGAAGTGGAATACTTTATTACAACCTGGCCTGACGAGGATCCTAGATTTCTCAAGTATTCGTTAAAAACTGCGGAAGAACTTAGGAGTAACAAGAAAAGCGTATTTGTGTGGACACAGACCGGAACTAAACTGGATAAACAGCTAAAATACGCTGACAAAAAAGGTTACAGATATGCCCTGATTGCCGGAGAAGACGAACTAAAAGAACAGAAAATTACTTTAAAGGATCTTTCTACAGGTACACAAACAACATTGGATTTTAACGAATTCTTGAAACAATTGTAATTAATTAATATCATTAACAAATGAGAAGAAAATTACTGCCCTCAACGTTCTACCTAGGTTTTCTGGGCCTTGTAATAGTAAATCTCATATGGGCTGCAGCCGGTCCCGTAATTAAACTGACACTTCACTACCTTCCTCCTTATACATTCATCTTTCTGAGGTTTTTGATGGTATGTATTATCCTTCTGCCAATTTTGTTTATAGAACTGAGCAAACAACCAGTAAATAAAAAGGATTATTTTAAAATAATTATCCTGGGTATATTCTCACAATCCAGTATTGTCCTTGTATTTCTGGCACTTAATTACACAACTGCAGTAGATTATGCATTTATCAATCTGATGGGACCTTTGCTTTCAATGGCTGCGGGACATTACTTTTTCAACGATAAGATAAATAAAGGCATCAAGTTTGGGATAATCCTTGCCTCGCTTGGTACACTCTTTGTTACACTCGAACCTATACTAAACGGAGGCGATAGCGCGGTACCGCCTATATTACGTGTTTACGGCAACATTCTTGCCGTTCTTTATAACCTGGCCTTCCTGCTTTATATAATATGGTCCAAGATAAGCATGGGAGAAATAACTCCGACGATAAAAAAGGGTTTGAATTTTATACATATGAAACCAATGACTAAAAAGTACTCCCCTATACTTCTCATGTCCCTAACCTTTTACGTCGGCATGGTTACAATGCTTCCCTTTTCTATACTCGAAAATTTAAATTTCTTTGGTCCCGTAAATTACAATCTTATGTTTTTGGACAAAACGGCTATTGCAGGGTTACTCTACATGGTGTTACTGTCTTCAATTGCCGCGTATTTCATGTTTGAGTGGTCACTGACAAAAGTAACGGTGTCCGATACTGCTATACTTGGCTATATGCAAGCCGTTTTTACCCTGCCGTTTGCATATGTATTATTAGGAGAGCTCCCGACTACTTACAGCCTTATAGGAGGGGCTGTAATAGCCGTTGGCGTGATTATAGCCGAATCTTCATATCACGCACATAAAAAGAGAGCAAAACTTCATAAAATCTGAGCTTGTTTTGCCCCTTTTTTACTGATATACTACCCTCTGTTTAAAGCTATGAAAAAGGACATACATCCAAAATTATTTAAAGACTGCGAAGTAACCTGTGTTTGCGGCAACGCGTTTACTACTATTTCGACCATTCCATCTATTCATGTGGAAATCTGCAGCAATTGCCATCCTTTCTTTACAGGACAACAAAAATTTGTAGATACCGAAGGACGGGTGGATAAATTTCATAAAAAAGCAAAACAAATCGAAGAAACCAAGCAAAAATACGAAGCCAGAAAATACAAAAAATCTTCCAAGACTGAACAGACAAAACAAACCAAACCCATTACACTTAAAGAGCTTATGAAACAAATGAAAGAGGATGAAAAATCCCCGGCATCGGAAAGCACTGACCAGCAGTAGAATCATTCCCCTTTTGAATATTTTTTCTTTTTACATCAGAATATACCTATGACGGAAAATACAAACTATTTACAACAGGAAATCGACAAACTGCAGAAAGAAATAAGCGGCAATGAAGAACTGTTAAAAAATGAGGCTGACTCCCAACTTCAGAGTCTGATCAAAGAAGAAATTCAACAGCTGACAACACAAGTGAACGCACTCAGGGAATCTATAGATACCGTATCATCGGTTATATCGGAAAAGAAAGCTAATACAGATACAAGAGGCGAGATTGATATCAATCCCAATATTGTAATAGTAGAGATTAGATCGGGAACCGGAGGAGACGAGGCGGGACTTTTTGCGGCTGATCTTTACAGAATGTATAGCAGATACGCGGAAGTGAATAATTGGAAGGTCTCAGAGGTATTCAGATCCGAAAATGAGGCAGGAGGAATAAAAACCCTGGTTGCGGAATTCCGCGGACAAAACGTATTTAATCTATTGAAAAATGAATCCGGTGTTCACAGAGTACAAAGGATACCTGTGACTGAATCGGGGGGTAGAATACATACTTCTACAGCTACTGTGGCCGTACTCCCCGAGCTAAAAAAGGTCAATATTGAAATCAAGCCGGAAGAGTTAAAGTGGGATTTTTTTCGAGCCGGAGGACACGGGGGTCAGAATGTAAATAAAGTTTCAACAGCGGTCAGATTAACACACATACCCACTCAAATAGTCATCGAATGTCAGGAAGAACGATCGCAGGGAAAAAACAGAGATAAAGCTTTAGGCATACTTCAATCCAAGTTATATAATCTTATGCAGGAGCAACAGGTGCAAAATATTTCTGAACTTAGGCTTAACCAAGTAGGAACGGGTGACAGAAGCGAAAAGATCAGAACATACAACTATCCCCAGAGCAGAGTGACCGATCATAGAACCGAAACAAGCTGGTATGGTATTGAGAATATTATGGGCGGTAGTATCGGACAGATTCTTGAAAACAATCTGAAGATCGATGAAAACTCTATTCCCTCGGAACTTCCTCAAGAGTAAGAGATACTCTGATTATTTCACCGTCTCTATCAACCTCAAGCTCAATCTTATCGCCTACTTTGAACTTTGCCAGTGCCGTCGCCAGGGACTGTTCACCATTTAACTGCCTATCCTGAATTTTAATTATGATGTCCCCTCTTTTTAGTCCTGCGTCTTGTGCCGGTGATTCAGGTACAACTCTTGAGATATATGCACCTACAGGAAGACTTCTTATACGGGCAATTTCCTCGGTAATCATGGAATAATAAACCCCCAGATATGGACGAACTATCCTTCCCTCTTTTAAAAATCCTTCGAGAATAGGTTTTACGGAATTCACGGGTATTGCAAAACTTATGTTATCTGCACCTGCAGTCGTAGCCACATTGACTCCAATCACCTGTCCTGCAGAATTTAACAATGGCCCTCCGGAATTACCCGGATTTAAAGCGGCATCAGTTTGAATAACGCTTTCGTAAACCTTGCTCGGAAGCCCGAAGCCCCCGGAAGCAACAATTTGCCTTGAAATACCTGACACCACACCTACGGTTACCGTGTTCTGAAATTTACCAAGAGCATTTCCGATGGCTATTGCTCTCTGACCTACTTTTAAATTATCTGAGTCACCGAATTCAACTATGGGTAGATTTCTTGCAGTTATCTCTAAAATAGCTATATCAGTTATTTCATCCAGATGTATCTCTTCTACATCATAAGTTGTTCCGTCTTTCAGAACTACAGAGTACTCACCTTCAGAATCCTCAACCACATGGCTGTTTGTGATGATAAGTCCGCTTGATTCTACAATAAACCCTGTCCCAATTCCTGATTCACGGGATGAAGGACCTTCAAAAATATCAAAATCATAGGTTTTTACTACTATTGAAACAACCGAAGGTGAAACCTTTTCTACTACTGAAGTGACTGCAGACTCCTCCTGTACTACCTCACGCGTAAATAAAGCTGAGGTATTGTTATACGTCTGTTCTACATTAAATAAACCACCGAGTCTCTGAAAGATAGCGCCCAAGGAAACTCCTGAAGGATTAAACACAAAAATAGAGATAAACAAAACCAGAATAAAAGCCAGAAAATAAAATAATCCGAAGATAAATCTTGAGATACTATTTTTCATGCTGAAATATTTTATAACTTACTAAAGTCCTTTTGCAAGTTCCAATGCCTTGTCCAATTGGGGATCTACATTGTTGTTATAATCCTCATCGGACCTCTCAACGGCTATATCAGGCTCAATTCCTATGTCATGAACCCAAACTTTCTTAGGCGTCAGCCACTTGGCAACTGTAATGTGTACACCTGAACCATCTTCAAAATCCTGCGCGTCCTGAATTGTACCTTTCCCAAAAGTCTTTTCGCCGATTAAAGTTGCACCAATGTTATCCTTAAGGGCCGCAGCCAAAATCTCTGATGCAGAGGCGCTCCCACCATCAACAAGAACGAACACTCCTGGCACATCCTGAAATCCACCGGGGCGTTTTGCATCATAGGCTTTTTGCTCGCCTGTTGCAGATTCTTGGTAAACTACGGGCTTATTGTTGAAAAACTCTTCGGCGATAAAGATTGAGGACTGCAGATAACCACCGGGGTTACCGCGTACATCTACAATAACTGCATCAAGTTGATTCATATTTATGGTTATATCAGTAACCACTTTGCTCCATTCATTGTTTGTTTCGCCGCCGAATCGATTTATTCTTATATATGCAGTTCCATCGCCCTTGTCCTCCCAGGTAACACTGGCAATGGTAATGACACCTCGGGTAATTTCCACTTTTCTTGAATCCTGGTTATCGGTTTGCATAGTTAAAGTTATTTTGGTACCGGCGTTTCCTCTTATTAGAGATACCGCTTCGGATATAGTCATACCTAAGGTGCTCCTATCTTCTATCTCAAGGATCTTATCTCCTGCACGTAAACCAACTGCCTTGGCAGGTGAACCGTCTATCGGAGATACAATTATCAATTGACCCTCTCTTATTCCCAGCTCGGCTCCTATGCCCTGATATGAACCGTTTAAGGCATCGCTAACTGCTTCGTTAACTGTGGGCGGCAAGTAGGATGTATACGGGTCTCCTAGAGAAGAAACCATACCCGATATAGCTCCGTAAATCATTTTTTGAGGGTCCACGGGTCGTTCAAGATACTCGCTGCTAACCAAATCCCACACTTCCCAGAACAATGCAAAATCAACTTCCGAGTTAACAGGGTATTGATTTCTTACTTCGATTTTCGGTGGATTTTTTCTTAATTCAAAAATATAACCGCTCTTACCAAAATAATAGCCTCCATAAAAAAAACCGACTGAAGTCAGTATCAATATTAAGAACCTTTGAAATTTTTCGAATGCTTTCATGGTAGTTTCTACGCGTTCAGACGATAAGATCTAGTCTATCGCATAAACATTTGGAACTCTAACTTCTACAGCATTTTCAGTACTGTTGAACTTAACAAATATACTAGATTCAGTGTTTCTGTCAACAATGCCTATCTTGCCAAAATAGGGCTTTTGAAGCACTACAACCTGCATTCCCTTCTTTACAAACTTAAGAGGTCCGGAAGTTTTCATTTTAACTGGAGTTGCTTCGGGCGGCATTGGTATTCTTAAAATGCTTCGCTCACCTTGAAAAAATACGTAACGATTAGTGACTTCGTTTAGTACCTTGTAAACATCATCAGGCGTCGGTATATCTCCAAAGCCACTGAAAAGCCCGAAACATATATTATTTTTACGGGCATACTGAAAAGTTCTTTTATCAGCACTGCCTGCTATCACGCCACCAAGGCCGTACTTTATCGCTTCGTTAAGTAGATTGATAGTGACATGATTTCCTACATATACAATTTTGCCATCAGCCGCTCCGGATGTAAATTCGTCCAAATAAAATTTTTCCAGCACATGCGACGGATTGGGAAAGACAATCAATTCTCCCGCAAAAGTCAAATTCGTCGCGGCAACCAGGTTCAAGTCGTACGTTCTTGTTTTAATCAAAACTGAGCGCTTCTCGATTATTTTGTCTACGTTTCCCCACACCCCTGAAAGAAGAATGTATTTGCCTTCTACTTCCTTGTACAGAAATGTTCCGTCCTCTTTTTTAAATAGATTGCCGTTATAAGGTGCAGTAACCTTGCTCGAATCGACTTTCCCAAGATCCACACCATAATAAAAAAATTGTCCATCTTTTTTGAAAGACTTCGGTTTGAAATTCTTTGGAAGATTCACAACCCTATGTGAATACATACATACACCTGTGTGGTCATAAGGTACAACATCCTTACCCTGTTCAACCTGAATCTCACCTTCCACAGGCAGGACTCTTTCTATAAATACGTTTTCATTAAACTGAAGCTTACTAATAACCGGAATGTACATATTAAATCCCAAGGGCACTGCTGAAACTTTTAATTCCTGAATTAAATACTTTAAAATCGTCCAACTGAGTCCCTCTGACTTCTCTTGTATCAAATATCAACCCCACCTTACCACCCGATACTTTAAGTTCTTTTGTATCAATATTATGGCTCTTTAAGAGAATCTCCGGTCTTTCGTTTGATCCCACAGGCAAAACAAAAATTCTGTTTTTTTCAAGCTGAACCAGTTGCGAAGTACCGATTTCTGACTTAACCATACATTCCAAGGAGTTGAATGTCGATATCACAGTACCTTCCTTTTCAGGAACAGGTTCCAGATGGATATTTGAATCGTAAATATTCAACAACGCAAACAGGATAGACGAGTTATATTTGTCTATTCTTATATCAAAGACTCCCTCATGCTGAATGAGATTGAGAATCATCATGTAATTTAATTCCGGGATCATGTTTTCATGGGTGAACCGAGAACCGCAAAATGTCAGCGGCATATTATCGGGTATTCTTAATTTTGAGCCCCCGAGAAGTGACATAATGTTCTGGTCAATATCCGATTGCGTAGAAAGATCGCTAGCAATTAAATGCGGGTAGATGGCCATGTTTGCATAAAAATTTTCTTCTTCGGCTTCAATCATTTCTCCGGAAGTCATATTTTGATCAGTGCTGTTCCAGCAGTAGAAACCTTGAGGAGTAAAAATTGAATAGTTATTTACAAGTATCGGGTAAAAACCGGATATTCTTCTGATAACATCAAAAACCGAAACATAATATTTAAGGGGAAGCTCTAATTTCGGTGGTTCCAGAAATCCCGATACTACAACGTCGCAGTCGGAAAGTTTCAACTTGTGTTGTTTGCAGTAATATTCAAAAACTGACCGATAAAATTCGGTTTCGGAATAGCTGGCTGAGAAAACTTCTTTTGTATAGACATATGGGAAATTGTACAGATAATACTCGTCGTAAGATTTAAATATCAGGATGTTTACATTCTGTGTATCAATAAAGGCAGCTAGGACAGGCATGCTAAAATGATATCAAATAGCGTGCCTGTCTGTATACGGCAAAAGTGCCATATACCTTGCCTTTTTTATTTCTTTTGCAAGTAACCGCTGATTCTTGGATGTAATCCCGGTATACTTCTGAGGAATTATCTTGCCTCGGTCGGAGGTAAACCTTTTCAATGTCAAAATTTCTTTATAGTCCGGCTTAGTTCCAGTCTGAGTGAAATAACACTGAGTATTTACCGGTGCTCTTTTTGATTTTCTCTGTCTTTTTTCCTTCATATTACCCTATAAATTACTTTTCTTCGTCGGTTGCATTATCAAGATCAAGATCGAAACTATCGAAATCTATTTCGGTTCCTGCTGCGTCGGCCTCGAATGGAACTGCACCTTCATCGGTATCTGCATCTTCCATGTCACCTTCAGCGTTTTTCTTGGTCAAAATAATCATGTCATCAATGATTATCTCTGTTTTGTATTTTTTGCTTCCATCGGTATCCTGCCAAGAACGCGTCTGCAGTCTCCCCTCAACAAATACTTTTGTACCGCGTTTCAGAAGTTGCGAACATATCTCAGCCAATTTATTCCACGCTACAACATTATGAAAATCTGCCGCCTGTTTTTTCTCTCCGCCGGCAACCCATTCTCTGTTTGTCGCTATAACAAAACTAGCCACTGCATTGCCCTGTGGGGTATATCTTAACTCGGGATCCCTTGTCAGGTTTCCAATTAACATTACTTTGTTTAAGTTTCTTGTTGCCATAAAATAAAGCTCCTAATCAGCTTTTAGCTGTAACTAAATACCTGGTAACATTTTCCATCAATTTTAATTTAACTTTTAGTTTCTCCAGATTTTCCGGCAATAATTCAAAATAAATCACATCATAATACCCTTCTTTTGTTGAACCTATTTCATATGCCAGTTTTCTCTTTCCCCAAAAGTCAGTCTTTGTTACCTTGCCGTCCATGGTTTCTATAAATGTCTGAATTTCCTTAGAGAGTGCTTTCGCTTTATCCTCACTAAGTACGGCATCTACAATTGTCATTAACTCATAATTACTCATTTTTTTATTATTTGATTAAATTGTTACTTCTAAGCAAGTTTTTCTTGACTTATCGATAAGCCCCCACATTATAACCAATAAAATAGAGGCATGTCTAATACCATAATCCTAATATTCCTAGACATATGGACCGATGAATAGTACAAAAAAACAGGCAAAAAAGCAATAGTATTGCTGATTTATCGAAAAATCAGACACTAAAGTTAAAAACCGCAATATCCCCATCCTTAAATACATACTCTTTACCCTCCAAGCGGACCTGACCTAGTGACTGCGCTTTTTTAAGACTTCCTATAGAATCCAACTGGGAAAAATTGATAACATTGGCGGAAATAAAGCCACGTTCGAAATCTGTATGAATTTTACCTGCCGCTTGTGGAGCCTTGGAACCGCGGCTAAAAGTCCAGGCCCGTACTTCTTTAGGCCCCATGGTAAAGTATGTTTCAAGATCCAGCAACGAATACGCGCTTCTAACAATTTTGTCCAAACCGGATTCTTTCAAACCCAACTCGTGCATAAATAGTTCTCTTTCCGCACTGTCCTCAATTGAGTAAATCTCTGACTCTATTTTTGCGGATAATACAGTCCTGTCGTTACCTATCGAACCGTTGCTTTGAGTATCTTCAGTGTACAATTCCTTTTCATCGCAGTTATAAACTACAATCATCGGCTTTAAAGTTAAAAGATTTAAGTTTTTGGAAGCAATTTTCTCTTCTACAGACAAATCTATGCTACTTGCCAATTTTCCCGAATTTAAAACTTCGAATATCTTTCGTGCAGCACTCAGTTCGTGAGCAAGTGTGTCACTTTTGTCCGTTTTAGCCACCTTTTCCAGGTTTGCAATCTGTTTTGTTAAGGATTGGATATCCGAAAGTACTAACTCAGTATTTATAATTTCGATATTTTCCTCAGGTTTATCGGAGTTTGTCCTTATGATATTGGTGTCGCTAAAATCTCTTACTAAGTGAATTATGGCGTCAACACCCCTTATATGCCCCAGAAACTCATTACCAAGTCCTTCACCCTGTGAAGCACCCTTTACAAGACCTGCAATATCATAAAATTGAATTGTCGCTGGTATTATCTTTTCAGGTACTTCCCTATCGCCGGATTTAAAACCTTGATCTACTTTGACTATGTCTGCAAGACGCTGCAACCTATTATCGGGCACATCTACAACTCCTACGTTTGGTTCAATTGTCGCGAATGGATAATTTGCCACAAGTGCAGCCTGCCTCTTTAACAAGGCATTAAATAATGTTGATTTTCCTACGTTGGGAAGTCCGACTATCCCTACAGACAAACTCATAACTGGAAATGAATTTTACAGGTTTGTCGGATATATACAACACGAACACAAATAAAAAACACCCCCGATCGGAAAAATTAATTCCACTCAGGGGTGTACGGCAGAACAACGCTCCGGAAATACGCTAGAAACCCAGGTACTCGATTAAGGTTTCAATCGTAAAATCCGCAGGAAGCTGAAAACCGTTCTGGTACAACAGCACAAGAACAAAGAATGCTCCCAGCACTATCAGAACTGCTAATGCTATAAACAGTAATGAGAGATTTGTTGAAGATTCCTGAACTGACGGCTCCATGCCAAATTGGGGCTCTTCCGGTTCAATCAGCTCTTCCTCTTCATCGTCGTCTGCATCGTCGACATAGAGTCCCTCAGGAAAAGTTCCTGACCACTCTATTTCCTCAAGCTCCTGGACAATTTCCGGCCAATAGAAACCATACTCCATTGTCCATCCCTCGTCGGGATCCACTTCGAAGTAGAAAACTAAATTTCCGCTTGCGTCCGCAAGAGCCTGCAAGTCGGTATCCGGGTCCTCCTCTTCGGATATCGAAACATTATATTCAGCCAACTTTGCCGGGAGCGGCATTGCATTGGCCAAATTACCCAATGATTCGACTACCAAAGCAGTTTCTGCGGCATAGTAATAGTCGGCATTATGCACAACCAAAAGTACCCCTTGCATTCTGTTCTCCTTTCAGATGTTCTTTCTGATTGTTTTTATTGGATCGGTGCCCAAAATCATATCACGACTATAGGCCTTTAGCAATGCTGCGTCCAGAATATTTATCATGCATTTTATATATGCTAGTATTGATCTAATGCCCAGAAATAGTATTCTCAACCTCAAATCTCTGCTGTTTATCTTTTTATTTACAATTTCAACAGATGTATCCTATACAGAGGCTCAATCTGACATTACTCCCCCTGTTACCACATACACAAGATCTCCAAATATGCCCGATGGAGATAATGACTGGTATGTTTCGCCTGTTACTTACACCCTGACAGCAACTGACCTTGAAAGCGGTGTGAAAGAAATTAACTACAGATTAAACGGCGGCGTATGGCAGACAGTAACATTCTCCGACTCGTTAAATTTGGCGCCGAATCCATCATTTGAAATCATCGATTACAGCAATACGCCCATAATTCAGGCATGGAGTGCAACTGTTACTGATGCACAGACCGCATATCAACGGGACACTGCCAATTACCTTACGGGCTTTGAAAGTACTTCAGCTAAAATCACAACTACGGGAAGCGGATGGCATGGCGTAAATAATTACGGAAATTTCGCTGTTGCGTCCCCTCTCAGCAACATGAATGCTTCAGTATGGATTAAAACAGAGAACGTCAGCGAAAGTGCCTTTTTTAAAGTCTACATGGTCACCCAGGATGGGGCCGGGCAGCAAACGGTGTACCTGGTCCAAAGCTCAACTCTGTCAGGGACAAATGAC
>QZJF01000008.1 GCA_003599255.1 candidate division WWE3 bacterium | reverse complement strand
TTTTTGGTTGTATATCCCTTGTAAGTTGTTAGTTTATATAGAGTTACAAGACCAGACAAAAAGAATTTATGAAAATCGTTGTAACTTGTTGTGCTATGGCTGATTAGTTTTTGGAACTTCTTCTATGGTCTTTGCTGCTGCATCAAAGTTTGCACTGTGAGCAAGGTCTGCTGTCTTCATAACACGGTCAATCGAGGGAGAGAGTTGAATAATCCAGCCTGAACTCAAAATCACAATCGTCCTACACTTCTCCTTTCCGCACAAATCAATGATACGGTCTTTCGCTCTATAAACATCAAGCAAAGCCCGTATCGGAAGTGAATTTACACGCGATGTAACAGTGACAATATCGCCACCTATTGCATCATCATTTCCTATTCTTATCATGACCTTCTTTCAAAACAGCGTGTACAGTTTTTTTGATTTCATCCTCTGATTTTTCACTTCGGAATGAATAACCCTCAATCGTCGATATTTCAGCATCTTGCAAATCAATTGCAAACTCAAAAGATGTTCTCTCTGGGTGAACTCCTATCAACAGCTGACTCGCTCTCGTTCCAGTAAACAGCCTTCCCAAACTAAATTCATCAGCACCTTTCATTGAACCATTCAAAAACACCTTGCCTTTCATGCGACTCAAAGTGTTTGAAGTATGAAAATGACCCAGAAGCACATAATCCATACGTACATCTTCAGCGAATAGAAGCTCTGTGAGTTGAGTTACAGTCCTTTGAATACCATAAAAAGGTATTCCATAATAGCTTTTGATGTTATCTCCGTGAAGTAACAAAAAGTTATGGCCGTTGATATTATGTACATGCCAAAAACTCTTCGGGAGTATGAACTTTATACGCTTGTTCTTTTCCAAAAGCCCCTCAAGTAACTGATATGTCATGTAATCCCAATTCACATACCGAGATTTGTAGCGTGGCTTCTGAAAGACGCGGCCGTGATTTCCTACTACTCCAACAAATTCTACTTCCTTGAAGTACTTTGAAAGTTCTGTTAAAGCTTGTCCCATTAGATGAGCAGCACCTACAGTCCACTCTACAATATTCCCCTCAACTTCTTCTCGAAGTTCATCATGAATGTTTCCTGAAACAACATCGCCCAGTGAAGCTACTACAACTTTGTCAAACGTGTAACCTCGAAGTTTATTTTTTGCAATGTCAACCACTCGAGTCACATACCATTTCAACCTCTGAGCTGCAATGTCCATGTCATAGCTATTCAGCCCAAGAATCTCTCTCTTCCTAACAACCTCTCCAAAGTGAATATCTGAAATCAACATCAGCAACGTTTCCTTGGTTGTTGATTTCTTACTAACGATATCACGAAATTTCAAATCGGGTTCGGGAAACGCTTGCAGGTAATCTTTCATCTGCGAAATGATATCAAGATGCTCGCTCACTGTTTGAACTGCCTCAGAATATCTTCTTTTTAAAATACGCAGTTCTGCTTGGATACGTTCGAGGGCAACATCATTCTTAACTCGCTCCCCAACATTTTCGTCGGTAATCGACCTGCGTCCAGCAAGATGATTCCAGCTAATTCCTGAATTTGTAAGTAATAATTTTATTGCAGCAATAGTTCTTCCCACCCCAAACCGTTGCTCCAACAATAAAGAAATCTCGCGTGGGTGATGCCCTTTCCCCAAGCTCGATTTAACAAAATCAATCTCTTCTTGCGTCCATCTTCGACCAGCCATAGTTGTCCTCCTACTTTACAAGTTCAACGTCTCCACGAAGACCTTGATTAATTATTCTAACGAACTTTTCAGTAGTAAGTCCATGAAGAGAATAAATGTTAATGAACTTCCTCTTTTTCTCTCGAGATTTGCGGCGGTGAAGCTCGTCAATACTATCATCATGTTGATTCATTCTTTTCTTTGATTCATAGCTTGTTCCGCAGGATTTACACCACATTGCCCTGCACAACGAGCTCATAGAAGGATAGTCCTCTATTAACTTCTTTCCACATCCCAGGCATCTTCTATCCTTATGAGTCTGATATAGATTTGAAGCCTTACGCTTACGATGCTTCTTTCGTTCCTTACGCGGCAAAAGTTTACACATCGGACATTTCTTGTTTCGGACAAGGTCAATCAAAGAAGGATAATGCCCAACAAGGAACGCCCCACAAGAATTACACTGCTTAAGCAAATACTTCTTAATCAACAAGTTGTTAGAACTCATATGCTTTTCGTAATCTCGCCCATCCATTTACGATGCTTCGGTCTGTCATCTAACTCCGGATGAACACGTTGTAGTTCACGCAAGATAGCAGCGTTGACTCTCACCTGCGCCAAGTGATTTAACCCAGTCTCCGGGTCAATGTCCTCACCTGCCCAATACTTGAATAAATGCCTACACAGTGCAGCAAAATACTCCGAATGAGGCCGTCCTTTCTCCCAATTCCACGAACCTTCTTGTCCAGACAACTTAGTGTATTTGTTTGCACCATGCGTCCAAACCTCAACTTCCTCAAACAGCACGAAAGAGGGAATGAGGTCAAACCGAAGCTTGCCCTCACTCTCTTTTGTTGCGTCAGCACTCATTCGTTCTTCGATTTGATTATCTTCTCAACCCTCTCCACATAAGCGAAGTAAGCTCGATTGAGAATCAATTCACTCTGCGGTTTCGAAACATCTCTATCTTTCATCTTCAACGAAATCCAACAAAAAATGATTTTGTCCTTGCGTGGCGCCTGACACTCATAAACATCTCGAACTTCGTAACGATTGATGACATCTTTCACTGTCCCAGGAAATCGAACGTGAACAACATCTCCAGAATTCGGAAGCCGGTCATTCAGTAATACAAACGCTGATGAAATATCTTGAACGAAATCAAATCTATCCCCTAACTCCTCCCGTTCCCAAACATTGTAAAAAAATGTAGGAGCATAGGGTTGGTCAGCGTAAGCGTACTTCTTTCTTTGAATTTTCTTCCATTCAAGATTGCTTTCAAACGGAAGTTTAGATTTCGGTCTGGTAGCAGGTTCAGGCGGCGTAGATTCCTCTTTTGGAGGAGCAACTGCCTCCTCCAATTTGATTTCGTTATTTCCTGCGGAATCGGCAACAGAAAGCGAACTTGAAGCCGCAGCCAGGTCGCCAGCTCCTTCACTAACGATAGAAGCAGACTCAGTAGGCTCAATCTTAGCTTCATCACCCGTTCCTTTCACCTTCTCATCTTGATTCTTTTTCATTTCTCCTCCTCAATGTCTCTTTTCAACAGCCTGCGCAGCCGCAGCAACTCGCATTGAATCCTGCATGACCTTATTCAACGCTTGAATGACCAACGGAGGAATCTCTCCACGAATTCTCATTGCAATCTGATTTATCAAAGGCTGAAACATGTTGATGATTGCTAACGCTTGAATCGACTCCGCAATAGTTCCAGAATGAATCGCCTGAGGAAATTTCTGACCTCCGTATTCAGTTTCCTCAAGAATTTCAATCGCCCCTGTCTCATAAATCACTACTGTAAAAGCGCAAAGTGGCTTTCCCTTCGTCCTGACTTTTTGACCATCAGGTGCCAACAAAATATCTGACTTTGTTTCAGACATCAACATCTCCTTTCATTATCTTGTTTCCCGCATGTACGCTTTTTCAGCGTCATCCAACAAATCTTCTATAAATGAATAGACCTCCTTTGGCATCTCTACGTTATCCAGCAAGTACTGCAAGTACGAGTACTCCTTATCAAAAATATTGGTTACAAACCAACTTTGGTACTTTCCAAACAAGAGTTGAACATCGTGAATTGCTCCATTCGGCTTTCGAACTATAAAAAACTTCTCAGCAACAAAATCCTTCTTAGCATCTTGAGAGTCATCTTCCATCTTGGATAGTGTCATGTTGATTCCTCTACCAATTTGAACCCTCTTTTATGGGCTATAGATATAAAATCTTTCCACGAGTATTGCCCAATAAGAGAATTTTTAACAGTGTTGTAGTTGTCTTCCGTTAGAGGATACACTTTCAAAGTATGAGAATTTTCCTCAGTAAGTAAAATCTCGCTATCAGTTTCCTCAACCTTGGTAACAACAACATTCAGAGTTCTACGATAGTCTACCGATAATGAAAATGAAAAGAAAGAATCACTTCGGGCAACAATCCCAAATACAACGTGTGTATTCTCTTCCGTCTCCACTACATACAAAGTCCTCGCGTCTGTTTTCATTGCTCTCTCGTTACATTAAAAGTATCACTATCAAAACACTGCCGCCCCTTTTGCTTCTACAAAAAAGTCTGCAATGTCCTTCCCATTGATTTTTGTAATTCCTTTACTTATAAACTTCGTTATCAAATCCCATCGTTCAAGTTTATGACAAATCACATATTCAACATTACTAAAATCAATCGAATTCCTAAATACTACTTCAGCAGCAGCAGGATATCTAACTCCATCTGGGCGCTCTTTCCTAAGAGAATGGAAATAAGACGTTCTGCCCTTACTCGAAAAATATTTGATATCGGTAACATCTCCATACTTGTCCCCGGAAAACCCATACCAATCCAATCTCTTAGCAATATCTTTTTTAAACACGTACACCACGTGGCCTTTACTAGAAGAATCCAACGCTGTGGACGCGTAGTTAATATCAAGTGAAGTGACTGGTCTAACAAAAACACCGTTAGCTCCACCAGTCTCCAAATCTGCACGGGGAGACATTCCAACTGCATCATCAAAAAATCCCCTTGCCAATCTCTGCTCTGTACTTAGAAACTGTTTGGAATCAAAAACAGCTTCAACACTCTCTGAAGAGCCTAAATGGATAAATCCTTGAAATTCTTCTGGCAGGGGCAAGTCGTCCCACATCGATACGTATTCATCTGTGTTAACAAAACTCACATCATTTACATCCATAACTTTCTTTCCATCCGCCCAAAGATACCTTGCTGAAATATAAGCATCTTTATCGTTCTTTATAGTTGGGGCAAACCACGACCCAATATCGTACTCCTTCAAATCTTTCTTAACCTGCTGTAAGCTTTCAGCTAAATCTGCTGATTTGCTATCAACCCAAACTTGATTAGAAAAACTGTTAATTGTTTTGAATTTTTCAAAATAAGGAAGATTCACAGTAATCGTAGTTTTACCTGAAGATTGAACAAAAACTCGATTTTTCCTATCTAATATAAAATCTTTCTTCGAAAAAACAAATCCCTTATCAGTTTTCTTTATCAATCTGTACTTTTCATCTACATTTCTAAGCTTCAAGAACTTGCCAGAATTCATTTCTTTCCATAATCTACGGGACGCTTCATCAGTTATCTTAAATTGAAACGAGTATGTTCCTCCCGCCGTTTTATAAATCTTAACTTCAAATGCTTCAACGCTCTTTCCATCTACTAAAACGTGCCCAATCCCATCCTTATCCCATCTAATCTTATCAAGATTCTTTCCGGCCAGCAAGTCGATATCCGAATCCAAATCGATATACTCTTGATAACTCAGAGTTTTCACTGCCGTCACAGGAGGAGGAGCACCTTTAGGAAGTGCAATGGTTTTGAGTTTTCCAGCATCTCCACCAACAGCATAGTACATTCTCCCGTCAACCGCCTTTCTCGTATACAATCCAAGAATTCTTGCTCGCTGATTGAAATCATACCAAGGCATGGTCTCGGGGTCACGAACAAGAGTTGAAAATCTCCTAACATCAGCAAGAACTGAATCTGGAACCTTACTTAAATCCTTTCCCCATCCATAAGGGTCAATTCCATATTGATTAATCAAACCCTTTTTTCCCTTAGATGTAATTGATAATCCCTTTGTTGCACGGTCAAGAGGGTCAATAACTTTATTCAAATCCTTAATTGTCTCAATTGAAGTAGTTCCTATAAACTTACAAAGAGGATTACTAATTCCACCAAGTTCAGGCAGCTTTGCAAGAGCATCTTTGTACGATATCGGAATCGACCAACCCTCCTTCGAAATACGAGCAAGGCGGTCAATGGGAAACTGCTCCTTCTTCCACAAGTCAAAAAGTGCCTGATTACCAAATATTTTTCTCTGTTCTGATTCTGGAAGTTGCCAAAATCTACTCTGCATCAAGGGAACATCCTGACTATAATTACTCCACGATTCACTAAGCTTAGTAGGAAGCTTTGATGTAT
The DNA here is from genome assembly GCA_003599255.1 of candidate division WWE3 bacterium. Taxonomy (GTDB): domain Bacteria; phylum Patescibacteriota; class WWE3; order UBA101185; family UBA10185; genus OXYD1-FULL-39-9. Next base: position 34,186 of record QZJF01000008.1, on the reverse strand, counting down.
CGAACCCAAGGTCTTCAAGCGTCTTTGCTACAGGAATGAAATAGCACATTCCGGCAATGTGGTCGTTCATCGGGGCAGCGATATCGTACTCTTTACCATCCAGCATCACGCAAGCTAAACAAGGTCTTCCATCTGCCATACGAATCTTCTTTTCAAAAAGATGCTGATTATCAGACATGAATTTTGTAAAGTCTTCATTCACGGCAGTATTGTACGATGTTCGCATAATACGCAAAACATTGTATTCCATTTTTTTCGTCAACTCAGCATTATCTAACGTAGGAAGAACTTTCTTGAGAAAATCTTCCTTGGCAGTATACACACCCTGCCCAGCACTAACCGCAGCAGCAACATCTCGTTGAAGAACCTTAACGTGGTCAGCACTAAGAGTCTTAATAAGCATACTCGGCTCAGTTTTGTTATCAAGCTGACCTTTTAACATCTGCTTGAATTGGTCATTGGGAGTTCCCTTGCCCAACGAAATCACTATCTTTGGAGACGCTTCAGCTTCGAAAATCTCGCTATGCGTTGTCTCAACAGAAAGAAATTCTTCTTCATTCTCCTTCTTGATTGTCACGAACTTTGCAGGATAGAGCAACTTGAATAACTCTACGTATCTCTTTTTGGCAAGCAAAAAGAACATGAGTGTCGCTTTCTGCGACATCTTCGCCAAATCAACGTAGGCAAGACGTAATGTTGTATTCAACTGACTGAAATAATTAGTCTCTTGCCTACGCCACAACTCCCAATCGGGCTGCCCATTCTCAAAAATATCGACAGCTACTTTCTGAGCCCAAGCTTCCAACGAAATTTTCAAGTCCTTCTTGAAATAAGCTCGAATATCTTTAATGAATCTTTCATCCATCTGCCTAAACATCCTGATAGATTCAGAACCAAATTTTCTCAAAGGTATGGGCATGTGTTATTCCTCTGGCTCTTCTCCCGTCTTACCCATCAACGATTTCTCCAAATCAGCAAGTTCATTATCGCTACGTTCTGCATCCAAGCTCTTTTCATCAGAAATTCGTGCCTCTTCTTCTGACGGCTCCAAATCAAACTTCCTCATTGCAGTATATCGAGACATCAGCCTAAGCTCAACAAGAATCTTTACAACTTCAGCCTGTAAACGAGGGTCTTCGTAAACAACGTGAGGAAACACAATATCGATTGGAACATCTTCGGTCTTAACTTCAGTTTCAATTTCCTGCCCAAGAATCGCCTTTGCCCCGTTGTGAATATCTGCCTCATCTTGCTCTGTGATTACCTTTCCTGACAATAACCGAAGTTTGGCTCTGATGAAATTAATCGCAGCTTCTTGCTTTGCCTCCCATTGTATTGACTCACCTATCATCGATGCTTTGTAAACTTTGATTGTCATAGTCTTCGGTATGATTGTATGTTCAACAAGTTGACTAATCACATACCTAAATATCCTCTGCCACATGTCTCGTTGTTCATCCTGCTCATCGAGAACAAGATTCGCAAACGGGGTATCAGCCTTTCGAATAGACGCGTAATTCTCGTTAGATGAATCCTGAAAGAGGATATGTGGAGGAATCTGAAGCCCTGCACAAACCAGATACATCAGCATCTTCCAATCAGCCGTGGAATCTTGAGCACCTGTATTCGGTGTCTCAAATCTAAATTTCTGATTCATGTCCTCAAACAAAATCCCACCACTCTTTGGCAAGTCCTTGTATGATGGAATTGACCCAGATTGAAACTTACCCATTTTCTGCATGATGCCGTAAATACGCTGACGAAACATCGCATATCTGGCACGCTCCATGGCAAATTCAAGAAGAATACGCATCCATCGAAATGAAGGATACATATATGGAAGACCCCGCGTTTCGTCCTCGTGTCCCATCTGCATAGAAACAACTCGAACATTTTCATCTTCTTCAAAATTTTTTCCTGCTCCAGTCTCAAAATCCTTGGGCTTGTTCTCCTCATCAGCAAAAGCTTCTTTGTAAAACACCTTCTTCTCACCGTCTGTACCCGAAATTCTTCTACAAAACCCATACACTGCACCAATATCGCCATCTTCAGTGATTACAAAATCGACTTGACTCGGGGGAATGTATCTTAACTTCAAAGTTTTATGCATAGTCAACGAAGTATTTATCAACGCTATGTATTGTTCACCATTATTAAGATACATTTTGTACAAGCGCTTCTGGCGTCGTTCAAGATTGTTGAAATTCCAAAATTTCTGCAACGCATTGTTTATTTCTTCAGACTGAGAAACAAACTTGATTCCTCTTCCAAAAACGTAGGAAGATAAATTACGAATAGCTGCACGCCCAATAGGAGTCGTATCGTAAAAAACAAAACTCGCTGTTCTGGCGTCGTTTCGGTAGTTCAGCCCAATCGTTCTTTTCGCTTCACCATGCGAATCCTCAAGACCCATCCCCGCCCACATTGTGCCCTCTTTCACTTTCAAACCCGAAGCTTTGGTTTGTTGCTCTTGAAGTTGAACGAAACTATGACCGACAACCTCTATATCATTCAAGATTGATTTGTCTGACGAAATAGAAAGCCCACTACTTGAAAGCGACTTGGCAAGTGAAAAGGCCTCTTCAAGTGCAGCAGAAAGTTCCTCTGATGTAAACCTCATAGTAGGCTCCCCAAACACATGCCTACGAATTCGATGCCAAAATCCTTCTTTCAATTCAGGCTTCTTTTCGGGGCTAAGGCTAAGCAGCCCTTTCATAAGTCGCTTGATTTCGTTCAATTTTTCGTTTTCGCGCTGTGTAGACATCTTAGTCTCTCCCTATTAAAACCCTACAGGGTTTGAATCTGAAAATACGTCATCCAATCCCAAGTCCATATCTTGTTTTTTATCTTCTCGTTCAAGATTAACATTGAATTTATCTTCTCTTCTTGATTTCGTAACTTCCTTAGTTTGCTTGGAAACTCTTCGCAAATCTTCGGGACGCTCAGGAATGCCCCACTCATTTATAGAAGCACTCAGAGCAGCGCCAACAATCGCATCCATCAAATCTTTGCTACCGTTCGGCGGGTGGTCTACTTTTCCTTTCTTCACGTCCTCTTCAAGATGCATAGATTCTTCTTCATACAAAGTAACATCAGGATTCAATCTATTATGCAAACACGGATTGTAAAAGGGAATTCTAACACGACCATCCAGAATCAAATCTCGATATCCTTCCCAAGGCATCATGTATCTTCCATTAGTTGATTCTTCTCTAAAACCTTGCGGTTCATGTACATCAAGAACAACATACTTTGTCGTTCTATCTACAGACATCACAGCTGCTAAGTACCCCTCACGATTAAGTCGTTGTACTGAGGAGATAGATTGCCATCCATCGTATGTTACAAGAACGAGTGGAAACCCAAGTTCTCCGGCGACGCGGTGAATCAATTCGATAATAGCGTCAAACTGAATGGGAATGTTAGGTGACGCTTGAATCACACCGACAAAATCAAATTGAACAAACGGAAGCGGCCGACGGTCTACAAAACTATCAGACCCAACAATCACATCTCGAGATACAGACACGCCTCGAGGAACATGGCACATAGCCAAACCGCATCGGTCTCGCTTATAACCTAAGTCCACGTGCATGTATCTTCGAAATTCGTCTCGGCACACAAACTCTTCAGAAAATGAGCAAGAAATCCCATCAAACGGATTGTTTTTGTCAGTATCAATCGACCTAAGAAGTGCATCTCTATCCGTAAAAAACGGCATCAAAGCCTCAACAGGGTCGCACCCCAAAGTTCGGGCAAATGTAACAGGGTCTCTTTCAGCAAGAGGTAAGTATTCAACAGGTACGTCCTGAATAAATGACCTAATGATTCTACCCATCAATCCGTTCCTTGAAGCTTGAGTAATCTTCCCAAGCTATCAAACTTAAAGTTCTTATTCTCATAAAGAACAACTCGAGTAGGTAATGTTAGCACTGAATCCAATGCAATTACATTTCCTGGACTTAGCTTCACATGCCGCGCAGTCCATCCAATTCCGCCACCACGTTCCAAATAATCCAAAAAATTCAACAAGTCTATGTACTGTTTTTCAGGCAAAACAACGTATCGATACCCTTTATCAAGAAACTTTTCTGATTCTGAATTGTAATCTATTTTGTGTGCTGTTAACACTTTTGATGCTGATAATGTTGTACAAAAAGGGTCGAACTTTCTCATCGGGCTACTTACATCTCTCATGGACTTGGCAATCATCGAATCAAGAGCCTCAACCACAGTCATCTCGGATTGTGGATTCTGTACAGCAATTTCACGTTCTTGCTGACACGAAAAAATCATACTAATCAAGACAATGACGACAATGCTTATACTTCTCATATACCTTGTGAATGTACGGATGTAGTTCTGCTAAACTCTTTTCTGCCAACAGTTTATCAAGAAAATCAGTATCGTTGAACTGCAAAACAATGGCGTCAAGAGTCACGCCGGTGTATTCTCCTGTTGTAATCACAACAGCATCCTCATTCTCTAATCTCCTCCATTCAACTTGCATCATTCACCACCCTACAGTTCTTGAAATCAAACTTGAACGTTTTCCCGCAGTACACACCTTTCTTGTCCTTCAGAGCCGACCACAATGGCCGCTTGATAATCATCATCTTATTCTTGATATCAACCCATCTCTCCCCACTTGAGTCTACAGACTCAACATCTGCTTGTGAAATCAATCTCTCCATGAAGGTCTCATTGTGACTCGGATTCGAAGATAATACAAGAAGACCTGGAATTCGTCCTCCAGCTCGCATATATCTCGAAGTCATACGTGTAAAAATTTCGTCATACATCATTTTTGCGGCGTCGTAAACAGCAAAACTTGTCCCGCCGAATGCTGTTTTCTTACTGTCTGCTGTCCACTCTAAGTAGTTGGCTTCGTCTATCACTGCTCCGTAGATGTTATACCCCAACGCAGATGCTGCTGCACCTGTCCCAGGAAATACAAGAATGTTCTTTGGAAACTTCAACTCAGAGGGATAAATTCTCTTATTTTGAACTTCAGCAAACGTTGGAGAAGGTGTTAAGTACTGCATAAAGAACTTGTTGTTGCATAGCGGAAGAAACTCAGTGAATGTAACTTTCTTGGCCTTATCCGCATTCTTAGACATCATGATAAACGCTATCTTTCTATCGGGAGCTAATCCCAGCTCGTCTTGCGGATTAGGCTTCATTCCTAATTTGAAAATTTGAAGGGCTATCAACAATGCTAACTTCGTAGATTTCCCGCTTCCAATGCCTTCTTCGTCAAGAACAGTATGAATATCATACTTTTTTTTCAATTCGAAAATTGTTATGATATCTTGACGATGGCAGGGATACAACCACTCCTTAGTGTTAAGAAACTCTTCTGAATCAAGAAGTTCAGAAATCGAAATGTCCTGAAGTTCTTCAATCTTTCTATCAATCGTAGATACCGACGACGCACCTGACAGCAAAGCTGAACGATAATTAGTATTTATCAACTCAGATAATGAGTTAAGAACATTTTGTTCTTTTTGCAATCCATTCATACAACCACAGGCTTCCATTCAAACATTGTTTCTTCGCCGAGAATTGTAGTTCCACCTGCATCCCGAACAAGCTCAAGTAGATAGGGTTCATTAAAAACGTAATCTGATATCTTCACAATTACAATACGAGGAATCAACTGAAGAACATTTGTTCTCGAGGCTATGATGAACTTATTGAAACATCCTAAAGAATCTGTGATTACGCGATTGATGTAGTAGTAGTCTATTTCCGAAATTCGATGAGTGATTCTCATACTTCTTCGATTCAGCTCAAAGTTAGGGTCTTGAACAGCAACCAAGCTTGATATCAACGCTGCTCGAAACACAAATTTGTAAACAGGAATCTGTGCACTCTCCCCACTATCACTTTTCACTTCGATACAATTTTTCTTGTAATATCTTCTCGTCTTCCCGCAGGAAATACGAATAGGGTCAGAAAATTTAATTGAATGAAGCATCTATACCTGCTCCAACTCCTCGTCCGATACTGTATCAATCTGCGAACTCTCAATCTTTGTGCCAATCACAGTATTCAACACAATCATCAACCTCTGAAACTGCGTTTCATCCAAAATATCTTTACAAGTATCTACTATCAATTTGAAATATTTTAACAGCTCGTCCCGAGTAAATAAGGATGCTCTTAAAAGGTCTTGCCGAACCATTTTCACCTTGATGATTTGATTTATCATGCTTCGAATTTCATTAAGGTCGGCAGCAGGCTTTGAAAGTCTCTCTCGTAGTATTCTGTACAGCAATTCAAGTTCAGAATCAACAGAACTAAACAAACTCTCAGCGGTTTCGCATGTCTTGAATCGCTTACGAAGTTCCTTTCCATATCCAGTCTTCAATAGCATATCAGAAACAGTTAGCAATTTTCTCTCTGAGGACAACAACTTACTTCTATCATGAAAACTACATCTTCCAACTCCAAGATGATTTGTCCCCGAACCTGAAGGCCTCAAACAATAAAATCCTTCTGGCATTGTGGTGAGTGCAGTTCCACAAATACGTCGATATCTGACCCCGTCATTATCGAGTAGATATACTTCCTTCTCCGAAACAATCTCAACGTTATCCTTTCCCCTTGCTAATCTTGCCTCTACGGCAATAAGGGCTCGGCTGCTCTCTGATTGTTGCTTACGCAATTCTTCTATGTCCATGTTCATACAACGAAAGGTTACAAAATCTTGCAGTGAGTCCATGAAATTGAAGCTCTTTCAACAACCCAAAAGTATAAATTGCAGGCTCCTTCAAAATTCCAAATCTCGCACGAGTTGTCGAACCTTCAATCAAGTAAAGCATACTCGACCTCTCAGAGAGTTTCAGTGTGCTTCGAATTTCGTCAAACATCCATAACATGAGACGAAATTTCAAATTAATAAGTGTGTCATACGATGTAACCATTCCATGCCGGTCAATATCAAGCTTCTCAAGAAGCTCCAAAGATTTCCTTGATTTCAAATCAGTAGAAGATATTCCAACTTCTTTGATTAATTTCATAACTTGATTGAAAAGTTGTTTGTGTTTCTCGGAAAACTCTTTCCCTGCATCCAAAATCATATCAGCATACCAACGCACAAAGGTCGCACAGAGTTCACCTTTTGAATTTCTCACTGGAAGCCACAGGTCTGATTCACCAATATAGCAAGATGAATTCAATGTAACGAAATCTCTTGTACTTCGAAATACCTTTCTTATCTCAGCATTCTCAAACATTCATTCCCTCCATCAAATTTCAAGTTGTCGAGCTATCTTAGACCTAACAGCGTGATTTGCAAGTTGTTCGACTGACTTATCTTGATTATTTCTATGATTCCAAACCCATAAATATGTATATGCCATAGCAATCGAATCAGCTCTATCTGAACTCAATGATTTTGGAAAGCCTGATGGACGTGGATACATCTTCTCAATTTCGTTAATCATCATTTCTTTCGTTGCGTTACCGCTACCTGTAATAAATTTCTTCACCGTCTTGTTATGAAACATTTTTAATCTCGCAGTGGGAACAACACCTAACATACTCATCACACATATCCCTGATATCTGCGCCAAAGTTAACGTAAGCGCTTGCAATTTTGGAGAGAAAACGTTGAGTTGTTCAATTGCAACATAGAGTCTTCCGTAAACAGGACAGAGGTTATCTACAAGATTTGAAAAGAACTTGTTGTACTCTACAAGTAGTTCAAGTGAGTCAAAAGGATAGTTTTTCCCGCCTACAAACACTCTTGAAAACCACAATGTTCCATCGCTAAGAAGTGCAGATGCGCCTGTTGAATTTTTGTTCAAATCAAGACCAAGAAAAATCATCGAATTCCCTATCTCAATATCTGGAGATGAAAGCTGCTTGATTTCTTTATCAGTTTTCCAAACTTCCGTCACGCTGCACGTCCTTTCAAAATTGAAACTCCACTTCTTCGCTCTACAGTCAACACGTCGTCGGCATGATTTGTAAGCATACCTTCAACTTTGTGGCTTACTACAAACTTCTGCTCAGGAAGATGCTTCAAAAGCAAGAAAAATTCTCGTATTCCAGCATCGTCAAGTGTATCTGCAATTTCATCGCACAAAAAGAAGTACACAGGTGTTTGCGTTATCTTCGAGGATAAATCACGCAATCCAAAACAAACAGCAAGAGCAATTCGCATACGCTCGCCTTCGCTGTACATATCAAAATCAGCCCAATACGCTCCATCCCATACTTTGATATTGAACCCCGATTTAAACTCTCCTTCAGCAGAACGTTTTTCAATCAGCGTTTCGAACTTGATTCGTTCCGTAACTTTGAGTTCACTGAGATAAAAATTTACTCTATCTTCAAAGAACGGTAAGGATGAATCAATAACCATCCTTGAAACTTCAGGAAATCCTACTAACCAAGTTTCAATCAAATTCAACTCTTTATCAATTTCAGCTAATTCTTTCTCTTTCTGGTCAATCTTCACCTTGGCTTGTTTCTGAGCCTCAATTGACACCTCAATTGAAGCTATCTCAGCCTCAAACTTTGCAACATTCACTCTGATTGTAGCTAACTTTTCGTTGCTCTGTTGCAGATGTTGCCGCCACTTCCTGCTAACATCAGCAACAGGTTGATTTCCATACTGACTCATGATTTCAGAATATTGTTCTAAAATTACAGCCATAGAAGACGATTTTTCTTCCCACTGAGCAGATAACACAGTCAAATCATCATTTAATGATACCACCGATTCACAAGCAGCCTTGATTCTCTCATTGTTTTTAACTGCAGCCAAAAGAGAATCCCGAAGAGATGTTACCGATTGCTTAGCAGCTGAAAAGGCTGCTCGAACATTGCCTATTTCAACAAGCAACAAATTTTGCTTTTCAATCAAAGCTTTGATTTTCTCTTCCAGGCCACTTCGCAACTTTGCTTTGCCTTCTATGTCAAACTTCATTAAAGATTTCTCCATGAGCCCCTCATCAAGAAGTAGTTCTGAAAAGCATACTGGACAACGAAGCAACGAAGAAGTAGATAGATTTTGCTTTTTCAACTCCGTCTGTAAAGAAAGAATATCATCCTCTACACGTTTAGAGACTATCATTTTTTCAGATGCCTCAATCGCTAAAGCATCTACAATTTTTTCTTGCTGTGATATGCTCGAATTCAAAGGTTCTACATCTACTGTCTTAGAAGTACTTATCACATTTTCAACAGCAAGTATCTTTGACTTCACACCTAAAATTCTCTCGTGAAGCAAAGTCAATGAATTTTTCAAGATTGTCACATCTGTTTCCAACTTCAAAGCACCATCAAGATTGAATAAATGAGACTGAATGGAGCTCATTTCGTTCTCAAGAAGTTCTTGCTGAGCTACTGCTTCATTTTTCTTAGATTTAGCATTTTCAAGTGCCAATAAAAGAGATGATTCTGACGCTTGATTCACCATCGCTCTTAACTGCCCAACCTCAACATCCACCTTCAACCTGCTACTCAATCCTTGGGCTTTCTTGTCTCGTAGTAATATAATAAGTTCTCCTAAAAAGTCAACTCCTAAAAATCTACGAACTGTCTCAATTCTCTCTTTCGCTCCTGTCTTACTCGAAGCAAACAAATCAATTGAGGAGCGGGATAGCAAAACAAGATTCTGAAAATCCTCGAAAACTCTATTCCCTTCGAACCCCAAGTACTTAAAAATCAACTCTTGAGTATTCTTTCTACCTGTAACTTCCGCGCTGTTCACCCACAGCTTCACTTTGAAACCAGCTTCTGAAATCTTACGAAATCGCTCAATTACAACATTGCCGTATCTTTCATTGTTTAACTCTAAACGAGCAAATCCTGCAGAAGTTCCCCGACGAACTATATCGCTAACGTAGCTCGGTCGAAGAGTTTTCCCAAAAATCACCCAGGATATCACTTCAAAAATAGAACTCTTGCCTGCACCGTTAGAGTTAGCCCCAAACTGGTCAAAGTTCTGACCGAGAACACAAATTGTAGCGCCCAACGGAAACTTTCCAAAATCAATATCAACTTTTTCAAACCGAAATAGATTCTCAATTCTCAGCTTTTTTAGTTGCACGAAGTTCCCCCATGATTTTTCGCCCATAATTAGCAACTTCTTCCGTGAATGAGTGCTGCTTACAATATTCCAAATAAGCCCAATCGATGCCACCAGCCTTCGCAGCTACTCTGTCAACATCAAGAATTTTGTTGTCAACGAAATCAAAATCAAAACGAACCCAGTAGAATCCTAAATTGAGCAAGTCAGCTTGAAGTTTTTTGAAGTCAACAATAGGAAGAGACGCTGAAGCTTTGTCTATACTCAATTTCAAGCACAAAAACTCCTTCATCCCAGTCTTCTTTGGAGCAAACAACTTCATGAAATCTTCATTACGTGTATTAGAATCAATTTTGATATTGCGAACTTCACAGGAGAGGGGGTCTTGCAAAACAAATGCCTCACTCTTCCATCCACCGATAGATGTTAATGTAGCCACTAAGTATGAATGAATATAGTCAATCTCACCCAAATCGATTATGAAGGGAGAACCTACGTACTGACAGTTTGCCAACTCCTGCGGACGATGGAAATCTCCAAGGAAAACATGCTTGAATCTGCTAAACTTAGTAACTTCAACTCCAGATGTTACCCTAAAATCAGATGCTTCAACCTTTGAAAATGCCAATCCAAGATGACCAAAAGCAAATGGTTCAGGGTCACGATTCTCCAATTTCACAAACCAATCATCGAGAACATCGGGTTTCATTTCGGGAAATCCTACGATTGGAATCTCCTCACCAGCCCTATTCATAAACGTTTTCACGAATGGAGTTGACATTGTTTCAAACGCACCTTGAGAAACCCAAGACTCTGACATCAAGTTATGAGCCTGCCAATCGTCTGTTCCATGATTCCCAGCAAGAAGTAGTGTTGAAATTTTCTTCTTTTCCCACAACGGAGCAATGGCCTGAAAGAACAAGAAACGAAGAATTTCAGGGGGATTGGGATAATCGAATAAGTCCCCCAAAATCACAAACCAATCTACATCATGTTTGATAGCAGTAGCAACCATCTGCTCAAGCATAACAAATTTATCCGCCAATCTATCATTGATTTTGAATCCATGAAAGTCTGAAATTTGTACGCCCAACGGTTCGTTGAGCCTCAAGTGCAAATCAGCCGTCAATAGGAATTTCATAAAATTACACCTTGTTCTTTCGCTACTTCAGAACTTTTTATAACTGAACACATCTGAACTCTATTAGTGTTTTAGTCATACTCAATCAAAGTTGAAAATTTCATCGCCGATATCTTTCACTACCATTACTGCTGCTCGTGCGTCGTTAAGCGCACGATGCTGTTTTCCAGGAAGAATCAACCCGTGTTCAATAGCAACATGCCCAAGATTCCAAGATTTATGGAAGTGATTCTTACTCAAGCACCACTTCTTCACTCTCTTTTTGATGTTAACATGCTGCATTCCAAAGGTTTCACCCTTGAAATCAATAGCAGATACTTCGCAATCGAACCTAAGCCCCTTCCAATCATAATCTCCCCAAGATGCAAAACAGGTCATCGTTCTCGACTCAGGCAACCAATTCAAAAAATCAAAGAAAACTTCACCAAACGTAGGCGCCTCATCCACAGCAGATTGAGTAATCCCAGTCAATTTAGTACAAAATTCAGTCAAAGTCGTATTGTGCGCTGGTCTGACAAAACTCGCGAAGTGAGATAACTCATCAAAATCTCCATTAGTAAACACAGCGCCAATTTCAATCACTTCCTGTCTCTTATAATCGAATGGGCATGCCCCCTCCCAACAAGTAGCCTCCAAATCTACAAACACATAGAAAGGTCTTCTCCAATTAAGAATCATGTATCGCTCCGAAAGCTGATTCAACCATTTTTGTGTAGAATTCGTCATCTTTCAAACACCTTTCTTTGAAAGCTTCTACTCCATGAAACTTCTCTTCTCCAATTGTATATCGCCCTCCTCCAGTAGTCGTAACCAAGCCCTTCGCAACAGCAGAATCAAGTAAAAACTTGAAGTCCTCTTCAAAAGTACACTGCTCGAGGTTAAACAAAAACTCTCCATTACCGAAAGGAGGAGCTAACTTATTCTTCTCACAATGAATTTTGACACGAGATAGATTGGGGTCTTCTTTATCCTTACCAAGTCGTTCAAAAAACAGTCGAATACAAGCAGCAAACTTTCCAGCATCACCTCCTATCGAATCCGCTTTTGCGTAGTTACCTGCAAATGTATCTTTCAGATGGTTGATAGCAATAAAACAAGTTGGAAATTCATTCAGTTTGTAGATTGTAGAATCTTTGCCCTTAACACGGAATCCTCCAAACAATGACTGAAAAAACTCAGTCAGAAGCTTTGCACGTGCCATATTCGTGTGCATAGTCTGCTCAGATACAGTTACAGCAGTTTGTTCTTCAGCGCGAATGTTAGCAATCGAATCCAGTACAATCACGTTAATTGGCGGGTCAGATAAAACAATTAGGGCTTGAATCATATCAATGATTTTATCTCCAGTCAACCCAGATACATTCAGCATTGTAAGATTATCTACATCTGCTCCAATTCCTTTAGCCCAAGCTGTTGTATACGAATCGCCTTCAACATCCACCCAAGCACAAGAATAACCTTGCTTTTGAGCAGATGCTACAAAGTTCATCGCAAACGAGGACTTCCCTGCTGAGGGTCTACCAGCAACCTCAACAATTCTTCCAAGAGGTAGCCCTCCAATTCGAAGTATTCCATAATCTAACCGCTTCATCCCAGTTCGTACAATAGAAGGTGGGCGTACGTCTACACCCACCTTGATTGAATTCGGATACAATTTATTGAATTTCGAAAAGTCAGTCATCAAAACAACCCTGCATCTTGTGCATTTTTAGGCGGTGTATCCCAATCCAAATCTCCTTTCTTCAAATCTTGAACATTTCCGGTCAACGCAGAACTTGTAGTTACAGCTCCAGAAAGAGGGGGAGCTTCGCTGGGCTCTTCTTCCTTCTTCGTTTCCACGGGTGAACTTACACGTTCAGAAATCTGCTTCTCTAAAACAGATGTATCGTCAAAAGCAAGTGCGGCTTTTTTGAACTCCTCTACGAGGAATGCGAAGTATGGGAAAACGGGCACTCCACCTTTCTTCATAGCTGTCAGCAAAATTGGATTCTTGACGAACAGTTCTTCGTGAATATCTTCCGGAGTTGCAGGAGCGACCCAGCGCATGTAATCATTTTTTGTTTTGAAATCAATGATAGCCTCAACCTCTTCTGCTGTATACACACCTTTTTCCCGGAGCCAGTCAAGGTCTTGAGCCTTCTGACCAAAGGGCGTACTTTCATCCAACGCTGCAGCAGGAACAAGATTTTCAAACTTGTTGCTGTAAATATTAACGGTGTACTGACGCCGAAACTTCTCGGGGGTGCCGTCGCGAGCCTCTTTCTTAGTCGCTGTGATAAGAATATCATGAAACCAAAACAGTCCATTGGCCAAGTATCCGGGCTTTGTAGGACTTAGAACTTTCATGTTTTCTTTTACAGTATCAAAAATGTTCCAACCAGCCTCAAACACTTTTACAACGGGCTGAGCCTCAGCGCGGTCAAAACAAAGAAACCAATAGGACTTTGCGGGGCTAAATTGAAGTTCAAGAGTCTTGGGGTCAACGTCGGGAAACAAGCGCAAGGCTGCGCGTTTCTCAACCTCAAGCATCTTATCAAGGTCTGTTCGGACGTCGGCCTTGGGCTTGTTAATTTTTTTCCATGAAGTAGTAGGCCGACCATCTTTATCCTGCCCAAGTGTAGGATACCATACGACTCTAACCATTCCGACATAATCAATGAATCTGAATTGACGTGGCTTGTTCAACTCAAAGGTCGAAGGCCGAATCGCATCAATCTGCACGAAATCTCGTACATTGTCCTCCATGTATTTCGGAGAACTTCCAATCTTCACCATCTAACCTCCTTTGTAAATTCTTGTATTTTTGTATAATATATAGAAAACATGCTGATTTTTCTACAAATTTTTATGTCTACGATTAAGAACATTCAAAAAACATATCGAAGCTTGCTGCACAGAAAAAAGCAATCTCTCAAAGGCGTTTTTGTAAACTTCAAGTTCCGAAATTCTCAATGAAAAACTCTTGTAAATCTCAACGTTAGAAACAAAGGCCTGGTCATTGATTTTTTCTCGAGATGGCTCAGTCACAAAACTTTTCGCCACAGCACCTTCCTGAACGAGTTTTAAAGATTGCTCCACAAGCTTCGTTCGAGCTACTTCACGGGCAGATACTAACCACGCCTCAAAATCCAGCTTGACCTTGTTAATTTCCATCTCAAAACGACAAATAAATCCATCCAAAGTAAATCTAACGCTGGAAATATATGAAAGATAATCATTTAACGTAACGTCCGGAACAAGTTCGACATTCACCCCATTCAGCGTTAGGAGCGGATGAAAATCAAGTCTATGCTGTTGCCCTTCAAGTTCGAACTCAAACAACAACAGATTCTCATGAACCTCAACACGCAACTCACTTTTATCGCTGCGTTTTGAAGATTCCTCGTTGAGCATACGAGAAGCACCTCCTGACATTACTTTTTACTCCCAGCAAAAGTTTCTGCAATCTCAGCATCAATTCTCATTTTCACAGTCACTGGTTGCACAGGCTCTTCCATGATTCTAACAAAATCCTCTAAGACCTTATCTGCATCGTCGCTATCACACTCCACTATCACAGAATCGTGAACTTGCGCAACAACAAATGCTTCAAGAAAATGCTCTTGAAGGTGCTGACCTAAACGAACCATGTTAAAATTACAAAAATCAACAGAACTTCCCTGAATCAGAGCGTTAACCGCTTCACGCTCTGCCGCCTCGCGAACTCCATCATTTGCACACGAGTATCCATAAGGACGTCTCCTACGTCCATAACAACTTTCAACATATCCATTTTTTCTAAGAAAACCAATCACAGATGATTTCCATTTCAGAATACTGGGGTACTTCTGAAAATAGATTTCTTGAAAACGTCGGTCTTCCGCCGTACGGGGCTGCTGTCCATACACAATCGAAAAGTTTCTGGTCTTTCCAATATCGCGTTGCTGCTGCGTTACTTTTTCTAGAGGTACTCCAAAAATTTCAGAAGCAACCTGACGATGTAAATCAATGTTGTTAGCGCTGGCATGCAACAAGCGTGCATCTTGACTATACCATGCTAACATTCTCAATTCCATCTGCGAGTAGTCACCTATCACAAATACTCTTCGCAAACTTCGAACTCGATACAACCTCTTAATGGAAGACCCTGCTTTTTTAGGAAGGTTTTGAAGATTCGGATTATCACATGATAATCTACCCGTAACTGTTCCTGTCTGATTAAACGAAGCGTGGATAACACCATGAAAATCCATTACGTACGCCAGAGGCGAGGCTTCATCAAACAAGTATGTGCTCATAAGCTTGTCATAAAGTCGATACTCTAAAATTTCAGAGCAAATCGGATTGGATTCGGCAAGCTCTTTAAGAACGTCCTTATCGACTGACCTCCCTGTTTTTGTCGCCTTCACAGATGGAAGTTTCATCTCATCAAAAAGTAGTGCTTCAACATCTTTGTGAGATTGAATGTTAAACTCATGCCCAGCTCGCTGAAAAATCTTAACTTTCAAATCTTGTTTCTGTGCTTCAAGTTCGTGACGAAGGCGCAACGCATCATCTTTGGCTAAGTACACTCCATTCCTTTCCATTTCTGATAAACAATAACACAAAGGAATACCAAATCTTTTGTAGAATTCTATCAGTTTTGGATGTTGCAATAACTCTTCAGAAAGTTTGGAAACTAAACGATACGTAACCCAAGCATCTTTCGCACAGTATTCGCCCAGCAAAGATGTGGGCACAAAGGAGTAATCATCATTACGCCCATCTTCGGACTTCACATAACGTGAAATCATATCTTTGTACGGCTCTACAAATCGTAAATATCTTCGTTGAAGCGACTCCAAATCGCTGGGAAGATTTTCATCAAGCAAGTGCGCAAGTAACTTCGTATCGCAGGTCAAGTTCTTGACCATACGACCTAAACAAGATTTTATCATTTTCAATTCGAAAGAAGCATTGTGGGCTGCTTTTTTGGCGGGAAGTTCAACAATGTCCTGAATATAGGACGTTGTTAACTCTTGCGATGCACCCCAAAACGGAGTAAGATACGAACGTTTCATCGAAGATTTTCTCTCATACAATGGAATGTAACAGGTTTCATTGTTATTGATTCCAAAACCCACTCCGATAATCAAATGCTTGTTAGGAACCAAACCTGTTGTCTCAACATCTAAAGAAAATGAACAGTTTTCAACTTTGAGCCTGTTGTAAAGCTGCTCGAGTTCCTGCACGGTTTGAAGAATTCTAATTCTCGGCTGCAAATCATAGTATGTAATTTCATTCTTTGATAGTCGATGAGCTAACAACAAATCTTCGCGTAATTCGTGTTCGACTTGCGGATTACGCAAAACGTAGGAAGGATGCCACGAAATTATCAGCAACACTTCTTTTCCGTTCATCGTAGCCCGACGAACAATTCCGCAATGACTTCCTACTGCATCTTTCTCCATCGTAACAAACAATGATGCAGCAGTACGCCCAAGGGCTACAATCACAGAAGGTGTGTTTTGTTTCAATTCTTGTTCAAGAAGATACCTACAGTGATTAAGCTCAACATTTGTAGGCGTTCTATTTGAAGGCGGTCGACATTTGATTGAATTCGTAACAAAGATTTCCGAGTTTGAAACTTTCAACTCAGCGAGTATCGACCTAAGAACTTTACCCGCTCGTCCTACAAACGGTCTTCCTTCAAGTTCTTCGTTCTCTCCGGGCGCTTCACCTATCAACCACAGAGGTGCACTTGGCTCGCCCTCGGATAGAACTATCCGATTTCCAAGTAAAGGACAATTTTTAGGGCAGTTTATCTCATATTGCATAGATGTCACGCTGACCGAGCAAGCAGAATCTTAACTCCTTCTCCCCCGTCAATCAACAATTGAGATTTAGAGGGGTCAAGTGAAATAGTTAAAGCAGACCGTCCGTGGTCAAGAACAAATTGTGCTATCTTCAAAAGCATTGAACTCCGAACGTTAATCACAGTAGCTTTGTCAAAACTACCTGAAACTTCTAACTCGTCTTCAAAGTACGTCCCATCTTCCAGAGTCATTGATAACAAATACCTAGAGTCAACTGCTTTGATTGAAACAACATCGGAATCGGGCTTGTTAGCCAAAGAGCATGAAAGACGCAGAGCTGAAATGATTTCTTCTAGATTCAAATTGAATGAGAAACCAACCTTGAAATTAGCAAAGTGGTCGTTTACAACCTCAATCGGAAACTGCGAAATCATATTGTAGATAGCAACAAATCTTGTGTAAGTTCTACCTTCTTTTTCAAACGAGTTGTAAAGATAAAAAGCGCGGTCAGAGTAGCCTACAGAAATCGTTTCTGCAGGAAAAAATGGAAGAAAATCTACTGCAGCTCGACTAATCGAAACAGCACGATTAAAAATATCTTTCAAAGTTGTAGTTTCAAGCTTACAAGCAATCGCCCTATTACTTGAAAAGAAGCCCGAGGAAGAAATTCCAATTGTATTAAATTCAACAGGAACGTGCGCCGATTCAGGAGCGCAGAAAGCTGCTGCATCGGACATGATTTTCTTGTATGCTTCAGAGGGAAGTGAGTGTAACTCTTCGAGCTTCAAAGTATCAAGATTTATAGAGGAATCGAAAAGAAGAAGGTTGGGGTGATTCGCAGCGGACAGTTTACAAAAAGATTTTTTACCCTGCATACGAATCGTAACCGATGCACTATCAAAAGTCAAAACAATCCGCCCCGATAGATGTTCAATGTAACTAAGAAGTTCTGTGTTTCGAAAACTCAGTTTGAAATCTTCACCCTCAATCACTGCGGGATAAAGCATGTCAAGCGATGCAGTATTACCATTGCCAGCAATACGAAGTGAGCCATTCTTTGTAGAAAACAGAGCGTATTTCACAATTGCACCAGGAGAAATATGCGAAATAGCGCGAAGTGCATCAATCAAATCTGCATGCTCAATTTCAACTCGTGTCTTCACAATTTCCATATCACACCTTTCTGAATAAGTTCAAGAACAGAAAACGATTCTTTCGAATTAAACAACTTTATCAAATCTTCAAGCAAAACACAATGCGAATTTACAGCTTTGTCTTTTGAACACACGCAATCGATTACAATCTCATTGTATTTTATTGAAACTCTATCCGCAGAATCAGTCAGTACACTCGCGCCTTCCCCTACTCTTTTCAAAAACCAATATGAATAGTTTCTCAATTTCGATGGGTCGATTGCAGTTGCAACAGGCAAGCCCGCAACCTGCATGGGCAAAACAGGTGATTGCAACCTCTCGGATTGAGTACCTGTTAGTCTTTGATACAGAGTTAAAAGCAACACTTTAGCTTTCAACTCATCATACACGGGAAATTGTAATCCAACTTCTGTAATAGCTACATCAAGATTACTACCAAAAGCAGCAGCAAATGATTTGTACTTTTCAAGCTGATATGATGGAATGAGTTTTTCACGTTGAAGACCCATCCTTACTTCCTGTACACTCCATAACGTATTAAGAACTTCCCACAACACACCATAAACAGAATTCGATTGCTGAATTAAGTCGCTGACTCCAGCAAGATAGATTTTCAGCTTGTGTTGGACGGCACATTCAAGCAAATCAAACACTTTCACGGGGCTAACAGCATCGCTGTAATTGTATATGTTTTCTAAAGATACTCCTACGGGCTGAACGGCTTGAAGAATAGAAATTGCATCTCTCATCGACCCATTTGCAATACGCGCAATTTCATATAGCGCGTCATCAACAAACTCGATATGCTCAGCCTGACAAATCTCACGCAAACGCGCAGCAATCTCTGTTTGGCTTACCCACCATAAACGAAAGATTGTACAGCGTGATTGAATTGTTTTTGAAACCTTCTGTGGATTCGTAGTACAAAAGAAAAAGTACAAGTTTTCAGGAGGTTCTTCCAGCATTTTCAAAATCGCGTCCATTGCTTGCGAAGTTAAATCATGAACTTCATCGATAATCATGGCCTTTACTTTACCTACGGAGGGCATCGTTCGAGCTAACGCCTTTAAATCTCGAATATCATCAATTCCACGTTCGCTCGCTGCATCCATCTCAATCAAGTCAGGATGGTGCCCTTCCAAAGCTGCCTTGCAATTACTGCATTGATTGCAAGGTTCAAATCCATTCGGTTTTTCACAGTTTAAGAATTTCGATACAAGTCGGGCTAATGTAGTCTTCCCCGTGCCCTGCAATCCACAAAACATGATAGCATGCGGAAGACCTTTACCTTTTTTGAGATATGATGTAAGGCTCGCTACAATCTTCTTTTGCCCTACAACCTCAGCAAAAAGCTTAGGACGGTATTTGTTATACAAAGTTTCGTTACTCATAATTCGCCTACTTTCTAGTATGAATATATAGCTACGCTTAGCTACTTTCTTGAAAAGATTTAAGAAACAGCAGAAATTCAATAGGCTTCCTCAGCTGCTTCAACTCGCAATTCAGCCTCCATTCGGAAATTGCAAGTAACTTTTTTATCGAAGTAAGACTTTGACCGCTCAAAAGAAGCTTAGTAATCTTCAAGCCCAACGGGCTTACAAACTTAGGCAATGAAGCAAGAACTACACGTTCGAAAAGCGAATCTCGAGATACAGCAACAACATCTTCATATGTCAATCCGCCATCGTCTGCATTGTTACGACTAATAGAATCGCCCAAAGAACACGCTACAAGTCTATCCCAAACTCGTTGCTTGCCAAGAATCTGAAAAACCATGTACTTCTTAGCAACTGTACGAGGATTCGCTTTAGGCTTTTTAGAATACGCTGATGTGTATTCCAAGTCAAAATCCCGAGCGAATTTCAGCACAGCTAATCTTTTCTCTTGCTCAATATCTTCTGCGTCATGGTTGGGTAAAACTCGCTGACAAAAAGAATACGGAACCATATTTGTAAGCGAGTTGTAAAGTTGGTCGAATGAATCACTACTATTGTTTCTTTTTACATCCTCAATTAACTCAAGAACTGCATCCATATCAACTCCTTTGAAGTTACTTACATCTTATCGTCTTCGTGGTCAGACAAAATCAAGGTCTCTCGACTCCAATCAAGTGTAATTGCTACGTTATCTCCACAAATTCCATCTTTCTGTTTTGCTAAAATCACGTCCATTGTATCATCTGGTTCATCTTTGAAGTGAAGCCCCCTTCTATGCAACAAAAAAACAAGATAAGAATCTTGTTCAAATCTTCCCGATTCTTTCAGGTCTTCTAATGTAGGCCTGCTATCAGATTTCTTGTTTGAGTTGCTAAGACGCTTGATTTGATGAAGTAAACAGATATGGATATCCATTTTTCGTGCTAGTATGTTACACTCATTCAAAAGATAATCAATCATGTAACGAGTTTCGGCGCCCGCCTGTGTAATTTCCTTCAATTTATCAAACAAATCGATGAACACAACATCAATCTTGCTTTGCTCATTGATACGTTCCAAATTAGAAACAAGCCCGGAAAACGTAATATCACGAGATGGAAGTAAATGATACTTCCAAGATTTTGTGATATACTCAATGTTTTTTTGAACGACTTCGTAAAAATCGTTATTAGTTTTCAACTTCTCACTATCAAAAAAATCTTTCAGCGGCATCCCTGTCGAAACGCTATCCAATCGATTATGTTCGGAATCGATACCCTGCTCAGGACTTACATTCACTACACAACATCCCATTTCACACAAGTTCCTAATCAAATTCGCTTTGAATGCCGATTTCCCTTCACGAGGTCGACCGCCAATAACGCTCATCTCACCCCTAACAACAAAGCCCGCAGTCAGTAATCTATCTATTTGTTGAAAACCTGTCCCAATTTTCTTTCGTTTCATTCTTCGTTGCACTTGAAGCATACGTTCTCTAATCAAGTACTCTCCGCGAAGTACATTAGTTGCCATCGGATTAGTTTGAACTATACAGTCTTGCCATTCTCTAATTCTATTCTCTAAACCCTCTTTTGTAGCACTTTTTTTTGTTCCATACTCCAAAATTCTACGGCTACGGTCTATGCAATCTCTTCCAAGATAGGCCTTAACAAGATTTGTAATGTACGTAGGAAGATTTCTCTCCTCAAAACATAACTCGAAAATTTCTATGATTCGAGTTTTAGGAACAGATGCAACATCCACTACAGTTGCAAGGTCGATTGGTTCGTACTTAAAGTACAGCGACAAAATTGTAGAAAACAGTGATGAAGTAATTGGATTACAAAAATATCTCTTATCTTTTTCATCGTGGATTCCAAGTTGTTCAAGAATGGTTGTAGTCAAATGTGGACTTTTCAAAATCAAGTTGATAATAGCAACTTCACTTTGATATGAAGCTGGAATCTGCTTTACGTCGTCAAACTCATATTTGAACAAATCGGGCTCATAATCTACACTTTCCTGAATCAAACTTTTGAAGAAGTCATACCCAAATTTCAAAATGAAATCCGTAATATCGTAACCTTCAGGAAGTTTCAATCTCCGACAAGTTCTTCCTAATCGATTAACCAATACTCGAGCACAATCCTCACCAGCCTTATCAGCATCTGTTGCAAGATAAATGTTTTTTACTTTTCCCAATTCCTGCTCAAAACCAAAAGGAATCACTTGCGAACCGGGCAGTCCTATTGCGCTGTATCCCGCCTGTGCAAGCATTACTGTATCAAACTCTCCTTCGCATATAAAAAGACTCGATGGGTTCGAAACTAACGCATCGAGATTGAAAAAAAGTTCTGCATACAGTGGACTTGATTTCTTGAGTGAGAGATATTGCTTTTCTTTCAGCGAGCGAAATCTTAACGTCTGAACTTTGTTATCAAGAATGTAGGGAATTACAATACCATCACGAAAAAAATCTGTTCCATCTTCATTACACAACCCTTTGTTATACAACTCTTCGACTGTGAGTCCCATTGTAACAAGTCGTTGAGTTAACTTGTTGTCAGCGTAACCAAACCGCCACTGCGAAGGATTATGAATGCCCCGGCCAAAAAGATATGCCTTAGCTGATTCACTCAAAACAGATTCGTAATATATAGCAACATCAGTAAGAAGCTTATTGAATAACACGATAATCCCTGTTTGTCATTTTAACAATGTCACACATAGCCTCAATTCTACTCAAGACACTATCCAGTACTTTCGGAGCCACTTCAAAACGCTCACGAAGTTCTTCCAATGAAAAATTCGATGTGATTATTACAGATTTCTTCTCCTCATAGAGTTTGTTCATGATATAGAAGTAGTAATCGGCCAAATTCTTATCGGTGAGCTGCTTCCCAACATCATCAAAAACGAGCAGCTCACTGCGTTGAATGATTGATTCATAGTCAACTTCAGGTTCAAATTCTCGCCCATACACGTATCTCTGCCTGAGAAAATTTAACAGGTCTGGAAAAGAAATGAAGGACGCTTTACGCTTCACTTTACCCAGAGATACAATACGTTTCAAAATGATAGCAGCAATTGCAGACTTAGCGTTGCCAGGAATTTGAGAAAACAAGTACAAACCCGGCTTTTTATTTATAGGAAACTCTCCAATGTATTTTTCACAAAGCGAAATCAAGCCCTTGCTAACTTCAGTAAGACCGTCAAAACTTAGTTCACGAAATATAGGAGGCATCCCTGAATGAAGAAGTATGAATTCCGATTTCTCAGAACTCTTTGTGCTTATTTCCATATTTCAACGCGCCGTTATCTACGCCTAAACTACCCGCTGCCAAAAAATGATTGTATGCTTTTGCTAACGTTCCTATGCGCAAAACAGGGCATTGATTGCCCCAAAACGGATGCAACCGTGAATGGGCAAGGTCGATTGCACGTTTGAGAACTTCAATCTTCGCAACTGCGACAAGGGTATTTGCTTGATTAACGTTATCAAGATACATCATTGGTTCTTTTTCAACATTGAATGAATCAGGTGTTACATAGCTATGAGCAGCTAAACTATCAAGAAAGTACTTGATTAGTTCCTTGGATTCGTCAGGGGCGGATTCATATGCTTTTTTAGCAAGGGAAATTTTTACGGACAGTGGTAGACGTTTTTTCGCTGCAGGCATGCACTCTCCAAGTTTATGAAACAATATGTCCTAATATATAACGCCAATTACAAGAAATCAAGATATTTTTCAAACAAAATTGTAAGTCATTGAGTTTCAATAACTTACAGTTCTCAAAAACACAGGTAACACATTGTTACTTATTAGGTTACAGAGAAACTGTTATCGCCTATTCTTATTCTATATTTAATATAATAATATAATAATTAAAGAATAGACAAAACAAACTTTGCGTAAATCAATGTCAGACAAGAGGTTACATTCAATTTTGTAAAGTGTAACCCCTTGCCCACTACAGAGTTACAAACCGCCTTGAGCCTCAGCGTCATCTTCCTGACTTTGTTCTTGTTCAAAATCAAGATTTCCAAGATGAAACTGCTCCAACTCAAAATCTGATTCAACTACTGTGACACCCATCCTGATTTTTTCTCGAATCATCCAATACATCGAACAAGTCTTGAAATGGGGACAGTGAAGATGCTGTTTGTTGTAACGAAGATACTGCTTACACCAAGGACGACCAGCCATTACGACCTTGTCATTCTTCTCTCGAATCGTCTCTTTGATGAAAATTTCTTCGAGTCGAGTCAGGTCACGCATAACTTTTCCTTTCTTGATAGGGTTGTATATATATTATCCGCTGTTTTCGAGAAAAACTTTAGCCGATTCTTAAAAAGATTTGATAATTTTTTGAAGTCACTATATATTATCATAGATGCACCTTACCGAATATAACAATCACGCTGTTCTTGAGCCTGTTTCAGTTGAGCAGTTTGCTCAATTTCGAGATTTGTTCAAACTCGAGTATGTAACATTCCGAAGATTTCGTGGGCGAACGGAGCGAACGCTCAAAACATTCTATTACTGTTTCTACAATCCAAAAATCTTCTCAATGAGTTTTCCAATTGGGGCAATTCAAAAAGTTGAGCAATTCATGATAGATAAACGAATCGAGTATAAGTATCGTATTCATGCAGCGTCCGGTTGTGGAAAGTGCATATATCATCTGCCAGCAGATATCATCTCTAATAAATACTCCTTTCAAGAAGATGCAGTAGCACAAGTTTCTCAGCATCGTAGGGGTATATTTTTACACCCTACGGGCTCTGGCAAAACAACAACAATGGCAAAAATCATTGCTAAGTTACAACGTCCCACACTCGTTGTCGTCCCCAACTTAACACTTTTCACCCAAACTCACGATGTGTTTTCAAAATACTTTGCCCCCGAACCCATTGGGAAATTGGGCGATAGCGTATGGAATCTAGAACGAATTAACATTGCAACGCAGCAGACATTGTGGTCGATTTATGAAGATTCTAAATTTCAAACGCTACGTAACATGATAGATGTTTTGATTATAGACGAATGTCACCATGTAAATTCACAAAAAGGAGGACAAGAACTTGGAAATTCTTGGTTTTGGGTTGCAGCGAAGATTCCTGCTTATTTTCGATATGGCATGACGGCGACTCTGGGCGATAAGAATTCAGCAGAGCTACTTAAAGCTGTCACAGGAGAAGTCATACACGAAATTGATGTAGATACTCTAGTTAAGCGTGGGGTGCTTACGCAAGCTCGAATTGAGATGCACAGAATACTTGTTCATAATTCATCGTATGATTGGCATGAAGCTTTTGAAGCATTGCTCAACTCAACTACTCGCAACCAACAAATTGCTAACTTAGCAACCTTTCATTGTAATCAAAACAAGCGTGTATTGATTATTACAAACAGAATTGAAAAGCACGGCAAGATTCTTCATCAGCTCATTCCGAACAGCGTGTTTGTAGATGGTTCTGCATCAAGCGAAGACCGAAAAGATGCAATCGAGGACTTCAAACAAAACAACCATGTTCTGATTGGCACAATCTTTGGAGAAGGTGTTGATATCCCTTGTGTTGACGTTGTAATTATCGCTAATGGAGGAAAATCACAAAAATCAGTTATCCAGCGATTAGGACGCGGACTTCGAACATTTGCAGGCAAAAATGAAGTACTCATCATCGATTTTTATGATTCGGATGGAGCACTACTCGAACGGCATTCCAAACAACGATACCATACATATAAAGAACTCTTCCCAAATCAAGTTGAGGTCACGTAATGGAAACAAATATCATTTTATCAGACTACTCACCTCCACTCTTTCCACTTCGTAGATACTCCAAAGATGCGTATCAGCGACTCGAAAACTCCCTAAAACAAGGCTACATGGGAGGCATTGTGGTTAACAAAACCACTATGAGGTATATAGATGGTTATGTTCGAGCCTCGATTCTTCAACAACTCGGAATTGCAACTACTTTCGGAATGATTTGCGAATGCTCTGAGGACATGGAGCGAATACTTCGAATCAACACAAACTTGGCTCTCACTGAAATCGACCATTTGCTTCTTTACAACGCTACGCTTGTCAATGGAGAAGTGTTTAAAGAAATTTCACAAACAACGATTCCATCAATCATTCAATCCTTGTTTCAAGGTCAGCATGAACATCCAAGCAAACTCATCAGCACAAATCATACAATTCTCTAAGCCCATTACGCTACGAATTCTTGTTTCGTATTACTATCTTCAATCTGGAAAGTCGCTACTGAACAGACTCAAACGACTCAAAGAAGAACTTGGAGAAAATCTAACGATTTTACTTGATAGTGGTGCGTTTTCCGCCTATTCTCTAAAGAAAGAGATATCTATTTCCTCATACAAGTCCTTCCTCAAAGAGCACAAAGAACTATTCTGGAGATGCTTCACATTAGATGTAGTGGGCGACCAGGAACGAACTTGGAACAACTTCTTTGAATTGAAAGATGCAGGCTTTGACGTAATTCCAATCTACACACGAAAAAGTAACTTTGATGAATTAGAAAAGTGCTATGAATACTCAGATTATGTAGGAATTGGAGGTATTTTCTCATTCGAGGGCTCAAACTTCTTACATACTTATCTCAAGCCTTTGACAGAAAAATTGCAGGGAAGAAAATGTCACTGGCTTGGCGTAACCAACATCAATCATGTTATCAAATATCGTCCATACTCAGTTGATTCATCAAACTTTGCTGGGGCACAACGATGGGGTGGAATCACTTTCCTTCAAAACTTCGTAACTGCAAGCTCGGTGCACAAAGGAATGGGAAAAGGTAGTCAAAAGAACGAAGATTCTGCATCATTTCTTAGTTTACAAAAATTGTCCAAGCCCGAATATCTTTCTGATTTCACTTTGAGGTTATACTCAGCCACCGAAAGCAAGGGCGTTGACCCCGCAAAACTCTTCGACCACGAATCTTGGAGAACTCAACATGCTTTTTCTTCCAAGATTACAATTAGAAGTCATCTCGAGCAAGGTCTCCTTGTCGAATGGATACTAGGAACAAAGGTCTTTCACGCTCTAACTGGTTCGCGCTTCATTGACGATTCTTTACAGGCTTTACAACAAATTCATGATTTCGAAAATCATTACTTGGAACGAAATCTATGATTTCGTATTCGAGCAGCTAACTAACGATTCGTGGTTGAAAACATTGGGTGGAGTATATGGACTGCCCCGAGGAGGGCTTCCTATCGCAACACTCGTATCGCATGCACTGAATCTGCCCATTGTTTTACACGAGGAACTCATTACAACGAATACACTGATTGTTGATGATATCTCCGATACAGGAAAACAACTTTTCCCATTCGCTACAAGAGGTCTAACAATCGTAACTTATGCATTCCATCGTCAATCTATAGTTGTTCCGCATAGATTTTGTATAGAAAAAACCTGTGATTGGCTAATATTTCCTTGGGAAAAACAATAACATCATTATGTATTGGAGAATAAAACAATGGCTTTATCACGACTCAAAGTTCACGACGATTACCTGAACGTTGCGGAGGTCTTCGCAAGTATTCAGGGGGAAGGAACAAACACAGGTCTTCCCAGCGTCTTTATTCGTTTATCCGGCTGTAATCTTCATTGTATTTGGTGTGATACGCCTTATACATGGAATTGGATAGGAACACTATTTCCGCATCGCGACCGGGAAACAGGTCACAACATCAAGTACGACCCCGAAAAAGAAGTTGTTTGTATGACAGTAAATGATATTCGGGCGGAAATCGATAAAATTCTTGTTACATACAACATACACAACATCGTTCTGACTGGAGGCGAACCTCTTATACAGCAACAATCCAGCAGCTTCCAACAGTTACTTGAAGGGCTAGTCCTTGACGGATTCACCATTGAAGTTGAAACAAATGGGACTGTTGCCCCCACAAAACACACGCAAGCATTTGTGGCTCAGTACAATGTATCGCCCAAAACATCTAATTCAAATAATCTAGTATCAGCACGGTACAAAAAAAATGTGTTAGAAACATTCAACTCGTTAGACAACTCTTGGTTCAAATTTGTAGTAGGTTCGCAAGAAGATTTTTCTGAGATTCTGAGCATCATCGAAGATGCTAAGCTTGACCATACCAAAATCTTAATCATGCCAGAATGCAGGTCATCCGAAGAACTTCTTAGAACTTCACAACTTCTTGTTGACCAGTGTAAGAGGCATGGATTTCGTTTCTGCAATAGACTTCACGTAGTCATTTTCAACGCTGCACTTCGTAGAGTGTAAGGAGATAACATGTATTTTATTACAAAAGAGTTTACATTCGATGCTGGACACCGACTGCTTTACTACAAAGGTGCCTGTCACAATCTTCATGGGCATACATACAAATTGCAAGTCACAGTAGTTCCCACTTCCGAAACTCTTAGCAAAGACGGAATGGTCATTGACTTTTCTATCATGAAGGGAATTATCAAAAAATGGTTAGATGAAACTTACGACCATTGTATGATGCTGAATGTAGAAGATATGAAAGTCAAAGAACTTTGTCGTGACCTCGGATTGAAATGGATAGGGTTTCCTTGCGAGCCTACAGCAGAAAACATGGCCAGAATTTTCTACTCTGAGCTAAAAGGCCTGTTTGCTTCACAAGGAATCGCTTCTATTGCACTCTCAAAAATTGATATTTGGGAAACCCCTACAAGCAAAGCATCGTACTATGAATAAAATAACAAGACAAATATCGATTATTCGAAATCTCATTTCATTGATTGGAGATAATCCCGACCGTGAGGGGCTAAGGGAAACTCCTCGAAGAGTATTGAGGTCGTATTCTGAACTGTTTTCGGGCTACATGTATTCGGATATACAAATTCGTCGAGTTCTCCAAAAAACATTCACTGAAACTCATGATTATGACGAAATCATCGTCTGCAAAAACATCCCGTTTATGTCGTTCTGCGAACATCATATTCTCCCGTTCCAAGGTGTCTGTCATATCGGATATCTTCCTAACAAGGTAGTTGTAGGCCTTTCAAAGCTACCACGACTTGTTGATATCTACTCAAAACGGTTACAGATTCAAGAACGAATGACAATGGAGATTGCTTCAATGATTTTTTCTACTTTGAAATCTCGAGGTGTAGGCGTAATCATTGAAGCTGAACATCTCTGTGTAGCTTGCCGCGGTGTGAAGAAGGTTGGAAGTAGAATGGTTACATCTGCAATGCTTGGACTATTCCGAGAGCAGGCTGAAACTCGACAAGAATTTTTGGAGCTAACAAGATGATTACAATTTCACCAGCCAAGACCCACGAAGTTGTCGAAATACAAGCCGTGCTTAATCATCATACAATCATAGGCTATCTCGGCGGTTTTACTATAGCAACACAGATTTCACAAAAAATCGTTCCAAAAAAGCCTTCCTTTTTCACTGCTAAAGATGGAACAGACATCGTAGGTGTAGTCGAAATTGCAAGCAGAACACAAGCGCATCTTATCAAGTACGGAATGGTAGGTGTGATTCCAGAATATCGCCGCCAACGAATTGCTTCTTCAATGTACGCTGCAATCACATTTCAGGGCATACTTGAAGGCCGCCGCCTTTTCGAAGATTCAATCGTAGGAGATAATCCAATACAATTTACATTACTTCCGACTTTAGGGATGAGATTGGCCGGTGAACTCAAGCACAAGACTGCATCTGCAAAGTCAATTTGTCTGTTCCAGTTTGACCTTCTAGAATCTTCTTCTTGGACAGCAATGTGGTCGCGTATTTCGCCTGACATTTCTATTCAACTAACAAATTCGTCGTATCAAACCGAACTCTATGAGAAGAACAAAGAGATTTTAGAAAAGCACAAACCCGAATTTGTCCCTACGCTTGATTCATACATTCAACATATCAAATCAACATGCCAAATCAAAGAGGAGAAAACGATATGCCGCGATTCAAAACATCAATTGCTCTAATCAGTGGTGGCCTCGATTCTGCTGTAGCAGCAGCAATCGCCAAAACAGAATCAAATCAAGTTGTAGCCCTAAGCTTCAATTACAACCAACGACACAAAGTAGAGCTTGAAGCAGCTATGAAAATCGCTGAAAGATATGCGGTAAAACATGTTATTGTGCCTCTCTCACTTGATTTCATTTCAAATTCTGCATTAACATCCAAAGATATCGCTGTCCCGGAAAATAGAGCTTTGGATGATATGCTTTCATCCATACCAGTCACTTACGTACCTTCACGCAACATCATCTTCTTAAGCATAGCCACAGCGCTGGCAGACGTTGAGAACGCTGATGCAATCTACATGGGAATTAATGCTGTAGATTACTCGGGATACCCCGATTGTAGACCTGAATTTGTAACTTCGTTTCAGCGCATGATTGATAAAAGCACTCGACGTGGTGTTGCAGGTGCTTCCATAGCAATCAAAGCACCATTGGTAATGCTCAGCAAAGCTGATATTATCAAAAAAGGTGCAGAACTCAATGTACCTTTCGAGTTAACTCATAGTTGTTACAATCCTTCTGACGAAGGACTTGCTTGCGGCCTCTGCGACTCTTGTTTGATTAGGAGAAAAGGATTTCAGCAAGCAGGAGTCGCAGACCCTACTCGATACGCAAACTTGCAACAGTAGCCTACCGATATCTATGTACGGCAACTTAGATTCAATAGTACGATTTATGGGCGGCTACGCAGCGCTCTTCACTTCCAAGGATTTCGATTTCGAAGGCCGTAAATTTTCACCTACGCCGTTGATAATTTCTCCTTTGCTACTTCGAACATGCTCCTGTCCGCTGTTTTGCGGAGCTTGCTGCAAACCTGTAACGCTGGATTACCTCCCTACTGAAACCTACCCCCAAGAAGCGCAACCTCGAGGCATTGTTGTTAATGAAATCAAAAAGATTGTGTATTCCGTAATACAAAATGAAAAGCAATTGTTCTGTAAAAATCTCTCGACTACGGGACAATGTAATATCTATTCAACCAGACCATTGCTATGCAGACTTGCTCCCTTAGTTGGACGAATAACCAAAACCGATATCAAGACCGTTTCAGTGACCAAAGCAGGACGATTGCGATTGGCCATTACAGGCGAAAGAAAACTTCCGTGCATTATCTCTGAGATTTCAGAGGCTAACGTTATGCATATCAACGCTCTTTTATCTCACTTACAACAGTGGATGTGCTATTTCGAAATAGATTCGAAAATCCCAAGAATTCAAGAGCTCCTTACTTATCTTTATGACGATAAAAAGCTGTACAAGTTATATATTGATAATGAAATGAATTATACACGAACCTTCTATGGAACAAGAAAGTAGGATGAAACATGTCTGAATACGAAGGACGCCAAGACGAAATCCGAGATTTGAAGATGCCGGAAATTGAAATCTTCCACAATGTTTACACAGATTCCGAATTCCAAATTACACACGCTGCGCTGGAATTCAACAGCATCTGCCCAAAAACAGGTCTGCCCGATTTTGGTATTATCACGATTGAATACATACCAAATGACCTGTGCTTGGAGTTAAAAAGTTTGAAATTGTATCTAACAGCGTATCGTAATGTTGGTATCTTCATGGAAAACTCCGTCAACAAAATCTTTTGCGATGTTAGAGATACAATCAATCCAAAAAAACTCAGAGTCACAGGAGATTTCAACGGTCGCGGGGGCATTCAAACGTCCGTTACACGGTCATTGTAACTTCCCGCTTATCTCCTACGTCCCAAAACAAAAGCCCGCTTTTGGCGGGCTTTTGTGATTACTAGAAGTTTTAACTATACAGCTAACACAGAATCGTAAATTACTTTAGGCTCCGTAGTCAGTATTTGACCGCCAATCGCTTCGAGGGCATACCGCCCCTCAAAAGATTTCTCACTCTGAGCAGCTCGAGTAATTGTGTTAGCCAAACCATAAATGGTGTTTTCAGGTTCAGCACCCCAGGCCACCAACAAGTTTTCTTTCTGAGCTTCGGTCAAGTTAAATCGTGTAACCACATTCTGAATTACAGTTGCAATCTTAGCAGCGTCGAACCGCCAGTCCGTAGATGACTTCATCATCTCAACAATGGCTCCAAAAGATTCAAATGTGTGCCGGATACTTAAACGAATCTGATTGTAGACTTGCCCAGATTCAAATTCACCCCCGTCACCCTTTCCAAGATGCACCTGTTTAGTTTTGAACTGCTCTAAAACCATACCATTTGTGCATTGAATTCTAAAAATTCTTGGGATAACTTGAACGGAGGACAATCCAATCTCTGAGTTCCGAATTGAAATACCACCAATCACAGTGTCTCCTGCACGGACGTCCTTCATCAGGTCTTGAGATTTGAACTGAACGGTCATGAAATCATCTGTAAGGTTCAGCGCCTCGATATCGCAGCGCTTGTTGTTTAGCTCGTCCAACGTGCAAAAGAAAACATCCTCATTATCGATAATTCGATACATATCAGATAACACCGCTCGAACTTTGAGGTGCCCATTCGACATTCCCCGAAGAAAGAACGTTTCATCGGGCGCCTTCTGCAACCATGTATTAACGTTATGGTCAAGAAGGCCAAGTTCCTTCCTTTCTTTCATCAAGTTGAAATACTTTGATGGGATGCCCAGTCGCTCAGACAATTGATTTCCAGCATGAAGAGTTAGGTCACCCCCTTCAACAAACTTGGGAGAAAAGAGCTTACCATCTTGCATGCGAATATCAGCAAGACGGCTCTTATCATCCCTTTTTCTCTGCTGAAGTTCCTTCAGCTCGGTCGAAAAATCATTGATTGTACGCATTGTGAAATCCTCTAAAAATGTTAAAGTGTTTAAATTTCAATATGAACACCTAATAGGTTCATTCAAATCAACGGCGTCCTGCAGGAACTTCCTGAACTCCTCAAGACTTTGCAGGAAGAAACTGTGCCAACCTTCGAGACTGTGGTCTCCCTCATCTTCAATTCTTGCATGGCTGGCTCGCAATTCCTCTAAGGAGGGCAAGACTTGATTTTCAGGAGTAGCAAGTTCAAGAATTGCTTTAGCGTCTTTAACAGAAATAAACCCAAGGTTATCAACATAGTTTAACACTTGGAAATTAAGAGTTCCTAACAACCCACTAACATTGAAAGAACTTCTGAAATATCCACGTGAATGCAGCTTCTCATATAGTTCCTCGACTCCTCTCTGAAGGTCAACAACGCTAAGGTCTGAATGAATAAACTCACCTTTCTTCTTAGCATACTCAGTATCATCAAAGGTGCCTTTGAACTTTTCGTCAAAATCCTTTCCCAGTTTGTCAATGAGTAAATCACGCTGTTTAACTATTCTATTGAATTCCTTAGCATACTTCCGTTTGCACTCCTCGCGCAAAGACATAATGTAAAAATCCGCGCCCATTTCAATTCTCCTTTCTATGCAGAGCTGTTCTGCATGATTCAGATATTTCACTGTTCAAAATATCTTCGATGTCAACCCAATCATCAGACGAGATGATTTCCTTCCAACATATCCCCACTCTTTTTTTAAACTCAGCCTTCATCAAAGTAAATCTCATTTCAATTCTCCTTTCAGATAAAAAACTCCTCAAAGGCGGTTGCACCGGACGCGTTTTCGACATTCCTGACGGCCTGCCGTCGGTCTCGAACCGACTCACCCTTGAGGTTGCTTTGTAACAAAAGAACACTTCACAGTTTCCTGCCACTGGCTCCAAACAGGAGTGAGCCTCTCTACTATCGTAGTTGCTCATATTTTGAAGTGTCCCTCCTGTACTCATTTCCAAACTCCGGTCACGGAGATGAGCAGCGCCCCCAAAATGAGCGCTGCTACAAGTCCGAGTAAAATTGACTCAAGAATATCTCTTTTGGTCAACCTTATCATTACATTCTATCCTTTCCAAATAAAGTGCTCAAAGCAGTTTCAAGCGGAACTTCGAGCTTGATAAAAATTGCTCTACTGGGGTCTTGATTCCACTCAGTGTGAACCCCAAACTCCTGAAGAGCTACTACTGCGGAAACTCCAACCTCTCTTGCAGGCAGCTTGCCTTCGCAAAAACGAATCATGCACCCGTTCTTTTCACGAAGCCGTGCCGCGTCCTGTTGGTGATAGTAGATGTAACCCTGAAAATCACCTTCGGGAAGGGCAGCGCATGCGCAAGACATACAATCTTCGAAGTTCTGCCTTGCGAAGAACCCGCGTTGCCGCAGCGTTCTGAAAGCATTGTTCAAATCTTGCTTGTTTCCCATTTTCAATTCTCCTTTTTAATTGTTAATGTTTGATTATGCGCCATCGTAAAATAAATCAATCTTGCTTACCTTGAATTGTCCGGGGTCGATGAACTCTTTATTAGTACGCTTAAGGCCTGCTTGAATTACTTCTGAAATCATAGCATTCAGGTCTTTTCTCTTAGCCCGAATGTAGTTCCAAGCCCTTTGCTCTCCCTTATGCCAAAATTCTAAGTTGTACATTTTCAATTCTCCTTTTTGAGGTTTCTTTTGTCTTTCTAATATCATTATAATATATATATATCCGCGGAAATCAAGAGAAACTTTAGGAAATATAAAATTTTTTTTGGTCTTGATACACAATAGGTTACACCATCTATCATCCCATTTATTTTTGTAATCAATACCCAACCTTTTTGGTTGTATATCC
>QZJF01000002.1 GCA_003599255.1 candidate division WWE3 bacterium | reverse complement strand
CTATCAAATTCTGATTTTACTTCCCATCTGAGCACCTACTAGAGATACCACTTTTTAAATAGGAAAACAACAAAAGTTATTTTTTCTTCGCCCGCGTTTGAGCGAATTTCTCCCAGATTACCAGAATCGGGCTGGCGGTAAAAATTGACGAATAAGTCCCGGAAGCAATACCGATAAGCATGGCCAACACAAAAGTTCTGATACTCTCCCCACCCAGCACATAAAGGGATAAAAGAGTAACTAACACTGTAAGTGAAGTGGCGATAGAGCGATTTAATGTTTCGACTATCGAAAAATTAACAACATCCTCAAAGTTCATACTCTTTGGAAGTTTAGAAAGATTTTCACGAATACGGTCAAAAACAACAATAGTGTCATGCACAGAAAATCCTATTACCGTTAGAATCGCTGTAATGAAAAGGGAATCAACTTCCGTATTGAAAAAATGTCCCAGAAAAGCAAAAATGCCGACCACCAACAGTGCGTCATGTAACATTGCAATTATTGCCGAGGCTCCGAATCGAAAACTGGAATACGGTTTTGGAATATTTCTGAACGCATAGGCTATGTACAATAAAATACCAACCGATGCCCAACCAAGGGATACAAACGCATTCTTAGTAGTCTCTTTTCCAATCACCGGACCGACTGTTTCAAAAGATCTTAAATTTGCCCCTTCGAATTTTTCGGTTATCGCAATTTTTATTTCTTCATTCTTGGTGGGATCAATGGGTTTAGTCCTGACAACATACGTGTTATCGGGTTCCGTATTTATTGTTTCTACTTCCACAGACTTTTCCGAGAAAATATTTTGCAAATCATCCCGTGAAACTTCGTTTGCAAACTGATACCTGATAAGCGAACCTCCGGTAAAATCTATGGAAAGTTTTAGTCCGTAAACAAATAGGGCAATAGTACCCGGAATCAGAATTAACAAAGAAAATATTAAAAAGTAAAATTTGTACTTAATTATCTGCATTCCTGGCCTTTCCTATATTAAATACTTCAATGAAAGTCCTAACAACAAAAATAGAGGTAAACAATGAAACCAAAATACCTAACGCCAAAGTGAGTGCAAAACCTCTTATCGGCCCGTCACCAAATTCAAACAGAATAAACGATGTGATAAGAGAAGAAATATTTGAATCTTTTATTGAATTCCACGCGCGTTCAAACCCCAAACGAATGGCAAGATTGCGTGGTTTTCCCCAGAACAACTCCTCTTTCACACGCTCAAAAATCAAAACGTTTGCATCCGTGGCCATACCGATTGACAGTATAAAACCTGCGATACCAGGAAGCGTAAGCACAACTCCAATTATTTTAAAAAGTGCCAAAACAACTACGGAGTAAATACCCAGCGAAATGCCCGAAAGCAATCCCATTTTTCCGTATTTAAAAACCATGAACAAAAAGACCAGAATTAAACCTACAAATCCGGCGTAAAAACTTTTGTGAATGGATTCAGTTCCCAAAGTTGCTCCAATTGTCTCCTGTTCCAGGATCTCAACAGGAACCGGAAGGGCTCCCGCCCTGATCTGAATACTCAGACTATTAGCAGTGTCAAAGTCAAAATTTCCGCTTATCACAGGATCGTCTGTCAAACCGGATGCAAGCGACTCGTTAACAACCGGCATTGACAACGGAGCCTCACCTTCGTCCAAAAACAAAGCAATTGGTCTGTTTATATTTTCCTTGGCGACTTCAGAAAACTTATCCCGACCTTCATTTGTGAACCTTAATCTAATTTGAGGTCTGCCGGCGTTCTGAATATCGCCATCCTGCCCTACAACTACATCCACTCCTTTAAGATCCGCACCGGTAACTCCGGTATCTTCCCAAACTTCCGGATCAAACTGATACTCGTAATATTTATCTTCGCTCCATTCAACATCCGCCTTTAGTTTTCTGAAATTCAACTGTGCGGTCTGACCGATAAGGTCAACCGCTTCTTTAATATTTTCTATACCAGGGATCTCGACCAGAATTCTGTATTCATCCCCTGCTTTTAATGTGGATATAGTGGGTTCGGTAACACCAAGAAGATTTACCCTTCTGGAAATAACCCCGCGCGCGGCTTCAAGGGCGTTATCACGTTCGGCACCATCTATACTTGAAACATCCGCACGTAAAACAATTTTAATTCCGCCGTCCAAATCCAAACCTTTTTTTACTTCTCTGAGGTCAAAAACATATTTACCGTTAAAAAGAGAAAAATAATATCCGCCGATAGAAGTGTCTAATTTTAATAGATTGTTATTAACGGTAATGGGAATTCTCGGAAGCGCTGCAAGCAACGCCAGTGTAGTTATGGACGATATTAGCCCGAGTCTGAAGTAAAGATTCTTCCACCACATAGAGAATATATTAAACCATCGAATAGAATTTTTCTTCGTCTCCTACCAGCATTGCTCTGCTTTGCGTGAGGAATCTGTTTACGAATTGATCATTTGATCTTTTTCTGTGACGGAATTCTTCTTCGGTCATGACGGAATAATTAATCTCTCTTCCCTCTTCATGCTGAAAATCCCTGATAATCTGCTCGAGCAGATCCATCTTAATGTTGCCGACAAGAAACAGATCTACATCCAGAGGTGAAGAAACCCTTCCTCTGAGAAATGCTTTGGCTAAGACGGCAAACTTAAGATCTCCCAATTCCTTTGTGTGCTGAATGACTTTAGCTCCGATCCCTTCTTCCTTGGATAGTAAAGCCAACAAGTCAGAGTAGAAAATATGAGATGTGTCTACTGTGTAATAAATCCTGTTTGAACTTTGACGCTTCCTCAGCAGACTGATTTCCGTCAGATTCAGCAGTTCCCTCCTAACGGCATTAATTTCGGCACCCACCGCCCGCACAATAGCACGAACATGATAACTCTTATCCGGATTTAATATCAGGAGTTTTAAAATTTTTAATCTAACTTCCGATACAAGTAATTCTTGCAGCATATTTTAAATATTAGGGGCAGAACTAATAGACAACTTGTTCAACATTACGGTCTGGTACTATACTAACCCAAATCGGGCCGCGATTAAAGAGTATTTCCTGACCGTTTGTGTCATAGAACAATGTCCTATCGTCGCGCCCGGCTTTGGACCATGTTGCCTTTATAGCCTTGCCGTCCAAAAACACTATACTCTCGCCACTCCCGACCAGCTCATATTCCAACCTGTTCTTGTCATCTCCGGTAATGGCAATTTCGGAAACAAACTGAACTATAAGGTTTTTCACCGATAATTGTTGCTGGGACTCCTGATCCAAATGGGGAGCCGGAGCACCGTTTGCATCATAACCCGTAAACCTAAGGTAGCTGTTTGAATTCCTGTCATATTTGAAAATGGCCGAATAATCTCCTTCGTACCAAAAATCAATTGTTATCGGCTTGTCACACTCTCCCACCAGACACTGCTGAGAAGTATCAGGTTCTTCGCTATCTTTAAACTTCCAGCTCACAAAATCGCGTTCACCTTCCCAACCAAGCTCATGTCCGAGCTCACGTAACTCAACACCGTTAACATATGCCGTGTGTTCTATGGCAATGCCGCTGTCAATTCGGGCTTGATCACGCCAAAACTGACCACCACCCCTGCCCAAACTTCTGACCGGCCATGTTTCTATTGCCTCAAGAGCCTGGGGTGACCACCCAATGTGCATAATCATGGCGTCTCCCAGTTCTTTGACCAAAACAAGATAATATTCTCTTGTACTTCGCACAGGTCCGATTTTTTCGGGTACTTCACTGAGAAAAAACGCAAGGAATCGGGTTATTCCACCTTCGGCGACTATTTCGTAAACCAAATCAGCTTTCTCAAGTCCCGACTGCGGACGTGCATCAATGTAATTGTTTATCATAACCGCCATAGGCCTTTCATCTTTCCAGGAAGCGGCCTGCTCTTCGTCAACCATTTCTCCGCTAAGTGGGTTCATCACCGCCTGCTTTGCAGAGTCCGCATCATTATTCCTTTCAACAATCGGGCTTAAGATTGTGCTTCCGCCCCTTTGGCTCATAACAAACAAAAACCCGCCTATTAAAATTACTGCGGTAATGATCCCGAATAAAATATATTTTTTATTGTTAAATTTCTGAAGTGGATTGGGATTTTGTGTATAAAATTTCGCCTGTTGTTCGGGACTAATAGAAAATGTTTCGCTGTTGAGATCCATATCAAATATTATATTCTATTTGTGCTCTATAGGGAATTGAATATAATAAGGTTGCACATGATTACAAAAGATAAACAACTCTTGTTCGTTATGGTTTTACTTTTTGTATTTGGGTTCGGAGTTTTTTACTGGTATCTAACCAACATCGGCTTCGACCTATCTAACTATCAAATAATAAAACCTGAAGAACAAAAACCTGCAGTCGAATATCCCAATAAAGTCAAATTAACCAGCAGTGTTTTCAAAGTCGATGAAAAGATTCCGGAAAAATACACTTGTGTAGGAGAAGATATTAATCCGCCGCTTTCAATAACCGGTACACCTGCTGAGGCTAAATCACTGGTGTTGATCCTGGACGATCCGGATGCACCGTTTAAGACATGGACGCACTGGGTCATATACAACATAAACCCTGCCACAACTGAAATTGAAGAGGATTCCGTTCCAAAAGGTGCGTATCTGGGCGAAAACGATTTTGGAAAAGGAACTTACGTGGGACCTTGCCCACCGGCCGGCAGACACAGATATAACTTTTATTTGTACGCACTGGATAGGGTTTTGGAGTTGGACGAAGGAGCAAACAGGGAAGAACTGGAAGAGGCTATGGAAGGACACATTATAGATGTCGCTGTTCCCCTAATAGGATATTTCGAAAAATAAAAATTTTGTTTGGAAATGAAGCGGGCGGCCCTTAGTATGTGCGATTTTAATCATTCACATGGGCCGCCCTGGTTGGTGTAGTGCTATCTTACTTTGTTGCTGTAACCCGGAATCAAGAGAATATTAGGGGGCTGTAAACTCCCATTTCTCCATAATTTCGTTCCGGTCCTGCTGAATATTCAGGTACTTGTCCAAGCGCGGCAGGATGTGCTCTTCGAGCCAATCCAGCACAAGCTGAACACAGTAGCAAACAGGGGTCTCGCAGACGGCAGTGGTAGCAACGACAGTTTCTTGGGCAACTTTCTCTTTGTCATCACCATCGTCGGTGTCACCGTCGTCATCGTCGCCGTCATCCGTGGGCACAGCCGTTGGCTGAGCGGTGGGCTGAGTCGTAGGTTGCACTTGGGTCGGCTTCGCGGTCGGTTGTGGAGTGGGATCAGCAGGCTTGGGAGTGGCAGTGGGATTTACGATCACCGGAGTGGCCGTAGGATCTTCTTGTCCAGCACCGCAGCTACTTTTCCCTTCGGGGTCCTTCCATTCGTGACCAGGCCAACCTTCGGTCGTGTGAGATTTCAGAGCATTGCAGTTGATTTCCTGCCAGTGACCGAGGTGCTCGATACAGGCCTTGCCACGTTGTGGGGTCTGATCGTCGATGTTGTCCGGGCAGTTGTTCTTGCCGGCCAAAGCGGAATCGAACGATATCAGGGTTGCGACAGCATTTGCGCGATCCGAATCCTGGCCAGTAATGCCGCCGATAATATTACCCAACGGAATCACGAACAGGCCGATCACTACGATAACGATCGCCCAAAAAATCTTGCTTTCCTTCACAATTCACCTCCGTTTTTTTTCTGATGGTTGATTGATATATATAGACTATAGACGAAAACTAAACACTCAGTTCTGCACATCATTCGCTACACCTCAAATGAAGGCAACAGTAAAGGCAACCGCAAAATACAGCTTTAGAGGTAGTAAATACGATTGCCCCTACTGTAGCCCTCACTTAAGATGCGTGTAAGATAGACTATTCACCTTTCAAAGAGCGAATCAAAAATAAAAAACCACGCTTTAGGGCGTGGATAATACATATAGTACTTCCCCCTCTAAAGCTTTTGATTTTTCGAACAAGAATATATTATCACTGAATATCACTTTTGTCAATGCTATAGGCTTGACTATCCGAAACACCAATGATACTATCAGCATTACCAATCGGTCATTAAAACACCCATAAGAAAAGAAAGAGAGGATATCATGTTTAAGTTTGCACCTAACGTTGTGGCAGCGATGTTTATCGGTATGATAATCATTGCAGTTGCCAGTATGTTTGTCCCTGGAGTAACCGCTGAACAAGAACCCCCGGAAACTGTCTCGGTTACAGCGGCATCACGGGGATTCGATGCGGATTTCGAATTTGCCGCCATGCAGGTTGTCAAATCGAAGGGAAGCAAAGTCGTTCTCGGGCGTGACCTTGAACAACCTTTGCTTAACCGCCACATTGAACTGCTGGAAAGTGTGGGGAAATTTTACACCCACTCGTACCCAACTGCAGATGGGCACCAAATGGTCACGGCATTTCTGACACTTGACCTGGAGGGACCGCATCCCATTGCCGGGGAAACCGTCTTCGTGCAGATCTACAAGGAGCCGGCATGCGCTGTGGTTTCTTTCTACCGAAATCCAACCGGTGAACCGGAAGCCGCACAGTCATGTACTGCCGGATGCAACTGCGAGTTCACTCAGCATGATGTTCCGGCAAAGAATTTCTTCGCCAACGTTGCACTCGAATTTATGCGGATGCTTCAACTGACACCGCAAGAGAGCAACTGACCCGATAGGACCCTTCAAACAGTATTTACTGCTGCGCGAGGGGTCCGCTTTTTTTCAAACCCGTTAATTAATAAATAAAAAAAGGACCCGATCTGCTTATAAAAAACAAATCAGGTCCATCTCATGAGGCATTTAGCCTCTTCTTCGGTCAGGCAGGCTATTACGCACAGAACTTCAAGAGTTCTTTCTTCCGCGTAAGCCTCTCCGCCGTTTCTGTAGCACCGGTTATAGAAGGTCTTAAAAAGCTTCATCCGATGCTTGTTTGCCTCGGGTCCCATCAAAGCCAAAAACTTCATTGTTAAAGGCCCACGGGGGTACATTCCGGGCAGATAAACAAACGAGCTGGTCCTGATACGTATCTTGGCTCGGGACATTTCAGCCTCCTTGTTTTATAGGATAGTTTAGGATTGTATATTGTTTTTGGAAAAATTTAAAGTTGTTCTGTGGTTTCAGGGTCTCCCGCGGGTTCCTCTTCCCCACTTGTTTCTTCTTCCCCACTTGTTTCTTCTTCCCCGCCGGCATTTTCTTCCTCAGTTTCATCTTCTGGGGCATCGCCCGTTTCATCCGGCTCTTGCGATTCTTCGGTATCCTCAATTGTGTTAGCAGGCTCTTCAGTTACAGGGTCATCCGAAGGATCCGTACCGGAAGACATCATGGTTAATTCCGCTGTAACTGCAGGGGCTTCGTCATCTTTACCGCCCTCATCCTCATCATCGTCCTCCTCGTCTTCATCATCTTTTTCTTCCTCCTCCCACTCGCCAGATGTCACGGTATTATCTTTCACTTTGCTCCTGTCATTAAAACCGGCATAAGTTGTGTTGGCTGATACAAAGAACACGATAACCAGAAGCTTGGCAATACTGCGGATTGACCAGCTATTTTTAGTCTTCTTTTCTTTAGACAAGCGTCTTACCTCTTCCGCAATTGTAAGCAGTTCGCTGTAAATTATGATTGTCGATGGAATGACAATGAGTAAGATCAAACCTGCCCTTGTTTTGGCATACCCTACAGGATATCCCATGTATGGCACGGAAAATAACACTTTCCCGATAACCGTTTTTTGGGGAGCTTTTGCCGAGTCGGCCGCGTCATTAAAATCGCCTTTGGTTGTGTATAAGTTACCCTCATCAGTAGCGTTAATTTCGGTGATTCTGTGAGTAATTGTTGTCTTATCCGAAGCGGAATATGTAATAACATCACCTACACTATAATCCGGTTTTGAGGTTACAACCGCAATGCTTCCCTGTTTTATGGACGGTTCCATAGAACCGCTTTGAACAACAAATAACTTAAAGGCTCCTGGCATTCCCGTTACGGAAAGGGCAGTGACAACTGCTATTAGAGCGAAGAAAACAAAAGAAAAGGAGTAAACGCCGTTCAGCAGTTTTTTCACCAATTCTCTATTTAGTCTTAATTTAATCTTTTTCATATAAACTTACCTTGGGGGGCTGCGCAAAAAGCGTCCTTCTTGTGCAGCCGGCCCAAAATAATATATCTTAAAGCGGCTGTTCAGCTAGGAACACTTCATCCCATGTACATGTTGAGTTCTGTACCTCATTTGGGGTAGCAACAAGCAGATATGGCTGTTGTACCAGTCTTGTTGTTATGTTGGCACCCACCGGGTCTGATCTGCCTACATACATTTTGTTGGCTTCTCCTTCAAGGTCTGATAGGTTGTAAGTTCCAAAGGTTACATCAAAGTCATTAGGATCGACCCAGCTGTAGCCTAGTTTCAACTGCACGTAGTCGCACAGGTCTCCCGAGATATTCTCAATATACATAAACTGTCGCTGAGCAACATTTCCGTCGTTGTAAAGATCAACAGTACCGGGATCACCCCATTCTCCAGGGAGTAAAAGTAAGTCATTAAGAGGCTTATTTACAACCTCTCTTGCGTCTATTGTTAGTTTTACGGATGTAACTGTATTGCCCAATACCTGGTCTTTATCGTTGAATACTGCAGCAGTCGCAGCGGTAACGGCGGCGGAAACTGCCAAAAGGGTTAAAACGCTAGCCAGTAACTTTTTCATTTGGTTTTCACCTCCTTTTCGGGGCAGAAACAAAGTACTGACCAAAACAAAAAAGCCGGCAATCAAGCCGACTTTCTTTTATAAAATTGTGAGTGTCTTTTTATAGATCATTTAAGATCCTGCGAATAAACAAAACAGCCCAGTAATTCACTGGGCAGTAATTCGCATGTCAATTATTACCACTTTTTCATCTATATGTCAAAATCACACATAGACCAATATGGAAAAGAGTGAAGCCGGTCATCAAGCAAAAAACAAAATAATCTGCTCGATAAACCGGCTTCGTGACTCCCCCTTTTCTCCCTATCCGACTACCTGAGCAAATATATGTCCCCCATAGGAGCATCAGGTAATTGTTTAACCAGTAAGATTCCGGCTAAGATCGCCGTCGCAAACCCATTTTTCCCGGCCGTAGACGTAGTGGCGCGCAGAATCATGGTCCGGGTTGAGTTCCTCAATGATGTTGATTCCGTACCATGATCTATGTACCCTACGAGCATGCAGACGAATCTGGCGGTTGAAGATCTCGACCAGATAAATACCGCCTGCCGGATCATAGTAGTATACCCGTTGGCCGATATCATAAGCGAAATGCGGACCTGGTCCTGCACTTTCTTCGCATAGAGCCGCTCTTTCGTATGCTTCCGGCCCATCGTAAATAGTCCTGCAGTATTTGCACCTGCTCAAAAATTCAGGCATGGCTCCCTTCCTTTTTTAGATTGGCTTTATATATTCTCTTTATACCACCTCTGTAGCCTGTT
Organism: candidate division WWE3 bacterium; assembly: GCA_003599255.1. Lineage (GTDB taxonomy): Bacteria > Patescibacteriota > WWE3 > UBA101185 > UBA10185 > OXYD1-FULL-39-9. The sequence continues at coordinate 36,070 of QZJF01000002.1, read as the reverse complement.
GCAAGTTGACATGGGTACAGAGCTTTAGTTTTTTCTCACATATTTTCAATATTATAGGTCGTACACTATGAGTTGCTTTTGAACTCTAAAAATGGTAGAATTCACAGGAATTTTTATTGCAAATACAACAAAAAGGGGGCATAGATTAACTGTCAAATCGCACCCCGTTTTTTTGTATGAAAGAGTTATGGAAATTAGAAAATACTTACATATTAAAAACGCGGTCGTAATAATCTATGTTGCATTGTTTTTACTTCTGGCATTCTACATAAACCTCAAACCAAAATGGATGATGGACAAACTAAACGAATGGAAACTGCTTCCCCAGCCGGAAACATTAACCGAACTATATTTTACCGATCATCTAAACCTGCCTATATCAATTGCCCCTAATCAAAAGAGATATTTTGAATTCACAATCCACAACATGGAAGAAAAAGACATGACATACACATATGAGGTGTATGCAAATATCGGTGACGGATCGGATGAAGATACAACGGAAAGCAGTGAAAGTTCAGAAAGTACACCAAGCGATAACGATGAGTCTGCGGATGTGTTTATCCCAGAAAAAATATTAATAGAAGAGGGTGAGATAAAAACAGCAAGCGATCAGTACAAGACTGTGGGTATAACTTTTGAACTGCCCATGGTAAAAGCAAGGAATCAGGTGGTTGTTAATTTGATTAACAAGAATCAGAGTATTCATTTTTGGGTGCGGGGGGAATAAGGGTAGAATGATTATTTTTCCTGCCCGGGAATCAGAGTCAATGCAAAAAATTACATTACTAATACCATGTCATAACGAAGAATCAGGATTGGGCAAAGTGCTGGAACAAGTGCCTTATGAGATGTTCAAAAAGATAGGGTTTGAAATTGAAACTATAGTTATTGATAACAACTCAACAGATAAAACCTCTGAAATAGCAAAATCGTTTGATATAAAAGTTATCCACGAAAAGAAACAGGGCAAAGGCAACGCCTTGGTCGCAGGATTTAATGCCGTTTCATCTGATACAAAATATATTGTCATGATGGATGGGGATAATACATACAAGCCTCACGAGATGCTTCGTCTAATCGAACCTCTTCATCATGATTTCTGTGATGTAGTGGTGGGGTCACGATTGAGCGGCAAAATGCTTGATAACTCATTAAGATTCTCAAACAGACTGGCAAATTGGGGATATACCTTTTTGGTAAGACAATTTTATTTCGCCAACGTCACTGATGTCCTAAGCGGGTACTTTGCGTGGAAGAAGAGCGCAATTGATGATCTTGTTCCTCACATTAAATCAAATGGATTTTCAATAGAAATGGAAATGATTACCAAAATGGTCAGACTTGGGCATGATATTGCCTCTGTGCCAATTACTTATGATAAACGTGAGGGAGAAACAAAGATAAATCCATTTAGGGACGGGGTGAATATCTTGTTTATGTTTTTCAGGAACTTATTTTGGAAACCACGCAACCGAACAAGAGAAAAAGTTACAACTTTAAAAATTTCCAACCTGGCCAATCCTGAATTTGTTGAGGAATAATCATGCCAGAGCAATCTATCGCCAAAAAAATCGCATTTGTATCAGACGCTATATGGCCCTATAACAAAGGGGGTAAAGAAAAGCGTTTGTATGAAATTTCCACAAGATTAGCTGAAAAGGGTTATGACGTTCACATATATTGCATGAACTGGTGGAATGGAGAAAGAGATAGAACGGAAAACGGAGTGCATCTGCATGCGATATCCCCGTTAATTCCTCTTTACGCCGGCCCCAGAAGATCAATAAAACAAGGAATCCTTTTTGGATTGGCATGTTTCAAAATGATCAAAGAGAATTGGGATGTTATCGAAGTGGATCATATGCCCTACTTCCCTATTTTCTCAATGAGAATAGTTTGTTGGCTGAAAAGAAAGAAAATGTATGCGGTGTGGCATGAGGTTTGGGGTAAAGAGTATTGGCAGGAATATTTGGGTAATTTCAAAGGACAAATTGCATATATTTTGGAGAGACTAACAGTTTTGTTGCCGGATATGATTGTAGCTAACTCAAACCACACCTCAAAAAGACTTGGAAACATTCTTGGAAGCAAAAAGGAAATCACTACGATACCGTTAGGTATAGAGTTTGACAAAGTTCAATCAGTCGAACCAGACAAGGAAACATCCGACATAATCTATGTAGGAAGATTACTTAAACATAAGAATGTAGATTTATTAATCAAATCTGTCGCCGAAATAGTTAAATCAAAACCAGATATACGATGTACTATAATCGGAGAAGGCCCGGAACAAGAAAGCCTGGAAAAGTTAGTGGAAGAAATGAAACTTGAGAACAATATATTTTTGAAAGGAAGAATTGAAAGTCATGATAAAGTATTTGCCTTGATGAAAGCTTCTAAAGTCTTTGTTTCACTTTCAGAAAGGGAAGGATTTGGAGTTACAGTATTGGAGGCTCAGGCTTGTGGAATCCCAGTTGTACTAACCAAACACCCGCTTAACGCATCACAAGATCTACTTAGTAGTCAAAACAGTTATGCTGTAGAAATTAACATATATTCACTTACCTCAGAAATACTAAGATTGTTAAAGGATAAATTCAGTAGGGAAGCATGCATAAATGAAGTAAGGGGTAACGATTGGTCAGAAATTGTTAATAATTACATTGAGAGGGTAACATGCTAAATATATTTATTTTAGGGGCATTTAGTGGAATAAATGCAGGCGACGAAGCAATCTTAGAATCAACACTTATTGAACTAACTAAGGAGTTTGGTAACGTCAAATATATTATTCCATCCAGAAATACAAGGAATATCTCTAGGTATCAAGATAGATACAAAATACTGACTTGTAATCTTACGATAAACTTTAATATCCCTAGGGTGATTTGGAATTATATTAAATTAATACATTTGATTAGCATTTCAGATTTAGTAATTATTACCGGGTCACTTTTCTATGAATACAAACTCCTAAACTTTAAACAGAATACATTTCTAGGGATGCTTCCCTTCATAGTGGTTTCAAAATTAATGAGAAAGAAAATTGGTCTTTTCTCAGCTGGTATTGGGCCTATATATACTAAACTAGGTGAGAAACTGATTAGTAATATGGTGCGACAGCTGGATTTTATGATATTAAGGGAAAAAAACTCAGGACACCTTGCAGAATATATGGGTGTTAGTAAAGAAAAACGCTATGTAACTTCAGATATTGCTTTGCTTTTACCACAAGTAGATAACGATAAGCTTAACGAATTACTTGGCAACGAAAATGTTGGGACCCGCACCATAGGTGTAAATATTAACTGTTATGTTGATTCATTTTTGAGAGGAAAATCTAAAATAAGCAGAAATGATTTTGTCAGAGTAATTGGAGATTCTCTAAAATACGCCTCACATAAGTATAAAGCACAAATTGTATTATTTATCTTTGGTTCTTGGGACAAAGAAATAAATCATGAACTAATGGACTACATTGCAGACTATGATAAAGTAAAAGTAATAGATTTTCCAAAGTACAATTCAAGAGAAATACTTAGTATCATGGGTAAGATGGATATCTTCCTTGGTATGAGATTGCATTCCATAATTTTTGCTTTTTCCAATAGAACCCCATTAATATCAATTAATTATGCTCAAAAGTGTCACGATTTCATAGAATTAATTAACGAAATCGATAAAGAAATATCATTCGAAGAACTAACCTATAAGAGTCTCACAAGTTATATTGACAGGGTTTGGAAAGATCAAAAAGAAATTAAACGTTCCTACACTACTAAATCAATGAAATTCAAGGCTGAATCTAAACTGAGTCCAAAAATTCTCAGAAAATTTATTAGTTAAATGGAACATGTATTAAATTAAGATAAAGACTTCGATTGGATTAAATTCATGAATATTATTCACACGCCCAATCTTTTTTTTCCATATATCGGGGGGGTTTCAAATCATGTTTTGTACCTTTCCAAAGTACTCGTTAAAAAAAACCATAGAGTAAAGGTTATTTGTGCTAAAGATCCAAACTCAACACTGAAAGAAGCTTTTGGAATTGACATTAAACGCTTAAAATCGTGGTTCAAAATAACAAACACCAATATAACTCTCTTTCTTCCCATTGAAATATTAAAAAACGATTTCGACATTATACACACTCATATGCCCACACCGTGGACTTCTGATATAAGCATACTTTTGGCTAAATTATTGAAAAGAAAGTCAGTAATAACGATTCATAATGATATGAATAAGAGCGGATTCCTTAGTAAGTTACTAACAGAATTATATTTGCATACGATATTTTTAATATCTTTAAGTCTTGTTGATAAAATAATTATAGTTAATGAGGGGTGGGAAAAAGCGTTTAACAATACTAAAGATTTACTCAAAAATTATAAATATAAAATTGTAACGCTACCAAATGGCGTAGACTGCGACTTATTCAAACCCTTGGGTATTCCAAGGGAAGAAAAAACAATACTGTTTGTTTCAATATTGGATAAATATCACGAATTCAAGGGCTTAGATTACTTACTCAAAGCTGTTAAGATAGCCCGCGTGGATATACCTGATATTAAATTGCTGGTAGTAGGTGGAGGTTCGTTAAGAGACAAATATGTAGAATTGTCAAGGGAACTAAACATACAAAACAATGTACAGTTTGTTGGGGAAGTTGGACATGCTGAGCTAACACCATTCTACAATAGAGCGGCAGTACTGGTATTACCATCTATAAATATAGAAGGTTTTGGACTTGTATTGGTGGAAGCCCTAGCATGCAAAACACCAGTAATTGCAACAGACATAGTAGGTATAAGTGACAGTATTCTTGAGGCGAATTGTGGACTCATAATAAAAACAAAAGATTCGAGAGCAATTGCATCATCCATTTGTAACATCCTACAAAATAAGAAGATATCTGAGGAGATGGGTAATAGGGGCAGAGTATTAGTAGTTAACAAGTACAGCTGGGAAAATATAGCAAGTAAAGTTGAATCAATATATAAGGAGCTACTAGATGAAAGAAATTGAAGCTTCGATAATAATTCTTACACTTAACCCTGGTACTACCTTTAGAAAAGTAGTTGATATGGTATTTAGTCAAAAATTCGTTAACTTTGAGGTGATTATTATAGATTCGACGTCGGATGATAATAGTCTTGAATACGCAAAAGAGTACCCGATTAGGCTAGTTAAAATACCAAGAATTGAATTTGGACACGGAAGAACCAGAAATCTCGGGGCTAAACTAGCTAGGGGAAATTATGTTGTGTATCTAACACAAGACGCCATTCCAAAGCATAGATATTGGTTACAAAATTTAATCCGAGGTCTCAAAGATAGTTGTGTCGCAGGTGTTTTTGGTAGGCAAATACCAAAAGAGGGTTCGAACCAGATTATTAACTATGGATATAATCAAGATTACCCAAATATAAGAAGGATTATTGATATAACTAATTATTATAAATATAGTGTTGTTTATTCTGATGTAAACTCTGCTGTGAGAAAAGATATGATTCTAAATAATCCCTACCCTGAGGATGTAATTGTTAGTGAGGATTTAGGCTGGGCTCTTTCAATGCTGGATAGAGAATACAGTATCCTGTACGAACCGGAGGCGGCAGTTATACATTCACACAGTTTCAACTTGTGTAGAATTGCGAGAGTAGGTTTTGATCAGGGTGTATCTTTCAGTCAGATATATAGAATGAACATTCCAAATAACTCAAATCGTAAAGACATCAATAGAATTGCAAAAAAATACTTATTTTTTATGCAAAAACTTAAGGTTAAATTTCTATTTGTTCTGCTTATTGTTGACACTATTAAGTGTGTGTCAATTTCTCTTGGTAAAAGATATCGACAATTACCATTACCCGTGTGTAAATTCTTAAGTAATCAGAAATCATATTGGGAGAAAAAAAACAAATGAAGAAACTTCGTATACTTATGATAAATGATGAATTGGGAGAATATGGAGGAGCAGCTGTATATATGTATAATGTCAAGTATCACCTTGAAAGCATGGGGCACATCGTCAAGATTATGGGGAGCGATGCGCTAATAGAGAGTGTTTTCGATGATAATACCTTTATATTCAAATCGTTTAAAAAACACCCTGTTCTGAGATACCTAACCTACTTTTTTAACCCAAGTGCAATTATTTTATTGAGAAAAGTTCTAAAAAACTTTCAGCCAGATGTCGTTCACATTAATAATTTCCTTAATTATGCATCTCCCTCAATACTAATACCATTAAAGAGAGTGCCAACAGTTGTAACTGCTCATGAATACAAACTAATATGCCCTAGAGGAAACTTAGAGTACCACACGGGGTATTACTTTAATTCTAAATGTAAAAGTTGTGTAGGTTGGCTCAGATTTTGGCCGGAAAAACTCAAATATGCATTTTTGAGGAAATTTATTAAGAATATTGATTATTTCATTGCCCCAAGTGAATTCATGAGGGATCTCCTAACTAAAAGCGGCTACAATCCCGTTAGTACTATTTACAATGGTATAACCCCTTTACCGTATTCTAGAATAAATAACTTTAGATGTATTTTATATGTTGGAAATTTATTGAAAATAAAAGGTGTTGACAACTTCTTAAAGAGTGCGGCAATTTTATTAAAAAAATTCCCAGACATGCGATTTAACATCGCAGGAGGTGGTCCGGAGAAGGAAAAACTTAGTAATTTGGCGGATTCTTTAGGTATTAAATCCTCAGTAACGTTTTTAGGCCATGTCCAAAATTCAGCTATTAAAGAACTTTACCACAACAATACAGTTGTTGTATGCCCTTCAATCACGCCAGAAAATCTTCCAACCGTAATCATTGAGGCAATGTTTACTGGCAGAGTTGTTGTCGCAAGTGATATTGGGGGCATACCAGAATTAATTAATAACAACGAAACAGGTTACCTTGTTAAAACTAACGATTATAAACAGATTGCTGACGTCGTAGAAAATCTAATTACTAATACTGACAGGCTTCAAGATATAAGTGTAAAAGCAAGGATATTCGCCAGTGACACCTTCGATATGCAAAAGCATTTAGAAAGACTCGTATCTGTATACAAAATTGCCCTAGATAGTAAAAATAATGTCATATCAGAAAAACCAATTAATTAAATCGATCATTTTACTGCTGACTTTTGTTAACTTCTTGATTATTGCGGATATTAACTTCATCTACCTTAGGGAATTGTTAACCTTATTCACAATTTTCTTTATACCTGGCTTCTTGACTTTAATTTTGTTTAACCAACTTAGATCCTCACAAAGCTTATTCGTATATTCCTTGGGACTTAGTTTGGCTTACCAGATAATTATAGGTTTAATAATCAATTCTGTCTTCCCACTTATTATCCAAACACCTCCATTATCTTTAAATGTGCTACTGCCTGTATTTGATCTACTTGTCTTAACTTTATGTCTTCTAGTTGTAAGAAATCACGACAATCCCACTTTTCGTATAGATCTTAAGATTAATCTTGAATTAAATTCTTTCATTTACATATTACCTCCAATAATCCTTGCTTTGGGTATCGCTGGAACAATTGTTTTAAATAATCACGGCACCAATTTGCTCCTGATGTTAACAATAATCGCAATGGCTTTATATGTACTTTTCATTATGAAGTACAAAATATTTGCTATTGGGTTGCATCTGTACTCTATCTATACATTATCACTAACAATTTTACTACTGTACTCTCTGAGAAGTTTTCATGTATCTGGTTGGGACATATTCATTGAGTACGACGTGTTCCAGTTGACCAAACAATCCTTACTTTGGGACATAGCGCACTTAAGAAACACATATAATGCATGTCTGAGCATTACAATATTACCTACGATAATTGACCAGTTCCTGAATATCAATGATGAATTTATATTTAAATTGGTTTACCCAATACTTTTTTCTTTTGCACCCGTTTCTTTATATCTCATTTACTCGAAGTTTTTGAATCCACGTTTATCTTTTTTAGGCTCTTTTCTTTTTTTGTCAACATATAATTTTATGTTTGAGATTTCTATATTAGTACGGCAACAAATAGCATTGTTGTTCTTTGCATTAATGATACTGATATTATTTGAAAAACAGACTACACGAGTACACAAAAACATACTATTTATAATATTTGGGATTGCAATGATTTTATCCCATTATTCGACAACTTACATTGCGCTCGTTGTATTCCTGGTTACATATATTTTACAAGCTGTATATATAAAAATTTCTAATCAATTAAGTTTAACGGGGGGGAAATTAGAAAATATCAAGTGTAACGAGACACATCACCTTAATCTTGTTCCAATTATCATTCTATATTTTGTTGCTTACATATGGTATTTTCAAGTTACAGATACTTCCCACGGTCTGGTAAACACCATAAAGGAGTCAGTTACAAACGTAAGGTCTATGCTTGATGAGGATTTAATTACCGTACAGGGATCTCCAATAGATCAATTTAATATATTCTACAAACCAAATGCCTTAAATAACATAGCATTAGTTGAAAAACACAATCTGGAAGTTATTGATCAAATCTCCAGAAAGAAAGGTGCGGATAATTTGTACACTGAAAGATTTGACTACTCACAAAGAATTCTTGTCAATCCGGAGGGAAGAGCGAGTAATATACCTTCACCATACCATGGATACATCATTGTATTCTTTGAGTCGGTAAAAAAACTCATAAAGGTCTTTCTTGTAATTGGAACTATTTATATAGTCATTTCAAAAAAATACGGTTTTGGTATCGAATATCGTTTGTTTAGTCTTGTTTTTATAGTTTTGTTCTTCCTGATGACTGTCATGCCTATTTTATCACTTAGCTATCCAATAGGCAGATTTTATATTCAAACGCTTGTGATATTATCAATTACTACAATAGTTGGGGGGGAACTAATAATCGGCTATGGTTATAAAGTGCATTCCTATATGATAACTTTAGAAATAATTTTAATATTGTTTTTTTTGATTAATTCCGGTTTTTTGTATCAAATAATTGGTGGGACGGTCCCATCTGCCTTACTTAACAATACTGGAACTAATTATGATGAGTTTTATACTTTCACCAGTGACAAAGTCTCAATACTTTGGTTAAAAAACAACTTAGATCACAAATCTTCAATCAATTCAGATAGCATGTCTAAGTTACGTTTAAGAGCGTATGGACAATTAAATAATAATGTTGTCGAGTATATTTTCCCAGAGATAATCGACAAGACCTCTTATGTCTATTCAAGTTCAATAAATACCTTGAAGAATAAATACCACGAGATATACAAGGACAGAAGGATTTTATATAAATATCCTACGGATTTCTTATACCAAAATAAAAACACGATTTATAATAACGGAAAGTCTTTGATATTTAAATAAATATCATTATCACTTTGAGCCTACTAAGAATTATTAAGGATACATAGATTAAATCTTCTCACCGTTCTTGTTCTGTCTCTCAAACATAAATGTGCCAATGGTGTAATATTAAAAAATGAGAAGTATTTTCACATTACTTATGATCACTTCATTGGTCTATTTTTATGTGCACAATAATGCACCAGATTACCAAACATCTACCGTACTTGCAAAGGAGTTAGAAATTATTGAAGTTGACTTCGACAGCAAAGCTACTAATGGGTCACCATTAGTTTTTGGTGGGGCGCAAACACCGGAAATTACAGACCAAGCTGGGTGGGACGCCATAGCTGATGCAGGCGTTACAGTAATAAGAAAAGGGTTCTTAATAGAAAATATATTGCAAGGAGATATAACGGTAGAAAGCTATAAGAACAATGTAAGTAATATTCAGGACCCGTCTAACTGGAATTTAAATAGTATTGAACATATAAAAAACGTTTACCAAAACGCAAAAAATAGAAATATTAAAGTAATCGGGGTTGTTGCTTATATGCCCGAATGGCTTGGATATTCAGGAAAATACAGTATTCCAAGTGATTGGGGTGTATTCTTTGATATTGTAAAAAAGACTTATAGAATTTATAGGCCATACATAGATTACATAGAAATCTGGAATGAGCCGGATAACAAAAATTTCTTCAATATCAACAACTCTAAATTATCAAGACACGAAGCTTACACTAAGATGTTCAGTGTTGCGGCAGAAGCAATACGTAGCGTAGATAAAGAAGAAAACGATAACAGGCTTATCCCAATAATCGGTCCTGCTGCAGCACAACCAGAAAAAACCGATATTTTGGATCATCTAATTACTAATGTCCCAAGTACACTTTTAAACGGTATTTCGCTTCACAGCTATGATAAGGATGAACCATCTTGGTACACATTCAAAAAAGTTTTGGAACGTGAAAATTTGGATCTCCCAATTTTCATCGACGAATGGAACGAATCCTCTGAATACAAAGCCAACCCCTATATATATTCAAATCTCGCTATACCTTATACGGGTACAAAACTTATTAGTTTTTTAAAGGGCGGTGTTGCTGCCGCAAATTATTACTCTATGAGTCTTTACGACCCATATAATCCCATAAAGAATGAAGATGTATTCGGATTTTACGTGCGAAGAAACGATAAAGTTGAGCTACTACCCCAAGGTAAAACATGGAAGCTTCTATCTGTAACATTAGCATTGGGGAAGGGTCAAAGCGAGATATATCAAACAAATTCAGATAATACGCCTTCATTAGGATTCGTAAACATGAAAGGAGAGCGTGGAATTATTATCTCAAATGAGAAAAGCACAAAAGAAGTGCTAATAAACTTAAAAAATTTACCTGATTCTGGCACTTCAACAATAAAAGCGTATCAAGCTTCGTCTGAAAGTGATGGCCAATCTTTAACATGCTCGAAATCAGTAAGCGTCCGAGATGGTGCAGTCCAATTCACAGTTCAAGTACCTGAAAATTCAGTTGTAGGTATAGTAATTGAACCGTTAAAAATTAATGTTGAAACTATTAAAAATGTACTAGGACTTACCACTAAAGTTGATTGTATAATCAAATAAGATTGGGTCAGAAATTTACATAGACAACTTTCTGAATATAAATATATACACGCCCGATACAAGAAAGTGAGAGAATAGCCAAGACGTACCAACACCAATAAGGTCATTTGTATTTAATGTATTAATCAAAATTAACAACAGTGAAGCAAACAAAAGATTGATGAATACAAGTTTTGATATTCTCCGATTAATATTCAAAATTGCGGTACCTAGCGAGTTTATAACAATGAGTATGCTTGTAATTAATAACAATTTCAGTAAACCGTAGCCTCCAGTCGCATACCTTAAACCAAACAATGATAGTATCTGATACCCAAAAGAATATAGTAGTATAGCTGCTGGAACTAATAATAAAATGTTTATCCTCACATAACTAGTATAGTAACTTCTTAAGTTCGACTCACTATATGAACCCTCCGCAAAAAAACTCCTCGCAGTAGCCTGAGGAATAATATAAAGCAAATTCGCAATCATCATCGGCATGTAATAGTACGCAGCCATCTCCGGTCCCAATCTGTTTGTAATCATCACAGGCAGAATCATTGTTGGAAGTCCCCCGATTATACCCGCTATGTAGTTACCTGTAGAATATGTTCCCAGCTTCTTTACCACTTCCCTGCTCACTCTTAATCCCGGCCTGTAAGCAAACTTTTTCACAAGCACCAACACACTAAACAAAGCCGCAACAATAGTAGCAATAGAAATAGAAGAAAAAATCCCCCATGCTCCAAGATAAATAAAAAACAAAGGAAGAGACAACTTGAGAATACTCCACAAAGTGTTTTTAATTAAAACATAAACCGACGACCTATAAGCAACAAAAACCGTATCCACAATACTATTCAAAGACGCAAACACCATAAACAAAACAAACAAAATTTCAAAAACAATATGCTCTCTTAAAAACATCAACCTTGGAGAAAAATATGGAAGACCTATTATAAAACCAAGCGACAAAATAACCGTAGCAATAATAATCAAAGTAAAACCCGTATTAATCTTTTCGTTCTTATTATTTGAAGTTGGCAAGAACCTAACTAAAGAATTATTAAACCCCAGCATTGAAAAATTTGTAATAAACGAAGCAACTGATATCAAAGTTGTAGCCAGGCCAATCTGCTCCGCGGAATAAAACCTGGCATTAACCAGCCAGAATACAAAACCAAACGCAGCCATTACCGCTGTACTTAACATCAAATACACCGAATTCCGGTATAGCGAATCATTATAAAAATGTGTAAAAGTCTTTTTTGCAAATGCCCACATAACTTTCCTATTATATTACTTACGGCCCCCGGCCGCTTTATGAATGAAAAACGCGTTGGGTCGCGACCGGTTGGTCAGCTATCAACGCGTCTTTTGAACTATTCTTCCTTGGATTCGGACGCCTTTTGGGACACTTCACGCTCGGTGTATTCCAAATGCGCAACAGCCATAGGAAGAAAGAACCACAGCATTCCTGCCGCAACATATCTGCCCGCCAGAGGATTTTCCGGCAAGAAAAGCAGAAACAACAGCGGCTCACCTACAAGTACAGTGGTAAGAACCCACGGTACTCCCATGGTATCGGCAAATCCTACGTAACCTCCTGCTTTGGATATCTTCCGGGACATCAGCCACGATGCTACCCAGATGGATAATGTGATTCCGGCACAATATAGAAACTGAAAGTACATCAGGTTGTCTATAAAACGGTGCGCCGGCTCATGTTCCACCAGATAAAAGGCAGTTATCAGCGGGATAAACCTGGTAGACAGGAGAAATATTGTTCTAAACGCCAACCTTATCAGGTCAAACATCTGAAAAAATCCTCCTCTTCTTGCTTATAGACCCGCTCCAGTTTTCTCATGACCATCACGGCGCCGCCAAAGGCCAGTAAGGGAACAAAAGATATCGAACCCAGTACAAAGCCGTATAAGACGTCGAACAGCGACGATCCGGGCGGTAACTTAGGAAAGGTCACGATCAAAACCAGCGCGTAGAACAATGCCACAATGCCAAGTACACCCGGCCAGAACATCTTGGCCAGCTTGCGAGTGGCTGGTTTTCTCCGACCCTCGGCAACAATCCATTTTTCGATGAGCACCATCATTGGCACACCAATCAGCAGCTGAATTGCCAATATGATGTATAAGACGGTATCAGGCGCGTTGAAGAAAAGCGCCCCCATCAGAAACAGGATCGTGACACCCAGGGAATAGAAATAACCCTTAATGATCTGAAACTCGGTAGTCTTGAGATCCATCAAAACCTCCTCTTTCTTCTAGTTCCTATATGCTTTTTTTAGTGTGATTGCTTGATGGTAAGGATTATACGTATTTCGGGCTCGATAGTCAAACCTATAGCAAGACTGGCGAAAAAGTCGGGAAATAAAAAAACGCGTTGGGTCGCGACCGGTTGGTCAGCTATCAACGCGTTTTCTGCAGCAGTGTCAGATCTCAGAATCTTGAGTTTCCCTTTCCTTTCGCTCGGCAATAATCTTTCGGATTCTTTCATCAAGCTCCAAAAGCTTATCCTGCATACCCATAGAGAACAGATATGCCATGGGCGGTGTATAGAGAAAAACACCCTTGATTGCTGCCCATGCAATGCCGACTGCATTGAAAACAGGGGGAGCAGACACGAATGGATTATAGACCACTGCAACACCGGAGATAATCGTCCAGGCAAAGGTCTTAATCCAGAAATAATCGGCGAGGTTACTTAATGAATCCCAATCGCGGATTCCGTCAATAACCCATGCTTTGACAAGGAAGACAAGTGTCCCCCCTACAAAGAAATGCGCCACGTAAAGCACAGCTCCCATAAATGTGTTTAACGCGGTGGAAAACAGGACCAGGACGATCAAAAAGTCCAAAATCAGTCCTAACAGCAGGACCTTTGAGTCCCTTTTTGACATCATAATCTTCCTCTCCTTTTTATTATGCGTAATAGGAAACGATAAACCGAATTGTATTGTAAAGATGTTGATATGTCAACCTATAGTGGTTGTGTTATTTTCGAATCCTGGAATAACTGAGTTTGAGAAAAACCAAAAAATATGCCACAAAAAACAGCAACCCGGCGTAGGTATGGAATAGTTTCAATGACAGCTCCTGATACCCCCAAACTCCTATTAATATAATAAGGTAGATTCTGAGTATATTGACCAGAAAGAGCCCTGCCAACGCCGGCAGAAACAGCAAAAAATACTTTTTGTGATTTAAAACCTTCCAGTCTACAAGCCCAATAAATACATATAAACTGGTGAACAAAAACATGGAATCAACACCTGAACATGCCTGTAGTATCTTGACCGCAAAGTTATTAACCACCAGGGTATAAGGCTGATGAACCGTCACATTGGTGTACGTCAGACCAAACAAAAAAGTTACGGCATACAGCACGATTTTGCTGAAAATCGGCCAAAGCTTCCATACCTGAAAAATGGCAAAATACATCAGAACCGCAAACCCCAGGCAGATCTTGATCTCCCGCCAATATTCGCGGAAAAAGTAATTGATAAGGTCATTGCCAAAAACACCGTACCCCACCAAAAACACTGAAAACAGCAAAATAAAGTGAGTATACAGCGACAACATTAAATGAACATTAAATGCGGAAAACAACAAAAGCTGTTTGGCCAGTACAAAAAATACCGGAATAAACGCAAAACCGAGCAAAATAAAAAACAGGCTTGATTTATTGAATTTAAAGTATGGAAAGCTTGTGATTTTATCTTTGGCCAGAATAAGAAAGGCTATTGACCCCAGCAAAAGCACCTTGCCCATGTTGCCATATATATAAAAATGAAAACCATACAACAATTTGGTGCCTATAATCCAGGGACCGGTAATTCCGGATATCACTACAAAAAGCCCCAAAAAGACCAGGATTCTTGCTATTAAGTTTTTGAAACCTTTACCATATTTCACCATTTAGGCTGATTTTACAACAAATTTCAAAAAAAACGACCCGTTCCCGAGTCGTTTCTTCTCCTAAACAAACAATTTCCATTATTTGCTTGGGTATTGCAGTTTTATCGAAAACTCCCCTATATTGAAATATAGGTTGAAACGCCGGGTATTTTCCGGAGATGCAGAAAATTTGCGTTAGCCAATCAGATTCAGTACGAAAACGAGGGTGCCCAGGACCGCGTTGATCGAAAACAGCACGGAAAGCAGAACCTTGTTTCGTTCGAAATTGTAGATCGCAATTATCCATGCGGTTACTGCTTTAACGAGGAGCATGACCAGATTGGTAAGTTCGCCGATCTCGTAAAGCTCCAGAGTGTTTCCCAGAAATACATAGAAAACACTGATCATAAACAGTACCAGCGCTACCGGCAATAATGCTTCCGGAATGAGTCGTGGCGTCGGTTTCACAATGAAGTAAGTTTCCGCCGGGGAAACAGTGACAGGTACTTCAGCACGTGAGCCTTGGTGGTAACGGCAGTAGCCATCATCATCCAAAGGTGCTCCGCACTGCGGACAAGGTTGATTTCTCTGCGACATTTCAAATCTCCCTTTCTACATCTAGAAAAAAGACACGGATTTTTTGGGTACGTGAAATTTGGATGCTGTCATTATAACAAAAAAGTAAGATATAGTCAACCTATAGTGCTGGTTTAGAGGGATTTGGAGGCTTTTCTTTTTAGAGCAAGATATGCACCGGCGGAGGCAAGAGCTGCAATACTTCCGGCAACCAATCCGAACTCAGGAACTTCTGCACCTCCTATAACTATGTCTAATACCTGGGTTGCCCCACCGAATGTTCCGCTATTTTGACCTGTTTCACCTGTCTCGGGATCTTCCGCTGTAACAACAAGGGGGCTTCCTTCCGGGCAATCGTCTGTACTGAAGTTAAATGAATAAAACCCATTCCCCGCGGCCTCGGTAGTTTTGACCTGCTCACCGCAGACGGCCGTAACAATCGCATGAGGAATATCATTTCCTAAGGCATCTCTAACCCTGCCTTTAACCTCAAAACTTTGGGCAAAAATAAACCCGGCCATCAAAACACCCAACATCAAAAATCTGATTCCGATATTAAGTGTTTTCAGACCGGGTTTCTTATTTATCATCTTATAGGCATTATAACCTATATTATGCTTTTTTGCTTCTTCTCTTTAATGCAAGATAAGAACCTGCCGATGCAAGACCTGCTACTGCTCCGGTGATTAGACCGAACTCAGGAACTTCGTTGGCAGAGATGAAAACGTCGACTTTGGCTTTTCTGGGATCCTCAGCTACTGCACTTGTATTGGAACCGGATAGGCCTTCCTTGGAGGCATTGACCGTTACGATTGTACCTTCGTGGCACAACTCGGTTTGATTGAAAGTAACATAATAACTGCCGCCACCGTTTGTGGTTGTGTTATCACTTAGGTCTCCGCAGATTACTTCTACATCAGCTCCGCTTACGTTGCCGCCGGGTCCTGTAACTTTACCGAAAACTCCTACAAGATCGGGAGCCTCCGCAAATACCGGGGCGATTGTTAATGCGAATATTAAACCAAATACTGAGATTTTTGAGGCAGTGGAACTATCAAAAACTTTTTTCATATTTATAGCCCCAAATTTATAGACTATGGGTAAGATTACCCTCTTAACCGATATAAGTCAATTTCTCTCTATATATCTTTAACTGTCACATCGGTAAATAACCGGGTAGCATTATTTAGTGGTACTATCAGTTATCAAGCAAACCCAATTGTTCAGGATCTGTTGCTACCAATCTTTTCCCTTTTCTGATAGTTAAACCTGTCGCCAGCCAGCCTATTATCATCGCTACCAATACGTCCCAAAGCGGACAATAGTGTTTCCAGAACCAGTACATGGCAAGTGCGGTTAACAATATCTGTCCTACATAGAATAACTTTCGCTTTGAAACAAATTTTCTATCTAGAATCATATAAATGATTGCATGTAAAATGGCCTGGACTGCAAACATCAGCCACCAGAATCTTGGGTCCACACACAAACCGGCACCAGCAACATCCCCGTTGAAAATGTTTTTTAACCCGCCAATAAATGATGTTGGTTCGCTGCCTGAACTGAGATATCCCTGAGTTGATTCACCGGCTACATCTCCGGGAAAAAACGGTCCGCCTGTACCAAATGCGGATAACAAACCGGTATCATTGTCGTTATCATCTCCATCGTTGTCATCATCATTGTCTCCATTGTCATTGTCATCATCATCGTCGTCGTTATCATCGTCATCATCTTTGTCCGGTGAACAATCTTTGACACTGACATCAAGTTCGCCCTGAGGGAAAGGATAACTCTGATATCCGCCCCATCTGTCTCTAAATTGAATTGCGGAATCAGGATAAACGGCTATTTTCTGATCATTGCCGGAATCATCAGGTGAAATTCTGTATCTCACGGTTATATGCTCCCCTGCCTCAAGTCCTCCGAAACTCCATCTGAGTTCGGTAGTTCCATCGCCATTGTGTTTTATCTGGTTAGGAGTGGGAACGGCACTTCCGTTTACGTAATTGAATTCTTTACGAATCTTCTCGTATACTTCGGCATTTGTACCCAAGATGTTGGTTAAAGTAGAAGCAATATCTGAATAGGCATCAATAAGTTCGTCAAGATCATCTGCCTCAAATGACTCCCCGCCGGTAATATCGGCTATGTCTTCGAGCAGTTCTTTATCTGTATTCTGTGGACCGTTTAATGCTATGGTGTAAATAATGATATCTTCATCCCGGGCGTTTTCTGCGCTATCCATGGCTTTGGATTTGGCATAACCAATGTCTTCTTTTCCGTTATTCAAAGGTCTGTTTACTCCTCCGTCGGATAAAAGAATAGCTATTTTTATGGCATCATCACGTGATTCATCCGAGGTAAGTTCATCAATAGATTCCTCTATTGCCTCTGAGATATTTGTATAACCCGAAAAATCATCAAGATAATAATTATTAATGGTGTCCTTGATTGAATGATAATAGTTTCTTAAGCCCTTTTGGGTTTCAGCATCTTCTGAGAATCTTATTAACGCGAGATAATCATAAGCCGGGTCAAGATTATCTATAAACTCAACGGCTGCAATTTGGGCCTCATCCATACGGTCATCACCATACTCAAACATGCTGTAGGAATGGTCCATAATTAGGGCAATGTCCAGTTTTTCTCTGGCCTGGGCTTCTTCATTACGCACCTGTACATCCAGGATTACCTCGCTTGTGGAGCACTGATCTATGGCATACGGATTAAGTTTTCTGGACGTGGATAAAACCGGGTCGTCAGCCTTGACGGTAACGGAAAATAAATAGATTGCGGAAAGAACGAATGCGGTTTTTAATATATTTTTATTCATATAATTTATTAAATTCAGATACAAAAAAAGCCCTATAGGGCATACATATAGACGGTTTATACCATATTATAGGTCAGAGTGTAAAGATTTATTGATATTCCGCCTGATAGACCTCCAGCCAGACGTCTTTTGAGAATTTTATCTTGTCCAACTTAGTGTAGTGTTCATCAAAGTAGGCCTTTACCTTGTCGGAATTTTCGAGATTTGTAGTAAGCAGCAAAAACATTCTTTTGTGAGTAGCCTGAAGACTCTTTACATCATTAGCCATCCTGTCCTCATTAAATTCCGGAATACCTCCTTTTTTCTTGTCCCAGATGGGCATGGTTGAAACCTTAGCCGTACCTTCGTAATAATACTGGAACGGATATATAGTGTACGGAGGAGCGAGAATAATTATGTCCCTTGAGTTTGTATTCTCGTTTAGATAGGCAACTGCCTCGCGGTAATTTTCTCTGACCGGATTATCAGGATGGGTTGCCTGAAGGTACAAAGACAGCAGAAGAGTGGAAATAAAAATTGTAGTCAGTATCACCCGTAATTTTCCCTGAATCTCGGTGAAATACCACGCAAGTAAAATGTAATACATTGGTGTTACTGTTATAAGGTATCGGGTCAAATACATGGGTTTTATCAAAACACTGGCAAAGTAGATTATAAAAACGGGTAGCGTGGCGCCCATCAGTGCCAGAAGTATTCCCGGAGAAAACGGGTTCTGTCTTTTTGTAAGAAATACAAAACCGAACAGGATAATTACCGGCCAAAATGATATTGCCAGTGAAGTTAGAACATCCGGCAAAAATCCGCTGGTAAATTCAAAGTAACTTAAAATAACATTAAATGTGGTTGGTCTGGCTAATACTGGAGCCAGAGTACCTGATCCGTAAGAGCTGTATAACATATATAACCATGGGGCAAAGGTACCCATAACGGTGATAGCACACAAAGAAAGTCCCAGTAATTGTTTCCTCTTATCATAAACATCATCACTACTCCATTTGATCTTTCTATCAAGAAAAGAAATTAAAAAGAACAGAGCCTGAACCAACAAAACCAGCGAAAAGAAATAGTGCGTATAAATCCCTATTATATTTACCGCCGTATACCAGACGTAATATCTGGGCCGGTTGTATTTGAGAATCTTTATAAAAAAAAGGTATGAAAGAGTGGTGATAAATATCAGTAGTGTGTACATCCTGATTTCCCGGCTGTACCAGACCCAGATTGGAGACAGTGCCCCAAAAAGCATAGTAAGCAATGATCTTTTTCGGCCGATTATTTCTTTAGATAATAGGTATAGCGCGGGTACGGTGAGTAGCCCGGGTATGGCAGACATTACTCTTACCGAAATTTCACTTGATCCGAAAATTCTCAACCACATATGAAGTAAAGAATTATGCAGGGGAAGGTGGACATTTTTTAACATGTACGTCTTGATAAATTCCAGCGAGTGAGATGCCTGCCATACACTTTGCGCTTCGTCTAACCGGAGACTGAGCGCGTCAAGATAAAAGAACCGCACAAATAATGCTATAGCCATGATACTGAGCCAAAGCACTTTCCCATCAAAAAACCTATTCAGATTTATTAATTTTGTTTCACGCATATTCTATTGGCTCTTCTGAAAGTATTCTTTCTTGCCTTTTGTTTTGCGGGGCAGTTCTACTTCAACAGGCTCTCTGGACAGTAGTTCAAAAGCAATTCTTGGTTTGATGTCACCAAAAACGCTACCTGCAAATCGCACAATCTTGTTAGGAATAAATGTAACTACGTACATTATTCTGTTGTATAAGGCCATCCATGGGTAAGCTACCCGTATGAATCCGGAAAACATTGCCATATTAAATAGAATCCAAGATGCGTTTGTGATTAATGATGGAACAAAACCGTATTTTGCAAGCCCGTAGATTATTGCCGTGATACCCGCTGCCATGTATGCAAAGTGGGGAAGTGCGTATTTAAGAAAATTACCCGCCTCGTATGCCTTTGAAGTAACTTTAAAAGAAGACTTTGTTCCCCTTATAGTGTCCATTACTGCCTGCATAAACACGAACGAAGAACTCATTGAAAGCTGGATGGCTCTAAATGTAATTGTATTCTCCGTGGATAACATCAATATATATATCGTTGAAAAGATAAAAGGGAAGAAATAAAGCATAAAACTGGAAGTAGTATCATGCACCGGAATAACACCTGTAAACAAAACGATTATCGGAACCAATGCATCCATGAGTGCTATAAAACCATTCATGTAATAACTTGATGAATACATATATTGAATCTTCTGCCAGACTGTCAGTTTTCTATTAAAAAGAGGAAAGTGCCTTAAGATAATTTCAGATGAACCCCTCGCCCATCTGAATTGTTGTTTGACATAGTTCTCCAGATTATGAGGCGCAAGTCCCTCCGCTAAAACCTCCGCGACATAGACGGTCTTGTACCCTTTCTCGTGAAAGCGGAATGAAGCAAGGAAATCTTCCGCAATATTATCTTCCGGCACACCGCCTATTTCTTCCAGTGCTTTTCTGCGCACTACGGCGTTTGTTCCGCACCAAAAAGTTGCATTCATTCTGCCTTTACCACGACAGATAGGCCCAAAAAATAATTCCTGTTGTTCCCATGCCGCTGTAGTTAAAAAATTATCGTTTCTGTTTTTGTAATACTGAGGGGTCTGAACAAGTACAACCTCATGATCCGAAAAATGCCCCATTGTCTTTTCAAGAAAATCCGGAGAGGGAATATGATCTGCATCAAATACCACCACAAAGGGCGCATAAGTCAGAGCTAGGGCATTGTTAATATTTCCGGCCTTATTGCCTTTGTTATTTTCCCTGGTGATCGGAATCGCTCCATACTTTTCAGCCATTGAGTTTATTTCCCTCCAACCGGGAAGATTCCTGCCTTTGCCGTCATTTAATACGTAAACTTTGAAATCGGGATACTCAATGTCCATTGCGGCTCTCACTGTTTTCTCAACAATTTCTACTGGTTCGCCGCAGACGGTTATGAATATGTCGACCGGGTAAATTCTCCTGATGGGCACATGTCTTGTTTTCTTCTGGTTCCAAACTGTGATTGCAAATCCGATTGCCTGCCATACGTGGTAGACCTCACCTATGAATAATGCTAAGTATAATAGGGGATTTCCGACATTTCTTAGATCAAACCACCAGAATAAATAAAAAATTGTTGCCGCAATATTTAATATTAAAAATACCTTGGGAGCTTGTATGTTGGCAGAAATTATTTCATGAGGCGTTTTTACCTGTTTATCACTGTTCATTCACCAAGCTCCTTTGCATCATACAAATTTGGCAACTTGTTCTCATAAAAACCTATTCCGAACCATACCCAATTTTGTGCGTAATAACCTACGTCCTCTCTAAAGTCTTCGATATCGGGATTATATAAAGGTGCAAGTTTCTTTAAATATATTTCTTCTGCAATCTCAGGGTGCAAAATTCTAAAATAGGGGAGTACCCCACCATACATGCTATATGATTCAAAATCCGTAACTTTGTCTCCTTTATGTGTATATGCGGCATAAATTTTTTGATTCTGAGTCCACTCATCTCTTAAAAATGAGAGATTTTCCAAATAAATTTTGGCCCGTTCATTTCCGAACCACTTGTAGTCCAACCCTACTCTCCACACCACACGAAACGCGTCATCACCGAAATTTGTGTCTTTATCCGAATGAACTACCGGTATAAGTTCCCCTGTTCTTGGGTTAATGTTGACCCAGTCAGGCGGAAGGCCGGCACTCTTCCCCGCTCCTAGTTCACCCAAGGTCACTTTTTCCAATACTTCGTAAGAGGTGTCTCTTAACGCCATCCAAGGATGTGCAGGATCTACTTCTGCAAATATTGGATAAGCGGCAGGTGAAAAATAAGAGGGATTTATTGTCGGCAGGGCTTCGGTTTTTGCCCAATTGCCTGCCAGCAAATAATATTTACCGTTAAGCTCAAGGACTTCCTGTCTCCAAATGTCCGCCAGTATTTCTCTGGCCTGTTTAATATAGTGGTCCTGATTCCATCTCTTTGAAGCAAAGATAAGCGCAAGAGCTATATCCTGATCCGCATCTGCCGCCGAATTCATACCTCCCTCTTCGACAAGTACATCCCAACGTCCTTCGGAGTTCTGACCCCACTTCCATGCAAATAGTTCATCATCTTCCCTCTTCTGCAGATTGTTTGTTGTCCATTTTAAAACACGGTCAAAAGTTTCTTTATCGTCCATCCATACTGATCTGAGCAAAGAATAGGATTGACCTTCAGATGTGGTTAGATAATTGCGGCTACGGTCGATAGTCCTTCCGTCCTTTTGAATTTTATCGCGATATGCGATCCAAAGATTTTCCAGAGTTACATTTGGGTATGTTCGAACAAACACATTGTTTTCTACTTCAATTTTGCTAACACCTATGTTTTCCTGTAAGACTCTTAAGTCCGTAATCCTGTAAATAAGGAATGCTCCAATTGCTGCCAAGACAGCTAATACTGCAACTACACCTGATGTCGTAATCTTTAATTTCATAGCTATAAGTTGTGTCTGAAGGTAATCCTAAATCCCAACAGAGAACCTCCCCTAAAAAACTAGAGGGCTTAAGTCTGAGGTATTATACCTAATAAAGCTGGAATTCAAAACACTTTATATCAGATTCTGTCTATATAGATGACTACTATAAAACTACATCTGTTTACATGAAATGAGTTAACTATTTGCAAAAAATAAGGCGTGGGCTTTTTGGGGAAAAAGCGTCACGCCTCATAGGGCTACTCGGAGTACACCTTGCCATCCTGGCACTTAACGAGATACCTCCGAACAACCGGTTGTCTCTTTTCACCGAAAACCACACGGACCGGAAAGACAAAGCCATAGGCCTTATCGTTGATAAGTGAGGAAACACTCACTTTCCTGGCAACTTCATTGAGGTCAGTTTCTTCATCCTTAATCATCAGAGAAACAAGACCCATGGAGTTTTTTGCACGCTCCTGTTTGGACTTAATGTAATCCAAAACGGCTTGCTTTGCCATATCAGGAGTCCGAACCGCCCATTTGCCGTCATTACCGGCCATCGTTACCTCCTCTCACTTTCTATATTTTTTTCATGCTGTGTGCCGTATTCTCAGTTTTTACCAGTAATTGCTCTATTTCGTCAAGTCCGTCCAGCCAAAACTGCTTGCGTCCTATATCTATACCGGTTTTCAAAAATATGTTCCGTGGCGAATCCGAGGTTCCTGCGGATAGAAATTCTTTGACTTTTGCAATAAATGCTTTATCTTCCTTAACCGCCCCCTGAAGTGACTTTGATATTAAAAGCCCGCTGGCGTATGAATAGACATAAAAGTATCTTCTGATATGACTCCAGTAAACCCACCAGTTTTCGGTTCCTTTGTACATTTCAACGTCAGGGCCCAGATAATTGCTCATGTGTTTTACAAATATTTTGCCGATTTCTTCTTTTGGCAGATAACCTTTTTCTCTGAAAGTGTGGTGTAACTCCTGCTCAAACTTGTAGCAGGCTACCTGCCTGAATATCGAAGATACCAAATCGTCAAGACGCATCATCATTATGGCAAGTTTAAGTTCGTCATTTGCCCCCTTCTCAAGCTCATCGAGCACAAAATCTTCCATAAATGTGCTCGCTACTTCGGCCGTACTTAACGGGGTGTCAAAATTAAGCGCATTTTGTTTGGTTCTGATTAGCTCATTGTTTATTGCATGCCCCATCTCGTGGGCAAGGGTTGTAACATCCCTCAATTCGTCAGCGTGATTTAGAAGAATATATCCCGGTTGGGTTTTTAGCCCATGAATACTGAATGCACCGTTATATTTTCCTTTTCTCGGATAAACATCGATTTTCCCATTATTAACAAAATCCTCGAAAATAGAATGAAATTCCCCGTCAAGTTTCTTAAAGGTATCCCCCACCATTTTTACCGCATCTTCATAAGAATATTTCTTGTTGAGTTCCCCGTACGGCA
Organism: candidate division WWE3 bacterium; assembly: GCA_003599255.1. Taxonomy (GTDB): domain Bacteria; phylum Patescibacteriota; class WWE3; order UBA101185; family UBA10185; genus OXYD1-FULL-39-9. The sequence continues at coordinate 11,772 of QZJF01000002.1, read as the reverse complement.
TTGTACGTTCGTGGTACTTGAGTTTTTTAAAGCCTAAGAGCTTTTTCTTCAGGTTGTAGTATCTTTTTGAAATATCGTATCTGGACTCGACGCTATCCAGTAAGGCGTCAACTACTTCCGTATCTATATCGTCGGATAAGTGCCTAGGCAAGTCAGGTCTTTCAATATTCCTCAATTCATCATTTGTTTTTTTGTCAGATAAAATTGAATTTATTTCAGCCTCGGCAGTATCCGCATGGGTACGCAAAATATCATTAACGGATTCCGCGGCCGAGTCCCTCATTTCTTTGTTCTCGTCATTTACTAACTTCATTAATTCGGAAAAAGAGACTTTGTCCTTTTTCCCTTTTATCTTCCTTTCCTCCTTTGAGATAAAAGATGAAGTCATCCGGACCCAGTTACTGTATGAGGTTACAGATTTCAGAGCCAGTATTTTTTCTTCAGGTTCGCTCAACAAATATTTTGCTTCGTTAAACAGAAGTTCCAGCCAATGACTATAATCATGCAAACCCGGAAACTCCAGAAACTTTTTTTGCATTTCCGGGGATACTTTTGCAAGTCTGTGAGTAAAAAACTGAATATCGTTCCCGATTTTAATACTACGATCTACTATCTTGTTGTACTTAGCTTTAATCGCCGGACTGTCCTGATCCTGAGAACTTCTCAATCCAAAGTAATAACCCACGTCTCCATCTGTACCATAATTGGCGCTTAGATGTTCATATTCGTCCAATGCTGTCTTTAGTATTGCGGGATCTTCTAGGTAATCAGTCCTGTCTTTCCACTTGTTTATAAACTCGTAGCATTTTTCTTCCACCTCTCGGGTTTTATCCTCAATTTTCGGGTCATTATCTGATTTTAATAAAGGTGTTAAAATCCACTGAGAATTGAGTTTTGAAGCTTTTTTCATATACACCGGGAATTATAACAAAACGGCACATTTATTGATATTACTAAGCAAAATCAAGTACCCGGGTTTGACACATACCTTGGATTGTGATAAATATATCTAGTGCTCAAAATGAACACCCCTCGGTAATCGTTCCTTATTAACTTAGGGGACTATTTTTTTTAAGGCGAAGCCGAATCCCGCTCTTGTAGTACATCAGAGGTATTTTGGTTTTGTCCGAAGTGTTAAAGAAATGCAAAAAGATAGCTTATATGTGACCAGAGAAGGTCTAGAAAAATTAAGAGATGAACTGAAGGAGCTTGTTGAAATCAAGCGGCCGGAGGTTGCAAAAAGAATTCAGAACGCCCGTGAAATGGGAGACATTTCCGAAAACGCTGAATATGATGCTGCACGACAAGAACAATCCTACATCGAAGGAAGAATTGCCGAACTTGAAGAGGTCATCAAGAATTCCAAGATTTATGAACCCACTAAGGGTGACGGAGTTGCCATAGGTTCCAAGGTTACCGTGCATATTGACGGCGAAGAGGAAACATTTCACATCGTTGGTGCTCCTGAGGCTAATCCTTTGGAAAAGAAAATCTCCCACGAATCACCGCTGGGTGTTGCCCTGTTTGGCAAGAAGGTAGGAGAAAAAATAGAAGTAGAAGCCCCGATGGGCAAGCTCACCTACACCATACTAAATATTGAATAATAACGCTGTTTCGTGTTATTACTTAATGCATGGCTACACTTGCTGAATTGAGAAATGTCCGCATTGAGAAGTTGGGAAAACTAAAGGAACTTGGAGTTGACCCGTTCCCCGCACGCTCGTTTGTGCAACATCCCGCGTCAAAAGTTAAAGATGATTTCGAAAAACTCGAAGGCAAGACTATAGTTGTTGCCGGAAGAATTGTTGCAATCAGAAGCCACAGAAATCTGACATTTATTGACCTCAAGGATTCCACCGGAAAAATACAACTGTATATAAAGGAAGACGTTATCAAGAAACCGGATTATAAAAACAGCGAGCTTGGATACGATGATCTGGGATTACTGGATGTGGGAGACTTTGCCGAAGGAAAAGGTGTAGTTACAAAAACAAAAACCGGGGAAATTTCGGTTCAGATAGAGCATCTAAGAATTCTCGTAAAATCATTGAGACCTATGCCGGATCAATGGGACGGATTAAAAGATAAAGAAACTAGACTAAGAAGAAGATATCTGGACACAAATATTAACGAAGATGTCTATCAAAGATTTTTGCGCAGAGCCCGATTCTGGGAAGTGCACAGAGAGTTTTTCAAAGAAAAAGGTTTTCACGAAATTAACATTCCCGTATTGGAAATGATTCCCGGTGGGGCGGATTCCAGACCATTTGTTACCCACATGGACGCCATCGACCAGGATTTTTATTTAAGAATTTCCCAGGAATTGTATTTAAAGAGACTAATCGGCGGTGGTTATGAAAAAGTGTATGAAATAGGACCGAGATTTAGAAATGAGGGCCTATCGGACGAACATCTGCCTGAACATATTGCCATGGAATTTTATTGGGCTTACGCGGACTGGAAAGCCGGAATGGAATTTATTAAACAATTATACGCACGTATCTTGGATGAAGTTTACGATGGAAAACAGGTTTTTACGATCCGCGGAATGACTGTGGACTTTTCCAAAGGCTGGGAAGAAATTGATTTTGGTGAAATCATGAAGAAAAAGTTTGGAATAGATGTACACGAGACAACCGTTAAAGAGGTGGGGGACTTAATCAAGAAATACCATATTAAGGGAGATTTCGATAAAAATGTAATGAGAGGGATTGATATGCTTTGGAAAGAACTAAGAAAAGAAATTGCGGGACCGGCTTTTTTGATCAACCACCCCAAGTATCTGTCCCCGCTTTCCAAATCTCATTTTGAAAACCCAAGCATAACCGAAAGATTTCAACCTATTATTGCCGGATCCGAACTCGGAAACGGATGGTCAGAGATAAACGATCCGCTTGATCAATTGGCTCGATTCAAAGAGCAACAGCAACTGCGGGACGAGGGAGATGAAGAAGCACAATGGCTGGATATTGATTATGTGGAAATGCTGGAATACGGGATGCCTCCGACTTTTGGATTCGGACACAGCGAAAGAGTCTTTTGGTTCCTGGAAGATGTTTCGGCTAGAGAGGGAGTTCCATTCCCTCAGCTAAAATTTGAACTGGACGAAAACACTAAAAAGATTTACGGTTTATAATTTTTCCTATGCAAAAACTTACCTTAGACAGTGCGAATGAACTGCTCCGTGACAAAATGAAAAACCGAAACCTGCAGAGACATTGTTTTGCTGTCGGCAAAACTTTAGTTGCTTTTTATGATTATTACCGGTCGAAAGGCCGGGACACCGGAACATTATCGAGGGATGAGTGGGAAATTACGGGCATACTTCACGATTCCGACTGGGAAATAACAACCGACAACCCGGAAAAACACACACTTATGCTTCTGGATTGGCTGCAAGATTACGAAACCCCGGAAGAAATGCTCAACGTGTTCAGATCACATAATAATAAAATTACACACTTACGCGAGCCCGAAACCCTGTTGGAATGGACTTTAGAATGTTGTGATGAATTAACCGGTTTTATTGTTGCTGTAGCCTTGGTTATGCCCGAAAAGAAATTGTCCGCTGTTTCAACCGAAAGGGTTTTAAAAAAGTTCAAGCAAAAAGAATTTGCCAGGCAGGTGGACAGAACACAAATCACCCAATGTGAAAATAAAGTAGGTGTGGACATCAACACCTTTATAGATGTAACTCTCAGCGCCATGCAAAGAGAATCTGATCTTCTGGGACTTTAAAATATTCTTGTAAAAGAAAAGCGGCTCCTGTTACAGAACCGCTTTTACATATAAGCATTATCAGATAAGAAACTATAAAAAAAGAAATTACTTTCTCTTAGACTTGGTCTTAGCTTTTGTTGTCTTTCTTTTTGTAGTAGTTTTCTTAGCTGCTTTCTTCTTTTTTACTGGCATTGTTTAATTCACCTCCTAAAAAACAAAAGACACCCCACAGCGTGAAGTGTCGTTTTAAAAATTAAATATTGGGCAGAAATAAATATTTTCTATTTTTCATTTCCTACATTAATTGTAGGTATTTTTATCTAATAAAGTCAATATTTAATATGAAACATTATGCAAATGTCCGTAAAACTTTTATAATTTAAATGCATATGCCTGAAGAACTTCAACAACCGGAAGAAAAAGCTGAACAAACGCCGCAGGACAATCAACATCCCGAACCAAAAAAACAGGAGGATATCGGCCTTGTAGAGCTTGCAAAAAAAAGAGAAGAGGAAATCGAACAAAAGAAGAAGAAATTTAACAAAATTATGTTCGCGGTTAAAATGGTTGTTCTCGCTATCGCGCTCTTGATTACGGCTTACATTATTTACATTAAGTCTATTCCTACTCCCCCTCCGCCAGAGTTTAAAGTTGAAGATAAACCCGAAGTAATCCCTGAACCGGAACCGGCAAAAGAGTGGACTCAGTATAAAAATGAGGGATTAAAAATTTTCGTAAAGTACCCTCCGGAATCAGAAATTTATGCTTATGAAAACCCCAACAACAAAATAGAAATAGTTTACGACAGTACCGCTGAGGATCTATCCACAGTAACCGAGGAAAACTTGAGTCAGGGATATATATTTAGAATCACTCCTTTAAACATCGGTATAAGAACAATTGATCGTATAACTGAAATAAAACGGGATAGTTTTAAGAGCAAGTGTCCTGAAGCGGCAATCTTTTCCGTAATTTCAAAAACGTTAGTTGATGAAGTTGACGCAAGGACTTTTGACATCAAAAACTGCGATTCCGACTACAAAGTGTACTACTCGCCCCGTTTTGGTATCTATTACGAGATCGCTCAGATCTACAAAGGTGATTTTGGTGTCCGACAAAAGTACAAAAGCACAACCGATGAAATATTCCTTTCTTTCAAATTCTTTCCCGAGGGAGAAATTCTCCCTGAAGAACCTTTTAAAACATTTATAAGTGAGCAGATGAAGTTTCTTTTTATCCATCCCAATCTTGATGATACCTGCTGTGATATACAAGCACCGCCCGCGCAAGGCGCAAGGAAATTAGTGGTACTAGCCAAGCCTGATACATATGTGGATTTGAATCAAATGGATGGTATAGGTGTATATACGTACTATTTGAGCACAGATTTCGATAAGTTTATTTCCGAACAAAAACAACTTTTAATTGAAGAGTTTAAAGTGGTGAAAGGGTTTGCTCCTGACGCACAGGATGTGCCTGTAAAACTCGGGAATATAGACGCGATTATGTTAAAGGGATACTCATGGAGGGGAACCGACTTTGTTTATGCAATTATGCCCAACAAAATTATGATTATATTTTCTATTAAGAGCACAAATGAAGAATTTGAAAAAACGATAATCGAAGAAACGCTTGCAACTTTTGAAACGTTTTAGTGAGTTTGACCCCCAAAGGAATAATATCAGATATTTTTACTTTATCAACAATATTGCGTTAGCAACACCCCTGCCCGGACCTACCACATATCTACCGTTGATATACATTGCGGCAGTACCACCCCCATCAAGATTAAGTGCATGAAGAGCCCCCAATGATTTCATTGCATACGCTGCCTCAGTTACAGTAGCGTTTGTTATGTACGCGAGATAGATATTTTCTTTGCCTGCGCCTATTGCTCCTCTAAGCGCCCTGACTTTTTGATATGAAGTTAAGATATCTTCATCAACTACCACTTCTCCGTTTTTTAAAAGAGAGGGAAAATTTGAAACAGCGGCATCAACTGAATCCCCATCATATTCCGAAGTTTTTCTGTAAAACTCATAGGAATTTCCTCTAAAAGTAAACATTCCGGTGTCAAACCAGGTCAACGCATCTTTATTGAACCACTTATCATCATTGCTGTCGTAAAGTGCATAATCAAAAGAATAAACTTTACCCGCGCAGGCGGCATAATCGGCAGGACAAGCATAGGAGCCGACCATTCCCGCGTATGCGTTATTTTCAGTGACATACTGCTGCATGGTCTTAGTGGGACAATTGTCGCTACAATCGTTTTCTATTGCCGCAATAGTTCTTACCCTATAACTGCTGAGTGGAACTTTAATAAGATAAACTCCGTGGGTTGTTCCCCTTTCGGTTGTAATTGTCAGATATGAATAACCTTGTGCTGAGCCTGTAGACACAGTAGGTTTGGGAAGTGAGTCAAGATATTTCTTATATGAATCGTCAAGGGAAAGATTATTTTCATCGATTGATGTCTCAAGTGCTTCAAAATCTTTTTCAAGAAGAAGAGTACCAAACTCTTCCGCGCTTTCTTTTGTTTTTGAAGTATCAATCTTTACACTATCGTTTCGTTTAATCTTGGCCTGCAGGTCTCCATACTTGTCATAAATACTATTGATCTGGTCCAGGAAAGATCCTTCCTCCGTGTCTTTCAGTTTCTCTAATTCTATTTCCACACTAGATAAATCACTTCTTAATTTCTGTTTCTCAATCAACTTGAGATGTTCCTCAAAGAGCTCCTCAGAAAAATTCGAACTGAAGTTTTCCTGTGTTTCTTTAATTGCTGCATAATCGGTTACTATTTGCTGCGTGCTATCTTTTATCGTGTTGTATTCAAAAAATAAATACACAATCACAACTGCGTTAAAAAAATATACAAGGGCAATTGCCGATATTTTTAGGGATTTCCTCAGCATATATTTATCTTTGAAGATATTTTTTATCATATGGTGGGTAGCGTGAAATGAAATACCGATCCCTGTCCCAAAACACTTTCCGCCCATATTTCCCCGTTATGAGCATCTATAATCTTTTTACATATATAAAGACCTAAGCCCTGACCTGACTCCATCTCTAAGGGATCTTTGATTCTGTAAAACTTTGTAAACAAGTGGTGGATGTTTTCTTCAGGTATGCCGGCACCTGTGTCTTTGATAATTGTGTGAATCAAACCTTCTTCCTTTGAGACAGTAACTTCGACTTTACCCTTATCGGTAAACTTGATAGCGTTGTCGATTAAATTCATCAGCACCTCTCTTATTCGGACAAAGTCTGCCTGTATCATAGGAATCTCATACAACGGTGGTATATAAATTAAAGAAATACCTTTACTCTCCGCAGCTTTTTTAAAATCGTGGGTCACCGTTGCCACTAAACCTTCATAATTTACCGAGGATACATTAATTCTAAATCTTCCTTGCTGAAGTTCAGAAAGGTGTAAAACGTTTTCTACTAGCATCCCTAATTCTTCAGCACCTGATACTGCCGATTCCAGATAAGTCTTTTCTTTTTCGTCTAGTTTTGCAGCAGTAGTTGGTTGTGAAAGATTGTATAAAAATCCTTTCAATATGGTCAACGGCGTCCTGAGCAGATGAACGGACATGGAAACGAAATCCACCTTCATTCTCTCCAACTCATTTTCCGTGGATACATTTTCTAAAATCAATATTGCACCGACTGCAATTTTGGAGCCTTCCCGCATTTTTCGGGACTCCATATTGATCACTTTAATAGTGTCTGTTTTTGTTACAAGATTTAATTTTTCCTGATGGTAAAAAACCCCCTCGGTATCTATTTCGCCTAACGGACAATACAAATTTGAATCAATTGGCCGGTCTGATTCATCCAGTAGATTCAGAAAACCGCTAATATGTTGACCCAGAACATCTGATTGGCCGTAACCGGTCAACTCCTCAGCAGCCTTATTAATAAGGGTCACTTTTTGCTGCGGATCCAGGATTATGATTCCCTCCTTAATCCCTGACGCTACCACACGCAGTTTTTCGCGCTCCAATTCTAATATTTGATGGTTGTCCATAGGGCAGATTTATTAAATTCTATATTAAGTTTATCAGTTTTCCTGGGTATATAGTGCAGATACTTCGTCAGCTGTGAAGGCTCTATTAAAGATCGAAGCCTCGTCAAGTGATCCAAGGAAGTAACTCGAACGAACACCTGAAGATCCCAGTACAACTTTTGTCGAGTTAGTTATCATGGCACCCGACACTGTAGAGGTGTTTGATAATACCCCATTGAAGTATATCTTTAACTCGGTTCCTGAGAATACAACCGCCAAGTGATTCCAAGTATTAGGGTCCCAGACCACATTCAATGTATCAACTCTTGCAACCCCTGCCGTAGTTCTCAAAGTAAATCTCCAATCAAATATCGGACCAAGATACATTAATTGATTTCCGTCCATGTCTGAATAAATATTGTATCTGGCCGCGCTGGTTTCATCGAACGCAGGTTTCACCCATAATGAGAGCGTAAATGCCGACAAACCTGATAATGGATTAGATCCTGAAGCATCTACATAACTATTAATTCCATTAAAAGAATAGCCGGAGTTACGTACCCCAACAGGGTCTAATGCTATCTCATTGTTTCGGCATACAGCACACTCCGGATGTGATTGCACGGAATCCATTGCGAGATAAAAAACCCTTCCGGAAGTATCCACAGGGCCGGGTTCCGGACCGGGCTCTGGCTCAGGCGTCGGTTCAGGTTCGGGTGCCGGTTCTGAATTTACAGTAACCATCAGCTCATCATAGCTTGTCAGATCACCGTCATTGGCCGTTAATCTAATCATATAAGTTCCGGTTTGGGAAAAGGTGGCAGAAGTATTTAGGCTGTTAACATTGTTAAAGGAGAAACCTGTTCTTCCAGATGATTCCGTCCAGGTTGTAAGCAAAGTCCCATTTGGTCTGCCGTCATCTGTTGCCGTACCCGCAAGTGCAATTGTTGATCCTACAATAGTTGTTACGTCAGAACCGGCATTTACCGTGGGAGCGGAGTTCTGCGGAGGAGTCTGTGTTGGCGGAGTTCCCGGCTCCCATCCTGCAATTCTAGCCATCAATACCCAGAAAGCTTTTGCTACCCTAATCTTTCCTGCGGAATAGCTTCCCAAATGCCCCCCTTCACGTTCTGACGTATACTGAGGGCAAATTGCCGGAATACTCTGTCCATCATCGGGATTTGTTACACCGTCTCTATTGTCATAGCAGGGATTCCCGTCAGGGTCATGAGACAAAATATCCGCTACGTCAAAAAGAACTTTGTTATAGGTGCGGGCATAACTTCTCATTTGCTCATTAAAATCCTTTGATTCCTGTGTTCCGATAGATCGTGCAAGACTGGTTGTCCAATGTACAAAAGTTTTATCCGGGTAACGGGCCTCCAATGCTTCCATGTCAGAATAATCATAATATCTGTTGTCCGCAAAATAGCCTGTCTGGGGATCGGCAATTCCGCTGCCATCCATAACCTCAAGATAACTAAATTGAAATGACATTACATCAAAATTAGTGCGAACAGCATCTACCCGATCCATAAAACATTTTATCTTGTTGTACCACATACCGCAGTCACCATCCCAGAAAACATACTCCCAGTTAGTTCTGTCATATTTTGCATCCGGAGTAAGCTCCGCTGTGGTTGCATCAGGACGTTTGCAATGACTTGGAGCGGAAGCCGTATTCGGATAAGCAAGACATGTCAAACCGTCGTTAATATTGGAACCTACGGAACGGTCCATATAAAACATTTTTAAGTTCTTCGCTGCCGTAATGTACTCATCGGGAATTTGATCGAACAATTCTACCGAAGTGTGATCGACAATTATGGAAGACGGACGGTTTACAACCTGTGTAGAGCTGGTTACAACCGGAGGTTGAATATTAAATCGCAGAAAATTTCTTGAAAAATAAAAGCCGGCTGAAGCAAGAAACAATATGAGAACTAACAAAAGGACCAGCGAGAATCCTTTCTCCTTATATAAATACATATCACTATTATGTACAAATTTTGGTGAGAGAATCAAGACTAAATTTTTTGATGATTATTTTAGACCTGAAGTATAAATAATGCGTTGGTTTTTCCCGGATCTTTCCACTGTCTTCCGTGTATTACCAGAACTCTCTCACCCTTTTTTACTAGCTCCAATCCAAGAAGCTGATCTTCTACTGAAGAAAACTCAAATTGCCCGTGGGGAAATTTCATTACTGCCGGATGTACACCATAATCAATTGTCAGTGATTCAACTGTAGCCACATCTTCACTCACTGCCACTACGGGTATTTTTATTCTGTAACTGGATAGGGCATTTGCAGTATATCCTGTTTCCGTAAACACTATTACTTTATCTATTTTCGCCCAATTGAATTCCAAAATGGAAACGGCGGCTTTTACGATAGTGTTTGTCTGATCTTTATTATGAGGCGCAACTTCGAAAACTTGAGAATGAGTTTCATTGAATTTTAAAATTCTCCGCATAACCTCTACCGATTTAACCGGATACTTTCCGGTGGCAGATTCGGCAGATAACATCACAGCGTCCGCCCCATCATACACAGCATTGGAAACATCGGTGGCTTCGGCCCGTGTAGGCCTTGAGCTCACCGTCATCGATTGCAGCATTTGTGTCGCAACAATCACTTGTTTATTTTTACTCCTGCATTTATTTATTATTGTTTTCTGCAGATAGGCTATCCGTTCTATGGGCATTTCCACACCTAAGTCTCCGCGGGCAACCATTACAACATCCGATTCGTCGATAATTTCGTCAATATTATCAATGCCTTTCTCGCTTTCAATTTTGGCTACAATCTTTGCCTTTAGATTTCTGGAAGACATTTCCTTTTTTAGCTCTACTACATCTTTTTGGGTTCTTACATATGACAAAGCTACAAAATCTACTGCCGCCTTTGCAGCAATATCCAGGCGCTCCAGATCTTTTTCAACTAGAGAAGGTAAAGCAACATCCTTCCCTATAAGATTTAACGATTTGTGATCGCTGATAACGCCGTTGTCCAAGCTTTTTGCTATAAATCCGTTTCCGAAACATTCTACAATTTCAAATTCCAAAAATCCGTCATCTATTGAAAACTGGTCTTCAATGTCTAACGTGTCTAAAACTATTTTTTCGGATATCTTAACCACTTTCGGCTCCTGTGTAAGCGAAGTTTCTCTGGATAATTCCTTAACTTCCGAAAAATCATTCACAAAAAAAACATGATCTCCTTTTTCAACCTGAATGTCCTTCTGAGTTTCTATTCTGATCTCCGGACCCTGAAGATCAATCAATACACCTACCGGGATGTTCAATTCTTTGGATATATTTCGCACAATCTTTATCTTTTCAACATGCCATTCATTTGTGTTATGTTTCATGTTGAACCTAAAAACATTCACGCCCGCTTTTATCATGTGCGTAATAGTTTCCGGATCTTCCGAGGCAGGACCAAGTGTGGCAACAATCTTTGTATGTTTCCCTGAGTGCATAGTATTAGGCTAACATTGATATAGACGGTGTTCAATGAATTGTTCTAAAATACGGATATGTCAAACAAAGCCGTTTTCTTAGACAGAGATGGCGTCATAAATAAAAAAGCAGGAGAACACGATTATATCAAATCTCCGGATCAATTTGTAATACTGCCCGGTGTAGTTGAAGGTTTAAGAATTCTTAAAGAAAAGGGGTATCTGCTAATAGTGGTAACTAATCAAGCAGGAATAGCAAGAGGCAAAATGTCTCTAGAGGATCTTGAAAGAGTGCATGAAAAAATGGAAAAGGAGTTGCTAAACGGCGGAGTTATCCTGGATAAGATATATTTTTGCCCACACGGTTATGATGACAATTGCAATTGCAGGAAACCGGCCCCAGGAATGATAGAAAATGCCGTTAAAGACTTTGACATTGATCTGAAAGAATCTATTCTGATCGGCGATTCCAGTACAGATATGGAAACAGCACATAACGCAGGGGTAGCAGGTTTTCTCGTCGAGTCGAATTCGAATTTTTTGAAGAATCTCAAAACCAAAATTTGGTGA
>QZJF01000011.1 GCA_003599255.1 candidate division WWE3 bacterium | reverse complement strand
TATGTCAAAAGACAGAGCTGCGAGCAAACAAGTTAATACAAGACCTCCTATCGTTACCGTCATGGGCCATGTTGATCATGGAAAGACCTCTATTCTTGATGTTATCAGAAAGACAAATATTCAGCAGAAAGAGTACGGCGGTATTACCCAGCACATTGGTGCTTATCAAATAACTCATAATTCCCAAAAAATAACATTTATTGATACTCCTGGACATGCGGCATTTACACAGATGCGTGCCAGAGGTGGTAAAGCCGCGGACATAGTTGTTTTGGTTGTAGCTGCCGATGCAGGTGTTAAGCCTCAGACAAAAGAAGCCATTTCACATGCAAAGGCGGGTAATGTGCCGATAATTGTGGCCATTAACAAGATTGATACGGCAGGGTCTGATCCTCAGAAAGTGAAGCAGGAATTAGCCAACGAATCGGTATTAGTGGAAGATTGGGGCGGTGATGTAATATCTGTCGAAGTTTCTGCCAAAACAGGAAAAAATCTTGATGCCCTTCTTGATGCCATATTAGCCCTTTCTGAAGTTCTTGAGCTCAAAGCTGATCCCGATACAGAACTTGAAGCTTCAATCATTGAAGCAAGATTGGATAGAAAAAAAGGTGTTGTAGTTTCGTGCATTGTAAGAAACGGCAAACTGAGGACCGGAGACGAGGTTATTGCAAGTGGGTTTAACGCCAAAGTCAAGTCCTTAATGGATGATAAAGGTCAGGTTCTTAAAGAAGCTCTACCGGGAACGCCAGTAGAAATTCTGGGATTCAGCAACGTTCCGAACGTGGGAGATCTGGTTTTAACTAAGGGAAGCGAACTTGCGGAATTGGCAAAGGATATAGACAAAGTTGAAATTATTGGTAAAGAAGCCAAAAAAACAATTGCAGTAGTTTTGAAAACAGATACTCAAGGTACTTTAGAAGCCGTAAAGGGAAGTCTAGCGGAGCTTATAAGTTCGTCTGTAGGGGCTAGTTTTGCGTTAAAGTTTCTGCATTCAGCTACCGGAGATGTGTCAGAATCTGATGTTATGTTGGCTCAAAGCGCTAAAGGTGTGGTAATTGGATTCAATGTGCGAATCCCTCCTGCGATAGAAGAGCTTGCCGAAGTATATAAGGTGCCTCTAAAAACTTATAAAACCATATATGAACTTGTGGATGATGCCCAAAGCATTTTGGAAGGTACGGCAAGTGAGGCTGAGGCCAGAATAAAAGGACGGGCTCAAGTTCTCAAAATATTTAAACTTCCGTCAGGTGATATAGTTGCAGGGTCAAAAGTTCTTGCAGGTGCACTAAAAGTAAACGGTAGGATTTCGGTTTATGACAAAGATCCCGCTGATATAACCGCAGAAGACATTCCTTTATACACCGGTACCATCAAAAAACTGAAGAAAGGAAAAGACGAAGTAAATATCGTTGGTAAGGATGTAGAATGTGGTGTACTTCTCAAGCCTCAATTTGAAAATATTTCACTGGGTATGTGGATAGAAGCAAAATAAAAGGGAATTCAGAATCATAAATTAAATTATGTCCAAATCCCCTGAAAACATTTCTTTCGGTCACTATAATTTACAGGATGCTCAAGGCTTCCTGGGCCGTGTCAATCAGATTCATTAAGTCAAGAACCCTGCCGCGGTGAAAATCTGAAAGTTCTGACTTTCTTAGCCGTAAAAGTTCTGCAGCCTCTTTTTCAGTGGGTTCACTTAATATTATACGGAACCACGTCTTCCGTCCCTCCTCATCTGTCCCGCACTTAATGTGAGCCATTTCAAAGTAACCTCCTTATTTATTATGGGATAACATGGATACTAACATATAAGGAAAAAGACTTCCAGTTTGACGCTATAAGTCGAATGTTATATAATTGCCAGATTTATCAAACTTATGGAAATCAAAGAAAAAAACAATTTAATAACCGAGTTGCTTGAGAATTCAAAGCGCGTAGCGATACTGCCGTCCAAGGTCAGTGGAGTTGACGCTTACTGCGCGGGTGTTGGGCTTTATTATATGCTGAAGAATAAGGAAAAAAATGTTTCCCTTATATACCCGGGTAAAATCCCTGAAAAGTGTGAGAACTTGTTGAGAAAGGAAGAAATTGTATCCGACTTGTCCAGCAGGGAATTGCACGTTTCCATAGATTATTCAAACACGCCTGCAGCAAAGGTTCAGTATTCAACCGACCATGGAATTCTATACCTTAGGATAAGCCCAGTACTCAAGGAATTTGATGTTACACGAGTCCGGACCGAATTAAAAGGGAGCGATTATGATGCATTTATTACAATAGGCGCCCAAGTTCTGGATGATTTCGGCCAGACATATAAAGAGCTAGAAAAAGAGATTCATGCGGCAAAGATAGTTAATTTGGACAACACTGACAGAAACTTTAGATTTGGTCATTTTAATATAGTAGAGCCATTTGCCGATAGTTTGAGCCTTCTGGTATTAAATACATCCGTAAGTTGGAACTTAAATGTTACAAAAGATGCAGCCCGGGCATTATTACTTGGAGTGTCGCACCGAGCGGTATAAATAGTTGATTTTTAGTTGTCACTATGCTAAGATTCCTTACTAGATATGGCTATACTAAAGGAAAAGAAAACCAAGATTATAAAACAGTCCAGATTGCATGATGCTGATACAGGGTCTCCGGAGGTCCAGGTAGCATTATTATCAGAGAAGATTTCTAAGCTTTCAGAGCATTTGAAGCTTCATAAGAAAGATAACCACTCCAGAAGAGGTCTTCTGCAGATGGTTAATAAGAGAAGAAGACTCCTATCTTATCTTAAGAAAAAGGATGACGACAGGTATAGCTCTCTTATAGAGAAAATTGACATTAAGTAGTTTAGTAAATTTTTGGAAACTGGAGGATATCAAGTCAGATTAGGTGTTAGGATATTGTGCACTTGTCTGTGCATAATATTTTGGAACTTAATCAGCTTGCTGTTTTCCGGAAAATAAAAAAATGAATAAAAAGTATGTAAAAAAGGAAATTGAGTTAGCCGGTAAAAAGCTCGTGCTGGAGACCGGAGAGTTAGCGTTTTTAGCCAATATGGCGGTTAAAGCAACCTATGGAGATACAGTCATTTTAGTTACTGTAGTAGCCGGTGAGGCAAACCCCGATCTCGATTTTTTTCCTTTAACAGTTAATTATGAAGAAAAGTTGTACGCTAGCGGTCTAATAAAATCTTCCCGATTTGTAAAAAGGGACGGCAGGCCTAACGACGAGGCGATTATCTCAAAGAGATTGATTGATCATGCCGTCAGACCTCTGTTTCCAAATGACTATATGGATGCCGTGCAAGTTGTTGCAACCGTACTTTCTTTGGATGAAACCTCCGATCCGGAGTTTGTGGCTATGAATGCAGTGTCCGCGGCGCTTTACGCTTCGGATATACCATGGAATGGTCCTATGGTTACAGCAAAAGTCGGCTATGTTGATAACGGTTACATAATGAATCCGGAGAGAAAAATTTTAGAGGATGAAAGTGATTTGGATCTTACAGTATCTTTTGCCGGAAAAGACAAAAAGTTTCTAGCGATAGAGGCAAAAGCTAACATCCTTCCGGAAGAAAAGATACTTGGAGCCATTGAATTCGCTCGGGACGGACTTACGCCCGTATTGAAGTTAATAGAGGAGTTTGCTGCCGAAGTTAATCCTGACAATCATAAGTATGAATACGAATCCAAAGCATTAGGTGAAGATCTTATGAAGGACGTGTCCGAAATTGCAAAAGAAAGAATACATGAACTTATGAAGTCGGAATTGGACAAGACAGAAATGACTCTAAAACAAGACGAAATAAGGGATGAAGTATTAATAAAATATGAAGGTAAATACAAAAAAGTTGATATGCTGCGAGCTATTTCTGAACTTGAGAAAAAAGCTATTCAGCACATTATTTTAGATGAAGGTAAAAGACCTGATGGCAGAGGGATCACTGACATACGTGCCATCTCATCAAAAGTAGGTCTTCTGCCAAGGACCCACGGGAGTGCCTTATTTACCAGAGGAGTAACTCAGGTACTTACGGTTGCAACATTAGGTTCCCCGTCATTGGAATTAATTGTTCAGGACATGTACGGCGAAGACACAAAAAGATACATTCATTACTACAATTTTCCTCCTTATGCATCCGGAGAAACAGGAAATATGGGTTCTCCTAAGTCAAGAGACATAGGACACGGAATGTTGGCAGAAAAGGCCTTACTCCATGTAATTCCTTCACAAAAGGAATTTCCGTACATGATACTTTTAGTATCGGAAACATTATCATCCAGCGGTTCATCTTCTATGGCAGCAACATGTGCATCATCGTTAGCTTTGATGGATGCCGGTGTTCCAATAAAAGACATGGTAGGAGGTATCGGTGTGGGTCTGATTACCAATGATGATTTTACAAAATATAAGATTATGACCGATTTGGCCTACATGGAAGACGCTTTTGGATTTTTGGATTTCAAGATGACCGGTACCAGAAACGGGGTCACTGCAATTCAGTCTGATATGAAAATGCAAGGTATACCTATGGATATGCTCCCGAAAATTTTTGAGCAATCTAAAGAAGGTAGACTAAAGGTACTTGATGAAATGGAGAAAAGTATCAAAAAGCCTAGAGAAGGAGTCTCCGAATATGCACCTAAGATGGTAACTTTACAAATTGATCCAGATAAAATTGGAATGGTAATTGGAGCGGGTGGAAAGACAATTAAAGAAATACAGGAAAAAACTTCTACTGAAATTTTCATTGATCAGGAAGGCACAGTTGTGGTTACCTCCACGTCAAAAGAAAATGCACAGAAAGCCGCCGAGATAATAGATGGTATTACACATGAAGTTAAAGTCGGTGAGGTCTACGAAGGAGAAGTTGTAGAACTTCTTGATTTTGGTGCGCTGGTTGAGATATTGCCCGGAAGAGTGGGATTGATGCATATAAGTGAGATTACCACTGAATATGTGGAGAAAATCGATGATTGGGTACATATCGGCGATAAGGTCACAGTGAAGGTGATAAACACGTCAGATGACGGAAAAATTGGATTATCCCGAAGAGCCATGGATCCGGATTACGTACCTAACGAGAATAGAGGTGGGCAGAGTGGCGGAAGGAAAAATTTTAGAGGCAGAGATAGAGATCCAAGAAGAGGACGAAATCACCGCTAGATATAGTATAATTTCATTGATGGTAAGGATCTGCCCTACATGTAACAATAAGCTTGGAATATATGATTATTTCTTCTGCAGTGTGTGCGGTACGGCGCTGCCGTCAGAGCTGGTCAATTCAGGATATTCATTTGTAAAGACCATAAATTTTATCCCGGAGAAAAAGAAAGGTTTGGAATTTCTTCATAACCTGAAACCGGTACTTTTGAGAGTTTCCCATATTCTTAACCTAAAATTGGTGTTGGCAGTTTTATTGGTAATGATTGCGGTGGGTTTTCCGATATACGTGTTGATAGATAAATATCAGTTCGGCAGAGGACTTAGTCTAAAACGGGACACTGAAGTAACTCAGAATGTTCAGGAACCAAATGCCGGTAAAAATGCTTTAAAGCTTTCGCTGAGCCTGAAAAGCCATGTATTCGGTACGGATAAGATAAGCGAGTGGATTCCTTATGATGCCGATTTCTATGTGGAGGGTCAGGATTTGAATTCATTGGCAGATAAATTTGTGGTAGTAAAGCCTCATTATCTTGAGTTGGCGGAATATGTGAAGGATAACTTTAGTCAGCACTTCGCATTTTTTGGAATGAGAGTAGAAGATGAAATGTACTGGAGTGTTGTCTTGTTTCCCGTTAATCCGGAGGGAGGAGTAAATATAGATCTTTCTAACTATGAGTGGCTGGAAACACTTAAAATTGATGACGCAATACTTATTGCAAATCATCCCCTGCTGCTTGCAAAATCCGAGGAAGCAAAGTCGCGTGTAAGCAGAAATCTCCAAATGAATCCGAAGTATATTTTGTCTAAAAATGCAGCTCCAAAGAGCGGACAACTGTATATTTTGGCACTGACCAATGAAGGTAAGGAAGAGAGTAAAAACAAAGAGACGGAATTTGGTTCTTCAGAAGATTTATTTAAAATTATACAATCGTTTAACCAGTCAGGTTTGGAAGATGTAGTAATTTATTAAAAATATGGTTATCGAATCACAGCAATACATGTTCGAGGAACTCCAAGTTCTGTCGGACAAAGTGAATAAAACGGAAGGGTTACCGGAAGATCTTAAGAACAGGATGATCCAAATGTTGCAAAGGCTTGAGAGAATGGCAAAATTGGGTCATTATGCCTCCGAATTCGATACTCTATCGAGATACATTGAAACGGTAATATCTATTCCTTGGGTTGCTAAGACAACAGACAAGCTTGACCTTGAAATGACAAGGCAGATGCTTGATAAAAATCATCACGGAATGGAGTATGTGAAAGAAAGAGTTCTGGAGTACATGTCAACGTTGATACTTTTAAAACAAAGGGGCAAAGATGCACTGGCCAAGACACCGGTTCTATTGTTTGTAGGTCTGCAAGGTGTCGGAAAAACTACACTGGCTATTTCAATGGCCGAGGCTTTAGATCGTAAATTCGTCAGAATTGCCATGGGTGGTATAGGGTCTTCCTACGAATTGCGTGGACGAAGCAAAGCGTTTCCTGAGTCCGAACCTGGGCAGATTATTAAAGCGCTCATAAAGACCGGTGTGAAGAACCCTCTTATCCTCCTGGATGAAATAGAAAAAGCAAGCGGCGAGCAAGGATTAAGAATGGATATTATGGCTATTTTGCTTGAGATTCTTGACCCTAACCAAAACATAGCTTTTCGTGATCACTATATTGATTACCCCATTGATTTGTCCGATGTCCTGTTTGTATGTTCTGCAAATAACACTGGAACTATATCAACAGCCTTGATGGACAGAATGGAACTTATAAAAATGCCGTCATACACGGACCAGGAAAAGCTTGTTATAGCAAGGGATTATCTGATGCCCAAAATTTTGGAAAGAGCAGGTCTTACTGAAGAAGAGCTTGTCATTGAACCGGATCTTTGGCCGGGAATTGTAAGGCCGTTTGGTTACGACTCCGGTATTAGAAGTTTGGGACGTACATTGGAATCAATTTGTAGAAAAGTGGCTAAGGAAATTGTAGAAGGAAAGACAAAGCAGGTATACTTAACTGCCGATAACCTAAAATATTATCTGCCTAAATGATAGCTTGTAGAAGTTTATTATATGAAAATACCTACTCAAAAAGATTTAAACGAAGTAAGGAAAACAGGATTTAGACCCAGTATTATGTGTAGCTGCATTCATGAGAAGAAAGTTTTGTTGCTTTACAAGAAAGAGTATTCGTTGTGGATGTTTCCACAGAAGGGTGTTGATAACGGAGAGGAAATTATTGATGCAGTTTTTAAAGAAATAAAGGAGGAACTTGGGGAGAAATTTAACGACAATTGTATTCAGGATGAAATTTTAGTTTACGGCGACGATCAAATTGAATTTTTGCCCGAGAAACAGATACCTGATGGACTTCAAGCAGATGACGGTAAGTCTATGACAATGCTTGGGAAGAAATTTTATTTCTGCGCCGTGGCCTCTTTATCCGAGGAGCTTGATATAAAGGATACGGAATTCGATGATTATTATTGGCTCGAGTATCAGCCTGCAATGTTTCTGGCGAAGAAGATTCATCAACCTGGAAAGAGACGGGTAACCATAAAGGCGCTAAATTCGCTTAAAGAGATGGATGTGATTTCTTAGATATGCTGAGCAAAGAGAAAACAATTGAGCAGCTTGAAAATAATATCAGAGTTTGCCAAAAGTGCAGATTGTGCAAAACAGCCACTAAGGCAGTTCCGGGTGAAGGGAATATAAATTCCAAGATCGTATTTATCGGTGAGGCACCCGGTGAAATGGAAGATAAGACCGGAAGACCTTTTGTGGGCAGGGCAGGACAACTCTTGGAGAAGTCTCTGGAAAAGATCGGATATAAAAGGGAAAATGTTTGGATAGGCAACATTATCAAACATCGACCTCCGCAAAATCGGGACCCTTTACCGGATGAAATTGCAGCTTGTGAGGGTTTCCTGGCCATGCAATTAGAAGCTATTAGTCCTCTATTAATAGTAACTTTAGGAAGGTTTTCTATGAATTACTTTTACCCTGAAGGAAAGATATCACGCGATAGAGGGAGAGTTATTCGATCCGGTCCTTACAATGTATATCCTGTTTATCATCCGGCTGCTGCATTAAGGAATCCCGGGATGATGAAGGATTTTTTGAGCGATTTTGTAGGGATACCGGCTGTTTTAAAGAAGTTAGAAAGTTCTAACACAGTAACAAGTAATATACCTGATGTAACTGAACACGATGATGGGCAGTTGGGTCTTGGTTTATAAAAAATTATGAATGAAGAAAATAAAGTGAATACTATATATAGCGACGGAACCAATAGGGATGCCTCGCTCAAGATAATTAAACTTGGGAGCGACGTAGGGGCGACCAAGAATATGACCGTTTATGAGACCGCCAATGACATAATCATTGTAGATTGCGGTATAGGATTTCCCGACAGTGAACTATTCGGGGTGGACGTAGTGATACCCGATGTCACATATTTACTGGATAGGAAGCACAAGTTGCGTGGTTTGTTTGTTACACACGCCCACGAAGATCATCTTGGAGCGATACCTTATGTTATTGACGACCTGGATGTTCCTATTTATACCAGTAAACTTGTGCAGGGCTTCATAAAAGAGAGGTTGAAGGATAAATACCAAAAAGCGCAAGTTGAGAACGTAAGTTTCAACCTCATTACTCCTGACACGGAAGAAATTGTTCTGGGGGATTTTAAAGTTAAGGCTTTTGGAGTAAACCACTCAGTTCCATTTGGTATGGGTTTTGCTATTAAGACACCGCAAGGAACAGTTCTACACATAGCTGACTACAAGATTGACTTTACGCCGGTTCTGGACAAACCTATTGAGCTCGGTAAAATTGCCCGTTACGGGGATGAAGGAGTGTTGTGTTTGTTGTCCGATTGTTTAGGGGTGACCGCGGAGGGATTCACGAAGTCCGAAAAAGCTCTAAATGAAACTTTTGGAAATTTCTTTGAGAAAGCGGAAGGACGCCAGATATTTGTGACTACCATATCTTCTAATATCTCCAGAATGCATCAGATCATAAGTGCAGCTCTTAAACACAATAGAAAAATTGTGTTCTCAGGAAGATCCATAGAACAAAGTTCTAGGGTTTCAAGGGAACTGGGATATCTTTCTTTTGAAGACAGCAATTTTATCACGGAAAAAGAAGCGATGAATTATAAGCAAGATTCTTTGGTCTATATAATAGCCGGTTGTTATGGACAAAGCGGGTCAGGTCTGGAGAGATTAAGCAGAGGTGAGCATGGAAGTATTACACTTGAAGATAATGCCTTAGTGATTTTTTCTGCGGATCCTAATCCTCCGGGAGTACAGGAACCTGTTGAGAGACTGCTTCATAATCTTACGGTAGCTGGGTCAGAAGTGATTTACAGCGAGATCCAGGACAATCTTCACGTGTCCGGGCATGGTCTAAAGGGCGATATCACGACAATTACTGCGCTTTCAAAAGCTAAATATTATATTCCGATTGGAGGTACCGCTGCGAAGCAAAGAGCATATACAAATATGGTACGTGATTTAGGAATTGATAGAAGCCGAGTTTTTGAGCTGTTGGAGGGAGAAGTGCTTGAGTTCAGAAATGGCGAGGCTAAACTGGGAGAAAAGGTGGAAGTTAAGCCTGTATACATCGACGGTAGATATAGAAATGAACTGAGTCCGGTTGTTGTTAAGGACAGAGAGCAGCTCTCGGAAGAAGGTGTGTTTGTGGCGGTAATACCAGTGGATTCATCAGGAAAACTATTCCCAGAGAAGGTAGAAATAGTTACCAGAGGTTTCATTTACGTCAAAGATTCTCAGGCTCTGATGGATAGGTCCAGAAAATACATAACTGACAAACTGAAAAAGTTTTCAAATGAGAAAGATTGGAACTCTGTAAGAAGAAAATTGGAAAAAGATATAGATAAATTTCTGTTTAAGGAGACAGGCAGAGCACCGCTTATTATTGTACATACAATTGTTGTATAAAATATGCCCAGAGGAAGAAAAAAGAAATTTAAACTTAGTCTTAACATAAAACCTGAGACATCAAAAACTATCGCGGCATTGCTGTTGATTCTATTCGGAGTGCTTACACTTGTATCTTTTATCGCCCCGGATTATTCGCTTAATGAAAAAATCCAAGTGCTATGGAAAAGTCTCTTTGGTGTAACAGCAATTTTTGTTCCTTTTCTCCTCATTCTCCTAGCTCTACTGTTCGTTGAGTCAGTAAAGATGAAGATAAAAGAGCCAAAAATACTTATAGGAATATTTTTGCTCTTTATAACACTGACCGGATTTTTCCACGTATTTGTATCTGAGGAAGAAGCTTACGAGTTAGCACGGGACGGAGGGGGAGGAGGTCTTTTTGGCTATAAGATAGCGGGTTTGCTTGTAAATACAATTAGTATTTACGGTGCAGTACTTGTTTTGTTGATGTTGGGTGTTATCTCTCTGGTTATCATTTTTGATGTTTCACTAGATCAGATAGTTGCTTTTTTGGCCAAAATATTCGGTAATATTCATTTTGGTGAAGTTTTAAGTAAATTCAAACGGGAGAAACATGAGGGAGAAGAATCTGAAATAGAAATATCATCTGGAGTGCCTGCAATGAGTGAAAATGAACAGGAGCAATTGTCAAAACAACAGGTTGGCGATGCTAAAGGCGCGTTCGGAGATGATTTTGCATTTGAAATTGTGCCCTCTCTTTCGGAACCACAGTCCGAACATCCTGAAATTCCTGTAGGTTCGGTGCATTCTTTAGTACATGCAACCCCGACGCTTCCTTACATTGATAGGGTTTGGAAGAATCCTCCGCTGGAAATTCTAATGGACTCTGATGAAAAAGCCGCTGATTCGGGAGATACCGATTTGCGGGGAAAGAAAATAAAAGACACACTTAAGGCATTTGGCATAGAAGTGGACATAGCTGACACTAAAGTCGGACCCTCGGTTACGCAATATGCATTAAAATTAAAGGAGGAGTCCGGAATCAAAGTGTCAAAGATTGCGAGTCTGCAAAATGATATTGCTTTAGCACTTGCGTCTCCCAACGGTACCGTGAGAATAGAGGCACCGATACCGGGTAAATCTCTAATAGGAATAGAGGTACCCAACAATACAAGGGCAATTGTGTCATTTAAGTCTCTGATTACATCTGAACCAATGAAAGGTTTGAAATCAAAACTTGGGATTGCGTTGGGGAAAGATGTCGGGGGGAGAGTTCATGTTTATGACATAGGTAAGATGCCCCATATGCTTGTTGCAGGTACAACAGGTTCCGGTAAATCTATTTTCATTCATAACATTTTATTTTCAGTTTTATATAGAGCTACCCCGCAGGAAGTTAAGTTAATTCTTATAGACCCGAAACGGGTTGAACTATCCCGTTACAACGATATTCCGCATCTATTATCGCCGGTTGTGACTGACACTCACAATGCAGGAGGAATATTGAAATGGGCTGTATCTGAAATGGAAAGACGTTACAAGCTATTTGAATCCGCGAAAGTCAGCAATATTGAGGGATACAATATTAAATCGGGTTTTCAGGCATTGCACTATATTATGATAGTTGTGGAAGAATTTCCGGAAGTTATGGCTGTAGATCAAGCGGGGGTAGAGAAAACCGTTATTAGATTAGCACAATTAGCGAGAGCAACGGGAATACACCTTGTATTAGCTTTACAAAGACCATCCACTGACATCATAACCGGACTTATTAAGGCCAACATTCCCTGTAGGGTTGCTTTCAACGTCATGAGTCAGGTTGATTCCAGGGTAATAATAGATCAGCCTGGCGCTGAGAAACTACTCGGACGTGGAGACATGCTTTTTATACCACCGGATATTTCAAAACCTGTCCGCTTGCAGGCGGCATTGGTATCCGATAAAGAGATAGCGGATTTAGTAACTTTTCTGAAAAGCCAAGGAGTTGCTCCGGAATATAATCATGAAATACTCCAATCTGCAGAACAGGTTAAGTCGGGATCGGCCGGTTACGGAGGCGAAAGTGACGAGTTATTTGATCAGGCCGTTGATATAGTTGTGTCTGCACAAAAGGCTTCTGCGTCTCTACTTCAAAGAAAGTTATCGATTGGTTATGCCAGAGCAGCTAGAATAATGGATATGCTGGAAGAAAAGGGGATCATTGGGCCTTCGGATGGGGCAAAGCCCAGGGGTGTCCTAATCGATGGAATGTATCATACTCCTGAATCCTCTGGATTTGAACACAAAGAAGACGATACAATTAGTGAGATACTTTAAACACACTTTTGCCCGAGTGGTAGAATCTAATTCATGACAAAATCTATAGGTGAAATCTTGAAAAGAGCAAGAGAAAAGAGAAGGATGACTATAGACGATGTGTACAAAGCTATTAAAATACACCCATCCTACTTAAGAGCACTTGAAACAGACAACTATACGGTGTTTTCCGGAAAAGTTCATTCCAAAGGATTTCTAAAATTGTATTCTGATTTTTTAGGATTGGACTTGTCGGAAATTCTCGCTCTTTGGCGCAGGGAGTATGAACATGAATTTGAAGATAAAAAAGAGGAACGATTCTTTCAAAAAAAGTTTGTCGAATCTCCTAGCTTTGTGATAACCCCGGGGGCAGTTCTTATAGCTTTTGTTTTTGTTGCATTGACAGCATTTTTTGGTTATTTATATTATCAATATAGAAATTTTACTGGTGCTCCCGCATTAAATATTTTTTATCCGGGCGACAACCTAATAACAAGCGCCAGCATCTTAGATATTACCGGTAAAACTGATTTGGATTCAGAGGTATATATAAATAATCAGAAAATCATTTTAAGTCCGGACGGGTCATTTGCCGAATCAGTAAAGTTAAAAGAGGGACTTAACACAATCAGTATTAGGGCTACTAACAAACTGGCCAAAACCACGGAATATGTCCGCACAATTATTTACAGACCGGCAGATGCTCCTCCGATTGATATTAATGACGTAGCGGGCGAGTCCACTGAGTCATCGGAAAGTGTAGGAGAACAATAATTTTGTTATTATGTCTTTATGGCAAATAAAAGAAAAGCTCACAAAAAAGAACGCCGCCTAAACGAAGCCAAAAAAGCGCAGGTAAAATACGCCGGTAGAATTGTTCAGCATGAAGATATTCATGTTGCGGCATCAGCAGCAGTGAGCTCTAATTCTAATTCGGAACAAGTGCTTTTACCTCTGTCAGAAATTAAAAGAGATTTAATAAAAAATCTTGGGTTTGCATTGTTCTCGATTATATTGCTAGTTCTTTTAAAGAACACAGGTTTTGGAGCGGATGCATTTTCCCAATTGTTTAGACTCTGATCTCTGCATCTACAAACATATCTATATCCCCGTCCAGAACCTTTTCCGGGTTTGTATTCTCCACATTGGTTCTAAGATCCTTAACTAATTTGTAGGGATGGAGTACGTAATTTCTTATCTGATTTCCCCAACCCGGTGTCTGATAGGATCCCTTTAGATCTTTTTTCTCTTTCTCCAATTCTTCAGATTTAGATGCATAAAGTTTGGATCTTAAAAGTTTCAACGCTTTTTCTCTATTCTTGCCCTGATACCTTTCTTCCTGGCACTCTACAATTATTCCGGTGGGTAGGTGTTTTAATCTGACGGCTGTGGATACTTTGTTTACATTCTGCCCGCCATGTCCGCCTGCTCTATAAAATTCCCACTCAAGCTCGTCCTCCTTAATCTCAATCTCAACATCATCATCGATAATTGGGGTGACTTCGACAAGCGCAAATGATGTTTGTCTCAGGCTGTCGGCATTGAATGGGGATTGCCTGACCAATCTATGCACACCGGATTCTTTTTTTAGGAAGCCGTAAGCGTAGGGTCCTGAAACTTCGAAAGTTATACTTTTCAATCCCGCTTCATCTCCGGGAACTCTGTGAATTTCTTCAACCCCCCATTTTTTTCTTTCGGCATATCTTATATACATGCGATATAGCATCTCAGTCCAGTCCATAGCTTCAGTTCCGCCCTGCCCGGAATGGATTGACATAATGGCATGACCGATATCGTGTTTACCTGATAAAAACGTTTTCAATTCCAGGATCCTGAATTCGATTTCAAATTGTTCAGGGTCATCATCATCCAGCATCATTTCAAGCATTTCGTAATCTTCGATATCTTTTTGCAAAGTAGCTAGATCTTTTGAGATTTTCTGACCTTCTTCCCAATCTTGCCACGTCTTTTCATCATTTAGCCGTTCCTTTAATTGAACGATTTTTTCCCGTTTTTCGTCTATAAACAGCGCCTTTTTCAGGTTATTTAATCTTTCTCTGTATTCTTCAATATTTTGCATACTGGGTAATATATCATGGAAAGGCCACTTATAGTGCCTTAATCTTCAAACACTTCTGATCCCAACTCAATGTCATCCCCCATTTTGAATTCTTTGGTAAGCATCTTTACTGCGAGATATGATTCCACGGTATCCTCGATCACCCGTGAAAGAGGCCGTGCTCCCCATTCGGGGTTATAACCCCTCTTTATCAGTTCCTCAATAACTTCGGGCTTAAATGCAATTTTGATACCTTTTGCATCAGCCGATTTCTGGACGTTCTGGAGTAGTAATATTGTGATATCCCTGACGTTTTCTTTAGTTAATGGGTTGAACACTATTATTCCGGAAAATCTGTTTAGGAATTCTGGTGCGAAGTGCGATCTGACTTCTCTCATTGCCGATTCCTGCATTTCATCTATATTTCCATTTTTTGCAAATATTTCCTGAATTTTCCTGGTTCCTACATTGCTGGTTGCTATGATAAGTGTGTTTGTAAAATTAATTTCCAATCCTGTGGAATCGGTCAACCTTCCTTCATCTAAAACTTGTAGAAATGTCAGCAATATATTGGGATGTGCCTTTTCAATTTCATCCAAAAGGAGTAGTGCAAAAGGCTTGGTTCTTACTGCTTCAGTTAATACCCCTCTTGATTTACCGTCGGGGGACCCCAACAAACGGGACATACTATCGAGTTGCTGATACTCGCTCATGTCAAGCCGTATCATGTTTTTTGCGTCCCCGAAGTAAGATTTTGCCAATGCTTTGGAAGTTTGGGTTTTTCCAACTCCTGTTGTACCGACAAAGAGAAAACTCGCAATGGGTTTATTTTCATTACGTATGCCGGCCCGTGCCCTTTTTAAAGCTGCCGCTACCTGTTTTATGGCGTGATCCTGACCTATTACCATCTGTTTCATTTCTGCCTCAATGTTTAAGAGTTTGGAGGATTCTTCTTCCGAAATCATTTGTGAAGGCACATGAGTGATGTCCGCTACCACGTGTTCAACTGCCTTTGTATCCAAATATTTCGTATTTCCTGCCGCATATGTGGCTGCTCTATCAATGATTAAGATTGCTTTATCAGGAAGTACTCTGTCATGAATTAGCTTCTTAGATAGATCCAGAGTTCTTTCCACGGCAGCATATGTCACAGTTACACCCTTTCTCCTCTCCACTTCGCGAATTACATATTTTAAAATATTTATGGTTTCTTCCCGTGTAGCTTCTTCTATTTCGAGGATATTGAATAAACGTGCAAAGGCACCGTTGGGTTCGATGTATTTTCTGTAATTCTGGATCGTGGTAGCGCCTATAAACTGGATCTTGTTTAAAGAGAGTTCCGGTTCAAGTAAGGAATATATAGTCGCGACTTCCGGATTCTGATCACCGCCGCCGGTAACAAGTGTATGAATTTCATCTATGAATAGCACAATATCTCCGGAGCCTTTAGCTTCTGCCAAGGCACCTTTTAATTTCTCGGCGATTTCACCTGCGGTCTTTGTGCCTGATAAAATCCCTGCAAGTTGTAGACTTATAATCCTTTTGTTTGAAAGTGACTTGAACTCAATTCCTTGCATTATTTTGTAAGCTATTCCGCGAACTAAGGATGTTTTACCGCTACCGGGAGGGCCTATGATCAGAATATTTTCATTACTGCCGCTCATTAATTCCCCGATTTTTCTTATGTATCTCTCCAACATGGTGAATCGTTCATATCCTCCCCGCACTGCCATTCTGGTGAAGTCTTCACTCATAGAATCCAGGAAAGGAGTAACTCTCCCTGTCATTCCTTTTCCGGTGCCGCCCAGGAATAAACTTTCAAAGTCTTCCTGCCAGATATACATCTTTGCAAGTTTTTCGCGTTCTTCAAGCAACCAGGATGTTCCACGTTCAACCATTTCAATTCTTGTTCCGTATGTTGAAAGAAAAATATCTCTATTTGGGAGATTTTTTAGGAGACCTACAAACAAATGTTCTGTTTCAATGTAACGCGTGCCGGTTGTTTTTGCATATTCATAAATGGATGAGAGTAAATTGTGTGTATCCAAATGGGGTACTCCCGTCAGTTTTTGTTTAAATTCATCATTTTGTAATTCCAATTTTCTTAGAAGGAAAAATACAGGTTGTGATTTCAATAACTTTTCTATTCCCTTATGATGATTGTCCATAATATCTTCGTAAAGACCTTGTGTTCCCGGCCTGAAAGATCGTATGCAATCTTCCGTTTTACAGTCTTTAATTCTTTTTTCCGGTGTATTCTTTGTTTTAAAAGCCCAAACAAGGTATCCACCGGCGATGAACATTAAAACGTAGATCTTATATTCAATAAAGCCGGCAAACGGTACTAGCCACCATGCTACTGGTGCTATTACTGCGACAATACTTACTGCAACAACAAAAATTGATCCAAAAACAATCTCGAAAATCCTGACGGTAAAACCGATGAATCTTCCTATGATGGTATAGTCTCCGAAAAGGGGAGTGAATATAAGTCTTAAATTTGTTGTGAAAGAAATATGATTATTTACAATCAGCAGAATTCTTTTAAAAACAGTGAATATATGTTTAGGAGCCTTTACGGCCCACCAATATAAAAAAAGATGCGGTGACTTTGGCAGGAAACTCATGATGTATTAAGGATATCAAAAAAAACCGCCCCCATGAACTTTTTTGCTTTTTTATAAGCATATCCGTTCACGGGGGGCTCATAAATTAGCTTAGGGGCTTATCGAATCAAATTCGAAATCAAAAACTCCTGATTTGCCCTGTTTTGTGTCACTTACTGTATCCGTCGAGAACCTTAGGATTAAACCCTTAACTTCTCCTTGGTTAAGTGCCCCGATGTTATACCCCTCGGTTTTCCACTTCACAAGTGTCTTCCTGCCCAAACTTTGTCCTTCTTCGCCTGTGTCTACCAAGCCATCCCCATTGGAGTCATTCCATTCCAGTGGTTCTACGAAAATTATGTTTCTAAGATCGTCCGGGTCATTCGCAGTGAGATAATTTGCATTTGACGTCACCTGCACCTGGGACGTGCCGTTGTTTAACATTTTTAATGTGTAGTCCATAGTCCAGTTAGAACTTATATTGGCGAAGCCCGGGCCTTGCAGTTCATCGGAAAGATTCCCGCTGTCTATTCCGCCTGATAAATTAGTCAGGAACTTTAAATCCGAGCTGCCAACGGAAAACGTAGAACCCAGGATCTTGCCTTTATCTGCAAAAGCTGCAAGTACAACGCCTACAAGCAGTCCGGTAAGTAGCGCAAACGATGCAAAAGTAACTATTCGTTTTTTTACTTTCATAATTCACCTCCTTTCTGCGATAATTTTTTGGTTTCCAGTTGGTTGAGAGATTTCATACTTGTGAATTTATCGTTGCACACAATTAAATGGTCAATTAAAGGAATTCCCAGCAAAAAACCTATTTGTTGTGTTTTCTTTGTAGCCAGTATGTCTTCTTCACTTGGTGTAGTTTCCTGAGATGGGTGATTGTGAGCGAGTACTATATAAACTGCATTTCTTGAGAGCGCCTGCCTGAATATCTCTCTGGGGGACATAAGCGTTTCGTTGACAGTGCCTATGGATATAATATCCTTTGAAATCAATCGATTACGTGTATTTAACGATATTAAGTAAAGATATTCCTTGGATTTTCCGTATAACTCAGCCTTTATTAAGTGAAACACATCTTCAGGTCTTTTTACCCTTGGGTTCTCAGTTCTTTCATCCGCCGACCTGATTCCCAATTCAAAACCGGCAATAATACATGCCGCCTTTGCCAAATTAATATTTTTTATACTCATAAGTTGTTGGATTGATTTGGTCGTGAGGTTTTTTAATCCCCCGGATTCTTTAATTATTCTTCTTGATAGTTCTATTGCCGACTCGTCGCTGCCTCCTGATCGAATTATTAAGGCTAATAGTTCCTCTTCACTTAAAGCCTTTGGACCCAGAGTCAGTATTTTCTCTCTTGGTTTTTCATCTTTATTTAAGTCTTTAATGCGATAATAACTCATGTATTATGCAATATATATTGCAGCAATATCTAATACAATGTATCAATTTCTACAAAAAAAAGAATATGGAAGATGTGTCTAAAAAAATTAAAAAAATAAGAACCAAACTTAATATGTCTCAAGAAAGATTTGGTAACAAAATAGGTCTATCAGGCAAAACGATTTCGGCGTATGAAACCGGAAAATGCATGCCTCCTCTAAGAATATTGGAGAAAATGAGTGAAGTATATAATGCGGACTTTATCCAGCTTAATTCGGATAAAAAATTAAACATTGAAGCCAAGATAAGGCTCATAAAAGAGGCGACAACGGAAATTGAAGAAATCTTTATTAATTAACTTTGGATTATCTCTTGGAGTACTGGGGTCTTTTCCTTGCTTTATGTAGGAAGTATTTCTTTCTTTCCACCATTCGTGGATCTCGCGTCAGCAGTCCTTGTTTTGCCAATATTGATCTGAATTCCTCATTCATGCCTGCCAACGCTGCAGAAATTCCATGAACGACTGCACCAAGTTGTGCCGACTTACCTGACCCCTGGACTTTTATTGAGGCGGTAAACTTGGCTTTTGGATGAGAAACCCCTATAAGATGAAATGGTTTCAACCATTGGGTTTGTTCTTGTTCTGTGGCGAAATATTCGGAGATGTCCATTCCGTTTATCGTAAATTCACCCTTTTCTTCCCATAGAAAAACCCTTGCAGTTGCAGTTTTTCGTCTGCCTGTGCCGGCTATGAATCCGCTCTTTACTTTGGTTCGCGGCTTAGTACTTATTTGTTCTGTGATTTCTTCTTTCTTTACTCTTGGCATAATTTATATCTTATTCAAATTTTTTTCCTGGCTTTTATGAGGATGCTCACTTCCAGCATATACGTAAAGTTTCCCCATTCTC
Organism: candidate division WWE3 bacterium; assembly: GCA_003599255.1. GTDB lineage: Bacteria > Patescibacteriota > WWE3 > UBA101185 > UBA10185 > OXYD1-FULL-39-9. Next base: position 26,509 of record QZJF01000011.1, on the reverse strand, counting down.
TCTTTTCTTAATTTATTGTTCGGGAGCATTCCTTTTATTGCATCTTCAACAACTCTAACAGGGGATCTTTTTAACCTCTTTCCCAAGGCCTCACTTCTAAGACCTTTTGGATATCCTGTGTACCATTCATATTCCTTATCTTTCAGTTTCTTTCCTGTTACAAAGATTTTTTCAGCATTTGTTATCACCACATTATCACCTACATTAATATTGTTGGCAAAATTGGGTTTGTGTTTTCCAATTAACAACTTAGCAACTTCGGAGGCGAGTCTTCCTAATGTTTTATCCTCAGCATCTATGAAATGCCAAGCATGCCTTACTGTGTGTTTCTGTGGTACTGTTGTTTTATTCTGCATCCTGCGACTCTGAATTTTTTACTTCCTTTTCTTCTACGTTCTTTTTTTGTTTGGATTTGGCAGCTTTAGGAGTTGCATCTTTGGTGAATTCTATTCTTGCAAGTAATGCGTTGTCTCCCTGCCGATTTCCGACCTTAACGATTCTGGTATATCCGCCCGGGGTACCCTGGAATCTCGCGGCAATATCATTTACAAGTTTTTTAATTGCTTCAGACTCCCCAAGTTTCCTATTAAGGTTTCTGACCACGTTGTACTTTTTGATTTTATCATCGGTTTTTTGGGCTTTTCCAGCATAAGTAATCATCTTCTCAATGTGAGGCTTCAGAAGTTTTGCCTTTGCGAGTGTAGTTTCTACTTTTTCGTGGATGATTAGCTCTGTCGATAAATTCATCAATAACGATCTCATGTGATCTTTGTCTCTGTTTATTCTCTTTTTATTTACTCTATGTCTCATGTTATCTGTAACCTTCTTTTTCGAGCAGTTTCTTGATTTCGGTTAGTGATTTTTCACCCAAATTTTTAATATCGGAAATTTCTTCGTCCGATTTCTTTGCCAGTTGTTGAAGTGATTCTATCCCGTGTTTCTTCAACGCGTTTACCGTTCTTGTTTGTAGCGGTAGTTCATCTATTGAAATTGTTTCCGTATGTTTGACTTTATTTTCTTTTGGTTCTTCTTCCGCCTCGGACGGTGCTTCCCATTTTAGAATATGCTCATAATATGATCTGAGAATTTCTGCACTTTCCTTAATTGCATTCTTTGGAGATATGCTTCCATCCGTTTCGACGGTCAGTATTAATTTATCCAAGTCGGCTTTTCTTCCAAATCTTGTAGGCTCAATTTCATAGGTGGATCTTAGAATAGGTGAGAACAGAGAATCCAAAACAATAACTCCAATTTTTGATGTTTGTCGTTCTTCCATGGGTGAGTAACCGGTTCCTGATTCTATTACGAGTTCCATGTTAATCTCGGCTTTATTATTGGCAAGTGTCGCAATATGCTGGTCTTTGTTCATAACCTCGGCTTCCGAGGAAACAGTAATGTCTGCTCCGGTTACAGCACCCGGACCTTTTTTCTTTATAGTTGCTATAACTGTTTCATCTCCATGAAGTTTAAACTTAAGTTTTTTAAGATTGAGAGTCATCTCCACTATGTCTTCCTTGATTCCCGGCAGCGTCGTGAATTGATGATTTGCCCCGTTGATCTTTATTTGAGTCACTGCGGCACCCTTCAACGATGTGAGCAATATTCGTCTTAGAGAATTGCCCAGAGTAGCGCCAAATCCTGTGGGAAGTGGTTCAATGCTATAAATTCCTAAATTTTTACTCTCTTTAAGTGTCTCGATTTTTGTGTTTTCTATATTTACTTGCATATTCTTTTTAAAACTTTCTAAATTTAATTAATTACCTGGAATAGTATTCGACTATTAGAGGAATATCTATTCTTTCCTGAACATCATCCTGGTTGGGAAGCCTGGAAAATTTTACATATTTTTCCTTGACATTGGCCTCCAGCCATTCGGGAAGAACAAATCCCTCTCTTAGTTGAATTTTCTCAAAACTTACAGGTTTAATTATATCTCCTACTTTAAGTTGCTGCGATGGTATATCCACCTTTTTATCATTCACGAGAAAAAGGCCATTTCTTATGAATTGTCTGGCCTGTCCGCGGGATACCGCGAAACCGCTTCTGTATACAACGTTATCAAATCTAGTCTCAAGGTTATGGAGTAAGACTTCCCCTGTAACCCCTTTAGTTTTCAAAGCTTTTCCCACATAATTTGAAAATTGCTTTTCCAGAATTCCGTATATTCTTTTAGCTTTTTGTTTTTCCCTAAGTTGCTTACCGTAATTTGAAAGACTTCTTCTGCTTGTCCCGTGCTGTCCGGGAGCCTGATTGCGTTTGTTCAAGGTACACTTATCCCCCTCACATTTTGTTCCTTTGAGGTATAGTTTCATGCCTTCTCTTCGGCACATTCTGCATTTTGGTCCTGCGTTTCTAGCCATTAGACTCTTCTTTTCTTCTTAGGTCTGCACCCATTATGAGGAATGGGCGTAGTGTCAGAAATTGATACTACATTAAGTCCTGCCGTTTTAAGAGCTTTTATTGATGAAATTCTTCCTAAACCCGGTCCCTTAACTACGACAGATACTTCTTTTAAGCCTAGATTAGCTGCCTGAAGTGCTATTGCCTCGGTTGCTTTTGTTGCAGCATAGGGCGTAGCACGTCGGGATCCCTTGAATCCGACTTTTCCTGCGCTTCCAGATACAATTGTGTTACCGTCAGAATCAGTAATTGTAATTAAAGTATTATTAAAGCCGGCGGTGATATACACCCTGCCACTATGTATTTGTCTTGTTTCTTTTTTCTTAGTTTTCGCTTTTGCCATATTTTATAAAAATATTATTTCTTGGCTAATTTCTTTTTCTGTCCTCCGACTGTCTTTCTTTTTCCTTTTCTGGTTCTGGCATTGGATCGTGTTCTTTGGCCCCTTGCCGGAAGTCCCGACTTGTGTCTTGAGCCTCTGTAGCTGCCATTTTCTTGCAGTCGGCGGATACTTTGGCTGACTACTCTTCTCAATTCGCCTTCTACAGGGATTTCGAATTGTACAATAGTACTCTGAATGTTTGCAAGATCGGCTTCGCTCAAATCCTTTACTCTAACATCAGAGCTAATGCCGGTTTTCTTAAGAATCTTTTTTGCTGTTGTCAAACCTACACCTTTTACATAAGTTAATGCTACCTCGACTCTTTTTTCATTTGGTATGTCTACGCCTGCAAGTCTTGCCATAATAAATTATCCTTGTCTTTGCTTATGCTTAGGATTTCTTTTGCAAATAACTCTAAGCACACCTTTCCGTTTTATAATTTTGCATTCTCTGCAAATAGGTTTTATTGACGATCGTACCTTCATAATTTCTTACCTATATCTGAAAGATATTCTTCCCCGGGTCAGGTCATGATGTGAAAATTCAATTTTCACTCTATCTCCGGGTAAGATTTTAATCTTGAACTTTCTCATTTTGCCGGAAAGCGTTCCGAGGACCTCACGAGTCTCCTCTTCGCCGTCAAGCTCTATCTTGAACATACCGCCCATGAGCGATTCAGTTACTTTTCCGTCTTTTGTAATTGTGTCCTTACTACTCATTAATTAGGTTTATGAATCTTTCTGTTATTAATAGAATTAATACAGCTTGACGCGGAAGATTCTACCAAAACCCCAGGGCAAGGTCAATGAGGTGAATTCACCCCTTTTCTCTTTCCGTTTAAGTGTTCTTTGGGGTGTAAAACCAAGGTTATATCTGCACCCAAAGCTGTCTTTTCGTTGACATTCAAAGATTCGAAATCTATATTACCATTATAAAAAGGAATTGCAACAAGTGGTTACTGCACCGAAGGCACTTCTTTACCTAAGGTTATAAATTTTGAAACGGATAAAAATGCTTGATATCAGGTACATAAAAGAAAATAAGGAAACTGTCAAAAAAGCGCTTCATGACAAGCAGCTTGAAGGCACGGTAGATATCGATGAATTGGTAAATTTACACGATACTTACTCCGAGCTGCTCCGAAAAGTTGAATTACATAGAAATCTTAGAAACAGTTTGTCGAAAGATATTTCAAGAGTGTCGCCTGAGGAGAAAGCTAAATTGTTGGACGAAGCTAAGAACGTAAAGGAAGAACTCCAGGAAATGGAGGAAGAACTCAAAAATCTAAAGGAGCGTATCGATGGAATGATGCTTTGGGTTCCAAATGTCCCTGCTGCCGATGTACCCTATGGTGAGAACGAGGAAGGAAACAAAGTTATCAAACAAGATGGTACTCTGCCAGAGTTTACTTTTAAGCCTAAGGACCATCTGGACCTAGGAGAGTCCCTTGGAATAATTGATACAAAACGGGGTGCAAAATTGGGCGGATTCAGATCCTATTTTCTGGCCGGTAAAGGTATGCTTCTTGAGCAGGCTATTCTTAGGTTTGCACTCGACCATATGATCCAACAGGGTTTTACACCAATGAATGTTCCCGTAATGCTGGATAAGAAGTATTTCGTGGGAACTGGATACTTTCCCTGGGGGAGCGAAGACCACTATACGACTCAGGAAGGTCAAGCGCTTGTAGGTACTGCGGAGGTCTCTTTGACTTCATACTATGCCGACGAAGTACTCGATGAGTCGCAATTGCCGGTACTACTTACAGGTCAAAGTCCGTGTTTTAGAAGAGAAGTGGGTGGTTATGGGAAGGACACAAAGGGAGTTTTCAGAGTCCATTACTTTACCAAAGTCGAGCAAGTGGTGCTTTTGCCCGAGGGGGAGGATTTATCACGTGAATGGCACGATAAGATGCTCGGGTATGCCGAGGATATTCTGAAGGCGTTGAGACTACCTTATAGGGTGCTATTGATGTGTACCGGAGATATGGGGGCAGGCCAGAGGAAGAAATACGATATTGAAACCTGGTTCCCTTCACAGGAATCATATAAAGAAACTCATTCGGATTCTTATTTCCTTGAGTTTCAGGCTAGGAGGTTGAATATCAGGTATAAAGACAGGGAAGGAAAGCTAAAATACGTTAGTACCATAAACAACACTGTTGCCGCCACACCGCGTCTTTTGGCTGCAGTTTTGGAAAATTATCAGCAGGAAGATGGCAGTGTTTCGGTTCCGGAAGTGTTGAGATCGTATACGGGATTCGATAAAATCGAGCCAGCAAGGTAAAAATGTCATATAATGGGGTTTGATGAATATATTCACCGGGCTACATGGCCCGAAAATACTATTTGAAACAGAATCGCAATATAACGGCCACATAAAGGTTATTGAACTAAATAACGGTACCCGTAAAATCAGGGTAGATAATATTGATCAGTCTATAAGTCACTTTGCTCCTAATTGTTCAAGATTGTACTGGGGTAAAGTAGTGGACATTCTAAAAGAGAATAAACCCGACTTAAGTAACATGTTTATTTTAGGTCTTGGTGGAGGGACTCTGGTGCATTTGATACATAACAATTTCCCAAATGTCCACATTACCAGTGTTGATATTGACCAGGTAATGGTTGATATAGCCAAGAACTACTTTGATTTGGATTCGGTTCCTAATCACAGGGTTATAGTGGCGGACGCAATGAGAGTAGTAATAGAACCGGATGAGTTCGAAATACCTGAGTATTCATATGATGGCCTGTTAGTCGATATTTATATAGGGGAAAAATTTCCGGATTTAGGAAAGTCAGGTAATTTCATTGCTGCCTTAAAAAGACTTATAAAACCGGGAGGAATAATTATATTTAATAGGATATATAGAGAAGAACATCAGGACGATGTTAATATTTTCATCGATTACGTCAGTGAGTTCTTCCCTAGTGTCAAAAACCTTGTAGTAGCAGGATATACAAACAGCGATAACGTACTTATTTACGCTATTGTTAATCACGAATGAGTGTTTTTCAGGCCGTGGTTTTAGGCGCGGTCCAGGGTCTTACGGAATTTTTACCCATTTCTTCATCAGGACATCTTGTTATCTTCCCGATTCTCTTAAACTGGCGCGAGCAGCCTGTAGTCTTTGACACAACGATGCATATTGCAACGGCATGTGCGCTTAGTGTTTATTTTTGGAAAGACATTTGGAATATTGCTAGAAATTTTTTTGCTGATTTCTCCTCCTTTGGATTTGCGTTAGGAAAATATACCGAGAATGGCGCATTGGCTCTCAAGATAGTTGTTGGATGCATTCCGGCCGGATTACTGGGTTTCTTTTTTGAGGATGCTTTTGAAACATATTTCAGGAGTGTAGAAAGTGTGATGTTGTTTCTGATGGCCGGCGCTCTGTTAATATATTTTGCCGAGAAACTCCTTAAACGCGAAGATAATAAAATCACATATAAAAAGAGTTTTTTAATAGGATTATTTCAATCTTTGGCACTTTTTCCCGGTTTTTCACGCTCCGGGTCCACAATCTCAGGAGGGATGTTTCTTGGCTTGACCAGGGAAAACGCCGCCAGATATTCTTTTTTGCTGTCTATTCCAATTATTTTTGCCGCAGGATTTTACAAACTACTATCAACCGAATGGACCGGCAGCGATGTATCATTCGGTGTTTTGGGTTTCGGGTTTATCAGCAGTTTTGTTGTGGGACTGGCGGCAATAAAGATACTCCTGGAGTTTGTGAAGAAAAATACTTTATATGTGTTTGTTGTATACCGTATAGTGCTTTTTTTGATTCTATCCCTAATTATTTTTTAAATTCCGGCTTAAATGCCTGATGGTATAATCTCAATGTTATGTTAAATTTTCTCTTTGATTCTAACGAAAAACAGATAAGAGTACTAAAACCGGTGGTAGACCAGATTAATAAGCTGGAGACCGAAGTACAGGGTTTGTCCAGGGAAGAGCTTGTAGCTAAAACAAATAGTTGGCAGAATGAACTAAAAGGAATGTCTCTGGATACGCAAAAAAAATATTTGGACGAAATACTGCCCGAAGCTTTTTCCGTGGTGAGAGAAGCGGGAAAACGGGTATTAAATATGAGACATTTCGATGTCCAATTAATGGCAGGTATGGCGCTACATCAAGGTAAAATTTCTGAACAAAAGACTGGAGAAGGAAAAACATTAACTGCAACCTTACCTCTGTATTTGAATAGTTTAACGGGAAGGGGAGTTCATTTGGTTACTCCAAATGATTATCTTTCTCGACACGGTGCCGGGTGGATGGGGCCTCTTTATGATTATCTTGGAATAAAAGTGGGTGTAATAATGGAGGAAAAAGGTTTTGTTTATGATTCAGAGTATGTCAGCGCAGAATTTGAGGACTCTTATGCAACCCACCTGAAAGCAGTACCAAAACAGGAGGCTTATAAAGCAGACATTGTTTATGGTACGAACCACCAGTTTGGTTTTGATTATTTAAGGGACAACATGGTTGCCTCACTTGATCAGATGGTGCAAACAAATCCCAATGGCAGTTGGGGAGAGCATTATTTCGCAATTGTTGACGAGGTGGACTCAATTTTAATTGATATGGCAAGGACTCCTCTTATTATTTCCACCAGTGATGAGCGCTCCTCAGAAAGATATGCCGAGGCCGACAGGATTGTTAAGTCATTATCAAAAGACACCGATTACGAAGTTGAAGAAAAGTTCAGGAATGCTACCCTAACCGATTTCGGTATACGCAGAGTTGAGCGTCTCTTGGGGGCAAAAAACTTGTATGAAGAAGATTTTGAAATGGTTCATTTAATTGAACAAGCCCTGACTGCCCACGCTCTTTTTGAAAAGGATAAGGATTACGTCGTAAAAAACGGGAAAGTAATGATTGTCGATCAGTTCACAGGAAGGATTCTTGAGAACAACAGGTTTTCTCATGGATTACACCAAGCCATAGAGGCAAAAGAGGGTGTCGAAATTCAAAAGGAATCCAAGACTCTTGGAGAAATCTCTTATCAGAATTATTTTAGAATGTACACAAAGCTGGCAGGTATGACGGGTACTGCCGTTACCGAAGCTGAGGAATTTTATAAAATCTATAAGCTTGATGTTGTATCAATACCCACCAATAAGCCCAACATTCGAATAGATAACAATGATATGGTTTATAAATCCGAGGCAGGAAAGTTTAGGGCTGTAGCAGATGAGATAGTAGAGAGGAATAAACTGGGGCAACCGGTGTTGGTCGGTACAACATCAGTGGAAAAGAGTGAGCTCCTACACGAACTTTTGAAAAGGCGGGGCGTTCCCCACGAAATTTTGAACGCTAAAAATCATGAACGGGAAGCTTTGATTATAGCCCAAGCTGGCAAAAAGGGCTCAGTGACGATATCAACAAACATGGCAGGCCGTGGTGTTGACATAATTCTTGGAGGAGATCCTCCGGAAGTTAATGAGCATGAAGAAGTAAAGAAAATTGGCGGTCTACATGTAATAGGCACCGAAAGACACGAATCCAGAAGGATAGACAATCAGTTAAGAGGAAGAGCGGGACGTCAAGGAGATCCAGGCTCCTCAAGATTTTATGTTTCCTTACAGGATGATTTGATGAGGATTTTTGGCGGTGAGTCTATCCAAAGGATAATGGACAAATTCGGACTTGATGACACGGTGCCTATGGAGGCCGGTCTGGTTACAAAGTCGATTGAAAATGCACAAAAAAAGGTAGAAGGTTTTAACTTTGACCGCCGAAAGCATGTTGTGGAGATGGACGACGTCATGAACGTCCACAGAGATGTTGTATACAAACTTCGCAGAAGGATTTTGGAAATTGCCAACGGAAACGATGAAAATGAAGACTGGTTCATACAAAAACTGCAGGAGAATTCAGGTTTTGACCCTTCAATTTGGCAAGCAAAGAAAAAAGAATTCGGTAAAAAACTGTGGGGTGCGATAGTTTCCGAAGCCAGTCGCCCGGTCGTGGATATTCTTTGGATGGAGCATTTGGTAGATATGGATCAGATTAGGGAGGGTATCGGCCTGAGAGGATATGCCCAACGCGACCCCATGGTTGAGTACAAAAAGGAGGGACATGAGAGATTCTCTATATTGGTATCCAGGATTTATTCGACCATAGGCCAAAGATTGATAAGCTTTGATAAAGAAAACGTCTCAGTTAAACCTCAACGTGAAAGTCTATTCAGGAATCTTCAGTATCAGCACAGTGAGCTGGAATCCGGGGTTTCAGAAGAATATGCCGCCGGTGCTGCAGGAGAAGGTAGCGATAACCCGCGATATGTGGATGAATCCGGTAGGGAATTGAAGGTGGAAAAAGTAGTTTCCGGCAAAGAAAAAGTGGGGCGCAACGATCCCTGTCCTTGTGGAAGCGGTAAAAAATACAAACATTGTCACGGTAAATAAACTACCCTCATGGCCTTATAACCCATACTATAAGTTGACATTTATTCTTTATTTTGATATGATCTCAGGCATCAACCGTGCTTGAAAAAACAAGCGCACAAAACAACAGATTGGAGGATATCGCAATGGATCGTGGTTATAGTCGATGGGCAACTCTGGTTGTGGCTGTGCTGATACTGCTGGTTTTACTGGCGGCCGGAACAGCCGTGTTCGGTTATATGCTTCATGGCGTGAAAGACAACGAGATCGCTGTCAAACTGCGCCGCTCCGTCATCACCGATATTGTTGGACCTGGTGTCTACAATGATCCGTCGTGGTTCGCAGACATTCACGATATAAAAATCGAGGGTGTGCGCTTCTACGCGGTAGATCCTGAAGTGTTGACAAAGGATCAGCAGCGCATCGGCCTGGTTGTCGAAGGGGATGTATATCGCCCCGGGCTTGACAAGGTCGATGTAATTCGGGATGGGTGGTCTCTATACCGGACATTCTATACCAACGATAAGGCACTGGTGGGTGAAATCGGCACATCAGAACGTGGCGAGAAATTTGTTCAGACGCCCGGATTGATGCAAGGATTGGCCCAGCAAGCAATGAAAGTATGTGTAGGCGACCGCACCTTCGCAGAATCTGTGGTCGGATCAGCACGTGACGAGCTTCGCGGATGCATCGATGAGGAGATTTCAAAACTCGCCATTCAGTACGGCGGAATCGAAGTCAGGAACATCATTGTTCCGAACATCATCCTGAGCCCCGAAGTAACCTCTCTCCTCGATCAGATCACCAATTCCAAATTTCAGGTGGATCTTGCACGTCAGGATACCTTGAAAGCGGAAGAGAACGGTCGTCGGCTACTTGCTGAAACGCAGGCTCAAATCCGCGTGGAGCAGGGCAAGATCCAGGAAGAACAGCGTCAAGCCGCCATTACCGCTGAGCTAGAGCGTAAAGCTCTGGAGGCACAGAAGGTGGTGATCGAAGCCGAAAAGGCCAACGAGCTTCTGAAAGCTCAGAAGGACTTCGAAATCGCTGTCGCAATTTTCGAGGTCAAAAAGCAAGAAGCGCTTTCCTTGATCGCAAAGGACACAGCGCTGGCTGAGCTTTATTCGTTGCATCCTGAGTATCTTGATATGCTCGTTCAGGAAATGTGGTCCGCCGCACTTGCAGAAGCTGGAGCTATTTACATTCCGGCCGGTACGGATCCGACAACGATCATTCAACCCGGCACCGGTTCCACGGGCGTTAATGTCATAGTGCCTGGCGAATCCGATATTCCTTAATCTGGAGGGAACAATGCCTGCTCTTGTGGCGAAACTGATCCCGATAGCGCTCTTTTTCCTGTTGGGTTACTGGCTCGTAAAGGAACTTGAGTCGCTGGATCGCCGTCGTGAAGAGATAAAAGATCATCCGGTATGGTCCAAGCTCTGGCCTCTCATGGGATGGCTCGTGGACTTTTGGATGAAAATCAAGCGAAACCGGACATTTGTCCTTTGGGTCCTTCGCGGTCTTCTCTTCATCGCTGCTGTTATCTGGCTCATCCGCTGGATGGCCGGCTAAGTAAGAACGAATCTTTGAACGCTATGTGCAGCTGTTACAACAGACCCTTGTTGCAGCTGCACTTTTCTTTTTATACACTCATTCTGTGAACGCAAAAAAAGAGCATTTTATTAACAAAATATCCGATATCTCGAATCAAATACTTGAGGGTATAAAACAAGAAAGAAATGTAACTTTCAGAAAGAATTTTCTTCGTCTTTACAAAGAACCTCAACCCAAATCACAGTTACTGCTGCCTTTTTGCTCCGTGACAGGATATTTTGACACTTATTACTTAAAAAGCAGTACTGACAAAGAAATGCTAACCAAAAATGTCTTATATACTTCAGGTCAAATCTACATTCAGGGTTTGTCAAGTATGCTTACTGTTTATGAACTGGATCCAAAACCGAACGAAAATGTAATAGATCTTTGCGCGGCTCCGGGGAGCAAAACATCACTCATAGCAGATTTAGCACAAAATAAGGCCAAAATAACTGCAATTGAAAACAACAGCGCCAGATTACACGCCATGAAGGCAAATATGGCCACACTCAATGTTCAGGATGTTACATTTATAAGAACGAACGCAGCTTTACTAGGTAGAAATCCTCTTTTTATCCACAAATTCGATAAGGTTTTAGCGGATGTTCCCTGTTCCAATGAAGGACTTATCCGGGATATTGATAATTATGATTTTTCGAAATGGAATCCAAAATTATCCCAACATTTACCGAAATTGCAGAAACGAATACTAGCCTCCGGTTTAACGGTTCTGAAACCGGGAGGAACGCTTGTGTATTCAACTTGTACTTACAGCCCCGAAGAAAACGAATTGGTAGTAAACTGGGCCTTAAAGAAATTTTCTGACGTATATTTAGCGGATTTAAGCATCAAACTGGAAAACTCTACTCCGGGGTTTACCTGTTGGAAGAAGAAAAATATGCACCCATCTCTTTCTAAAACCATAAGAATTCTCCCCAACGATTTATTTGACGGTTTTTATATAGCAAAATTTGTGAAATCTTAATTGCCGGGGGCGCTAACTGAAGTGTTATTGCCTGATAGGTTGTTCTGGTCCATTACCATCAGTGCATTTATGACAGGTCCATAATCCGATTTAATCTCAAGCGCTTTTCTGAAGTGAGCCCGTGCATTGTCGAAATTTTTCAATTGGTACTCAATCACCCCGAGTTTGTAATGAGATTGATACAACATAGGGTTCATTATTAAAGATTGGTTGAGATAATATATTGCCAGTTCAATGTTGCCCATCTGATAATATGTGAATCCAAGATTGTGTACCGCATCGGCGAATCCGGGGCTAAGTTGGAGCGATAACTGGAAATTCCTTATAGCCTCAGGATAATTACCCTCGGAAGCGTAAATATCACCTAAATTGTTATAGACTCTGTAACTATAAGGGGACACTTTTTGGGTTGCTATCCACAGATTCTTGCTGTTTTTCCAGTCATTTGTGCGGGTAAATGTTTTAATTGAATAAAGTACCAATATCAAGCCAAATAATAAACCAAGATTTTTATATTTGTGGTCTAGTTTTATTAGAATTATGGACACGATTATGGCAAAGAAAACAGCTGCGGGATAAAGGTATCTTTCCGCGGAAGACCAAACCAGGACTTTGGGACTGAACGAAAAGAGTATGGTTACATAAATAAGTATTATGCTTGTTCCAATGTAACGAAGATTTTTCCAACCTTCCCTTTTGTAACTCTTGATTATGAAAATAATTGATAACCCGGCAATTAAAAAAGAGATCGCGCCCGTTATTATAGTAAAGAATGCTATTGAACTGACTACCTCACCCTCGTGGTAAATTGTTAAATCTTTGGGAAAAAGAAGTAATTTGGCAGTCATATACCCGGTATAAAAAATTCTGTTGATATATGGGGCCTGATCCTCCTGATTTACGTAATAGAGAGTTTCAAGAGAGCTAATTCTGAAAGCATATTGACCGACTAGCCACACCGCCACGTAAATGACCGCTGGGATGGCGAAGAGCAGGTGCTGTTTAATTGTTTTGAGATTCAATTTACTTTCTATGAAAAATTGTTCCACCAAAAAAGTCATTACCGGTACGACCAAAATCCATGGTTTTCTATAAAATATAAGGCCAAGTATGAAGACTGTTACGGCTGTGTACAAATACCTTTTATCTCCGTTATATCTGTATAAGGCGTATGAGATCATGATTAGAAGCGCCAAAAGCGTCAGAATCAGATATCCGTATGCAGAGATCCACAGAACAGCCTCTGAATTTACTGGATGAGCTGCAAACAAAAAGGCAGAGATAGTGGCGGTTTTTTTATCTAAAATGACGAAAATAAATATGAAAACCAGTATTGTGTTTACAATATGCAGCAGAGTAGAAACCAGATGAAAAGGCAATGGATTCATTCCGAATAGTTTATATAGCACCGCCGGGTAAATTGCTTCAAGTTCCCACGTTGCCAATGAGGCGGGCAAATCTTGTACCCTTGGATTGTTCACAATTCCCGGTACATCGTCGGCAGAGAGAAATTGACCTGACAGACCGTTGCCGTATAAAACAATAATCAAAACTGATAACAATACAAAAAGAGGAACGTTTGAAATAAGAGCTGTTTTTATGTCCTTGAATGTTTTGATTGTGAAATTACCGTTTGGTTTAATGTTGTCGTTCATGGTATTAAATATATTAAGTATTATACTTATAAATGATATCTTGCTCTATGTTTAAAAACGCTTTAACCGAACTTATTGAAACATTGGTGCTTTCAGCCGTAATTATCTACCTGATTTATGCTTTTGTTGCCTCCGTTGAAGTCGTATCAGGATCAAGTATGGAGCCTAATTTTTACACCGGGGAAAGAATACTGGTTGATAAGGTTACCAAGTACTATCAGACATTTGAAAGGGGAGAAATAGTTGTATTATCCCCTCCGGGAGAGGACGGAAAGCATTTTATTAAGAGGATAATCGGGTTGCCCGGAGATATAATCAAAATTTACGACTGTAAAGTATACATATCTAACGGTGTCGATCGTTTTGTTCTGGTTGAGCCCTATCTTGCCACAAATATCTGTACAAACGGCGGAGTTCAAATTAAAAATGGCAGATCACTTAAGATTAAAGACGATGAATATATGGTACTTGGCGACAACAGGGTAGCCTCTGTGGATTCACGTTTCTTTGGTTTTATAGCAAAAGAGGATATAATAGGCAGGGTGATCTTCAGATTTTGGCCGATAAGCAGCGCGGGGTTCATTAAATAGATGTTGACATAGTTTTATTGTTGTGATAATCTTCCCTACGTTTCTGCGCATCAAGACATGCGTTTTTTCGTTTTCGGTAAAAAAAGTGGCTTCACTTTAGTGTAAGATAAGTTGTAAAATATTATAGCTTATCGAGCCTTATTAAAAATATTGGTATTATAAAGAAATTAAATGAGATATAGCTTTTCAAAAAGAAAAATTGCACTTCCACTACCAAACTTATTTAATATTCAAATCGATTCTTACGAATGGCTGAGAAACGAGGGGTTACAGGAAATTTTAAATGAGCTTGGTACAATTGAAGATAATTCCGGCCGCGGTTGGCTTTTGAATTTGACCGAACCGACAATTGAAAAGGAGAATCTTACTGTTGATGATGCACTTAGAAACGGTAGAACTTACGATGCACCCTGGTATGTAAAGGCAATCATTGAAGATCCCATTAAGAAGCAGAAAAAGACCCAGACAATTTACATGGGTGATATTCCCCTTATGACCAAGAGGGGAACTTTTATTATCAATGGTGTTGAAAGAGTAGTTATTAACCAACTTATCAGATCAGAAGGTGTTCTCTTTACGGGAGAATATTCTCCCATTACCGGACAATTCCTTGCAGGGGCAAAAGTACTTCCTAGAAGTGGTGTCTGGCTGGAGTTCGAAACGTCCAGAACCGGTGTTATAAGTGTCAGAATAGATAGAAAGAGGAAGATTACGGCTTCTACTTTACTTAGAATTTTTGGTCTTGAAACCGATGAGGATATTTTAAATGCTTTCAAGGATGTTGAGACTAACCCCGAAATTAATTATGTAGAAAGTACATTGGCAAAAGATCCTGCGAGTACCTATGAAGAAGCTTGTCTTGAAATCTACAGAAAAATGAGACCTGGCGAGCCCCTGGTTCTGGAAAACGCCAAATCTCTTGTAGATGCAATGTTTTTTAACAAGAGACGCTACAGTTTAGGCGCAGTCGGAAGATTTAAATTTAATCAAACCCTAGGACTAAACTTTCCAAACACACCTGAACACAGACTTTTGCATCTGGAGGATCTTGTCAAGATAATATCGAGAATAATTCAGATCAATAATGGACTTGAGAAGGAAAGTGACGTAGATTTTCTCGGTAACAGAAGATTGAAAAGTGTCGGAGAGTTGTTGCAATGGCAAGTCAGAATCGGATTCCTAAGAATGGAGAAGAATATTAAGGAAAGAATGAGTCTCTCGCCACGGGAAATCTTACCGGAGCCGTCTTCTTTGATTTCACCAAGGGCAATTACCGCTTCCATTCATAGTTTTTTTGCGACCGGTCAGCTTTCGCAGCTTCACGATCAGCAAAATCCGCTTACAGCTCTTGATCATCTTAGAAGAGTTTCAGTTTTAGGTCCCGGCGGATTAACTAAAGAAAGAGCAAGCATGTCAGTTAGAGACGTGCATTATTCTTCTTTTGGTAGAATTTGTCCTGTTAGAACTCCTGAAGGGCCAAGTATAGGTCTTATAAACTATCTTGCCATGTATGCGCATGTCAACGAGTATGGTTTTCTTGAAACCCCTTATATAAAACTTAAAAAAGATAATCAGGGACGGATTCAGCTTACTAGTGAAATAGTTTATCTTGCGGCATACAACGAAGCGGATGTGTATATAACCGACCAATCCGTTAATATTGACGAAAATGGATACGTATTGGACAAACAGGTTCCTCTGAGAAAGGGAGCAAACTTTATTCTTGGTGACGTTTCTCTGGCGGAATATGTGGAGGTTGTACCACGTCAGGCTGTTGGAATTTCAGCAGGACTTATACCATTCCTTCAAAATGACGATATCGTTAGATCTCTTGTTGCAGCACAGCAAATGTCACAAGCAGTTCCCCTAGTCAGTCCAAGAAAGCCATTTGTTGGCACAGGAATTGAAAAAGAAATTGCAGAAAACTCGGGGGCGGTAACCCTTGCTGAAAAAAATGGTGTTGTTGAGTATGCTGACGCCCAGAAAGTTACTGTGCTTTATGATGGGGACAAGAAAAAAACCGAATATGCCACTGCAAAATTTGTTCAAACAAATTCTGATACTTGTTATAACCAGAAGGTACGAGTTATTACCGGTCAGAAAGTGAAAAAAGGCGATGTTTTGATGGAAGGTCCTGCTGTAGAGGACGGAGAAATAGCAATCGGAACAAACGTTACGGTAGCCTACATGATTTATGAAGGTCTCGAATTTGAGGACGGAATCGTAATTTCAGACAGATTGGTAAAGGAAGATGTTTTTACTTCAATTCATATTTCCGACTATATATTGCCGGTTTTAGAAACTAAGTTAGGTCCGGAAGAAATAACCAGAGATATCCCCAATGTTTCCGAGGAAGCCCTCAGGAATTTAGATGAAAACGGTATTGTGGCTGTAGGTTCAAAGGTTAAATCAGGTGACATTCTCGTTGGAAAAGTAGCTCCAAAGGGTGAAGTCGATCTAACAGCGGAGGAAAGACTTTTAAGAGCTATATTTGGCGAAAAAGCAAAAGATGTAAGAGATAATTCCTTATACATGCCCCATGGTGAGCACGGTGTAGTCATTGGTGTAAAAAGAGTCACTAAACACGAAAACGAAACTCTTCCCGCAGGAACCTTAGAAGAGATAACTGTCTACGTGGCGCAGCAAAAAAAGATTGAAATAGGAGACAAACTGGCAGGAAGACACGGAAATAAGGGTGTAATATCAGCCATTGTTCCGGCGATGGATATGCCCATGCTGCCTGACGGAACCGCTGTTGATATCGTTTTTTCTTCCGAAGCGGTATTAAAAAGAATGAACGTAGGACAAATACTAGAAGCTTCACTTGGAATGTCAGGCGTGAAACTTAATACGTATTATGAAGTTCCTTCCTTGCAGGAGATACCTGAGGAATTGATAGTGGAAGAATTGAAAAAAGCCGAACTTCCCGTTTCCGGAAAGATGAAACTGGTAGATGGCCGTACCGGCGAATTTTTCCACGAGGAAATTGTTGTAGGAAATACCTACATACTAAAACTTATTCACATGAGCGAAGAGAAAATGCACGCAAGGTCAACGGGCCCTTACGCCTTAATTACTCAGCAACCACTGGGCGGAAAGGCACAATTCGGCGGTCAGCGATTCGGGGAAATGGAAGTCTGGGCTTTGGAAGCTTACGGTGCTGCAAACATTCTTCAGGAAATGCTTACCATAAAGTCGGACGATATGCTGGGCAGGACTCAGGCGTATAGTGCAATGATTCAAGGCAAGATTATACCTGAATCCACTGTTCCGGAGACATTTAAATTACTGGTTCGAAAATTAAATGCACTTGGATTAAGTCTTGAAGCTTTGACGTCAGGTACTGAAGACGATTCTCAAGAAAATAACGAGAATGTAAGCACAGGGGAAGATCCGTTACTTTCACCGGGTGAACAGATTTATGAAGAAGGAGCTTTGGAAGAAGTAGAAAATTAATTCAAACAAAAATGAAAGATTTAAATCAACTAAGAAATTTTGACGCAATAAAAATATATCTAGCCTCCAACGAAGAGATTTTGTCCTGGTCTTTCGGTGAGGTTACTAAACCTGAAACAATAAATTACAGAACATTTAAATCAGAACGTGAAGGGCTTTTTGATGAGAGAATATTCGGCCCTGTAAAAAACTTTGAGTGTTATTGTGGAAAGTACAGAGGAATAAGATATAAGGGAGTTATTTGTGATAAGTGCGGCGTAGAGGTGACTCATTCCAGAGTCAGGAGAGAGCGCATGGGCCACATAGGACTTGCATCTCCGATAGCTCACATTTGGTTTTTCAAAGGTATTCCTTCGAAGATGGCTTTGCTCTTAGATTTAACTCCAAGAAATGTTGAGTCAGTAATTTATTTTGCGTCTTTTATAATTACCGAAATAGACAACAAGAAGAAGGCTGAAGCAATTTCTGAAATTGAAAAGGATCTCGAGAAGGTAAGAGTTTCTTTAAACAAGGAGTTCGAAGAAAAGGCGAAGGATTTTGAAAAAGAAATCTCTAAGTTGTCAAAAGAAAAAGACGAATTAAAGGCTCAGGAAGAAGTGCTTAAGGTACGCCAGAAAATTCAAGCCCTCAGAAATTCTTATGATAAAAAGATAGAAGATCAGGAAAAAGTATTTAAGCTAATGCAGAAAAAGATTGAAAGCGTGGAGTTATATTCGGTTATATCCGACGCCGAGTATGTTTCCCTGAGTGTTTATCTTGAGAAATTCTGTGAGCTCGAAATAGGTGCGGAAGCTTTGCAGGGCATTTTAAAAAAGATGAATTTAAACGCCCTCTCACAGCAATTGCGGGACGAACTTGAATCTTCAAAGGGTCAGAAAGCCGCAAAAATTTCCAAGAGATTAAAAGTAGTTGAACAGTTCAGGCGAGCTTCTATTTCTCCTGACAGGATGATACTTAATGTTATTCCGGTCATTCCGCCTGATCTAAGACCTATGGTACAGCTTGAAGGAGGTCGTTTTGCCAGCTCTGATTTAAATGAGCTGTATCGAAGACTTATCAATAGAAATAACCGATTAAAGAGACTTTTAGATCTGGGTGCACCTGAGATAATTGTGAGAAACGAAAAAAGGATGCTCCAGGAAGCCGTTGACGCTCTTTTTGACTCATCAAAACAGAGACAAAAGAATAGAGTGACAAGAGGGAAGAAAGAACTCAGATCACTTGCGGATATGATCAAAGGAAAACAGGGAATTTTTCGATTAAATCTTTTAGGCAAAAGAGTAGATTACTCAGGAAGAGGCGTTATTATAAATGGTCCAAATTTGAAACTTAACGAGTGCGGTTTACCGAAGGAAATGGCATTGGAATTGTTTAAGCCCATGGTTTTACGAGAGGTTCTATCCCGTGGGTATGCTCCTAACGTTAAGAGTGCAAAATACTTTGTTGAGCAGAGGAGCGATGAAGTGTGGGATATCCTGGAAGAGATTGTTAAGGACCACCCCGTATTACTAAACAGAGCACCTACGCTTTGGAGATTAGGTATTCAGGCGTTTTATCCCAAGTTAATAGAAGGTAATGCTATCAGACTTCACTTGTGTGTTTGTTCAGGATTTAATGCTGACTTTGACGGTGACCAAATGGCTGTCCACGTTCCTCTTTCCCAAGAAGCTAAAGAAGAAGCAAGAAATATTCTTATTTCGACTAACAATTTACTAAATCCGTCAAATGGTGTTCCTTATTCAGTTCCCACAAAGATAATGCTTTTCGGAGTTTACTATATGACATCAATAGATGAGAAACTGCCGGCGTTTGGAAGAATTTTCTCATCCAAGACAGAGATGCTGTATGCCTTATATGTAACTAATGAAATAGATCTAAGACAAAATATAAAGATTCAGTACAATTCTGAGATTCTCGAAACGACTCCCGGGAGAATTCTTTTCAATGAAATTATTCCTGAGACTTTTGGCTACTTGAATCAAACTATGGATAAAAAACAAGTAGTTAAATTGCTGGAAAAGGCGTTTGATACTGAAGCGAACAGTGTAGTTGTAAACCTTATTGACGATATTAAGGGCATGGGGCTTAAATATGGGACCCTAGCGGGACAATCGGTTTCCTTATCTGATATTGAAGTGCCTGAAGCAAGGGAAGGTTTGATAAACAAGGGAAAGGAATCAGTAGCGGAAATAGAGAAAAATTACAAAAGAGGATTGATCACGCGCTCTGAGGCTCAGAGACTTACCGAAGATGCGTGGAATAACGTTATTGCTGAACTTGATAACGCTGTTTGGGACAATCTTGAGGCTGACAATCCTGTTAAAGTATTGGTAAAGTCAGGTTCAACGAGAGCCTCCAGGGATCAGGTGAAGCAGATTTCAGGAATGAAGGGTGTTATCGTTGATCCTACAGGAAAAGTGGTTGAAATGCCTATTCTTGGAAATTACAAATACGGTTTATCGGCTCTTGAGTATTTTGTAGGAGCAAGAGGTGCAAGAAAAGGTCTTGTCGATAAAGGATTAAAGACTGCGGATGCAGGCTACTTGACAAGAAGATTGGTCGATGTTGTTCAGGATGTTCTTGTCAGGGATATTGACTGTGGTACCGAAAGAGGACGAAGTATAAAGGTCGGGGAAGGTACTATGCTTCAAACTTTTGCGGAAAGAATGATCGGAAGAATATTAGCCGAAGACGTAAAAGATGGTAGGAAAGTCCTGGTTAAGAGAAATACTATTCTGTCGAGATCAGATATCGAATCAATTGAGAAAGCAGGAGTCCCTTATATTATAGTAAGATCCCCTTTGCATTGTGAAACAAGAAGAGGAATATGTGCTTACTGCTACGGAAATGATCTGATGACCGGAAAGATTGTAGGGCTTGGCACCGCGGTGGGTGTTGCTGCTGCTCAATCAATTGGTGAGCCCGGAACTCAGTTGACCATGAGAACATTCCACACAGGTGGTATTGCAGGAAAAGATATTACTCAAGGTTTGCCCAGAGTCGAGGAATTAGTTGAAGCCAGATCTCCTAAATTCTTGTCAACTATGAGTGAAATAACAGGAACGGTAAAAATTATACAAAACGGTGACGAGAGAAAGATTCTTGTGACAGCTGCTGATCCTACAGAAGAGATTCAAGTGGCAGAGTATTATGTTGATCCCGTAGCCGAAATAGTTGTTGAGGATGAACAGATTGTAGCCAGAGGCGACAGACTTACTGCAGGACATCTCGATCTTACTGATTTGCTCAGGACGGTAGGAGTTGATGAAACAAAGAAATACATAATTGATGAAGTTCAGAAAGTATATGCTTCTCAGGGCGTTGCCTTAAACGACAAACACATTGAAGTTATAGTAAAGCAGATGTTTAATCATGTTAAGATAGAGGACCAGGGCGACACTAAGTTTATGGCGGGAGAAATTGTTACCAAAGCTGCTTTTGAAGAGGAAAATGAAGAAGTATTAGCCGGAGGTGGAACTCCAGCTACCGCTAAATTAACATTGCTTGGAATCACAAAGGCGTCACTTAACACTGATAGCTTTTTGGCGGCCGCATCCTTTATACAAACAAGCAACGTATTGACCGACGCCGCAGCCTCTGGTAAAGTTGATAACTTGTTAGGGCTAAAAGAAAATGTCATCATTGGTAGGGAAATCCCGACCGGTGAAGGGGCCAGATTGGAATAATACAATGCCAACAATAAACCAGTTGATAAGAAAAAGCAGAAAATCGAAAAAACAGAAAATTAAGACCCCGGGCTTAAAAGAGTCCTTTAACTCTGTTAAAAGAAAAGTTGTAAAGTTTCCAAGTCCGTTTAAGAGAGCCGTTATCCTTCAAGTAAAGACTCAAACCCCGAAAAAGCCAAACTCGGCATTAAGAAAAGTTGCTCGTGTAAGATTCTCTAATAAGCGCGAAGTTACTGCATACATACCTGGTGAGGGGCACAATCTTCAGGAACACTCCGTGGTAATGGTAAAAGGCGGAAGAGTCAAGGATTTGCCCGGCATAAAATTTACAATAGTCAGAGGCATATATGACCTCGCAGGGGTTCAGAACAGGAAATCTTCCAGATCTATTTATGGCACTAAAAAGCAGAAGGCAGGCAAGTAAATATGAGATCGAAAAAAGCTAAAAAAAGAATAATACAACCTGACCCAATTTATAAATCCAAAATTGTTGAGAGAATGATAAATATTCTTATGATGCACGGAAAGAAATCCATTGCCAGAACAATTGTTTATGACGCTATAGATTCACTTGCAGAGGATAAAAAGGAAGCAATAAAGATGTTTGAAGGTGCTGTAAAGAATGTTATGCCTGTACAAGAAGTAAGATCAAGAAGAGTAGGCGGCGCGACCTATCAGGTACCAATGCCTCTGAAACATGACAGGTCGGAGGCATTAGCACTCAGATGGATAGCAAAAGCTGCCAGGGGAAAAAGCGGGAGACCTATGCAGGACAGACTAGCGGATGAGTTAAAAAATGCATATCAGGGGACAGGTGATGCAATCAAGAAAAGAGAAGATACTCACAGGATGGCTGATGCTAACAGAGCTTTTGCACATTTCGCTAGGTATTAATTTCCTATAAAATTATTGATACCTTTGGCAAAATAATTATAAGGTTGCATTTATGGCAGAAAACACAAATAAAACATATCCTTTAGAAAAAATCCGCAATATTGGAATTATTGCTCATATTGATGCGGGTAAAACAACTACCACTGAGCGAGTTCTTTTTTATACAGGTAAATCTCATAAGATAGGAGAAGTGCACGAAGGTGAAGCCCAAATGGACTGGATGGCCCAAGAGAGGGAAAGAGGAATTACCATTACATCAGCGGCCACTACTTGTTTTTGGCTTAACCATAGAATAAACATCATTGATACCCCGGGACACGTAGATTTTACGGCTGAAGTTGAAAGATCCTTAAGGGTTTTAGATGCGGGTATAATTCTTCTTGATTCATCCCAAGGTGTTGAACCTCAGTCCGAGACTGTTTTCAGACAAGCTGAAAAGTATCATGTACCTCTCCTTTTCTTTGCAAATAAACTGGATAAGGTGGGCGGTGACTTCTATATGTCTCTCGATTCAATAAATGAAAGATTGACAAATAAAGCAGTGGCTCTTCAACTGCCGGTAGGTATAGAAAACGACTTTAATTCAGTCATAGATTTAATTGAATTGAAAGCTTACAAGTTTGAAGGCGAACACGGAGAAAATGTTGTCGAAACTGAGATCCCCTCGGATATGACGGGAAAAGTTAAGGAGTACAGATCTAAGCTGGTTGAAAAAGTAGCAGAAGCAGATGATTCTTTAATTGAGAAATTCCTGGCGGGCGAGGAGCTGACTGTAGAGGAAATAAAATCAGGTATTCGCAAACTCACTATATCTGCGAAACTTTTCCCAGTATATTGCGGTACCGCACTTGGGAATAAGGGTGTCCAACTTTTGTTGAATGGTGTTATTGACTATTTGCCATCTCCTAAGGATGTGCCTGACGTAACTGGACATAAAACAGATGGAAGTGAAATAGTTCTTAAAGCCGATGGAGAAGGACCTTTTTGTGCATTAGCATTCAAGATACAGACCGATCCATATGTCGGAAGACTTACTTACATAAGAGTTTATTCAGGAAAACTGGCATCAGGCTCATATGTCCTAAATTCCACTAAAGGGTCTAAAGAACGAATCGGAAGAATACTATTGATGCATGCAAATAGAAGAGAAGAAGTAAAAGAAATTAAGGCAGGTGAAATTGCTGCAGCTGTAGGACTTGAAGCGCGTACCGGAGATACTATTTGCGGTGAGGGAAATGAAATAATTTTGGAGTCAATAAACTTTGCCGAGCCGGTCATCGGCATTGTTCTTGAACCTAAAACTAAAGGTGATAGGGACAAGATGTCAGAATCAATTAAAAAGTTTTTAGAGGAAGATCCTACCTTGAGAATTAAAACTGACGAGGAAACGGCTCAGACAGTCCTATATGGGATGGGTGAACTGCACCTTGAGATTATTGTTGACAGAATGAAACGCGAATTTAACGTTGAAGTTAACACCGGCAAGCCTCAAGTAGCATACCGTGAAACGATGAGAAATCCGGTATCTGTTGAGGGTAAATATATAAGGCAATCTGGTGGTAGAGGCCAGTACGGACATGTAGTTATTAAAGTGGAACCGCTTGAACGTGGCAAGGGTGTTGAATTTATAGACAAAATAGTCGGAGGATCTATTCCCAGAGAGTATGTTCCTGCAGTCGAAAAAGGTATCAGGGAAGCCTGTGAATCAGGAATTTTGGCAGGTTACCCTTTGGTGGATTTTTCGGTAACTCTTTTTGATGGGTCATATCATGAAGTTGATTCGTCTGAAATGGCATTTAAAATGGCTGCTATTGATGCCATGCGTCAGGCACAAAGAAGTTCGGATTCTTTTCTGCTTGAACCTATTATGAACGTAGAAGTTGTAGCCCCTGATGAGTTTATGGGCGACGTAATAGGTAATTTATCCAGTAAGAGGGGCAAAATCGAGCAAACTGAGAACAGAGGTAATTCAAGAGTAATAAGCGCAAAAGTACCCTTGGCTGAGATGTTTGGCTATGCAACTGAATTAAGGGGGATGACACAAGGGAGAGCTACGTTTACAATGGAACCAAGTCACTATGAAGAAGTACCTGCGAATATAGCTGAGCAGATTAAGAGTTCAATGGCAAAATAGCTTGTTATTTTGAGCTATCTTTTGAACAAAGGTCTTGATTTTTGCCCGTTAATTTGCTTAACTATCTTTTGCTAAATCAATTAGATATTTGAAGTATTAATTTATCTAAGAAAGGCTAATTATGGCAGCTGAATTTGTAAGAAATAAAGAGCACCTTAATATTGGTACTATCGGCCATGTTGACCACGGAAAAACAACATTGACCTCTGCCATTACCAAGGTGTTATCTCAAAAAGGCCTGTCTCAGTTTTACGCTTTTGAAAACATAGACAAGGCTCCGGAAGAGAGAGAAAGAGGTATAACAATTAACATTACTCACGTGGAGTATGAAACAGAAAAGAGGCATTATGCCCATATTGACGCCCCGGGACATGCGGACTACATTAAAAACATGATAACCGGTGCCGCTCAGATGGACGGTGCAATCTTGGTTGTTTCGGCCCCGGATGGTCCGATGCCCCAGACCAGGGAGCATATTCTACTGGCCAAACAAGTTAACGTACCTGCTATTGTCGTCTTTATGAATAAATGCGACATGGTCCAGGATCCTGAGATTCTTGATTTGGTCGAGATGGAAGTTAGGGAGCTCCTGACAAAGTATCAATTCCCCGGCGACGAAGTGCCTGTAATCAGAGGTTCAGCACTCAAAGCTGCTGAGGGAGATACTGATGCTGTTGAGAGCATTATGAAGCTAATGGACGCTGTTGACACCTACATTCCTACTCCGGTCAGAGATCTGGAAAAGCCGTTCCTTATGCCAATTGAGGATGTATTCTCGATTTCAGGAAGAGGAACAGTTGTTACAGGTAGAATCGACAGAGGTATAGTAAAGGTTAACGACGAGGTCGAGATCGTCGGTATCAAAGATACTATCAAATCGGTTGTTACCGGTGTTGAAATGTTCAAGAAATCTATGCAGGAAGGTCAAGCCGGCGACAATGTAGGTATACTTTTGAGAGGTATAGAAAGAACAGGAGTTGAAAGAGGACAAGTTTTGGCTAAACCCGGAACAGTGAAACCTCATACCGATTTTGACGCTCAAGTCTATGTACTTTCCAAAGAGGAAGGCGGAAGACACAAGGCATTCTTTAGCGGTTACAGACCTCAGTTCTATCTAAGAACCACTGATGTTACCGGTGAAATCACATTGCCCGATGGTGTAGAAATGGTAATGCCCGGGGACGATGTTAATCTTAAAGTTAAGTTGATTACTCCGGTTGCTCTTGAAGAAGGCTTACGCTTTGCTATAAGAGAGGGTGGACATACAGTTGGAGCAGGAGTCATTACAAAGATAAATGCGTAATAGTTAGACATTCAGCCCCGCAGACAACTGCGGGGATGCTTTTTGTAGGGTTAAAATATGGCAAAAGGTCAGAAAGAATCAAAAATTAGAATAAAGTTAAAATCTTATGACAGTAGGATCATAGATCTCAGCTGTTCTAAGATTGTTGATACTGCAATTAGAACAGGTGCTCAGGTTGTGGGTCCTATACCGCTTCCAACAAGAATTGAGAAATTCACTGTTATTAGAGGGCCCCATATTGACAAGAGATCCAGGGAGCAGTTTGAACTACGCACACATAAGAGGGTGATTGATGTGATGAACCCTACAAGTTCAACAGTAGAAAATCTGTCCAGACTTAGCTTGCCCGCCGGTGTTGGTATTTCGATCAAGATGTGATAAATTAACCTGCGTGGCACTTCTGCAACGTAGGTATATATATCGGGTGCCGCGTATTGGCTGAGTATTTTACTTGATGTTAAAAAAAGAGGCTAAAACATAAGTTTTAAATTTTTAGCATAGGAAGTTTTCAGCGGGCGTCCTATGGACGTCAATTTTTTTGATATGGAGAAACAAATAATTAAAGGAAAAAAATTAAATATGTCCCAGATATTTTTGGAGACAGGCGTGCTTGTGCCCGTAACCATCGTCACTTGTAATGCTGATGTTACGCAGGAACTCGAAAACAAAGATATTGAGATCACCGGTTTTTCAAAGGGAAAAGGATTTACCGGTGTTATGAAAAAGTGGAATTTTAAGGGTGAAATGGCTACAAGAGGCCAATCAAACAAGCCAAGATCTGCCGGGTCAATAGGAAGCCAGACACCGTCAAGAGTCATGAAAGGTAAAAAAATGGCAGGCAGACATGGTAATAAACAGGTTACAATTAAAGGTTTAAAAATTGTTAAAGTCTATCCTGAAAAGAAAGAAGTACTTGTTTCCGGACCTGTTCCGGGAGCCAGAAACTCCAGTTTGAAGATTAAAGTTTTATAAATATGAAAGCAACGTTATTAGACAAAACAGGAAAAAAAGCCGAAGAGATAAACTTGAA
>QZJF01000007.1 GCA_003599255.1 candidate division WWE3 bacterium | reverse complement strand
TTTTTGGTTGTATATCCCTTGTAAGTTGTTAGTTTATATAGAGTTACAAGACCAGACAAAAAGAATTTATGAAAATCGTTGTAACTTGTTGTGCTATGGATATTTCTAAAACAGCGTCAACACTTGAAATTTTCGGAGTTATGCGAATAAAACGCATCAAGAAAGAGCTGCTTAGCTGCTTGCGGTGGTAAAGGTCTGATAGACCACGTTAGGGGCTGTGGAAGCTGTTTTGTCCAGTCGTCCACTGAAGAACTAAACAAGTCACGTGCTTCAGTAGCAATCAAAACATTGTCCCAATAGTGAACTTCCTCCGGCAATGTTTCAGACATCTCAAGCTTTTCGAAAACTCGTCGAAGAATCAGACGCTCCAAGGCTTGCAATTTATAGAAATTCCGTTTTAGTGGCCGTGGGATGTCAGATATATACGCTTCAGAGGCATCGTGAAACAGCGCGTGCATGAAGTGTTTTTCTTCTCTAACATTAAGAGCAACCAGCACGGAATGTTGCGCTACGGAATAAAACTCTCGAGTATGCCCGCAAAATCTACAAATATGAGATAACGAATGCGCTATATCTTCAACACTCACACTGTCCTTCGTAAAAGATTCGTAATCGAATTTGGTATTGCTAGATGTCTGAATCCATCCCGAAATCGGCTTCATCGCTGTCCTCTTGCTTTCTTCGTTTAGTATTAGCGGTAGGGAAGTACACATCTTGCTTCAGTACAACATCTTTCGGAGACCACGCAGTAGCTTTAATCGATGAAGTTGACGACGTATGAAGTATCTGTGTTATGATTTCAGCGTAGCGCCGACAGGGCATCATTGAAGAACATCCTGCACATTTTACAGGAAGTGCTCGAGCTCTATAAGAACAATAGTCGGTGTGTATAAGCAGAATTGTTCGATTGGCTTTTCGAATCTGAAAAGACAGTGCATTCGCCAGTTGACGCTCTTCTTCTTGAGTCATATCTTGTAAAACTCGGCTTGACAAATTGTGCATTGAAATTTTACAGGTGTATTCAGTGCAGAAGAGGCCGAGATATCAATGGGCTTTGTGTCGAAACTCATGCAAACTGGACAGATAACTAAATTCGAAGTGTGGCAGTACTTTACAAACTTTCCAATTTCGAATTTGTGTCGAGCTTTAAGTTTGATAAGATGTGATTTCGCTTCGTTGAGTGTTCTAAACGCTAACGCTGGCATAATCTCTTTCTAATTCTCACAGGATTGGTCTATGTATTATAACCAACCCTGTCTTTAAAGGAGGCAGCAATGTCATTTCACCTATTTGTAATATATAATGAATACGAAAAAAATCAAAGAGATTTTTTTTTGATGTTAATAGGCCTCGACAGCTTTCAAACTAAGCCTCGTCGTTCGATTTGAGAGATTGTGCTCAATTCCTCTAACGTGACACTGTTGTATTCCACCTTCAGAAAATGGAAACACTTCTGGTAAGTAAACATCAATTCGAACTAATTCACCCGAATTGTTCACCAATTTCAACTCCGGCGCAAGAGGAATTGTTAACTCAATACTGTATGTTGGGTCTTTGTAGTAATTCACAATGTACCTTGCAAACTCCTTCGCTAACACCGCATGAATGAAGGAATTCGAAATAGTTGGGAATTCTAGCCTTTGGTACTTTGACTCTGAAGTTACATTGACTGCCACCTGTTTTGATGTTGAATCTGAATTCAATTGCAGGCCGGGACAATCAATCGTTATCCTATCACCGGGTTTGAAAGTTTTCGTGAAATCACTCTCAGCAGTCCCTCCTTCAGGAGTTCGAAATTGTAAAAACACCCTCGAGCCTCCTATTTCAAGTTGTGACGGGTAAGCGACGTTATCAATAGGAGAATACCAAGCAAGAACAACAGCACCTGAAGAAATCGTACTTGGCACGGCAGAGTCAATGGTGAACTGATTGAGCAACTTATTAACTGCCGTTATTCGATATTCAGATGAATAAGTAGTTCCAGACTTGAATTTCACTACTGTGCCAACCGACAACCCATCAAGGGAGTTGACTGTGGCAACGGTAGCAGTCAAATTGGCAGTCAAGTATGCAACGCCCTCATCCGACCACGATGATTTCGTGTTGCTTGCAGTTTGAAATGCCTTGAGAATCGATATTTCTGTCTTTCGATTGAGGGCAACTCCAAAAGTTGACGCCAATGTTATCGTGTTGTTTAATAGTGAAACAGTTGTTATCGTCCTAATCAACTCGGCGCCCGAAGTTGGATGAATCACCGAAGCAAAGTCGCCGACATTCACCCCGCTTGCAACGTCGTCTCCCCCAAATACTGATGATAAGTAGTAAGTGACATCTGCCACACCAGCATCTTGAGTCAAAAATGCTGAAATCTTCTCATTCGTTATTGCATACTTAAATCGACTCAATCCATCGGTTGTAGTTCCACCAACTACACAAACCGCGCGCACCACTTTAGTCAAAGCATCACGCTGGTCAATGTCATAAGGAACAAAAGGCACTTCACTAACCCCATCACCATACTCATTGTCATTTCGAGCAACGAGAGTTATAGCATCCTCGTTGGGCAATTCATATGTGACCCTACCTGGTTCAATAGCGCAGTAGTTGAAAATCTCAGTCTCACCGGAAGTGACCTTAACGTCAATGACATTTTCAACAGAACCTCCTTGATTTCCTATTGAGAAGTCTGCAGTTCCACTCGATACAAGCCTTTTCTTCAGCACAAAGTTTCCATTCTCATCGAAAAATGCAATTGAATTGCTTGCTTGAGTAAGGAGTTTGATAGCATCCCATGACTTCTTATCAGAGAAATCCGCCAATTCAATTCTGTCTGTGATTTCATTTGCGAGTTGGAATAAGTAAAACTTCCCATTCGGGTAAGTATCCTGAGTCTCCGGTGGATAAGTTGGGGATGATATGCCGTAAATTACCGGTGCTGATGAAGAAACATCTGTTCTACTCGTCAAACTCGACAGAATGTTGTAATCGCCTTCAACTGCTGATGAACCTGATGCTTCAATGGTCATCACACCCGAAATATTTACTGATACTACTCTCCCAGCGTTCACCTCGTAACAATACACCTTATTACTCGCCGAATCGTAGTGAAGTTGCTTGTATTGATTCAAACTGGTCGCAATCACGCTTGAATTGAATAAGTACCCGAAAAACTCGCTGTTGCTCACCCACAGCAACTGGAAGACTCTCGTCTTCCTGTTATAGCACGAGGCTACGGCGAACCCCGACGTTCCTAGTTCACAAACTTCAAATAACGTCCAATACAAATCATCTCCACTTACAACTGATGTGAAGTTGCCGATGTTGGTTATCACTCCAGTAGTCTCGTCGAATCGCAAGATGACGTTATTGTTTCTGTTAGCGTCGCCAGTCCCAGCAACGTCGAAACTCATCACAGACATCATAACGTAATTCGACGTCAGGGATTTCTTCCATAAGCATACTGGAACAAAATCCGTTCCAATCCCCCACGTGGTGGTAGCACCAGTGCTCATCAACACCCTCTTCAAGTAGAAAATCTCAGTTGGCGTTGCGCCGCTATAACTCACCCCGAGGTGCTCAAACATGAACAATTTCTCCACGCCGCCCTGCGAACTCCGCACAACTTGATAAGGTACGCCATAAGACCACATCAATCTCCCTTTTGTGGTGAAAATAGAGTCGAAATGCCACAACCCAATCGTCTTCTCTGGAACGTAATACTTGGCCACACCGACATATCCAGTATCAGGTTTGTAAATTGGCGTCAAAATCGTTGACAAGTTGTCCCAAATTCCAGCAGTCGGACTCGTTCCGATAACATTCAAAGACACCGACGGGTCAAACTCCAAGTAATACACAGCTTGTGGAAACGGAACAGTTTTGTTTTCACCACAGGTTCCACTATAAATTTGTCCAATTCCAGCGCCAACTCCTCCAGCAGAAACGTTCGACCAATGCACCAAGTAAATGCAAGACCAAATTTCAGTCGTCGTCAAGTACGTCAAGGTAGAACCGTTGTAAATCAGGATGTAACACGGCCTACTGGCATTAAAATCTGTAAAGGTATTCTTTGAATAATCGGACTCATCCTGCCACGCTACAATGTACAATTGTTGCGAAGACCCTACAATGATTTTCTTGATTTTGGCGTTAGGATTGAGGGCGTAAATGGTTGAGTCATCAATTAAAGTGTACTCATCAGTATCAGGGTTCCACTCCCAAAGTTCATCATCGCACCCCAAATACAAACGCCCTCTGGTTCCGCTTATACTCAAGTCAGCCCAACAGATTGCACGAGTATACAATCCATCATTTCTCCACCTCGAACCATCCCACTCTGGTGGTCTTCCAAAGTGAGACAAAATCAATGACCCGTCAATCGTCGGAGTCGATAGATTCCTCTCAATACTGTAAGTGTCGGGCAACTGCCCATCGGAATCCATGTAGTAAAGCTTCAACAACTCGGAAATCAAAAACGATACTGGCCTGTTTTGATACCAACTATTGCCATCTTTGATTTTTGATGCATCAACTTTCATCAAAGGTGCCTCAAGGCCTTTTACTGCAAATGTGATTGTTCGACTGGAAAAGTCCAGTGAAAACTCGTCCAAAATGAATGTTCCAAGAGTAAACTCGAACAGAGGGGTGACCTGTTGGTGCGAGGTTATTGTTGCTAAACCAATGCCAGCACTCTTATCATAAAAGCATGCTGTAACCTTCAATTTGTGTTTGAAGAGTACTGAATGATTGTAATTGGAGGTCTTCAAAAACGAAGCGGTGTTGCTATCAGTAGTTTTCAGTGTAGTAGGAAATGGCTTTGAAAAGAAGTTATCGGAGTTGTCAAACGTTATTCTCTGTGTAGTAGTTTGTAAAAGTCCAAATTCCTTCTCAACAGTGTATTTGACTGATTGTAAGTTCATTACCCGGTCAACACCCCGAAAGCCAATGTAAGAAGTTCTATCAGTGAAGTCAATCCACTTTGAATTGTCATCCTGAATGTAGACTTTGATGAAGTAGTCCAAGTACGACTGATTCGCTATGCTTGAAATTGACACTAATCATTCCCCTTCAAAGGTAAAGTTCACTCTATTCAGATTTTGATTCCAGAATCTCTTGTTGATTGAGTAATCGATAGTTCCGAGAATCAGCGGTGCTACTTTACTCTGCAAACTCAAAGTTGAACCGGAACCAATGTCATTTTCAAGAATCAACTTGCATCCCCTGTCCTGCCAAAATTTCAGCACTTCCAAGTCCCTGATAGTGTCATTATTCGCTTCAAACTCAAGTGAAATGGCTACAGAAGACTTATGCTTCAACGTCTGCTTAAAACCAGAAACGCCGAGTGAATTAACGAAAAAAGAAGGCCGAACTCGAACCTTGAATGAGCAGTCAATTGAACCAAGAATTGACGTAGGAAGGGAAATGTACCCTACTCCAGCGCCTGAAGTCAACTTAGCATGCCCAACCGTCACTAAGTCAATATACAATGCAGTGAACACATTAGTTGACCCCATCTGAAAATATAATTGAGGAGTGCTTGCTGGAACACTTCCAGCGGAAAGAATCGAAATAACGCTCTTTCCCTCACCACTACTCAAGGCAGCTGAACCGTAAGTTCCAGCACCGTCAGTCATTGCAAAAAAAGGTGAACTCACTACATCAACTAACTTGTAGTAGCACATTGCCCTGTGAAAGGTGTTCATTAAGAAATGGTCTTCAAGAGCATGATTCAAGTAAGAATTAGTAGTGCCGACAGTCTTACTCAGTCTCTGAAGACACCCATCAACATCAAATCCAACCGAATAAGGGTCTCCGAGAAATTGATATATCCCAGTTCCAATCAGTGAAGCATCTCCGTTGAATTGCCAACCGCCTGCCACGCGACTTCCGAAAACCTCAACAGAATCGCCCGCGCTATAGGCATTCACCGTTGGTGCCACTGTAGTGAATGGATTGGTTGTACCATCACTAACTTGAACAACCTCAGTCTTTCCAAGGTGACCTGTTGCTGACGACGCTCCAAGAACTACAAAGTCCCCTCTGACAATGTACTGACTCCAATTTGACGCAGTAACTTGAATGCTTGATACGCCAGCTGTCACTCCAGCAGCAAGTGTGCTTTTCAACTTCGTTGGCATATCAAATGAATAATTGTAAACCGGAGGCCACGCCACAGACAATTGAAAGGCCATTACAAAACTTCCTCAAATTTCAGTGTAAAACTTTTCTCCGAAAAAGCCCAAGCAGACGACCTGACTTCTGACAATTCCATCAACCCCACAAGAATTGGTGGCAGTTCAGGAATACCAGTTTTAAGAGCAATCAAGAACCCCTTGTTTTGCCACAGCGAGTACGCTGACAAAACCTGAAATAGGTGATAAGTCTCACTTGGGATGTTCGTGAAGGAACATGATAAAGCGTGGCGCTTTGACTCAACCACCTTACCTGCAAGTAGATGCTGCCTCGAATAACCAGAAGTCAAAAAGTTACTTTTCTTTTCTGTCAAATCGAAGATGTTAACATCGGAGTCCGGAACCTGATTAAAAATATAAGAAGCCCCAGTCGTAAAGTGTGCTCCAAATTGTAAGACAAGGCAGTCTATTACTTGCAATGAGGAAAACCCAGATGTTGGCCATCTCAACCTAATCAAAGAATTGTCATTCTGAACGATGTTGGAAGTAAACGAATTTGAACTCTCAGTCCAGCTCAAGGTTGTTGTTAATGGCGCCGTAACCGTCGCTCCAGAAATTCCATTATTCTCGTGCAATTCGACTTGACATGCAGACCCGACTGAGTGCCTTTTGTAGTGAAAATTCAACTCGTGAGGCATATTCGGGATTAACTTAGTTAGTGCTAAATCCGCTCTGATTGAACCTGAAGGGCTTCCAGCAACTATTCCAACTCCAAATGAACAAAGGTCATCCTTTCCTCCATACTCATTAAACACCAAACTCCTCAAAACTTCAGTTCCAGAATTAAAAACCCAACCATCAGGACAGCCAACCCCATACAATGAAATTGAGTCTCCCAAATTGAACCCGTTTGTCAACGAATTGTAAAGTGTGATGGTTGAACCACTAACAGATAAGACCTTTACTTCCTCAACAGCATTCAAGTAAGCAACCCTCGTAGACTTCCCAATGACAACTCTATCAAGAAGGGAGGGAACAAACTTAGTTGTATCTCCACACGAACCAAACAGTGAAGAAACAGTTGGATTCCCTGTAGGTATTGAAACAGAAATTGACGACGCACCTGCATTGGCGTTGGCAAGAAGAGTTCCTTCAACCACCTTTCGATATCTGAAAGTATGATTGTAAATCGGGTAAGCAACCCCAATCTCCCACATATTACGAAACCTTACTCAAATTGATTTCCCCATCCTCAATCGCCTGCTTAACTGCCCTTGTAGAAACATCTGCAATTCCGCTGTAGAGTTCCTCAACAGTTCCGTTTCCAATGAAAATGGTTTGCCCATTAATTGTTATTACAGGTGAAATATACACATTCATTGGTGTGCCACGAGTAGTGCCCCCATAAGTGTGAGAACCGCTCCGACGCTCAGCAGCGTAGTTACCCATTTCAGCTTCCTCACCTGCAGTTCCAGCAGTCCACTGGTCAAGTTTCGTCGATGCAAAAGAAGCAGCGCCTCCTGCAGCAACTGCAACAGCAGCATACTTAGCTGCAGCAAGGAAAGCCTTCGGATTTCCAAGCAACCCTTCAGCAAGCGCATAAGCAGATTTGATTGATGCCTCCTGAGCAATTCGCTCAAGTTCAGCAATTAACATTTCTTGAATACCAGCAATTGCTGCGTTCTTTAACATTGTTCTCATCTTCATCTCACCAGCAGCAAACTTGCCAAATTCTCGTCCGAGTATTGAGTACGAGCGTGTGAAAACTTGAGTGTACTTTGCCAAGTTGTCAACTTTTTCTTGATAAGCCTTGCTGTCTACATCACGAATAGTGTCAAGGTGATTCAAGTGTGCAAGCATAATCAACTCATCTCGCTGCTCCTCACTCAAGTACTGCATCTCACTGATTTCACGAAGACGTTCCTGAAGGTTCAAGTTTGCTTCCAGTTTTCTGGTAGTAGTTTCATCAACTAAGCCAGAAGATAAGTCAGCATACATTCTTTCATAGCCCAGTTGTGCTTCAATTCGATATATGTCCTCCTCCCACGCCTTTTGCTTCAATTCTTGTTCAGCCTTTTTACTTTCATCGTATTTCGTCTGCATTTCTTTCCAAAACTTCTCACTAAACTCCCTTTTTTGTTCGTTAGAGGCTTCCCAAATCTTGACATCTTCGGCTGCAGTTTGTTTAGTTTCACTAATAGATTTCTTCTCAAGCTGAGTCATTGACTCAAGGTCAAACTCACCTACAAATCCTGAGCCCCGCGGAGTTGATTGAAACCCTTTAGAAGTTTGAACTCTGATTGTCTCCAAACTTAGACCAGGTACTGGAATTCCTGAAGGCATGACCCCAATATCAAATTGATTTTTATAAAATCTTCCTGTTGCACTTCTCGATTGCCTTGGGGTGTATCCCTCACCTGGCGCTGGTGGCTGATTCAAGAGGTATGCAGCACCTGTTGCCGTCACAAGAAGACCTAAACCAGAACCGCCCGCAATTAGAGGAATTGCACTTATAACAGCAGCAAATTCTTTAGCAATCTTCACTGCTCTAAGCATTACCATCACTATCAGTATTTCGTCAACGTACTTTGCCCCTTTTTCAAACAACCAACCAACTGTTTTTATGAACTCCTTGAACTGCTGAGCATTCTCAGATGCAAACTTCCTAATCCACTCATACATTTCCTTGAATTTCTGACCTATCTTACTAGCCCACTCATCAAGTTTCCCAATCTTGTCCATTTGGTCAATCCACTCAAGAAACTTTCTCACATCCTCGCGAATGTATTTGAACACCCCCTCTCCAACTTTGATTCTGAATTGCCACCAAGCATCTGAAATGTTCGACAACACACCAGTCATTGTATGGGACATTCGCTGCATCCCACCACCAAATCTGTCAGTAACCATTTGAATCAAGACTTCCATCATCTTTTGATGACTCGTTACTGCTTCACCAGACTTCTCAAATTCAATACCATACTTTTGCCAAAGTTCTCTACCTATACCCAAATACTGAAACTGACGCACAGCAATGCCAGTCAAACCAGATGCCAACTTGCCAAGAGCGTCAATCGCTTGGTCAACAGGTTTACCCATTCCAGCAGCAAGTTCACCCATTAAAGGCAACCACTTCTGCGCGTCAAGGCCAAATGCCTTTAATTGAATTGATGCTTCTACAAGCCCTGGAACTTCAAACGGAGTTTTCTTGGCAAATTCAAAAATCCATCTCAATTGATTTTCAGCAATTTCAGACGACTTGTACAAGGTTGTCAATGAAGCTCGAAACATCTCGATTTGCTTGTTTGGCTCAATAAACATCTTGTTAAATGAGTAAGCATACCCAGCAACAGCTGCTCCTAACAATGTTAATTGAAGCGAAGTGCTTTTCAGAGTCGATGTGAATTTCGACCACCTTTGTTCTGCAACAGCAACTCCCTTCTGAAATTCAGACGTATCAATTCCAAGCGCCAATGAAACTTTACGACGAAGTGCCTCACCCATGCTTGTTCTCCATCTTAGTTTTCATGTCTGCTAAATACCTCGATTGGTATTGAGCCTTCCCTTCTAAAATTGCTGAAAATATGTCTTTGACAATTAATGGTTGATTGAAAATCGACCCACGAATTGGGAGGACTTTGTACGCCTGACTCATCTCCTCAATATCCAACCATTCAAACATCTCAACATTTGTTAATGACAATGGACAAACAGTGGGCATTTTTCTCAGAAGAACGTAAAGTTCATCCTCAAATCGAAATTGCTCCTCTTGCCCAAATTCAATCATTTTTTCAAATGCCTCTTCAACAGTCAATTTCTCAATTAATTTGAGAGGCTCCCCCCCTCGGTTATCAATTTCGACTTGCAATTTGTTGTTTTCGTCAGTTTCATGTTCCCAAAAGCAAGTTCTCCCGAAGTATTGCCGTTCCCTGCAATAGTCACAGTGATATTCGCGCCTTCGGGATGGTTCGCTGGCCTTCCAGCACGCGAAATACGCAAGGAACCTCAATCTTTTTTTTCGGTTTCGCTCAGCCTACTTACATCCTCAGACACATTAAAAATCTCATTCCGTTGAGCGGTCGTTAAACAAACCGACACATACTTCAAGTCCTCACCTGAAACAGTTGACAATTTCAAGTACTTTACTCCACTGATTTCTTCTTCAACTGCATCAGTGAAACTTTTGAAGTGATTAAATGGGTCATACCCAAAAATCACTGGGGCATCGAAGGGTACAAAGAAGTTCTCAACTCGGTCAACGATAAGTTTGAAGGCTTCAATGTCTGCCTTTGTCATTCCAGTTTTTGAAAATGACAGAGAAACACTTCCTCGCTTACTCGTTGTACTTGCTGACCGATAGAGACCAATTATTTCATTTTCGGTTTCAATTGTTTTCTGCCGAATGAAAAACTTTGTCCTGTACTTTTCCTCCCTCTCCTTGTCCTCCTCAAGCACGTACTCAAATGGTGTAGTTCTAACTCCAAACATCAAATCCACCTTTCTAATTATGCGATGCCTCTGTTAACAGAGTCTTCGCAAGTTATTTCAATGGCGTGGTTAGTGCCGTCGTAAGCTCCAATAAATGGTAGGCTTAAAGACAAATCCTGCTTGTCAGTGAGAATATCGGGGTCACCACTGAAACGCATGTTAACCTTAATCACTACTTCATTAACACTTGCCGTTCCCCACGTTAAGGTGAGCAATTGGTCAGTTCCAGCAATGAAATCAGCAAGAGCATTATTCCTATCATAATTTGTCTGAGTCCAAGGAATAACAATCGTTCCGGAAACTGACAAGTCCCCGAGAACTATTTTTTGTGGTGTAGTTGAATTGTAATACCTCCGCTCAGCGTTGTTATTAAGTGTTAAGTCAAACGACTGCAATCTAATAGTGTTTCCTCCAAGAGTTACTGTGCAGTTTTGATGCAAGAATGGAACTTCACTGGGAATCGCAGTTGTTATTGTGTCAACATCCTTAATTCTCGAAAACGCCGAACCTATGAAGTCTGCTGTTAACGATACAACACCTCCCTCAACTCCTGAGAAAGCAAGCTGGTTGATAACTGCCCCATCAACTTGATGTGATTGAGAACCAGTATCAAGTACACGGGCAATTGAAGCCCAAACTTCGCAGTCCGAATCGGTGTAAGGAACCGCAGTTTTCTTATAAACAGCAGCACCTCCCTGTGAAACTCCTTGCTGAAAGAATAACCATAGCCATGCGCCAAGATTTTTGGTTGTCATCTCAACACTGACTCCAGTAACAGAGGGTTGCTGAAGGGTCTGAACAAATTCATACCCAGAGCCAGTTCTTTTTTGAGACAGACCTGTTGCCTTTCTAACATCTGAAATCTGCTGTCCAGCAATCAAATTCGGATGTGCAGTTGGAACAAGATTGAAAACATTCGTATTCAACCCAATGTCAGTTACGCCAAATGAACCTGAAGTTGAAATTCCAACTACTTGGTGCATAAACAAGTAAATGTCTTGGTAAAGTGCCCTCATTGTCATTTCAAATCACCTCCCAAATCGGTATCAGTTTCCTTTTTCTTAGTCTTCTCTACAATGACAACAGCCTTCAAGTTTGGGACAATCTCTTCAGGAACTTCAATTACTTCGCCGAATTTCAACTTCTCCCACTCCTCAGGGTGTTGTTTAAAGAACTCCACCGCATCTCGAGGGAGAAGCCTCTCCCCCTCAACACGTTGAATTTTTACTGTCTTAGCCATGTTTCAAAACCTCCAAAAATGTTAAACAAAATCAACTCCTCTAAAACATTCAACCTTCACATCAAGCGATGACCGATAAAAGTAAGAATTTGAGCCCTTCAAAGTTGATATATAAAAAGATGACTTATCTACAACAGTTCTCTTTGCCAATCCGTCAAGTTGGCTGTTTACCAAAATTGTATCTCTGATTCCTTCCAAAACTTCAAGGTTACTCCACAACAACTGCGGTTTGGGAATTGCTGATGTGTAAACGGATATTACAAAATTCCTGATAATAGTATCACGACCAGATTCTCTTCTCAGAAGGTCAGAACTAATTTCCTCAACGAAGACTGCTGGAGTGTTGAATGTTCCAAGACCAGGAAGAACAACACTGAAAATATTTGATGGCCTAACCACTGAAAACATCAAACTGCGATTCGCCTTTAAGATTTCAAGTAACTTACTGAAAACTTCTTTTTCAGGTCTTTCAGTATGAGTTTGCTCCACTTTCTTTGTGGAAGGAATAACACTGTGTGAAAATACCGTAATCGGCAAGATAAACTTCCCAATGACAAAGTCCTCATTGCTCACTCCCTCAGCAAGAGTCAAATTTCCTACTGTCATCCCAAATCCGACCAGAGATTTCTCTTTGTCAGACTTTCTGATTGACGCCCTTCGCAGTAGACCGTCCCTGATTTCTTCTCCAAGCGTTGTTGCCCTTTGTTGCGCGCTCGTTATGTCAAGTTCCTTAATAAACCCTTCTATTTGAAAATTCCGCTCAACTGTGTAGTGACCACCAGATTCAAACCTTGTATACATTTCACTATCTGGAAGTAGCGCGATTGCTGGGTACACAATCGTCACTGGCAAAATTCCGAGTTGAAACGTTGAAACTCTTGACAGTTGGCTTCCTGCCTTTTCCGAACGCAGTGCCTTCAGCAAGTCGTTCAATGCAGTCATCACTTCCTGTATAGTTCCCTGATAATCCATTTCTTCATTACGGCTTGGTAATCAAATACGAAACCTTCTCTCCTGCAGCCAAGTAAACGTAAACGTCTGCATCGTGGTCGTTCACATTCAAAACCACACTTTTCCCTGGGGTCAGTTCATATCCGGATGTAGCGTCAAGTCCAGTTACCCCTACATATGCAGATGCAGCGTTTGTTGATAAAGCCTCAATAACAACTTGAACAGTGTTGACTTTTGTAGCTACTAACTGAACTTCACCTCCGCCTGCACTCGTTCTCTGCCCAGTTGCAATCGAGGTTGGAACTCTTGTTTCCATTATGCCTCCTCTTTCAATTAAGATAAAAACTTTCTGATTGTTGGAGCCAGCATCAACATGAATGTTGGAAACTTTGTTATTAACTTTCAAAGTCAGTTCATCTCCTGCATTCAACTCAAGTCCTGTAGTCGAACTAACACCAACCCCACCAACAAAAATCTTTCCAGCATTATCATTATCTGCCCGAAGAATCACTCTGACCGTCTCCTCAAGCGTGTAAGATGAATAAGCAACTCCAGTCTCAGTTGCGGTTGCCTCCGTTGACAATTCCAAGTGTGTGTCGTCTGTTACGGCAGCGACAAAGTAAGTTACTAACCCAGC
Source organism: candidate division WWE3 bacterium (assembly GCA_003599255.1). GTDB lineage: Bacteria > Patescibacteriota > WWE3 > UBA101185 > UBA10185 > OXYD1-FULL-39-9. Next base: position 36,147 of record QZJF01000007.1, on the reverse strand, counting down.
AGTTTCAATCACATCTCCAACTGAAACGTTACCAACGAAACTTGTGCCAATCCCAACAAGTGTTGTACTCCCATCGGTTACTGTGATAGTGCCAGTGTTATAATTTATTGGCACAATGGGCAATTCAGTTCCAGCTGTTGCTACAGTCACCTGGCGTGAAATCACGACGTGCGGGAGTAAGAAAAAGTCCAATCCTTCAAAAATTAAACTCATTGCGACCCTCACCCTTTGTTTAGAGCCGAATACTTATCCGACTCAGTTATAAACATCAATAAATTTCTCTGCAAAGTGTAAATGTCTTCATCAAGCCAAACCATAAAAGGTCTTGATGGAATTCTAACCGATAAGAGTAATTTGAAGAGAGGAATTGCTTCACCCTTCGCGGTTTTTTGAAAAATCACACCCTTCGCTACAAAAGTGTTTGAATAATCCCTTGCCGAACTTCCAGGGCGAGCATTCGGAAGAGGAATGGTCAAGGCCTTGGCTCTAACAGGTCTGATTACTGCCCCAAACTGATGCACAGCAGCGTAAATCAAATTAGTTCCATACTCGAGCGAGAAATCAGTAATATTTCTCACGGTTCCTATCGATTTTTGAAGTCGACCGGAATCAATTAGAATATTCTGACCAAGGGCATGCTTGGCAACTCGATTTCCCCGATTCATGAGAGTGAGCGATGATAATGCTTCCCATCGTTGAGGTCGACCACCAGCCCTGAAGTTCATCATTGTGCTTCTCTGGATAACTGGAATTGCGGAGTGCACAAAAAACGGTTTCAGTGTTTTCGTTTTCGCCCTTAAATCCTTCATCAGTTTGATGACTTCCTTATCATCTATTTTCATATTAATTCCGGACACTTCTTCCTCACGAATCAAATCCCATTATATCCAACCGTTCTCGTTCTTCCGAAATCGATTCGTACTTCGTAGCATCTTCTCCAAGAGAATCCGACGGATTCATACTTATCATTATCAAGGTGAAGTCCACCGTCGGAACGCTCGCCAAAGTAACTCCGGACTTCTCAGGATTTGCCAACTTCTCAAGCCACTCAAACGCCCGGTCGGTCAACCTCTTTCCGATGCTCGATGAGTTCGGTGAAACTTCGCTCAACTTAGCATCGAGGAGAGTGCCTGCGGCAAGCATTGCAGTTATGAAGGCAATTATTGGCTTAACCTTGAAGGTTGCGAACCGAATTTTGTCACCCTCCTTAGAAACATCATCATTTCTCTGCCAGTAAGTCGTCAAAATTTGAATGGCCTCATTTGTCGAGTTAAAGTCCACAGGATTCGTAACCAAAATTGCACCACTGCCCTGCTCGCCACTCACCGACCCCTCAATCGTCCACCGAATGTACTCCGTGCTGTCAGCAGGCGGAGCCATCTTCAAAGTCCAAACCTCAGTCACGGCCGTCGAGGATACTCCCACCTTCAACAACTTCACCTTGCTCTGGTTGGTCGGCAAAGCGAAAGGCTTGCTCGCGTAAGGATTAGTGACTTGCAGCGCACTAACGCCACCGTAATATCCCTCAAGTGCCCCAAGAACCATTCCCGAGGCGTCCTCAATGTGAAGTTCAACCTCTTCATCGGAGATTGTCTCGAGTTCCTCACTCGCAGCATCCTCGACTTTTGACACAATCAACTCGGACATCTTCCTCACATTTAACGGAGTTGTCAGCAAGTCATATCGAGTTGTGTTATATGTCACCATTTATTGTTACCTCCATTCAATGTCATAAGGACTTGTTACCGGCGTGTAAACTGTCGTGGTTTTGAAGGGTTTCTCTAAACTGTCGATTGCCTCAATCGTCCAAGGAGTTCTCGGTGTGAGAGAGTCAGAGACATACAAATTGAATTCGAAGTAACCGTTAGTATCTGTCGTGTCTGTCACCCAAATCGGGGAGATAGGAATATTACCACGGGTCAATTTCACATTCTCCTTGCTTATTCTTGCGCGAACAAGTACACCGTTTTTATTAACTAAGTTTGGCCTAAAGATGTAACCACGCGCCGTGATTGTGGCATGCTGCGGGTCGTAGGGTGACGATGCGAGGGGCGAGGCGTTGATAGTGTCATTTACGTTTCCAGAGTCAATGTTAAAAGTGTAGTAACTTGACGGGAACGTGACTTGATATTGATAAGGATACACCTTGTAAGAATCCGCTGGAAGGGTCGTTGCCTCAACTCCGCTGGCGTCCGTCTTGAAATACCATAAGTTAGCAGTTCCGTTGTAATTTTTAATCGTCGCTGAAGTAAAGGGAATGACCTCTGAACTAACGCTATCATAAAAAGTCAGAGTAAGAGTTCTGTTGCCACGAAGAGATACTTGACCCGCTCGATGAAGGGCTCCCGCAAATGTCGAATCAAAATCCGCAGCATCAGCGAAATCTGATAGATACCTATTTGCCCAAGCCTCCACAATTGCGTCTGCAGTAATGCCAGCGGCCTGACCTTGCACATACGTCCAATTCGTCAAACTATCACCCATTGACCCTGCTGTAAATCCTGTTGAGAAGGCGATGTTCCAAATTTTCTTAGCCATCACATCATCCCGAACCGCACTCAAAACAGAGTCCGCTTCAGCCGAAGTCCATGTGCCTGAATTCCTCACAAAGTCCAGCAAAGAAGAATCGTCGTCCACTGTTGTAGAAAAATATATTGTTTCAGATGATTGAAAAACAGTATCATCGTCATAAATCAAGTACTCCAAACTGACGTAATCCCCATCAGCATCAACAGTGATTTTTCCACTGTAGCAAGATGAAGTCCAAGCCAACGAAATAGTGTCATTAAGAGACGCAGAATCAGTAGCGACAACTTTCACTGAATCTGCTACGGCACTTAAATAATTCTGCGTGTAACAACCCCCAACGGGGACAGTTCTGTTAGCAGCAATCAACAATGAACTCGTTAAAATTACGATTATGAGCAATTGGACAACTTTAGTTTTCATTTTATCTTCCCCGTTACAAACTTTCCGCTCATTATTTTCTTTCTGAATCTCGGGTTAGACCCCTCAGTTCCTGACAAAGTCAAAGTGAAGCTTTTAACGTTCCATCCAACTGTTGGATTCGATTCAGTACTATCAGAATCTTTCAATGCTTTTATTGTAAATGGATTGAATTCAGTGGAATCTACTGGATAAAAATTGTTGCCTTCCCACCAATACACGGCGTCAACTGTCGCTCGACCAGTGGTATTGGTTATCGTGCTCAAAATCGTATCATCGTAATTGTTGATTACCCACAAGTTTGCACCGGAGACTGGCAACCCATTGTTTCCGTTTACTTGAACTGTTATAGTTGTTCCCAAACCCATAGATATTGAATCGTTGGCGTCGTAGTCAGGCGCCCAGTGAGTGTCTGAAACCTGATTCTCATAAATTGGATTCCAGATGTAATTGTGGTGAGAGTGCCTCTGGTCAGCTGGATTGCTGGGTGATTGAAACCACACAGTCCAGTATGGCGCAACAACGTCCGCACCACCGTAATTCTGAAATTTCAAGTTTTCAAAATTCAGGTACTTACCACCAGTCCCGTTGTATCCTGCGTTCGACAAGAAAATTCCGTTGCTGATTAAAATGCATGATTCAACAGTAACACCAGCGATTGGCTCAGACGACCCATAAGGCTGAAACTCCTCAAACACCATTGCCGCTGCAGTGATAGCGCCGCCTCCCCACCCAAAGTTCTGCGCATTCTTGGCATCGCCAACTATGTATGAAACGCACGTATCCCCAACAATGTGAAGACCGTAAGGCTCGTTGTCGCTCCCTGCGCCAACTATTCTCAACGCCAACGAAAATGACCCAGCAGAATCCCCAAGATTTTCATTGTTAGATGTGTCTCCCCAATTCTCCCAATAATTTCCACGACTTATTATGTTCTGCCAGTGCTCTCTCCAATAAGTTGACATTCCATTATTATCGTAACCAGAAAATCCCTGATGAGTTTTGGCATTGTTGTACCCTATAAAAATTCCACTATCTTCAGTAAATTTGTGACCATCGAGCCCCGTAATCATCAGCCCACGTCCGCCACCATAGTTATTACCGCTCCGAATTATGTTCCACCTGAATTTGACAATGTTGTCACCGTCAACACCAGAGCGCAAGGCGGCGGCAAAGCACTCGGCGAAAGTATAAGACGGGTGGTCATTCCAAGCATCAGTGAGCATCCAATTGCTGTCAATAACGGCAACAAGGCTGTCCCCATTGACGTGAATTTGAGCGTGAGGCGCCGTGACGAGAGAACAATTGACGATTTTAACGTGATGGTCAAAACCCTCCAATCCCGATACCCCACCGCGGTAATTGCACCCACCAAAATTCAAAGTGGTGTGCTCATCCCAGTACTGCCGGTCGAAGTAATTCAAACTCAAGTTGTTGAATACACACTCCCGAAATTCCCAGTTGTAAGGAAAACTGGTGGATAAACCAACCGTTGACCAAACCGCTCGCGCATTACCACCCCGAACTTCAACGTACGTGCTCTCAAACGTGACGTTGTAGGCCATCGCAACTCGAATGGCGCCAACTGAGTGGAGTTCGGTGGTGAATGAACCCGAAATATTATGCACCAGCGCTCCTCCACGCACGGCGATGTTGTAAACTTGAGGATTACCAGTGAAGTCGAAAGCAGATGCACCGACACTCGAAATTCGACCGTACACGTAACCATTTTCACCGAAGTAAATCGTGTCTTCATCAAGGTCAAACAGCACATCATGCGTCCCAGAACTGAACTTGATGGCGTCATCATCTACGTGAATGTTGCCATCAAGAACCACAGTGTCATAATTGAAGTCATTCGTGATTGTGTACGGCCAACCACTGCTTTGAGATAAAGTGATTATCGCTGAAAAAACTGGAGCTGAAAGAATGATTAATGAAACTGCAACTATTACGAACTTCATCTTCTCTCCCTCTCAGTCAAACCAAACAACAACAAAAGCAACTCCCATAAAACAATACCAGTCCATTTCAATACTTGATAGATACCAATAAAGAACGCAAGAAAAGCTCCGATTGTATCAATGGCTGTTGTTTTCAAAACCCAAATCAGAAGTCTAATATTGACCGCTCTCTTCTTCACAACTTCCCCTTTCGCAATTTGATTTTTCCCAAATTTCCCCGAGTCGTACTAACGTCCGGGTCGTCAAATTCAACCTTAACGACGCCAGCAAGGTGGTAGGTAGTTGCTCCAATCAAAGTGTCAAACGGAATCATGGCGTAAGCGACGTCCCCGTGAGACTCAGGAACTCGCATAGCAGTCACTACCTTCCAAGCATCAGTACCCCTTGAAACTCTCGTTGGGGCGCTCCAAGTCTTGTCGTCCATCTTCATCCACCGACAAAAAACAGTCCAGTAATCGTCATTAGCAGTTGAATCATTGTCACTGTAAAACAGAACTAATCTCCTTGAACTCTCAATGTAAGTCAAGGCAGTGTAAGGTGGAAGTGATTGTCCAACATTTGACGTCTTGAACCCCGTTCCCTCAACGAATGACACATCACCTTGATTCTTCCATGCCCAAATTATCGAGTCACCGGTGGACAAATCCCGAGTTCCAATTAAGAACTGAATGGAATCTTCTGCAACATTTCCAGCCATTCCACGATACATCGACCTGTTAAAGATTTTACCCTCACGAACCCAGGTCAATGATGAACGATTAAAAGTCCACCATTCAATTGCGTAATCGCCTGTGTCAACTACAGCTGCCACCGTCTGTCCGTAGACCATCAGTCCAATTCGACACCTGCCAGTTCCAATTCTGTTAACCATGTAACCCTGCTCAACGAATGATTGCCCCTTATTCGAACTTATCCACCAAGCAATGGCATGAGCATCATCCAAACCACGACTTATTGCAATACAAGTGTCTGAATTGGGTAACCTTTGAATTGAGGGCACGTAAACATCTGCCTCAGAATAAGGCCAAGTCCAAGTCCAAAGTTGAGTGAGTGAATCTCCAATGGGAGTGTAAGCCTGAAGCGTGCTGTTGTTAGAACGACTAACAATCACCGTGTCGTTGTGAACACTCAAGTGAGCGTGGTCTAAGTCCGACAACGCTCCTGTATGATAACTAACCCACGGTTGAGAACTATCGAGTCCGAAAGTCAGGGTCACCGCCTTGTTCAAGTAGCCAGCGTTGTAGAACACCACGTGACCTGAATCAGCGAGTGGGCAAATCTGCCATCTCGGAATTGACAAAGGATTGAAAACCGATGAAGTTGAACTGTCCATTGCATAATGACTCACCGTCACGACTGGGTCAGTCGTATAAGCGCTTCTTGCAATGAACGTCAACCCTAAAACAATGATTACTCTCAAAAGTATTTTCATTAATCTTCCCCGTGTCTCACTCGAACTGAAGATGCGTCATGAATCTTAGCCCCATCAGTCTTGTTATGAATCGTTCCTGAGTGCTCAATCACTGCTGGAAGTTCGCCGCTCGGAGCATAAATCGTTCCGAGAAAAACGGTTCCCTTTGAGGTATCCCCTGCACAACTATCAGTATGGGCAATCACATACCGATAGTAATCTCCAATCTTCCACAAATACGGGCTCGCCTGCATGAATTCAATTGTCGAATCAAGAGTTGACCTCATCTTTCCATAAGAAACGTAAAATGAACTTCCCCACGAACTACCGTTAAACACCTTGCCAACAATGCTCGGGCTGTCAACTGTCGTATCAGGCCAGTACTTGTAAAAACATACAGCAGAGTCGCCACCTGGCATGAAAGTCCCTCCAGTCACGTTGGCCTGATTACCATTCTTAATTCCTTGATGAGTTTCCACAACCTGTCTGTTCGATAGCGTAATAGAAACATTTCCGCCAGTGCCATCACCAGTATTCTGCACTACGTAATTGAAACTGACTAAGGTGTCAGTTCCTGAAGTAGCACCTGATTGATACACAAGCACTCCTGTACTCTCCAACAAAGGCATGACCCAACAATCCCTTAGATAAGGGTCGTTTCCGGGTTTGAATGCTAAGTGAAGAGTGTCAAACCCGTAAAGCGAGTCAACCCAGTAAAAATCGGACTGAACCATGTTAGTAGCAAGAATCCCTCCGCCGCTTCCTCCACCCCATTGATGAGGCAATTTCAGACCGCCGCCAGTAAATTCCTTGCTCTTAAAGGCACGATACCAAGTAGCATCCTGTGAGTGCTGACCAGTAGTAATGGTTACCAAAGCAGAATCATCTGGGGTGGATTCATTATTGACAACGACCATCAACTTCCCACCAACAACTGTCAGCATAGGTCTTCTCGTAGCAGAACTTGCTCCACCAGTGGTCGTGACTGTATCCAAAATCCCAGCAACAGTTCTATCATATCGTCTAATTGTCCATGGCACTCCGGAAGCACTTGCAGCATTCAAAGCCCACCCGGAATCATCAAAGAACCATGAAAAATTCTGAACCGCCGTTGTTGCAGTGAGCCCAGTAATAGTATCATATATCCAAGTCGTACCCCAATCCGAACTCTTGTAGAAACTCTGCCCAAAATTGAAGCGCATGTAGCCGTTAATCAACACATCACCACTCTTCGTTAAAAACACTCGATGCCAACCTCGGCTAAACCCACCTGCAATGGATGAACTCTCAAGTGAATCGAGTCCAGTTTGCGTCCGGTCGTAACGAGTAGCGATTGCCTCTGAAACGGATGGAATAACAATTAACGCTACAAGTACAATCAGCAATGCAAACTTCATTGCTTAGGCCTCCCTTTTGCTTTCATGTAGGCAATTCTGACAGTCTTGTTACTGCCTGAAGCAAACGAAGTGAAAAACCTCACCCTCAACTCTTGACCTGCGCTGAATGACTCATTTATATAAAGAGCAACCCGAGTCCAATTAACAGAGTTTCGGTCAGTTCCATCGTAATAGTACAACGAGTCAGTCAATTCGAACCCATCTGTGATGTCCCAACTATAAGCAGCAATACTGTCAATCTGACCAGTTGCTTGATACAAATAAATCAAACTGTCCACATTCATAGCTACAGGTGCAAGACCAGAAACATCAAAAGTGTCATTTGAAGTCGTTACGACTGCGTAACATGAGTCAAGCAACCACACGGCAGTGTCGCTGTTTGCCTTTCGAACCGGCTGAGTCAACCTAACCGAATCTTCAACTGCACGGTCAGCGCCAAACACCATGTTGAGTGGAAACACCACTTCATCAAGGGAGAATCTACCCTTACCAGTCACGATTGAGTCTGCCTTGAGCGAATCAACCACTGTTGTCCCAGCGTTCCCGAAGAAAAGCTGCTTCAGAATTCGAACGGAGTCGAGTAAATTCATTCCTCCTCTCTTCCCAAAGTAAAATAAATTGTTGTCATTCGGATTCAAGAACACAGTATCTCCCTTTAAGAAGAGCGAAATCATCGTGTCCACGCCGGCAGTAGTAGTTCTCAAAATGAGACTGTCTCTGGTGGTCAAACTGTCGAAATAAGCCTCAGTTCTTTTCTTAAAAATATTCATTGACGGAACATCCGTGGTAGTATCGACCTCCAACTGACCCCCATCGAAAGTCAAACCATAATCCAAGTCAACACTTGCAGTAACGTTACCGTAAGAAGCACTAACATCAACACCATTTCCAGCGGTCAATGACTGAACAAGGCTGTCCCTTGACCAAGTCTTTGAGGCTATTGCGTCAGTTCCTGATGTATCCACATTGATTCTGCCTGTGTCAGTCCCAACTGCAATTATCTCAATGAATGAACCACCTTGAATCACAGGATTCGTCATATCGAACACGCCATAGACTCCAAACGTTGAATCGAATTTAACGTCATCCCCTGAACCGGCACCAACATCTGCCTCCCACATCAAACTATCGAGCGCGGCGTCGTATTTCAATACATAGTCGTCAGTGATTGCTGCCCTTGAGACTGGCTTACTCGAAATATTGAACTTCGCAAAATCTCTCGTCGCCATAGCGCTGTCAGAAAATGACCTTGTGACTTTAAACAAATTTGAAACAACCAAATCGTTGTAAGTTGAATCAATGTCATTCCTTTTAACAGTTTGGTCGATGATTTCAGTACTGTCAATCTCACCTCCAAGATTCACAAGAGAATCAACGTCTGAAGAATCCAAAAATGTCAATCCCTCTTTACCGAAGTATAATCGATTGAGCACCCTAAAACTGTCAGCAGTCGTCAACCCTTCCGACCCCAAAATCAACTCAGCGTTGTCCCTCGGCAAGACCTTGGTGGTGTCGCCGGAGTTAACAACCAACAAGAAAGTATCTGCCAAGTGGGCGTAAATCAAACTGTCCCCGGAGTTTAGCGTGTCCATTAAACCCGTGGAGATAACTTTCTCATTAACGTAATTAACTGTCGCGAGTAGGCTCTCCGCAATGTTTGATGTTACCCTGTAAGCATCATCAAAGACGAAGTTGTTGCTTGTCGTGTCAATGTCGCTCATCGTGATGGTTTGATTGAGAATTTGACTAGTTGTAATCCCCGACGCCTTGACCTCCAACGCCCCAGTCGCCGTGGTGTCAATCGTTGAGTTATCGAATTCATCTCGAGCAAAGTACGACGCATCGTGGTTGTGATTCGTCACACTATACTCGTCAAGGCTGTCCTCGAGCAATAAGTTCACCCAGTTTATGGTGGGCAACAAACTGTCAGCGATTTCACGAGTCCCACGGTATATCCCGCTCACGACCAAATCATTTGAAGTGGAGTCAATATCATCTCGAGCAATTGTTTGGTCAAGAATCTTAGTATTTGTTACACCACCATCCTTCAATTGAAGGGAACCGCCCGCTGAAGTGTCAATGCTGACATTATCAAAATCACTCAAGGCGAAGTACTCCGAGATGTGGTTGTGAGTAATCAAGCTGTAGTTGTTCAAGCTATCTCCAACTACATAGCGAACCCAACGGTCAGTCGTTAAAAGAGATTCGGCGGTTTCCCTCGTTCCTCTGTAAACTCCACTGAAAACTACGTCATTACTCGTTGAGTCCATGTCATCACGCTGCACTGTTTGGTCAAAAATCTTCGCGCCAGTAATGCCTCCATCCTTCACTCTCAATGCACCGGAGGTGCCAGTGTCAATCGTCACATTGTCAAAGTCCGACAATTCAAACCAAACACCTCGTCCCCACGACCTACTGATTGAATCTGAATACGCCCCAAAATTAGCAAACGAACCACTTTCATTCTTGAATTGAAGTTTTGCAGTTGCCGCGTCAAGTTTAATCCACGCAGTATCCTCAGTATTCAAAACAATCAAGTAAACATCGTTGTCACCACTCTCTTCCCCAATCAAAATTGTGTCATTTTGCAATTGCAAGTCATTCGAGGCACTTGCAATGTAAAGAACTTCCGAAATAGATTTTAGTGTATCACCAGTCATGTACAATTTGTGACCCAATGAATCAGAATTCAAAGCGTTGACTGCGCTACTCGCTTGATTGATTGTGATATCATCATCGACTTCAGCGTCAGTAACGTTCGTCCCGAGAACAGATGACAAAATACCACTTGAAATAGTTAACCCAGTTCCTGAAAATTCAGTAATGGTATCTCCATTGTTAAGAATGATGGAATCCAAGTCTTCAATTTTGTTAAGGTCGGAAATAACTCCATCCTCAAAGTCCCAAACTTTATTTGAAGCAGACGCCGTGTCTCCACTTGATAGTAAGTAATCTCTAAGTACTCCAATTCTGACAGTGTCAGAAGACAAAACATTCAAGACAATTCCTGTTCCCTCTTGAAAAACAACCCCACTAGGGGCATCGTAAACTCCTCCATCTCCCAGGATGGTGTCAACTTTGATGTCATCTCCACCGCCTGAACCAGTAATTGAAACCCTCAAAGTATCTGTTCCAATTTTGTTAAAGGCAATTCCAGTTCCCTCCTGAATGAAAAACGTAGCGGGCAAGTCCCATGTTCCACCATCGCCCAAAATGGTGTCCACCACAGCATTGTCTCCAGAACCAGCCCCAGCATCAGCCTCCCACATCACTGAGTCAACTGATTGGTCGTACTTCAGGATGAAGTTGTCAGTTGGAGTTACTCTTGAAATCGCTTTGTTTCCGACATTGTAACGGGCGTAGTATTTCGTCGCAACTCCAGAATCCACCGACGTTCTCAAACCCTTATACAAATCTGAAACAACTATGTCGTTTAAAGTTGAATCTATGTCGTCTCTTTGAATAGTTTGATTCAAAATCTTGTCAGTCGTTATGCCTTCATCCTTCAATCTCAACACCCCACCAGAAGTAGTGTCAATTCCAACATTGTCAAAGTCACTCGTTAAAAACGTGGTCAAACCCAACCAACTTCGTGAAGTTGAATCAGACCTCAAAGCAGCAACTGCTTGATATGAGTTTTGAATTGTATCGAGCGTGGTTGAATCAATATAGTTTCCAAGTTGAATATGGTTGTTTAACGAATCATCAAACCACTCTCCTCGAAGCAAAATTCCGTTATCCCACACCAAAACTGATTCAACCGCAGCATCCCAAGAAATTCTGTGATTTCCAAGCGAATCATCAAATAAATACGACCACAATAAAGCACCGTTATCCCAAGTCAACGAAGAGTCATGAGCATCATTCCACTTCGTTGAGTCCGATAACCCAGTGATTGTAATGTCATTCGGAACATTGATATCCACAATGCTAACATCAACTCTAACTGTATCACCGTTGATGATTACGAAGTCAATCCCCGTTCCCTGTTTAATCACTACAGGAGATTGCATAGCAATGGAAGTAGAGCCACTCCCAGCACTGTCAACCTTTATTTCATCTCCCGCACCAGCACCAGCGTGATTTGAAACGTATTGTTGAAGAGGGGCGTAAGTAGTGTCGATTTTCAGAGTGCTGTCAGCAAGAAGAGCATACAAAGCACTGTCAACCCAAAAAGGAGGCTCACCCGAAGAATCCTCCCAGTTCCAAGATGAACCAACTCCACCAGCAGAATCAACTGCCCACACCAATTGACTCGTGCCGGCGTTCCACTTCAAGACAAACCTGTTTTGAATATTCCCGGTCGTGTCTTGAACGTAAATACCACGAATACTGTCCGCGCTGGTTTCAATCACGAGACGATTGACAACGATGGCTGCATTCAAAGAACAAGTAATAAAAAGCAAAGTGAAAACACATAAGAACTTTTTCATTTTTTCCTCTTTATCACCAATTTTGCAAGGTATCCCAATATACAGTATCCGCAACTACATTCCATATTGTCACTGACATAGACTGGGGCTGTATCCATTCTAAGAATTTCTTCCAAGTCGTATAGTCCATTTTCACAATCACGCTGTCCGGTTCGGGCTTATTATAAATTTCCTTGACGATTTCATACTTGGGCGTAAAAGCCGGATAGTATTTGCAAGTGTCAATAATCTCTGAAATTGAATGCAAGAGTGTTGTGTGATTATACAGAGAATCTTCTGCTACCCCTCCCATCACCGGCACTGTCAGAACCAAAAGAATCAATAGCGTTTTCATCTTCTCCTCATTTCCTGTGCATTGTTCCGATATAACTCTTACTGTGCGCCGGCATCATTCCCGCCTTGCTGTGATGAACGCCGGTGAGGAAAGTCGGCCCTGAAGGCGGAATATAGGTACTGTCAAGATAAGTCCAGAGTGTATCCCTTGTCGCCACGCTATCAAGCCAACTGACCCCGTGAAGCAAATAATTGCCGCGTTTATATATTCGAGGCGGAGCGTGTAACGCCCACCGCTGGCGAGTATTGACCGCCGCTACATAGGTTGTTCGAGAACCCCAGGTCACGCCGCCATCAGTCGATTGCTTATAGACAATATCCGCCGAATCAGCATTGGTCGTATCCGCCCAATAGAGATAATAGAGCCTGACCGTGTCACCGTTAGTCCCCACTACCGAATAATAAGGATTACAGGAAAATCCGCTGGCTATCCCTGCGTGCGATTCTATCAACGCCGAATCAATTCGCACCACCGTTCCCGAACCACCCCCCACGCCAGAGACTTTGAAATTCATCGAATAAAGATTATCCGTTCCCGCCGTTGCTGACTGCTGAAACGCCACCAGTCCAAAAGAATCTTTCTTCTGTACGAAATTCCAATAGGTAGTCTGAAATGAGCCGGGACTATAAGATAGGAAGGCGGTGCTTAAAGTATCAAAACCATTAGCAACATCTATCCAGTCGAGGTCATTTTCGCTGAATACATAAGCAAGAATGCCGCCGTAAGTCCCTCCATTCCAGTAAAAATCAACATACTGCCCCCCCATTGCGGCATCACTACTATCACTGGAAGTCCAAGATGTTGTTTGGGATAACGCACCCGAAGAATAATTCACCCTCATACTGTCAGTTGTTCCCGTTTCTTCTCGGTGGGCTACCAGCATTTGTCCCCCCGATGCACCGTATAAACTAAACCCAAAGACCGGCGTTCCGGCGGGGCCACTATACCCAGTATAGGCAACGGTGTCCACCAGTGTGCGCGTATATAATGCGCCCGAAAATTTTGCGATAGAAAAATAATCCGCTGATGCTCGCGCCGTTGAGACGAAAGTTGATTCTCCGTAAGAATAGGCTCCGGTGTATGGGCTTATAAGAGAACCGCTGGAGGGAAAGGTATTGGTTGTATCGAGAGTTGTCCCCATATCTAAAGTAGTATAGACACGCATTGAATCTGTAGTTTTATCGACACAGTAAACCCAGATAACGCCGCCGCTGGACGTCATACTCATGTGTGGCGCATATCGGTACTGAGCGAAAGAAGAGTGATGAACAGAATCGCCAACCTTGAACTCTCCTCCCTGCGCGGATGCCGCCAAAAGCACTAATATAATGAGCCACTTTTTCACTTGGGATACCCCGTAAATTCGGCGGAGTAGCCAGTCAATTTGTCGTTGGCGTCAACGTGCTTGGTATAGAATATCGCCGTAACCCTTTCCCCCGGTCGAAACCACTTAGTTGTTTTTATAATATTATTCAGTGGTATGGTCAACTTGGTTGCTGTGGTTGTAGTAAATGCCGTTGTATAAGTCTGATAGAGCGAATCATTAATATTCAATGTCGTCCCGTTCTTTCTTCCCCAGAACTCAATTGAGTCGAGCGAACCGGTCGTAGCCAGCACAGCGTTGAAAGAATCGATGTACATCGCTTGCGGGACATTGATGAAAACGGAGAAAGTATCGTAGCAATCGTCACCCGAAGCGTCATAAGAGGTATCGACAAACAGCCGCGTGGTGTCCCCCGCTTTAGCCTGTGTCGGCAGGAGTAACATAATCGAGTCCTCTGGCGTATGGTCTAAGCCTGCTACCTCTACCGGCACATTGATATATGAGCCGTTATAGACCTTGCGATAGAAAATATGATGCGCCCCAAGAGAGTTAAGCCCGCCATAAACGCACTGCCAGCCGCCGCCCCGTCCATCCTCGAACCATTCGCAGTCCGTCCGGTAAATCATCAGCGAATCTCTATTGGGCGCGCCGCCCTGATTGCTGATGAAGGGCTTAGCGTCAAATTTCCAATTACGACCGTCAACGCTGGTGGCGTGCCAGAGGTCGCCGCCGTTTTGGGTGGTAGCAGAATCGTGCGCCAGAGCCGCCCACATATGCAGTTGTGAGCCGTGCTGCTTCACCGATATATGCCATATCTTCAGGGAATCCCAGCCGAAAGTATTGCCCGTGAATTGACAGACAACCGTATCGGCGAGATTCCAGGTAGAGTCCAATCGAGTAACTTTTAAAAACTTGACGGCAGTACTGTCAGACACACTTGCCCCATTCCTTTCATCTACCCACCATACCCAATAGTTATTATCACCGTAGCCAATTACCCAGGCGGGCGACATATACTTAGGTGCGGTCGTCGCGGTATATGCAGTCAGGGAGGCGGTGTCTGCCGTCGTATCCCAGACCAATCCATTCCGCGAGGTAATCGTCATCAACTTGTCATAGTTGGAGGAATTTGTCGCCCTGAAAAGGATGCACATATCTCCATTGCGAAGCCGCCCAATATGCCCGTCGGATAGGTGTCCACCTGATGCCCCCACCGTGGGGGCTAAGATAATCGGTTCGGGACAATTAACGACATTATTGAACTGGTCAACGTAGTATGGTCGTATCCAACCGTTAGGATTAGAGGGGTCATTGCTGACATACAAGGTTGGATTTTCCGCCGTATCGGTTCGGAGCGGAGTCGTCACCATCCAGTAAATCCATTTATAACTTCCTGTATCAGCCACCCAGGTAGTCGGGTCAATGCTATCGCCATTGTTGACGCCATACCTGCCGGGGAAAGTTATTATTGAGGGGTGCGTCTGTTTCATCGAATCGCCGCTTCCTGGGTAATCATAGTAGGTCAATATCTGCAAGAAGGTGTCGGGCGGTCGGGAATAATAGCCAACCGAAGTGTCGTATTCAAAACCGTGTCCCACCTGAAAGAGGCTACCGTCAATCGTCACATTGCCGATAATCTCCAAGTCTTCTGCGCTATTCACCACTGCGGCGTGATTGTCGATGTAGGTCGTTATCTTGCTCGTTCCGGTAGTATCCACGTCTGCCGCAATTACGGCACTGTCGGCAATTACCGCTTCGTGCGCGTTCTGTATTGTATCCAGCGTAGTGGTGTCGATGAAGTTTCCTATAGGATATCCCATATTATCCCAAGCCGCAACGGAGTCTTTAGCCGCTTGCCACGCAATAGTGTCATCAGTAACCTTAGCAAAGTCCGTCAAGAGAGTGTATTCATCAAGCGAATCCTCAATTTCTAACTGCATAGCGGCGGTGGTTGAATATTCATCAAGGGAATCTTCTATTTCCGCCTGCATCGCCGTAATTGTAGGATACTCATTCAGACTGTCCTCAATCTGAATCTTGACAAACCATTCTGTCGCATATAGACTATCGGCGGTCGCGGAAGTCCCGCGGTAAGCATCATCAAAGACAAAATTGCTTGAAGTCGTGTCAAGGTCGGCAGTGGTAAGACTCTGATTAGTGATATTTGCTGTTCCCAGCGCACCATTATCCCAAGCGGCGACCGTATCCGTTGCCGCTTTCCAAGAAACCGTATCGTCAGTAACCAGATTAAAAGCACTGGTGAGAGTATATTCATCGAGGGAGTCTTCAATCTCTAATTGCATCGCCGCAGTCGTGGAATACTCATTCAGACTGTCTTCAATTAGAATTTTAACGAATCTATCAGTGACGTACAAACTCTCAGAAGTCCCCGAAGTCCCACGATAAGCGTCATCAAAAACAAAATCACTTTCAGTAGTATCCAAATCATTCTTCGTCAAACTCTGATTAGCAATGTTCACTGTTCCAAGAGCGCCGTTGTCCCATGCAGCAACGGAATCTGCAGCGAATTTCCAAGATGAGGTGTCGTCCGTCACCTTCGAAAAGTCAACACTAAAAACATACTCATCGAGGGAGTCCTCAATTTCCAATTGCATGGCTGCGGTTGTGGAGTACTCATCAAGGCTGTCCTCAATCTCCAATTGAGTTGCAGAGGAAGTAAAGTACTCATTCAGACTGTCTTCAATCAAGTTTTTAATCGCCGGGTGCTCGTTAATCGAATCATCAAAATCCGCTTCATTCAAAAACACATCAACGAATCCAATTCTCAGTGAATCGCTTCCAACCTTGTTAAAGACGATGTTACTGCCCTCTTGAATCACCAAACCGGAGGGAGAATCCCAGACTCCGCCGTCACCGAGAATAGTGTCGACTTTGATGTCATCACCGGAACCGCCAGTTGAGGAAATCCTCAACGTGTCCCCAACTTTAATGAAGTCTATATTACTTCCCTGCTGAAGGTAAAATGTAGAAGACAAATCCCAATCACCACCATCTCCAATAACCGAATCCGCATAGGCGTCATCACCACTTCCAGAACCAGCATCTGCTTCCCAATAAACTGAATCAGTCGCAAGGTCATATTTGAGAATGTAATTATCACTTGGAGAGCTTGCTCGTGCTATTCTTTTACTACTCACTGAGTATTTCGCATAATCCACTGTCGCCATGGCGCTGTCTGAATAGAATCTGGTTGACTTGAATAAATCAGACACCACCAAGTCATTCAATGTTGAGTCAATATCTTCTCTCAACACGCTCTGGTTAGAAATGTGAGCAGACCCAACTCCGCTGCTCTTGATTTGAAGTGCGCCACCTGAAGTAGTATCAATCGTCGAATTGTCAAAATCTGACAATTGAAAGTACGTACTATCGTGCAAATGAGTCGAAAAACTGTACTCATCAAGGCTGTCCTCAATCTCCAATTGAGTTGCAGAGGAAGTAAAGTACTCATCAAGACTGTCTTCAATCAACGTCTTGATGACGGGGTGTTCGAGGAGAGAATCCGTAAATAAGTCCGTCCAAAATAAAACACCATTGTCCCATGAAAACACCGAATCATGAGCATCATTCCACTTCGTTGAGTCCGATAACCCAGTGATTGTAATGTCATTCGGAATATTAGCATCGGCAAGATTCACATCAACTCTAACTGTATCACCGTTGATGATTACAAGGTCAATTCCAACCCCCTGTTTAACCACCACGGGAGACTGCATGGCTGCGGAAGTGGAACCATTTCCAGCACTGTCAACTTTGATTTCATCTCCAGCCCCAGCCCCGGCATGATTTGAGACATACTGCTGAAACGGAGCATAAGCTGTATCAATTTTTCCCGCGCTGTCAGCGAAAATCGCATACAAAGCGCTGTCAACCCAAAAAGGTGCCTCACCTGAAGAGTCCTCCCAATTCCATGAAGAGCCTACTCCCCCAGCAGAATCAACTGCCCATATTAACTGACCTGTCCCAGCGTTCCACTTCAAGATGTATCTGTCTTGAATGTTACCAATTGTATCTTGAATTGGAATTCCCTTAATCGTATCTGCACTCGTCTTGAGGATGATTGTGTTGACGTTCACACCAGAAAATGAAACGCATGGTAACGCGCAAACTAGAAGCAAGCCAATAAGTAACTTCATTTTGTAATCACCTCAATACTTCAATCTTAAATGGTCTCGCAACACCAACACAATACTTCTCAGCAGCCTCAAGCGACAGCATGATTCTCTCCTCAGGAGACATTCCGCACGAAGCGGTGGTGAACAATGAACCATTAGCAACCATCGCTCCAGTTCCAATACAGTAAAATTCAGCGTCAGGCTCAGCAACTTGAAAGTCCGAATCGATAACAAACAGTCTACCCCGATACCCAATCAACACGTTTCCCTCAACAGAATCATTAGACGATTGGTCTTTCAACATCCCAGCGAGGTGAAGAGCATATCTAACTTTCTCAACGAAAAACTTGACCATGAAGTCCAGAGCATCCATCTTCACAGGCCTTCGAGGTATCTTGAGTTGATACCTTAAAACCTGACCCATTCGAGGCGAACCGCAGTATCCAACGAGGATGCTTCGACCGAGTTTGAAAATCTTGGCATCCTTACGAATTACTAACTCAGTTCCATCAGTGGCGCAGCTGTCACCACCCATGAAAGTCCCAACGTCAGTCTTCAATCCAACGATGCAAGTCATTAAAATACCCAGCCGATTCTTTTAATAGTTGCCAATTTCATTAAAATAATTTTAATAGGAAGAACCAGTTCCGGAACTTCAAACACCAAGTCATGGCTATCCAACGCGTCGCCCGTATTCCGGTAGCGGGTGAACTCTCGACTTCTTGAGGTTGCTTGCGTTTTTCTCAAGTCGTCAAAGCGACGTACTTTAATTTCGACATCCGCAAGAGTCAACTGGTTCTTCCTCGTGCGCACAATCACCACATCACTTAAAACTGAAACGGACTCGGCACCGTAATTCCAGCCTTCAAAGTCAATTTGCTCGCTGGCAATCCTGTAGGAAGCACTTCACCCTCAGCAAAGATTGCGTAATTCGTTGAGAACCTGTAAACCACTCCTAAACCAGTAGCAGTTCCCAAAATCACGTCCGGTGAAATCTCATCTTCAGAGTTGTCAAGCGAAGCAACTCCGGCGCCGAAAATCAAGTAAGGAGCAACATAGTGCTTTCCCAAATCCCCTATTTCAATTGAAGTGAAGTAGTATTTGAATCGAGCGTCAAAAGTATTGGCGATGAAGTTAGCACCCAAATCACCATCGTTCTTCGTGTAAGTCCAACGACCAGCAACAGCAATGTGACTCCCAATCGTCTTCTCAACACCAGTCACGGCGCTAAACCCAACATCAGCTACCTCACCAAACACTTCAATAGGAAACGAAGCACCTGCTCCGAAGAGCAGTTTTGTCTCCGGTTCAGCGGTCTGTGCAAAGGCACCGGCCACCACGAACATCAAGCAAGCAGCAATCATCAAAACGCGTTTCATCAAGAACCTCCATGAGTTGAAACGTTGTTGGTTGTTCCAATTTTCTTCAGTCCAATCTTCCAGTTGGGAGTAATTTTCACCCCAGTTCTCACACTAATCCAAGTCAGCACCATCGCAAGCACCTCATCAGGAAGCGACGGCCACACGAACTTCGCTCCAGCGTATAGAATTGTAGCCCAAAACTCTGAACTCTTCCATGCCCTTTTGGCAGTGGCTTCTTCCTCCGCAGTCATTCCAAAGGTCTTCTGTAGCGACCTCCCAACGACCCACGCCACAAGTGCAGCAAATGCCTCAGTAGGAAAATCAACAATTCCGAGTCCCTTCAGAACTGCGGCGACCACGCAGGTAACCAGTCCAACAATTCCCTCGGTGGTCTTCAATCCAGGTCTCATTCAAAACCTCCTTTCAATAATCATTCCACCTAACTATGAGGGCTTTAAAACAAGCAACTAAGCAAACCACTCCAGGAATCACAGCAGCGAAGTCTATCACGCCCTCACCTTCAAAACTATTGAAAATCAAAAAACCGCTACTAATTACTCCAATCAAATAAAGAAAGCAGTCTCTTAACTTTAACAACCACTTTTTTATCAAAGCACCAACTCCCAATGAAACAAGTCATTGAATTTGTTGTTCAGCAAACTAAGGTCTGAATTCCAATCTCCACCCCATCGCAACTTCAACCCTTGCTTCAATCCGCAAATCAAAACACCTCCGCTGAAGAAGTAAAGTTGTCTCAATTCCCCATGATAGCGATTAACAGCAACTTTGTTCGACCAATCCGTCGGTTCAACGCACATGATTGGCTTTCCGTCAATCACTTGAGTGATATCAACTGCCAATGAGCAAGGGTCACCTGTCTCGGGGTCAACGAAATTGTGTTTACTGTCAGGCCACTTCAATTTCGTAGTTCCTCGAGCAAAAGCATCGTCTTGCCATTTTTGTGACCTCCATCCCCACAAAACCTTAACGTTGTAGTACCTGCTCACATCCTCAACTAACAATTGCAAACTGCGGCAACAAGTTCGCAATTTGTCAACCGAGAGAACGTCCATGTAAGTCACTTCATTACCTCAAATCAATAATTCTTGCTGGAGGAATCACATCTGCAGTTCTCTTCGTCGCCATGTTACTTGGTAAACTCCTGTTTCCAACTTCGTCGAACACGACAATCTTGAAGTAAACAACGGTGTCCGAGGGAAGCAGTCCGTTTCTCTATCATCATTCTCAATGTCTCTTCTTGAAGCCGGCGAAACCGACTTTGTTGTTTTTCGATGGGCGGCCTTTTCGACCGCCCCTGTGTTCTAAGATGCCTATCAAGGCTTGCGTAAATAACTAACTTGCTCTTCCAACTTGATTAAGATGCTTGTTTGCTTTTGAGTCTCCACATGAATGCCGTCAAGACTCAGTTGCATCTTTCTCAATTCGGCCTCCAGAGCTGAGACCTTCGCTTCGAGTAGAATGCCCCTCTCCTTCGAGAAAAACAACTCCTGCGAAACTTCCGCCCTCTGCTTGAGAGCCTCCTCAACTAATGCCTTCGCGTCCGAACCGACCGCTCGGTTCAACGCCGTGGTTGCTCCTGCAGTGAGACTGACCGCTGCAATAATGATTGCAATCCACTTCAAACTGAGTGACCCGTTGCCCATTGTCATGGAATTGCCTCCACGATTAATTACCGTTCCACAGAATCCAAATCTTGCCACTGTCAGTCGCAGCGCCAGTTCCACCCGCCGAAAGCGCCTGCAAGGCAATGGCCAGACCGCGATTGTAAATCGAGTCGGGAGCTAAACCTGCAATCGTCTGCGTCAGGTTTCCACGTGCGTTAATCTCAAGCCACTCGCCGGCCTTCACCCCACCGAGAACAGCGGTCGCCGAAGGTTCAGCATCAGCTTGAACGACCCCCTTGATGACGATTCGGCCAACCGCGTTGTCCGAGATGCTGTCACCAACGACCACCCCGAGGGCGGAGCGACTCTTAGCGGTGATGCAGGCCTTCACTCCGGCGAACGACCAAGCCCAAATCCTCACCGAATCCAAAGTGGCGGCGTTGGCTCCCCTGTTTGAAATTGAATCGATGTCCGACCACAAGTAACTCGATGATTGCTCGTTGTTCGCACCGGTGCCCAAGTACCTTCGCTCAACTGAAGCGGAAGTAGCTCCGTACACCGTGCCGTAAACTCGAACTGAGTCACCAGCATCGGCAGTTCCAACTGTAATGAACCTCAACGAAACTGGGTAACCCTCGGCGTCCAAGTCATAGTAAAACGAATCGGCCTCAGTATCAACCTCACCCTTCGTATTGCACCCGAGCAGGATGCCAGTCGAGTCCGGCTCAACGATGTCCCCACCAAGGAGGACAACCCCCGCTTTGTTCCTAACGTACATCAAAACTGCCCCGGAGGTGTCCACCGTCGAACCGAGCGTGAGGTCTTTCTCAACCTTCGCATTTGCCCCAATTCGAGCGCTGTCCGAAGCGTTCAAGTAAGGCACTCGAAGTGAGTCCTCAACGTAGAGATTGCCCTCCAACTTGGTCTGGTCGGTCTGAGCAAAAATCGGGGAAATCAGCAAGGCGAGCAAACCCAAAATCCAAAGTAATTTCATTTCACTTCTCCTCATTGTTTGCATTCCAGAAATTTCGTCAGCGGGGCGGGGACGGCGCCACAAGGGCAACCGTCCCCGCCCTCACAACTAATTATCAGGAACTCCCTCGAGCTACAACCCGATAATCGAGCAATCCGAAGTTAAATTCCGAAGCGTACTTGTAAGCCAAGACAATGTCCCGCTTAAAGGCGTCATCGGAACCAGTCGACTGAACGGTCGTAGTTGGTCTCATTCTCCAAAACAGGTAGAACGCTGTTTTAGGGTCACCAAGGTAATAGAGTGTAGATGAATTGTCATCCAAGAACGGCGAGTAGAATGGAACAAAGGCGTTCTTGTAAACGTTCACCGCATTGTTCGCGTTGTCGTATTGCCTCTCGGAACCGAGCAACTGCATAGCAGTCTGACGAAGCGCAACCGGAACCATCAAGACCTTTGGCATCACTGGAGCACGCTTGCCGCGGTCGTCCTTCATGAGCAGCAACAACTTCTCAACTGCCGTGATTCCAGCATAACTGAACGCTGTAGTGTCAACGTTGCTGTTAGTCTGACCATCAATGGATGAGTGGTCAGTCGAGAAGTGAGCGTAACCAGTCTCGTTGTAAGTAAAAGCGGTGTTAGCGCCCTCACCGTTCAGCGAAATAGTCGTAACATTGGTCAGCTTCTTCACACCTATTTCATGAATCAACCTTCCCATGTACTTACCAGCACCTGCTGCACGAGACTCGAGTATACCAGCCTCATCATTGAGAATCGCCTCACGCGTGATGTCAATAATATGGCCATATTTGTGCAGCTTCACGGTGCACATGTTCTCTTCACCCTGGTCGTGCACATATTCCTGGCCAGAACCAACTTTCTCAGCTCCCTGAAAATTCCCGAGACCCGGCACGTTGACGGTCTGTTTATTTGTAGTCGTCTCAGTACAGAGACTAAGAATGTCGTTGAGTGCCCACTCATACTCGCGCCGAATTATCGGAACGAGTACTTTTTCCGTGAAGTATGGAAATGCAGTTCCAACCATTGCCTCAGCGACTCTCGCTGAGTTGCCTAAGTCAACATCGCCCTTTGGGTTGCAAAGGACGTCAAAAGCTTCACGAAGTGAAACCCCATTGGCAAGGCTGATTTTGCCTGAGTCCAGAGCCTCGGAGAATTTGTCAACTACGCGCTTCTGAGCTTCCTTGACATCGTTACTTGTATCCTGAAGAGCGCTCTCCATTAAATTTCTAAGTCCAAGCATTGTCTTTCACCTCCCTGTTAAGCGTCAACGCCAGCGAGCTTGCCAAGAGCGATGACATCGAACAAAACCCTGCCCGAAGTCACAGTCTGACCAGTCTGCAGCCAATCATAATACCAACCGATGGTGTTCGCCGCAGAATCAGCAGCCAAGGTAGTCGTCGAAGACCACAGTAAACCATCGAGAAACGCGTACGCGGCTGAAGTCAACGTTGCCCTGCAAATGCACTTCAGCGCAACTTGAATTTCCTTGCCGGTCTCCGAAGTGAGAGCCTGACCCAACGCGATTCCGACGAACGTAGCGTCGTCAGTCACAGCCGCAACAGGAGTGACCCTACTCGAAGACAGTTTCAACATATCCCCAAGGTCAATTGCTGTGCTGTCAGTAGCCTTCAGCGTCACAACCATATCGGGGTCATACCACAAAATCGAGAGCTTCATTTTAAACTCTCCCTCCTCTTAATGTTTAAGTCAATCAATGTATTCATCACTTCTTGGCGAGAGTAGGAAACTGCTTGTTGAACTGCTCATCCAACTTTGAACCCTGAGATTCCTGTTTGTGACTTGCGTCCTGTAAGTTCTTCTCGCCGAACCCAGTCGTGGATTTCACACCCTTCGCCCTGTTCCAAACGCCAACACGGTCAGCAATCAGAGCGTTGATTTCAGTTTCGAATTTCTCCCCCTCCTCAACTTTGAACAAACTCTTCTTGAACTCATCAGTTATTGCCTCTTTGACAATTTTCGAGTCCTCAAGCAGTTTATCAATCTTAGTGGCCTTTTCGGCCAACTTCTTCTCAGACTCAAAAGTCTCAAGCTTTCTCTTGTCCTCAGCTGTCACAGCCTCAAGAGCCTTGAGCTTGGCATCCAACTCGGTGTTGGCCTTCTTCAAGTCCTCATTCTCCTTGAACAGCGCATCTACTTGCTTCGAGTTCTCAGTCAACTTCTGCTCAGCTTTGAAGTCCTCAATGGCCTTCGCCTTGAGAGCCTCAGTCAGCTGCGGGAAAGCTGTAATTAACTCTGCTACTGTTTTGACTTCCATCGTAATTACTTCCTCTTTAACGTGTATTGATTCTTTAGCTTCTGCCGATTTGGTGCCTCCACCGGGCTCAATTACAGGAAACTTGATTTTCTTCAACTCAACGGCTAAGTCAGCCACAGCCGCCTCAATCTTTACTTTCTTTTCGTCAGGAGTCAAGTCCTTGTTCCGAATGGTTTGATTGCAGTAATCCTCAAAAGCGTAGTTCAAGTCCCACAACTGTCTTTCAGCATCTTTGAGGGCTTTCATCTGCATCAAGACACCCTCAAATAGGTTCATGTTCTCCTCCTCATTTTCACTTACAAAAATTTTCCCAATGCTCTCTCCTACTCGAACTCCTCCTCCAGCAGATGCATAGTCAACAAAGTCTGCACTCATGAACTTTGTTACGTCCTCGGGAATGAATCCTTTTCTTCCTTCAGCCTCACCCCTCTTACCTGTTACAAAGGCGTCAACAGACATACCAACTGCTTCGGGATATTTCACTATCCGTTCCCACAAAGCTTTCGCCTCATCCGGAAACTCAAAAACATGCGCTTTCGCCCTAAGAACAAATTGACCATCCGAAGTCTTCTCAACAAGAGGGTCGCTGAGCATAGCCATCCACTCTTTGGTCACAGAACGACCCAACTTTGATTCTGAGTGCCCTACAAACGATTTCTTTCGCTGATGTAAATTAATGGCCTCAGCAATTTGGTCAAGGTGTTTCTTCTGCCAGTAGTTCCCATTTATCGACCAACCAGTCTTAATAAGGTTAACGTTAACAGTACGAGTCAACTCGTCAACTTGCATCTCGGAGATAGGCATGCCTAACGATTCGTGCAAAAGTGTGCTGGATTCAACATCGTATTCAAAACCGTCGCTCTCCTTCTTCTTTTTCTTGAGATAGTAGTTCGTCACCCACTCAACTGCTGCTGTTTCATCCCAGTCATCACTTGCAGGAACAAGAACAGTCTTCGTAACTACAGTACTCGTCCCTTTCAACTTACCAACAACAGCTTTTATACCGTTAGAACTTTCCAAAACTATCTCATCAAACGAGTTGGCCTGAAAATCATCTTCCTGCTTAAGATGAAGAGCGTAAAAATCTCCAATCTTTTCAACTTTCAAGATGCCCTCAGATTCTGTTTTTTCAGTCTTCGCCCACTTCCCATCATCCATTTTCTTGTAACCTGCGTTCTTCACAGCACCCCATCCAACTTGCATAGCTCCTGTCTCATCTGCAGGATGGGAATCAAAGTGCGAATTCGCAGCATTTCTAAAAACCGTCTGTGCACCTGCAGGAAGAACTTTCACCGAATCGGGTAAGTCTTTGTTCTTTGACCAAGGCATCTTAAAACATCTCCTAAATTTCTAGGAGCCACTTTCATACTCGTTGCTTCCATGCCTGCAGCTGTATTATTCACAGTCCTTGTGATTCGTGGCTCCTTTCACTCATCCTTCGAGTGACTTGAATTAAATTTATGAAAATTGTAGAATTTATAAACAGAAAAAACCTCGAGAAATCTTACAATCTCTCGAGGTTTATAAAGATGTACAAGGTATTACAGCGATTCTTTAGATAACTTAAATTCTCTGATTTTCTTTGATTTTCCAGTGGTTTCTAAGGCCGTCAGCCCAAACGTAGGCGTAAGCTACTCCAATACCAACAAGAACCCATTGATGGTGCGAAATGAATGTATAAAACCAAAAAGGCTGACTCAAGCACCCAAACACAAAGCCTAAACGCTTCCACTTATCAGATTTACGCCCTACTAACCAAATCGCGCCTACTCCAAAAACACATACGAGTACCTGTACTACGAAGTCTATCATCAATTTCTCCAAACAGACGTTTCAATCTTCATCAATACTCTTTTTCAAGTCAGACAATGAGTTACACTTCTTAAACAAAGCCCACTGCGTTCTTATAATCTCTCAGGGGACAAGGGGCTTTTGTTCTTCCTTTTATACAAGGGCACAGGATAAACAGTGTCAGATGGATACAGAGTCACGGTGTCGAGAAATAACACCTCCCCCGTGCTGAACACGCGGTACATCCTCAGGGTATCCCGAATCGCCCTGAATCTATTGAAATCATTCTCCTTAATCAACAACTCACCAGTCCACCACCCCTTCTTTGATATGATTTCCTTAATCCCACTCCACCAGTAAAACTCAATATCCTCTAATGAAATCGACCCTGTTACGTTCGATGATACGTACATTCTGAAAGGCATCCTCTCGTACTTCTCCCTTTCAGTCAGGAGTTTGACAGGAATGAACGTCTTCTTTGGAGTCAACAACTCGAGCAACGAATCGACCTTGCACTGCAGCCTCATAAACTTCTGGTCAGTGCTGTACCACTCAATTGAGTCGACTTCGTTGTGAACCCACCGCGTTGAGTCGGTCAATGATGGCAAACTGTCAGGATTGCAATCAACCTCAATAATGACCGAGTTCCAATCACCCAACAACGAATCCCCCAAACGCTCAAAAGTAACATCACTGCTATCCAACGCGCACTCATTGATTTCTCGCATAGGTCTTCGCAAAGACCAATCGCCGCACCCGAGCGAAATCAACATCACAAATAAAACTAAGCCTCTCACCATCTCAACTTCTCCTTCTCCTTCTCAAGTTCAAACCATTCATCATTCCCCCCTCTTATATTCCGGTACGGGGTAGAGCGTGTCGGAAGGGGTTAAAAGTTCGTAGTGAATTATTCCGTCTCGACGAAAAGTTCTACCAAACCAAAACCCTTTCTCAGCGATGATACTTTTCACGTATTGCCAATCTGCTAACGGTATAACCAAAATTGTGGAATCAATACTTTTAATTTTCTTCGATGTAGCCCTGGGGGACAGCAGCTTGAACAAAGAATCAACTTTCCTCTCAAGTCTCCCCAACCGTTGGTCATCGCTGTACCAGTAAAGTGAATCAACTGCTTCTCTAAACTTCTCTCTGAGAGTATCAACTCCCACCACTTTAAATGAATCCATGCTCTCAAGTTCCTCAACTAAAAACACTTGAAAGTTGTCGTCCCATTGTTTCTGAAATTTCTCTTTCAAAACACAATGGTACTCAACAATTGGGGGATTGACATCAACTGACATTAGCCATTCTGGCTCCTCACAACAGTCAGGGCACCTTACAGGTTCGTGGTAAAATCCACAGAATTCCTTACGAACCCACTTCGTAGGGTCAACCAGAGAAGGCAAGCTGTCGGGGTTGCAATTGAAATTATCGCAATCAACGGCAACAACCTCACGACCCTCCTCTATCGGTCGTTGATACCCACAACAACCAATGAACACTAACAGAATCAAAACATTGAGTAACCTCACAGTAATTTCCTTTCACTTTGAGTAAAATTCAGTTGTTTGCACTTCACAAGTCAAGTCCTCAAAAACAATCAATCGAATCTTAACTCGTTGCCCAATGAACAGCCAACTGCTGTCCATAATTCCCTGATTTCCAACCCAAGCACTGTCAGGGGTTCCAAGTTCATTTTTTAATTCCCTAACCATCTCAAAACATGTGTTTACAAGAGATGGGTCTGGAACAAATCGATTGGAGCACCCAAAAACAACAATACAAATCAAAATTAGAAATCCTGCGGTCGTAACCCTTGATTTCATTCGAACCTCCTCTTATATTCGGGTATGGGGTAAAGTGTGTCAGAGGGTGTCAGGAGTTCTATTCGCTCAACCCCGTGGCGCAATATCTTACCACACCAAAACCCCCTCTCGGCAATGATGATTTTTACGAATCGCCATTTTTCTGCGGGGTCGCGGGTCAATCTCCATCTGTGCGTCAGGTTTGCAGAGTCAGGCAGGTCTATTTTTATGTAATCATCACCAATCTCAAATAAAGAGTCGTCACCATTGAACTTATCGTGAACAGCCACAATCGAAGAATGAAGAGGGTGATATACGTTGTCGGGTAAGTAATGCATCATTATGAAATTTGAATCCCTATAACGTATATAGTTAGTGTCCACTCTCCCATCCCAGACAACATCCCTTAATTGCAACTTGATAAGCGAGTCGAGTTGGGTGGAGATATGTTTCAACTGTCCATAGATTTGCTGATGTCTGACCTCCTCGGTTGACTGCCCCCAAACTGGCATCGCCAGTGTGATTACGATTGCGACTGCGACTGCGACTGCGACAATCATCTTCATCTCATTTCCTTTTCTTCTGGGTATAGTGCTCTTTTAAATAGTGTGTCCCCAAATGTGACATATACCGAATCATTCCAAACTGTAACATGTAAAAATAGAGTATCAATCGTATCGTTGCCCCTTGTAATAATAGTCCGTTGAATGAGATTGCCCGTGACATTGATACCCACTAATTCGATGTCGGAATAATGTAGTTCCGCTTTCTTTTGGCTGCATCCGGCAATCGCCAGCAGTATCATCATCCCCCACACGGCGCGGGTCATGGCTTGGAGTCTTTGTTAAAAGGCCAAAAATACCTGCCCATTAGAATCCCCAAGAAATAACAAGCCAAAGCAAATATAGTACCTCTCATCTCTCCTCCTTCTTCACCGCCGCCTTGAGGCGGGTGACGAGTTTCTTGTAGCAGTGTTCATGTAAGTCACAAAGACGAATAATCGAGGGTTCTGTTATACCGTTAATCGAAATCCTGAGATTTTCGTTGAAACAAGTACCGTCAACTCTAATAATGTAGCCTACCCCCGTATTCTCTTTACCACACCAGTCGCAATATGTCTTGGTCATAACTTTACTCCCTTAACTGTTTTGTTGGCGTTCTTAGCATCATCATTCTTCAACCACGCCTGGCAGGCTTGGTATAGGTCTTTAATCACACGCCGCGTTTTCTTTGCGTCTTTCAGCACCATAAATCGCCCGCCGGAGTATATCTCCGACAGTACGATTCTTCCGTCATCATCGCGGCTCAGCCCATAGTACCACTTACCCTTGTGATTGCCAGGAATACGGAGCCAGACTTTAGCGGTTGACCTCTTTTTCCCGTCGTAGGACACTTCGGGGTAAATGTATTTTTCCTTCATATCAGCACCTCCTGGGCTAATCGTTTTACTGCCCATCTCTCCGTCATTATCGGCGTAGGTCATTCACCCTCGCTCACTTTCTTCAACGCCTCGATGATGGCGGGGTAATATTTACATGGAATAACATATTCACTGCACCACTTCTTCGCTGTTCCCGAAAATTCGACTACCAATTTTGACTTATAGATAATGAATCTAACGCTATTATAATCTTTCTCCCCTTCGAACAGATTGACGATTACTGGCTTCATTCTTTCACTACCTTTCGGAGTCGGGCGAGGAGACTATATGCTTTACAATAATGGTCGTGATGAGTTCTGGCTTGGCGGCTATCATAACTGCAATATATACACTGAAAATATATTCCATTGACAACGGGAGTAGTAACTTCTCTCATCATAGCATCTTTTATCATCTCTAAACACTCCGGTAACAAATCCGCCCCCGTTTCTTCGGCGATGATATCGGCGACCCTTTCTTCCCGTTCCTTCTCAGTATGTTTATCCCACCAAATTGTAAGAGTCAAACATCTTATCTTCTCCGTCGCCCGCTTGACGGCTGGGGTATGCTCAGTCATTTCGGCTCTCCTTCTCCTGCGGTATGGTGGTTTGTGAATAGTTGCTCATTGCGCCCAATGTGAAATCCCGCCTCTGCCGCTTTTTCGCAGGCGGCGCGGAGGGCATCTTCTATTCGTGCCGTCCCCACCTCAATCAGAAAATGTGTGTCTGAAGATGTAATCCAATATTCCAATTCTTTTGATAATATTTTCTCCATCGCCTCTTCGACAATGGCGTCTATGTCAGTCGGCATCGGGAGCCTCCTTCAGCGCCGCATCGAGACGGGAAAGGAGGCTATTTACATCCGCTATCCACATACCAACACCCCCACCTATCATCATTTTATGCTTATAGGCTTTTACATGAGCCCGGCACTCCTTGAGCAACTCCATCGCTTCTTTCAGCGTAATCTCAGCCATCTCTTTCTCCTTTCTTCTCACAATCACACGTTAAAAACTTCTCAATCTCCTTCTCAATCTCATCCCAGTGAGTCTTGAATTGCAATCGAGTGTTGAAATCCCGCTCATCAATGTGACGAGCCACGACTAACAAAATCTTCTTGGCCTTCTTCATATCAACCTAACGCGCTTGTCATGGCAATTCGCACTTCCTCGAACATAAGAAGCCCTAACTTCCCTGTCAAAGGAACGCGCCACCTCGATTATCTTAACTGAATCAATTTTCAACGCCCGGGCGATGCTCACAGCATAATGCATCGCGGGTTTGAAATCCCACCCCTTTGACACCAAGTCCGGCACGTCCTCCTTGACCAGTAAAATCAGGTCGTAATTCTTGAATTGACTGTTCCACCTCACGACAATCTTGGGTTTCACAAACGAACCCGACGAATATCTCGTAAAAATCCTATTTAGTGCTCTCCTCAATATTTTCATCCCAACTGCCTCACTTTCGGGTAACCGTAGGGCTTCGGGGCATAGCCAATCTGCCTGAGCGTCTTGATGCTGCTAACAAACTGCTTCGTTCCCATCCAACCCCGCTTCTCAATGAACACCGCCTTCAAGTCAGTCATCACCTGACGATGACTTAACATCTCAATGTTCTCAAACTCGCCTTTGTAAGGCCACCAACCCTTTATCAACCCGTCATCGAGGGTCGACTTCAATCGGAACTTCGCAATCAACCTACCGACATCCTTACTCACATGACAGGGTCGACACTTCCGGCCAAGGTAGTCAAACCCGTACTCCCTCTCGGAAACCACGGATGTGCCAAAGAATGTTTCATTCTCAACAGCCAAATACGCGACGACCGCCACCAACTGTTGAGTTAAAATGTTGTAAAAGTAAGAAAACTTCACGTCACGCCGAAAATCAGCCATAAATCACTCCCTTCACGAAAGAGAAAATCACGACACCGACCAAAATCACGAATGCGAACAAACCCGCAACCGCCACCACCGCAGCCATTCCAACGTCTTCATCATCGAAGACCTCAAAAGAATCGTCATGAGAATACGACATATCATTCTCCTTTACTCCTATCCCGAATGTCCCACAGGGTATCGAGAACGATGACATCACCCGACCCCTGACGCATCAAGTAAATCCCAATGTAGGGCAGCCTCTCATCGTATAAAAACGGAATCTGCTTTCGAACCTCGCCGGAAGAATCAACTAAGTCTCTTCCCCACGGAATGTTCGACCAAGTTTTTGACAACGAGTCTGAAATTCCATTCATTTCAAGAAATTTCCTCAATCCAAATTTTGTGCTTCTGACTTCAGAAGCAATTTCAGACAAATTCGATAACGCCTGTTTAAATTGTTCCGAATCTGCCTTCACACTATCAACCGCTCTCTTTACATCAGCAGCAGTAACAACAACTGATTTAACAACAAACACACCTGTTCCAATTGCTGCCCCAACAGTAACTAGCACCCAGAATTCTTTGAATTTCGAAAGCATGCTCTATCCTCCATCAGTAACTAAATTAATCTTTTCATCAGTGAAATTAATCTAATTCCACTT
Source organism: candidate division WWE3 bacterium (assembly GCA_003599255.1). GTDB lineage: Bacteria > Patescibacteriota > WWE3 > UBA101185 > UBA10185 > OXYD1-FULL-39-9. The sequence goes on along the minus strand of QZJF01000007.1, from coordinate 4,391 downwards.
TCATATCCCTTTCTTCTATCTTCTTTTCAATCATTGCAATCTTTATCTCTCTAATCAACTTCACACTAACTTTAACTGCAAGAGATAAACCAATCAACCCAAGAATAACTGACAAAATGAAGGGAGGCCATTGCACTGGCAACACCAACAACGCCGCACTAAGCAAGATTGAAGACATCCCAATGAAAACCATTGCAAACAAAACAATAATCAACTCAGGGAAGGATTTTCGTAGAGTTGTTTCATCCTTTCTAATCTTCATTACAATCTCATCCTTCTTTTCTTCTAAAGTCATTACGCACCTCTATTCAATTCACCATTGAGATTTGCCTCAACAACGGCAATAACACCCTTCAATCCATGATGAAGTTTCCTAAGATTCTCAATCAAATTTCTCTTAGCCTCAGTAAGTTCTTTCAATGTCCTCAATTCACTATGAACATTCTTGAGCAACTCATCGGGAGCAGACCAAATTTGCTCATTCATCACTTTTCTCCTTTCTTCTCGAATGACCTAATCAACCCCCATAAACTCATCATTACCAATCCAAACGTGCCGAATAAACCAATCAGCAACGTTATGAATAACCAATCAGGCAAGGTTGACTCAACCTTGAACAAAACCATACCAGCTGCAAACAAAAACACAATGGAGAACAGCCCCATTGTCATTATGAGCCCAGTAAACATCATAATGAGTTCTCCCTTCTCAACGAATCCATCATCCTCATCGCTTCATTGACTATTGAGTCTGCATAACTCCTCGCCGAACTTGGGTCAGAGTGCAACTTCCAAATCAAATTACTAAGTTGTTCACTGAGAACGATTGTGGTTGAGTCTGAAATCTTCTCGCACAAGATGAGTTGCGTAGCTAAGTAGTTCACTGATTTTTCGTAATCAGCAACAACGGTCTTCACTCTACTCGTTACTCGCATCTCCATTATGAAAAGCGTGCAGACACTTCCAACCATCAATGCGATGAAGAATGTCTGCCAAGTCTTGAATCGCCAAATCTTCGTACTCATCTTCACTTACCTTCAGAACTCGCTGAGTTCTTCGCTGCCTCATTGTAAATTGAATCAGCGAGTTTCCGCGCGCTCACAGGGTCAGATTGAATCAATCTAACCAAACGACCAAACAACTCACCAATGAACCTCTCCCTGATACTTGAATTTTGAAGCTCTTGATTGTATATCATAAGACCGCTGTTCATCTTCAAGTTAACAGCTGCGCAACTGTCAAGAGCAAACTTGTAACCCGCAATGAGTTCATCGCACTCCTTGGAATATCCCCCGAGCACGAAAAATCCAACGATGAATCCAATGAACAATCCAATCAATGCCCCTGCAAACACCTTTCTCATCGAAACCTCCTAAATTTTTTGAGTGGTAGCGGGGAGAAAGACCTGCGGGGGAGAATTGAGAATTCCCGCAAAGACCCTGCTACCACAAATTTCATGATTGGTTTCCTCTTTTTTCTTTGTCTTTCGCAGCTCGAATTCTTAACTTCGAACCATAATAAATAGCGTGGCATCGACCATGATGCACTGTTGGAACAGGTGCTAACACTTTCTGCGCCTTGTCCAAGTACTTTAAATATATAATGACCTCACCACAAACCTCGCACTTTGTTTCAGCCTTCAACCAGCTCTTCAAAGGTTCTTCAATAGGGCACATTACTTTCCCCTTTCGTATCCATCCACCAGAGCAAACAATTTGGCTGGATTCGTAAACATCAATCCACAAGTTGAAATCTTCGAACCATCTACAAGAACCCATTTACGCCGAATCCATTTATCAATTTCAGGGTCAAACCAATTCCAAGGAGGAGTTACGGGTTCTTTTATATCCAACCTCTTCCAATTCTTCATGAAGTTGATATCCATCCGAGTTAGTTTGAACTCAGGCTGAACATAACAAACTCCACGAGAAGAATCAATAGAATCGAGAAGTCCTGTAGGAGTATGCGACCCTGCTGTAACAAAAATCACAGGATACTTTCTTACAACGGATGGTGGAGCAAGACTTACTAAATTGAAGTGGCTACGAGCCACCACGCCTGTTAGTTCCCCAGCTGACCCAAGTCTATATAGCACTCCTGTGAAATCATGCTTGTGATTTTCATCTCTCTCGTAGTACCAACAGGTCAACAAATAATGTACACCACATTCTGCATACCACCACTTGTAGAATATCTCACTTGTGTAGTAATCATCCCATCTCCGTTTGGGAGATAACCTTGAAATGTAGTCGCAAGGAGACGCAACCTGCTGACAAATCACTGGAAAATGAAGTAGGTTGGGATGCCCTGTAGCTTTCTCCCAAATCTTCTCTTTCGATTTGACCTTAATCATTTTTATTGCCTTCATCTGAATCAAGAGATTCAACTGCGAGTTTCATCAAAGTTTGGGGGTCGCTGTAAGTTTTCGAAAAACTTTGATAATCTTGATGGAATTTCTCAGGCAAAATTGCTAACCCCATTGAGGTATGTTTCACCCTCAACTTCATCATACGCCCAAATACATAATCTGCATACAGGCAGTCAGAGCTATTATGGCTGATTGAGTAGTCTCCAGAAGCAACTACATTACTCCAAACATCATCCTCCGTCACGCCATTACGAGCTTGAAATCTACCCATTCCCACTACTGTTGAGGTTTGATATGCCATCCAAAATATGCGTTTAGCCAACTTGATTTGGTACTCAGAAAAATTCAACTTAAGCATGATGCTATTCCTTTCAAGAATACATTCCCGGAAATTCGATGTTCTCCAAGTCTAATAAAGCAGACTGTAGTGTAGCAATTGCAGCTTCAAGTTCATCAAGAGACCTAGGCTCGTCTAAAGACGATAATTCAGATACAACGTTCTCCAGAGTATCGGCGCATTCGCTAACAGTCTCGTACTTCGAAGTAGATTCAAGGTTAGTTCCATTCATGTTATCGCGCCAAGATGACATTTCTTCAGACAAAGATTCTATCTCGCCAATATCCAACGACCAGACCTCGCCAATCTTAGCAGATAGTTCGTCCTCTTGTTCTTTTGTCAAAGCAACATTTTCAGATGCATCTTCAATATCACTAAATTCATTACGAATCTCTTCAAGATGCACTACCATACTATCAATAGGTGCAGTCGCTTGTGATAATCTCGTTGCACGAGATTTGTAAGTAGACTTAATCATTTCTCTTACTCCTGTTTTCCAAAATTCTTACAATCCTGAAAAACTCTTTGAAAGTTTGCAGGGGAATCCGAATATTCTTAGAACTAACAAGTTCACGCATTTTTTCAACAGTCGGAAACATCCCATCGTAACCATACCATTCAAGTAGTTCGAAAATATCGTTGACCGAAAGGGTATCGCGAAGTGCAATAGCAGATTCCATACGCCCAGGTTCTGCGAATTTTAGCCTGTATTGAGCCTCAATATCGCTAAACGCTTTAGAAAATTCAGGCTGCGTAATGGCACCCGACCCTCCTTCAAAATAGTCCCACGGAGCTTCCTGATTAAACAGTCTGAATGGAGACTCGTAACTAAAACCTACTTCAGCAACAATGATTCCATTAACAGTCATGAAAACCATAGTGTAGCCCGTGTGTTTTGAGACATCCTTCCTCCAGTCTACTATCAACCCTTGAAATTTAACTTTGAAGAGGTTAGTGAGCCAGTCCTTTTTATTCTCAAAGCTGAATTTGGATGCTGGGAGTAGGGACAAAACTCGTCGATACATCGAGGTATACTTTTCTTCAATCTTTTCCTCGACCTCGAAATCAACAGTTCGAGTAGGTTTGATTATTCTGTAAGACATTTTCAATTCTCCTTTAATCGTTAATGTCTGATTTGGACTTATCTACTTTCACTTTCTAAAATCAGCTACCCTGTAAAAATTCTTTAGCAAGCACTTCCCATGTGAAACCCCATCATCATACAAGTAGTAAAGAACTTCTTCGTTGTTGCAATTAGTGCCTAATGTAATATCAAAAATGTGATATCCACGTCGACGACCGTGTAAAGTAATCCCGTAGTAGTAGCAAATCTTTATTACATACATTAGTTGGTCAAAGGTAGGATGGGCTCTAAGCATACTTTTTGCAGCCAGAAACAAATCATTCCTTCTCGTATCGTAGTCGTCTCTTAACGCATCTTCCATTAACTTCATGGCCTGCTTGGCTTTTTCAAATTGCTCGACGAATTCAGGGCGTGCCATTTTCAATTCTCCTTTTTGAGGTTTCTTTTGTCTTTCTAATATCATTATAATATATATATCCGCAGAAATCAAGAGAAACTTTAGGGAATATAAAATTTTTTTTGGTCTTGATACACAATAGGTTACACCATCTATCATCCCATTTATTTTTGTAATCAATACCCAACCTTTTTGGTTGTATATCC
>QZJF01000012.1 GCA_003599255.1 candidate division WWE3 bacterium | reverse complement strand
GGCTGATGGCTCTAGCAAGAGAATAGAGGACGTAAAAGTTGGAGAACGCGTTAGAACTTTCGGAGTTGATGGAGGTTATTCATCCTCTTCGATTATGGAAGTGGAAAACCCGTTAAGACAAGGTTATTACAAGGTCACGTTGGATGATCAGACTGTTCTTGACGTGACCAGTGAGCACCCTTTATTTTTCAAAAATGATACATATTCCGGTTGGGGGGCCTTTTCGCCTGAAATGGCATATTTAGATAGTGGTATACAGGTGGCTTTAATAAAAAAGGGAGATTACCTATTGAGAGAAGATCGCACCTGGAGCCAAATCCTTGGGTATACCTATGTTGAGCAAGGTCTTCAAACCTATAATCTGATTTTGGACGGGGACGAACATACTTACTTTGCCAATAAGGTATATGCGCATAATAAAAACGGATGCAGCGATTCGAATCCGGCGGCCCCTGTTTTGGTTTCTCCTCCCGACACTACCACATGTTTTACCTCAAATACGATAACTCTTGATTGGAATGCGGTAAGTTCATGGGGCACTAATTGCGGAGGCAACACGAACACATATAAGGTGTATGTGGATGGCGCCGAAGTAGCATCAGTGAGCGATTCGGTAACTTCATATGATTACACAGGCAGCTGGAACACCTCACACACATGGTATATAAAGGCGAGCAATGGTGCCCGAACTACTGACTCCCCAACTTGGGGTTTTACTGTTGACTCATGCTCAAGAATTGTCGGAAGAGTTTGGGAAGACCTGAACAGCGACAATACTTATTCAGGATATACAGAGGTAATGTCTGATAATGTTGCACCCGGTAACACATGCGCTCCGCTGGTAAATGGTTCGATAGATTTCCTGAATGGCAGCGGCACCAGTATTGTGGGAGGCTGGGAGTGTAACTCATGGCCCGCTCAAGCATATTACTGGTCATGGGACTATGACCTTAATGGCGCACCCGGGACTTTAAGGACCGTCGGACCCCATTCTTTTGTTCCTCCCAGCAACGACACTACTTTGTTTCCGTGTGCTTATGCATCATGGACATTCTCCAGGTGTACAAATTTGGGGTGTACAAATACGGCTAACTCCAGCGGTACTACGTGTGTTGTCAATTCGATTACAATCGGCAACGACAATGGAGAAGACTGGTCAAATCATTTACATATGCGTTGGGAAAAAAACAGACCTCCTTTGGCAACAATTACTTCAGTTCCTCAAGTTGGGCATACTACAACAGTCAATGGTCAACCGGTAAATTACTATATAACTGGTTCAAGTCAGAGTTTTACTGCAAGTGCCACAGATACAAGAGCTAATTTGACTTCGGTCGGAATCGGAATGAGACCTTTTAATCCAACCACACGTGTAGTCTCGGATCCGTTTACATCAGTCGGTGTTAATAATTCCTGCTCAGGCACTACTTGTTCCGCAACTTATTCAAGTGCAGTACCTGCCGGCTACTCGGTATATTATTCTACAGCCCAGGACGAGTACGCTAACGTTACACCGGGAGTATCAAATAGGTGCAACGGGAATCCTCAAGTTAATCAAGGTATAGTTACTGATTGGGCAGACTGCGATCCTACCTGGACCGATGGGTATCAAGATGAAACCGTTACGAGAGGCGTTGAGTTACCGGCATGTGCTCCTTTTCAGAACTGGCCTACTGAATTTATTGCTGCTAACCAGCTAATGACCTTTAGTTCCAACGCTAAACATCCCAACGGTGCCCGTGTAGATTATGACTACGATGTTACTTGTGGGGATTTCCCGTTAACAGGGGCCGTGACAGTTGAAGTAACTGCAGGTGGGGTTTATGGTCTTGGAGATTGGCCGGATATCAGAGTTTACGCAACCACCGATTTAGGGCAACGTTTGGCGAGTACGATTGGCGAGATTAATTCTGACCCGGATACTTTTACTTATACATTTAATCTTGCTGCCGGACGCTCTATTACCATGGTAGAGGTTGCATTTATTAATGATGCATCTAATGCTACCGAAGATAGGAACGTGAAAATTTATAATGTGGAGGTCCGAAATAATCTTGCACCTCCAAATGATATTTTATATGCATTCCAGCCACATGATGGAACAGATGTAACACGAAGAGTTTATTATGATACAGGTACTTATTTTGATGGAAGGAATAATGACGGTACAGATCCCTATACGGTAGTAAATGATCCTAATGATACATTTAAGACAGATCACGTTATGATGTACTATGGAGGGGCTTTACGTTTCCCGATGATGTGGAGAGGTCCGGCAGCACCAGGTTCCTGTGATATTACATTAAATCAGAATGTACCCCTTCCTTATTACAACGGTCCTGTTTGTACCGGTAGTCTGATCGGTGTCGCGAGAACCATTACAGGACACACTTATGAAACTCAGACCGGATACCCGACCTGTGGTTCATTGATTTCGATTAATAATACCCTGAATCCGATAGCACAAATCTTTAATGGAGCTACTCCCCTGCTCCCGACAGGCACGGTTTCCGGTGACTCGTTCAGTATTACACCGTTGTTTAGAAGCACTATTTTCGATTCAATTTGTATAAATGGGATTCTGGGCGACGGCACTAAAGGTTATGTACTTCAGTGTGTTAACGGTACAGGTGTGACTTGTACGGCCGGTTCCGGTGCATGTGCCGTAAACTGTACTCCCACAAATGCCCTTGATGCCAGTGATATAAATATCGATTTGTTATATTTGGGATTTGACAACGAAAAATGGTTCACATTCCTTGACGGTGATTTTTATTCATCCGGTGTAGTAGCTGATATCACAACGGATCCCGGCGATAACTTTACTTCAAACTTCATTAACACTCAGACAAATACCGCAATTGGCGGATTCGGATTTGCTGGTACGGTTATAGATCCGCAAAGAGTTGGTAGCGGAGTCAGTGAAAGCGGGGGTTTTGGACAGCAGCTGAATGTTACAGGTATACATGATTTCGAAGATGATTGGTTTAATAACTTTGGGTTTGAACCTCCTGCTTCAGCCACTACGGGAGTTCCCGGCGGGAATGTATTCCAAACCGGAAGTGTCTATAACATCACAGTGAGTGATTTCAATACCCTTCTAACTGGCGGAAGCTATCTGATGGGGGGAAATGTTACCGGTGTGGCGGTAGTTTATGTTACGGGTGGCGGAGATATTAATATAAACAATAGTTTTACCTGCGGTAACTGCGGAGCTCAGAACAGAATAATTTTGGTGGTAACCGAGTCGCCGGTGAATGTTGATGCGTCTGTAGCAGTTCCAAGTTTAGCGACATACTCGGTATCATCGGCTCCCCAGATTCACATGGGAATAGTAACTTCCTCGAATGTAGAATTCCCATCTGTATATGACTGGCCAACACAGACTTTTGATATGCCTGTCGTAATTACCGGGCCGGTACTTTCCCGTTCAATAATTAATTTTGACAGAAACCTTGGGTTCTTAAACAACTACAGCTTCCCTGCAGAGATGATAAGGTACTACAGCAGGATGGTTTACTGGCTTACCAGATATGAAGTTACAAACACCGGAAGCTATAATTTCACAGGGTTGGCAACTTATGATGTTCAGTGGGTTTATTCGGAGCCGTAAAAATATGAAAAATAAATTTATTAATTACAACAATTCCAGTGGACAGGCTTTACTATTCATAGTAGTTGCCATGAGTGTTGCTCTTGCCATTGGCATAGCAGTTTCTTCCAGAACTCTTACTTCGCTCAGGAGAACAACAAGTACTGATACGTCCACTAGGGTCTTTGCAACTGCTGAGGGAGGTATCGAATGGTTTTTGCGCCAACCAACGGATGTCTTGATGGAATTGTCTGATGGTGATGTTAATAACGGGGTCAACTGTCCCGCTACAAACTCGGAATGTCCTTGTGGCACTCTTCCTCACCCTACGGATAACAGTGCATGCATTCTTGAATATCCCGGTCAAAGTGGCGACAGCATAAACGCGCAGGCCTCAGTTCGTATAAGTACGTTCACCTGGAACTTCCAAGACGGGGCAAATGATCATTATTGGTTTAACTTGGATCCGGGAGATGTAAAGGAAGTAAGGCTCGTTAATATTGCTAACAATGTTTACTATCAAGGTAATATCGACATATGCTGGAGATCCTTAGAAGCTTCGCAATCGAGCGGGATTTATTTTGCAACTTACTCCTCGGGCGGTGTGGTTTCAAAAGGTGTTGCCTCCCCTACTTTTCCGGTAGGGACTTATGATGTCGGTGGAGATGTGAACGCAGGCGCAGGAAGACTCGATTTTGACCAGTGCTACAGAATAAATATAAATACAAATAGGACCGGACTAAGATTGAAATCATTATACGCCCCATCAAAAGTGGGAATTTTCCCCGCAACTTCAAATAACTTCCCTCTTCAAGGTTTCCTAATCGAATCAACCGGAGAGATATCCGATGACAGCGGTATCCGAGTTACTAAAAGAATACAAGTTTACAGATCGTTCCCATACATGCCCTCAATTTTTGATTACGCGGTTTATTCTGACGGCGATATTGATTAACTTTTTGTCGCGATTTCCTTGACATTAAGTTAGTATCAATTCATACTTAAGTATAGGCAAATCGGTTTTATCTAAGGTTAAAACCTTGCCTGCCCAGATTATGTATTTAAGAGATTTGCTAAACATAAATATGTTTGGAGAGGGGGTGAGAGCTTGTGAGAAATAGTTTAATCAAAAAACTAACCCCCAACTCTACTTTCTCGCAGGTTAGTTTTGCTTCGTCAAAGAGTTCAGCCGGTTTTACACTTGTAGAGCTTTTGATAGTCATCGTTATTATCGGTATTTTAGCCGGTGTCGTTATCGGTGTTTTGAATCCTGTGCAGCAACAAAACAGGGCTAGAGACGCTAACCTCAGGTCGCAATTGGATAAAATGGCATTAGCTACTAAAGGACTCTGGGTTTCGTCGCCAAGAAATACTAACAGAGCTCCTACTCCTGCAGAGTTTGCAGCTGGTATTGGTAGCATAGGGGTACATAACTGTACCGGTGCGACTCCAGGTGCTATGGCTACACCCTGTACATTCGTTATAAACGGTGTAAATATGCAAAGCAACTGCGATGCTACATCTACGTGGACCGGGGACGACGCGGGTTCAGATACGGCAGCATGCCAGTTTGCTTACTTTACCGACGGTGCTACATTTCTAAGAGTAGCAGTACACGGTTCAGCTAATCCAACCACCACATTTGTCTATAACTACTGGGAAGCCGCTAACGGGACTGTAAATGAGGGTTTTTACGGGTGTGATAACCCTGCAACTCCGGCATATCAGTACAACAACATTACGACGGCACCTTCGGTTGCCGCACCTGCTGGGGATGCACTTTGTACCAGATTGTAATAATAACTTCATCTCTCAGGCCCCACCAACAGGCGGGGCCTTTGCAGATCGAAGTGTTTTTTAAATGAATCGGCATATAAATTCAAAAAAAAATTCTATCATCGAACGCGGATTTACTTTGGTGGAGATTTTGCTGTCGGTAACCGTAATTGGTATTTTGGCCGGTGTAGTTATTACAACAATCAACCAGCAGACACAGAGGGAAAGGGCAGCCGATGCCGTAAGGTTGTCCCAATTAGAACAGGCAAATCAAGCAATAGAAGCTTTTGAGGCTATTGAAGGCTATTACCCTGCTGAAAGCGGGGGCATTCCCTCAGATCCTAATTTAGACGAATATATCGTAAGTTGGCCGACCGGTGTGGAATATCGAGTTGATCCTGTTAATGATGCATTTGCTGCTTATGTGCAGCAATCTGATCAAAATTTTAGAAAATTCAGTACAGCGTGGGATGGCGCTTTTCACTGTGATGCTACTAATATAGATGTTATTGATGTTTGTGTTACGCCGGGAGGGACCGCACCAAGCGTAGTGTCTCTGACGGCTACTCCCTCACCCATTTCGCTTCAGGTTGGTAATACTCAACAGTTAACTGTTACTGCAACATATTCTGACGGAGCAACTGTAAACGTCGCCTCATCTGCATCTTATACATCTTCTGTTTCAGGGGTAGTTACAATTTCATCGTCAGGCTTGATTACCGCGACCGGTGCCGGAAATACAACTGTGACCGCCTCTTTCAGCGGTTTGAGCGCGACTATTCCCGTTGCAGTAACCGCTGTAGCGCCAACTGTAACATCACTTTCTTTAGCTCCTACTTCTACTACTTTGACAGTTGGAAGCACGCAACAATATACAGCCACTGCGACATACTCGGATGGTTCTACTTCGAATGTAAACTCATCAGCGACCTGGACGGTCCTATACATAAGCGGAACGAATGTTGCTTCCGTTAATAGTACCGGTTTAGTTACAGCACAGAACGCAGGTACCGCATCGGTCAGGGCATCATTCGGAGGTTATAATGCAAGTGCGTCTCTGACGGTTAATGCTTCAAGTGCAACAATGACCGGTTTAACAGTCAGTCCTACATCGGCAACACTTGATGTTGGCCAAAGACAGCAGCTAACTGCGGTTGCAACATATTCGGACAGTTCTCTTCGAATAGTTACAAATTATGCTTCTTGGACGGTGCAACAGCTCGGTAATATTGTTTCGGTTGATAGCCAGGGTATGGTTACTGCATTGGCAAGCGGTACTGCCCGGGTCTTTGCGTCGTACGGAGGATTTTCCAATAGTTCTATTATCACTGTGCAATCAATTGTTACCCCTTCCATTACTTCTTTGACCGTAACGCCTTCCTCAGCCACAATAGGAATTGGGGAAATAGTGCAATTAAGGGCGCTAGCAGTTTACAGCAATGGGCTGACCATAGATGTAACAAACCAAGCCACATGGCTCGCAGCACCTTCAAGATTGGGTGGGGCGGTAAATGTGAGAAGCGACGGTACTGTACAGGGAGTCTCTCCCGGATTAGTAACGGTTACCGCGTCGTATAACAATCAATTTGATACCGCCTCCATAAGAGTAACAACTTTAGTCACACAGTAATATTTTTTATATGATTGAACCTAAAATAGCAAGGATGAAAAAAACAAAACAATCCGGTTTTACATTAATAGAACTGCTATTGGTAGTAATTATAATTGGTGTCTTAAGCGGTCTTGTTCTGAGTGTTATCAATGTTGCCGGAATACGGGCTAGGTCTAGAGATGCTCAAAGATCCGGAGATTTAAAAAGAATTCAAACTGCCTTGGAATTGTACTTTGCAGATAACAGAGGGTATCCCCAGAATTCTGCCAGTTGGAGCAGAACACCGGGAATATTAGCCACACCCTTGCAAGGCACGTACGTTCAAGTTATACCAATTGATCCAAGAAACAATGAAAATATCGGCGCCGCAACTTGCGGAATGACAACGTATGGCTATTATTACCGCACTAATACATGTGTAGGTGCCGGTTGTTTATCATCCAGATATGTTTTAATAACTCTTATGGAAACACAGACATCTGCTGCCCAGAGTCTGTGCAACTCTTTGTCAAATTGCACCAGCGGAAACGTTACCGGGTGTAACTGCGGAACTCCCTGTTATGGCGTTGAGAATCCCCTCTAATATGAGAAGTAAGTCAAAAGGTTTTACTTATGTTGAGTTAATGCTGGTGATGGCGATAGCTGCAATATTATTAACAGTAACTCTATTAGTCTATAATCCTCTGGAGGGCAGAGCTAGGGCAAGAGACAATAAACGGATTAACGATATATTTGTTTTGGAGAGAATAATTACGGAATACCATTTGGATACTGGAGGTTATCCTGATGCTCCAGACACCCTTAGAAATAGTCACGAGCTCCCCTCAGCGAGTACCATATCTCCGGACAATTCGCAGTCCGGTTGGATTGAACAGGATCTAAGAAACTATTCAACATTCTTGCCGTTGGACCCAATAAATGATGCAAATTACCATTATTCTTATGTTCATAACGGTGAAACCTATGAATTAAATGTGAAAATGGAACTTGCAGTTTCTGAAATGTCAAACGACGGTGGGGATGACACAGGAACGTATGAAGTAGGCACTAATCTTAGTCTAATTTCTCCTTGATTGTGTTAATATTATTTTATGCGACGCAGTTCTGCCCTTAAATGTATTCCAGTTAAGACATCGGGTTTTACGCTTGTAGAATTACTGGTGGTCGTTACAATAATTGTCCTGGTGACAGGTGCACTTATCCCCTCTTTTGCAGGTTATATCAGAAATCAAAATGTCAAACAGGCCCAAGAGCAGCTTAAAAGTGATATGAGAAATATCCAAAATAAAGCACTGACAGGCACTCTATCAGACACTACTATTGGACCGAACCCAGTGGAATATTGGGGAATCAGGTTTAACTCCGGAGCAGGTACCGGTAGCAACAGGTACGAGTTCTTCATATCGGATACCAATACAACTTGTCCTGACCCCATACCTGTCGCACAGGCTCAAGGACATTCGGAAATCCAGAATACTTTAGAAATAAAGGTGACGGGCGGATTCAGGTGTATGTATTTCAGCATAAGGGATGGGAGTATAAATACAGTTAATTTTCCAGGAACACAGCTTATTGTAGGTTATGTCGGCAGTACAACAAGTGGAGATTGCCGAAGAATCCTGTTTAATACTCGTGGCCTGATTTATACAAATTCATCATTGCTATGTACTTAACCAAAAAATCGATGCTCAATCAAAAAGGTATAGGGTTAGTTGAAGTTATAGCCGCGTTTGGCATATCAATGGTTGTAATTACTGCGTTAGTGTCTCTTTCACTCTACACACTAAGGTCTTCTTTGCAAAGCAAGTTACTACTTGAGGCGACAAAAATTGCAAATCGTGAATCAGAATTGGTAAGGGCGTTCAGAGACGACGAGAACGTTTCCTGGCTGGTTTTTATGGACACATTGGATATTACTGATAACGACCCCTTAGTGAGTGACTATGATTGTACTTGTGCAGCGGCACCCTGTACAAAACAATGCAATATGACTTCTAATCCTGTGCAGGTAAATGCAGGCGCGCGGGTAGAAAATATCGATGGGCAGAACGTGACTCATTGGTTCAGCATAGTCCCGGACGCTAACGACCCTACTAATATAGTCAGAGTTTATGTGACAGTAACCTGGGATGTAGGTACACAAGCTAAGATGACCAATGTGTATACTGATCTTTCCAACTGGAGGGGCAAATGAAGAGAAATTCCGGTTTTACCTTAATAGAACTACTTCTTGTTATAGCTCTTGTTTCTATATCTGTTGGAGTAACCGGGGATATTTTAGTTTCACTTGTACGAAGCTTTAACAAATCCACATTGATTAACGAATTAGAACAGCAGGCCAACTTTTTGGGGTTAAAGTTGGAAAAAGAGTTGAGGAATGCATCAAACGTTGTGGTAACAAACGGCGGGACGCGGATAAGCTTTGAAGATCCTTCTACAAATATCACAATATGTTACAACGTCGCCAACAACAATATATATCGTACAACTACCACCGGTGCATGTGTTTGGTCTACGAGTAATGCTAATGCTCTTGTTGCTACTCCATTGGTTGGTCAAACCGTGGGCGGAGTACACATGGCATGCAACCCTACTTGCTTTATAGTTACTACCGGTACTCCGCAGGTTGTTGATATAGCACTTGTTTTCAGACAGGCGCAGGCTACACCCAGTCCCACATTTGAGGGTGAAGTTCAAATTATAAATACTATAGTTATCAGAAATTCTTATTAGGAATATGTTGTCACTAGAGTTAAAAACAAAGGATCTTTTTCGAAATCAAAAGGGTCAGACAGTGCTTGCGATGATTGTGTTAATGATTATTGCATTGATGGTGGGAGTAACTGTATCGGATAGATTTATAAAAGGTTTAAGGGCAATTACATCCTCGGATAATACTACAAAAGCCGTAGCAGTAGCGGAAGCGGCTATAGAAAGGCTCTTAGTTTTACCAACAGAAACATTAGAAGATTTTATTACATTTAATAACTGCGGGACGAGCTGCTACCTGGAAATTACTGATGTTAATGGTCAGAAGCTTATTGCAAACGTTACGTTGAGTCATATGGGGGCATCCTCTGATCCATATCCCCTGTCACTCAGAGAATCTGAGACCACGGAGTTATCTCTTGTTGGGTATACATCCGGTCAAGGTATAAGTGTATGTTGGAACGGAGAGCAGTCTGTAACAGGAATGTATATTAAAACCGTAAGTGGTGCTACTAATGCCGAACCTTTTGCGTATAACTCAACCACCTCCGCACATCCTGAAAATAACTTCCTGACAGCCTCATCACTTTATGGATATCAGAATTGCTTTACGTTAACAGCAAGTGATACACCGTTGTCGATTCGATTAAAATCAGCATATGCGCCGGTGGACGTGGATGTACTCCCTGCACCCGGCTATACAATTCCCGCACAAGGTATCAGGATTGACTCAGTTGGCCAGGTAGGTGAGGCAAGAAAAACCGTAACTGTTATTAAATCTGATCCGTTTGTTCCGGCCATATTTGACTACGTTATCTACCAAAAGTCGGACACTGATGCATTGTCTAATTAGCTTATCTAAGGTAACATTTATTTATGCCCATTGTTGGATTGGATTTAGGAAAAAATAACTTTAGAGCTATAGAGCTAGAGAGAAAAAAAGAAGGACTTACAGTCAACAGATATGCAGTCTATGAGAATCCCAAGCTTAACTTTGAATCCGAGTCTACAGACGATAGAGAAATATATGCCAATTCATTAAAGGATTTTTTTGCAGAAGTTGGTTTTTCCACGCCTTATGTAGTCGTCGGTCTGGACGAGACTTACATATACATGAGAATAATTAAGTTTCCTCAAATGAGTGATAAAGATTTACGAAACGCTGTCAATTACGAGGCTGAGCAATATATCCCCCTTCCACTAAACGAAGTAAATTTATCATTTCAGAAACTTGACGTTGATTATGCGGATAAAGCCAAAATGAATGTGCAGATGGTTGCCGCCAGAAAAAATACTCTCGAGAAACATGTAGATATTATCAAACGTGCGCATCTTATTCCAAAAGCAATAGAGCCGGAAACTCTCGCGTTGGGAAGAGCTCTGGGAGACACAAAAGAGGCACCGTCAGGGTCTGTCATTTTGGATATGGGTTATTCCAGGTCGATAATCATCATTACATACGGAGGTTTCGTAAGATTTACTAGAAATGTTCAAATTGGAGGGGATGTCATGACCAGATCAATTCAGCAAAGCCTTAATCTTGATTATAATCAGGCCGAAGAATACAAAAAAGTTTATGGTATGGATAAGAATCAGGTAGACGGAAAAATATACGATGTTGTAAAACCCCATATTGACAGTATGATTGAGGAGGTCAAACGCGCAAGTATTTTCTTCACAAAGCAACAGCCTAATGCTAACATTAAAAGGGTAATTTTAACCGGCGGAGCTGCTCAGATGCCGGGACTATTATTGTATATGGCAAGCAATCTCGACCTGGAAGTCGAGGTGGCAAACCCGTTTAGAGATCTCATATTAGGTCCCAAAGCACAGCAGAAAAATCCGTCTTTACTGGAGCAAGGCCCGATATTTTCGTCGGCGTATGGACTTGCACTAAAGGAAGTATAGGATGCAAAGTATTAACTTAATACCTCAACAAGAAGTACAGGAGCAGACAAAAACTAAAGTTGTAAAACTTAGCACTGTCGTTTCGATTCTTATTTTAATAATTGTCGGAGGTATCGGTGGCTACTTTTTTTACCAAACAACTACACTAAGTGGGTCAATAGATGATTTGGATTCTGAAGTAGAAAAACTTCGTGCTGAAATTAACTCACTAGCCCCTGTTGAAATCAGTGCAAGAAATCTTGATAGTAAATACAAGGTTCTTAACGAGATTTTTGCCTCAAGGGGTAATTATTCTATGTTAGCTGAGGAGCTTCGTGCCAGGACGCCAGAAGGTATCCTCATCGATAGCTTTACCCTTCAAAAGGGAACCAAGATCAGCTTATCAGGTGTGGCAAATAACTATATTCTTATTTCGAATTTCATGAACAATCTACTATCACCAGAATTTCAGGGCGGTAATCCGCAGCTGAGAGGAATGTTTACATCAGTTTCTCTAAATTCGGTAAACCTTGAGAAGTCCAAGGGTTTGGTCAGATTTGCAATAACCGTAGATATAAATTTGGAAATGATAAAGAACAAATAGAATGAATCTTAAAGGAAACGTAAACATAGATACTTCCAGAATTAGAAACGCGTTTGTTAATTTTCTTGTTCCTATTGTTTGCTTAACTATTTCTGCAATACTTTTCTTTTTGATAATATACCCGTCTGTATCGAGAGTACCGCAACTTCAGAGCGATCTTGAATCAAAAAGAGCTTTGAGGGATACCCTAGCTGCTAAAAAAGAAAATATATACAAATTAGTAGATTTTAAGAGTGTGGTGGATGAGAATTCGCTGTTAGTAGACAGGGCTCTCCCCTCCGAGGAGTTTGTTCCCGCGCTGTTGGATCAAGTTGATACTATAGCCAGAAACTCAGGACTTGATGTTACTAAACTTAGCTACACTTTTGGTGAGGTACCTTCCGAAGAAGAACAAAGCGGCTCGTATAATATTGTTGTTATCTCATTAGGGGCGGAAGGTACATATGAACAAATGGTAACCTTTATGAAATCGGCCGAGACTGCTGCCCGTCTCATAAATGTTGCAAATTTTAGATTTGCAGAAATTGGTGACAATAATACTCTTTCCTTGAATTTTTCCGTTTATTCTCCTTATTTGATGGTTCAATCATCCGCCATTACGGATGATCCTGTAACTTTGGATATCGCAAGTGATAATTTTATCTCTTTCATTAATAGAGTTAAGAACTTACGTTATTATGATTATTCGAATATTGAAGATGTAAATGTAGACGATCTTCCTATTGTGCCTTTTGAGCCTGAGGTTGAGGAATCGACACCCAGCGAGGAAGGCGAAGAAGTTGTGAGTGTTTTTGGCGATGAATCGGGTGAAGAAGTTCCAGTCGAAGAACCAGCTAACCTAGAATAGGCAGAATTGGTCCCTTGTTTTCATTTTTCCAATCATCAATCTTCTTGTGATCCCCCGACAAAAGAACACCCGGAACTTTCATTCCTCTGAATTCTTCAGGCCTAGTGTACTGCGGATGCTCATAATTCCCATTCGAAAAAGATTCATTCTCGGCAGCATCATCTTTTTCCAAAACTCCAGGTAGTAGTCTTGTGAGGGATTCCATGATAACAAGGCATGGAAGTTCACCTCCTGAGACGACATAATTTCCTATGGAAATGGCTTCTGTTGCTAATTCTTCCTCTATCCTTGCATCCATACCCTCATATCTCCCGCAAATGAATGTAATTCTAGTTTCTCTGGAAAGTTCCGCAGCTTTTGATTGTGAATAGGTGTTTCCTCTTGGAGAAAGTGCAATAATTCTTTTTTTGTCTGATTGTTTCTCAAAATTTTCTCCGTAGATGTCAGTAAGTGCTTTATAAACAGGTTCAATCATTAATAGCATCCCTGTGCCGCCTCCATACGGCTTATCATCAACTGTGCCGTAATCATCAAGGGCATAATCTCTGAGGTTTATGAGGTTCACTTTCAATAATCCGGAGTTTATAGCTTTTTTAAAAGGAAGATTGTTTAGGTGTTCTTGAAAAAGGTTTGGAAAGAGTGTAATTACATCAATTGTTATCATAAACCTCATTTAATTGAATTCCGATTCGAACGTTATCTTTAATGGCTTTAGCTTTTGCAAGATTTCTTATGCTGTTTATTGTATTGCCATCTTTTCCTATAACAATACCCATATCTTGAGGAGAAACTGTTATAGTGTACAGAAAATTTCCGCTTTCTTCGCGTAACTCGTCGATGACTACTTCATCCGGATTGTTCACTAGCTGTTTTATAAGATGCTCCAGAAATGATTTCATCGTTTTACTCAGAACTTTCTATTTCCTGGTCGTCTTTCTTCTGCGCGGTCGCTTTTTTTGATCTGTATGGAGTGTAAGAATAATTACCTTCCAATAGATTTGTAACCGAATCGGTTATTAAGGCGCCTTTTGACCGCCAGTCTTCCAATCTTTTCTTGTCTATCTCCAGCGCTACGGGTGTTTCAGAAGGGTTATAATGCCCCAATATATCCAAAAAACGCCCATTTCTTTTACTTCGCGTATTTGCCACCACGACTTTATAAGCCGGTGAGTTTTTTCTTCCTATTCTTGCTAATCTTATTGTTATTGACATAGCTGTAGCATTCTAGCAGAATTCCGGGGTTTTTCCAACAGTAATTAATTTGAAGAAAGTTTCGCAAATGCCTGCAAGGCGGCTTGTTGTTCCGCTTTTTGCTTACTTCTTCCAGTCCCTTCCCCCCATAATTTTTCTCCTAAAAATACTCCCACTTTAAAATTTTTTTCGTGATCAGGTCCCCAAGATTCTAGAACCTGATATACCGGAGTTATTCCCATTTTTTCTTGAGCAATTTCCTGAAACTTTGATTTAGCGTCTTTGTAGTCTTCATTTTCTACAATCTCAGTGACCTTATATAACAGCTCTTTAATTACAAAATCTTTGCAGAAATCAAGGTCCTTATCCAGATACAGTGCTCCCAGTACAGCCTCAAAGGTGTTTGCAAGGATATACTCTCTTTCTCTTCCACCGGTGCTTTCTTCGCCATTGGACAACAGCAGAAACTCACCGTATCCCAGTCTCTTAGCCTCAGCTGCTATAGAAGGAGTGCAGACAATGGCAGATCTGTAGTTGGTCAGAATGCCTTCAGGTGAATTTGGGTATTTTTCATATAGAAACTCCGAAGATAGAAGCTGCAGTACAGCATCTCCTAGGAATTCCAAACGTTCGTTAGAGACCTGTTCAAAGTCAGGGTGTTCATTAAGATAAGATCTATGTGTAAAAGCAAGCCTGAAAAGCGCCTCGTTATTAAGCTTTGTATTTAACTTTTTTTGAAGCAGTTGAAAGTCAAAAGTCATCTCAGTTATTCCAGCTGTTCCATCACTAGGTCTATTAAATCTCCTACAGTTTCTAAGGTTTCTTTTTCTTGTACAACTTCGACCTGAAATTTTTCCTCTATCTCGGTAAGTATCTCCATAAGTTCCATCTCTCCTATGTTCAAATCATCCTCGAAATATGAAGATTCGTCTATCTCGTCATGTTCATGACCGGATTTGTCTATTATTATTTTTATTATTTTTTTCGCGGTTTCGTTCATTGTTTGTTCTCCAACTGGTCAACTATTGTGCCTAAGACCCCGTTTACAAACTTGTGAGATGTGTCGTTGCCAAATTCCTTTGCCAACTCCACCGATTCATCAATAGCTACCTTTATTGGTGCTTTCTTACCATATACTATTTCAAAAACAGCAATTCTAAGCACCACTAAATCAACCTTGGAAATTTTGTCCAAAGGCCACTCGGGAGCAGCATTTTCAATGATTTTATCGATATTGTCCAGATTAATCTTAACCCCGTCGATTATAAAATCAGAAAGTTTGTTATCTACTTCTTCGTGATCTAAGAGTTCTTTGGATAGAATTTGGCATTCTTCCTTGTTTTGTTCAGAAAAGAGCCAACAAAAGATTGAAGCTAACGCAAGTCTTCTGGCAGCATGTCTTGGATCAGTTCTTGACTTCATTTCTATGTTAAATTATATCTCAACGTACTCTTCAACGTGCGGTCTCTTGTAGCCTTTCTTATCCTTGGTCTTGACAGCAACAGTCACTTTACGGGTGTAGTGCGAGTTTCTCTTTTTTCTTGTTCGGCTTTTTGAATGCCTTCTTTTTGGAACAGCCATGCACATTATTATGCAAATATTTCGGATAATTGCAAGTTTTTCCCAAATTAATGATCTTTTTGGAGGATCGTAAAGTAACCCCTGCCGAACTTTCTTTGTGTCAAAATTTTTAAATCGGACTTTTTGGAGGTAGCGTTAATATCCAATTGTTCACCGTGGAAGAAGATAAGAACACCCTTATCGGCAAGGATATTGACCATATTATTTAGCAAATGTACGTGAGATGTGTTTTCATAGAAAGGATCGCAGAATATTATGTTGTAAAGTTTCTCGGCGTGAGTAACGTATTTAACGGCATCTCTTCTGAATATGCCGGATTTTTCTTCAAAACCTGTGAATTTTATGTTTTTAGAGATAATTTCTATGCTCTCTGGATGTTCGTCTACAAAATCGCACCAGGATGCCCCTCGGCTCAGTGCTTCTATGCCTAAATTCCCGCTTCCGGCATATAGATCCAGACATATTGCATTGTTTATTTTCTCACTCAGTATTGCGAATACTGCAAGCTTTACTTTTTCCTGAACTGCGCGGAAATTCTCAACGTCGGGTGCTTCAAGTTTTTTATTTTTTGCTATTCCGGTCGTGACTCTAATCATGTCGCTATTTCTATAAATTAATTATTTCTAATATGTGTTTCCTGTACGTCCATTATAGCTTCCTTAAGCTTAGGATATTTATCAAGCTCGGGAAACAGATTTTCGGCTTCTGATTTGACCTTGGATAAAAGTTCAAAATCCGACAGATCGGCTATTTTAAACCTCTTAAAGCCATGCTGCAATGTGCTAAATATATCGCCTTCTCCCCTCAATTCCAAATCCAGCTCTGCCAGTTTAAGTCCGCTATCGATATTCTCGAGATTTTTTAATCTCTTATAAGCACTTTTGGAATCATCGCTCATGAAAATAAAACAATATCCTGGCTTGTCACCCCGCCCTACTCTACCGCGCAGTTGATGAAGCGTGGCAAGTCCATACCGCTCCGCACTTTCAATGACCATGATTGATGCCTCAGGAACATCTATACCTACCTCAATAACAGGGGTGGCTATAAGAATCTTGATTTTTCCGTTTTTAAAATTTTCCAGCATTTGTTTTTTCTCATTGCTTTTCATCCTTCCGTGCACCAGTCCTACGTCAACGTCCTTAAATACCCCGTGTTTAAGTTTTTCATACTCATCCTCAGCCGCCTTAACATTGGTCATTGTTTCACTTTCCGATGATTCTATTAGCGGGCACACTATGAACGCAGGTTCATTTTTGTCCAAAATCCATTCGTATGCTTTGTCTCTGTCTTTATCGGATACAACCTTGGTGTGTATTTTTCGCTGTAAATTTGGATGTGTGTCCAGCACGGATATGGAGAGGTCACCATAAAGAGTCAGCGCCAAGGTCCGTGGTATTGGAGTCGCAGTCATGGTGAGCAGATGCGGGACCTTTTTGTTTTTTCCTACATCGAGCAACTTTCCGCGTTGCTTAACCCCAAACCTATGTTGCTCGTCTATTATGACAAGGCCCGTATCAGAGTATTCTTCATTATTGTAGAGCAGTGCGTGAGTGCCTATAAGTATGTCCCAGTTGTTATCTTTATGATTTTTCACCGAACCGGTTAACAACGAGATGTTTACATTAAAAGGATCAAGAAGAGCCTTAAATGTTTCGTAATGTTGATGTGCTAAAAGTTCAGTGGGGACCATATACAATGTTTTTAATTTGTTATGTTTAGTGATATAAGCAGCTATAACAGCGACAACAGTTTTTCCGGTCCCCACGTCTCCCTCCAGGAGTCTATTCATGGGAACATCACGAGACATATCGTCTAAGATTTCCTCAACTGCTTTCTTTTGTGAATCCGTGAGTGTAAAAGGCAACGACTCTATAAATTCTTCCTGTGCTTCCTGCGCTTTATTTATTGCAGTTCCTCTGCCGGATTTATTCCATTCAAATTTTTTCTTTTCTACTTTCAGCAACTGAATAAAAAGTTCTTCAAAGGCAAATCTTGATCTGGCCCGCTCTAACTGCTCCCTGCTTTCTGGGAAATGGATGCTATTCATGGAGAGGTTTATATCGGGAAAGTTGTATTTTTTAAGTATTTTTTCAGGGAGAAAATCCTCAGTTTCACTTATACTGGTCAATAAATTATGTATTTTGGATCTAAGCCATTTTGAACTTATCCCGTAAGTCTCCGGATATACAGGTACTAGTCTACCGGTGTTCAAGCTTTTAGCTGTATAGGCTTCAATTTCCGGGTTTAATATTGATGGCTTATTGTTAAATAGAGTTACTCTGCCGCTTACGCTGTAAATTTGTCCGGGGAGCAGGACCTTTTTCAGGAAATGTTGATTAAACCACACAAGATCAACTTTCCCGGAATGGTCTGCCAATACCGCTTTGGTCAATTTTTTGCCGAATTTAGTAAAAATATTTTCTACAGGCCCCAGCGTACCACGTAGTGTGACGGTTTCCCCTTCCTGAATATCTTTAATATTTTTTATTTCAGAATAATCGTCGTATCTGAAGGGAAAATGGTATAAGAAATCCCTTACATTCTTTATTTCCAGTTTTTCCAGCAAATCGCGGTATTTTGGTCCTACACCTGTAACCTTTTCAGCTTTGGTGTCAAAATTTAGCATTGACTATATTATATAGGGTAATATGGAAGTAGCGATCAAAGCCAAAGTACTTAGTATTATTAAGAGCTTTGTCAGATTTTCCCTTTTTAACGCTTTTCTGAATGTCTTCTTTATTGACTTAATCATTTTATTTAACCTTAAAAAATGTACGTTTGCCGAATTTTATTACTAATCCGGTATTAAATTCGAATTCCTGAAACGGGTTTTTGACCTGTTCCCCATTTACCTCTACTCCGCCTTGTTCGATGACTCTTTTTATTTGGCTGGAAGATTCCGAACCCACAGAACTTTTCAGAAAATTTAGGATTGTAGTTTTTTCCGCTGGAGAAACATAAGTTATATTTTCCTCTGCAATTTCCTTATTCTGCACAACTTTCTCAAAGTTTCCCTGCGCTTTTTCAGCCGCTTTTCTGCCTTTAATAGTCTTTACTATCTCAAATGCCATTATCTTCTTATATTTCATCGGATTCTCACCTTTACGCAATAGTTGATCAATCTCTTTAATTTCTTCATCTTCCATTTCGGTAAGAAGGAACAAACCTTTCACAATTTGATTGTCGGAGTAAGACATAGCTTTTCCATACATGTTTTCAGGTGTGTCTGACAGGTTTATCCCATTACCCTTGGTTTTACTCATTGTAACGCCATCAGGAGCCTCCATCATTTGGTTGGTTCTAACAAATTTTTCTTTGTTTAGGTATGACTTGCATAAGTTTCTTCCCACAAGCATGTTAAAAGTCTGATCCGTACCTCCGATCTCTAAATCTACATCCATTGCTACACTATCGTAGCCCTGCATTAGGGGATAAATGAACTCCTGCAGACCAATGGGGTTGTTTTCGGAAAGTCTGCGCTGAAACAAATCTCTTTCCATCATCTGTTGTACTGTTGCGTGAGACATTAGCCGGATTAAATCAGCCAGTTTCAACTTTGAAAGCCACTCATAATTTCTTCTGAAAAGTACAGGATTTTCCCCGTCAAAATCTATAAGTTGCGCTGCCTGTTTCTTCCATCCCTGCATATTATCTTTGATAGTTTTGTCTGAAAGTATCGGCCTGCCTGTGGGTTTGTCCGGGTCGCCTACTTTAGCTGTGTAGTCTCCTACGAGAAAGACTACTTCATGTCCAAGCTGTTGAAGTATTCTCAGTGCTCTTATACCCATCGCATGTCCTACGTGAAGGTAGGGGCCTGTAGGATCGAAGCCCTGATAGGCTCTAATTCGCTCACCGGACATGAGTTTTCGTTTAAGTTCGTCTTTGCCCGGAAATATGCTATCCACTCCCCTATTTAAAAACTTATTTATGAGTTCAATATCTGTTATTACTTTTGCCATTTACCCCAGTATAAAAGTTTCTCTCACTTATTACAATGCAGTGCAAGCATACAATGGTTTTGCTATAATTAGACTTCATTTGAGCTATAATAAAGATATGCGTGCTAAGTTTATGACATCGGGATCGCGCAGCAGAAAAAGCAGATCTCGTGCTATTCCGAAATTTAATATCCCCAGACCTAATTTATCATTTTTAAACAATGTTAAATCTCTTACATTTGTGACCTATTTTGCTTCGTTTGTTTTGTTGAGCATGGTCATAGGACTTTTGGTCGTAGTGATTGTTTTTGCCTATTTTTCAAGGGAACTTCCAAATCCGGATAGACTCCTTGAAAGAAACTTTGAACTTTCCACCAGGTTTTATGACCGAAACGGCAAAATGATATATGAACTTTTCGGGGACAAAAACAGGACTTTAATTGGTCTGGACGAAGTTTCCCCACATATTGTTGATGCCACATTGGCCACCGAAGATTCCGATTTTTATATACACAGAGGCTTTTCCATAAGAGGTATGGCCCGTGCCATGAAAAATATGATCTTCGGAGAGAGTCTTCAGAGCGGTTCGACTATAACTCAGCAAGTTATAAAAAATACCTTGCTGACGTCGGAACAAACTCTCCCAAGAAAAATTAAAGAGTTGATATTGTCTTTACAGCTTGAAAATAAATATTCCAAAGATCAGATTTTACAGATGTATCTGAATGAGTCGCCATATGGCGGCCAAAATTACGGAATTTTCAGTGCTGCTAAGGCTTATTTTAACAAACATCCAAAGGATCTGACTGTTGCTGAAGCTGCCTACCTTGCCGGGTTACCTCAACGTCCTAGCTATTACTCATACTATGCTGGAGATCCCCAGGCCGGTATGGAAAGAAAAGATTATGTTTTATACCTCATGAATGTTCGGGGATGGGCAGGAAGCGACGGTAAAAGGTTCTACCTTGGAGATGAAGATTATGAAAACGCAAAAAAAGAAGAGCTTCAATTCCAGGCTGCATCTGTTCCATTTGCAGCACCGCACTTTGTTTTCTATGCCAAACAGATTCTAGCCGATATGTTCGGAGAAGAACTAGTAGAGCAAGGAGGATTGCAGGTAACTACAAGTATAGATTTGGATCTCCAAGAAAAGGCCCAGCAAATAGTTTTAGAGGAAGTCGAGAAAGCAAGTTCCATGAACGTTTGGAATGGGTCCCTGGTAGTGTTGGACGCTAAAACTGCCCAGATATTGGCCATGGTAGGTTCTAAGGGGTACGATTTGGACTCCCAGCCGGAGAACTGCATATCCGGTATAACAGGAGAAAATAGCTGTAAATTTGAGCCTTATCTTAATGTGACTTTAGCCAACAGACAGCCTGGTTCCGCTATTAAACCGATAACTTATGCCACTATGCTCTCTCAGGGTTATCCTGCGTCCTTTCCGTTTCTGGATGTTCCCTCAATATTTGAAGGGTCTGCCCCCGACAAACCGTATATACCTGTCAACTATGACGGAATATTCAGGGGCGTTATGTCTTTGAGAAAATCGCTTGGCAACTCTTTAAATATACCCGCAGTAAAATCTTTAAAAATAGTCGGAATCGATAACATGATTGATATGGCAGAGAAAATGGGAATATCAACTTTTAAGGAAAGAGAACGCTACGGTTTGTCACTTACGCTTGGAGGCGGAGAGACAAAATTGTTGGAATTAACCGGTGCTTTTAATGTATTTGCGGCTAAGGGAATTTACAGACAACCGACCCCAATTGTCGAAATTAAAGACTCCAACGGTAATATAATTTACAAATGGCAGGACACGGGGGGTTTGAAAGCTATGGATGAAGGTACCGCTTTTATAATTTCGGATATCCTTTCAGATGACGGAGCTAGAAGTGCGGTATTCGGTTTTGGCAGTCTCTTAAATATTCCGGGGCACCAGGTTGCGGTGAAGACAGGTACAACTGATGATAAGCGGGATAATTACGCTATTGGATTTACCCCATCTATAGTTGCAGGTGCGTGGGTTGGAAACAATAATAATGAAGAAATGAACCCAAATATTGCCTCAGGTATTACCGGAGCAACTCCTATCTGGAATAGATTTATGAAGGAGTATTTAGCAGATAAACCGGACGAGAAATTTGAGGCGCCCTCAAGCGTTAAAAAAATTGAAATTGACCAACTCACAGGGTTACTACCGCAGGAAGGTTTCCCTACCAGGCAAGAATGGTTTCTTGAACAGACTCAGCCCACGGCCCGAAGCGACTGGTACCAGAGAATTGAGATATGCAAAATAGACGGGCGTATCGCTAATCAGGGGTGCAAAGACGCGGACGAAACAGACACAAAGACGTTTATTAAGATAAAAGCGGAGCTTCCAGAATGGCAGACATCCGTAGATTCCTGGGTAAAGGAAAACTATGACGAGGAAACATATTTCCCTCCACAAATGAGATCCCGTCTTGAATTTGACGGCGACGAAGTTGAGAATAAAAATGATGTGAATGTGGAGATCATAGAGCTGGAAAATGGTGATAAGGTGTACCTAAATTTCAGACTTAACGTTGAGGTTTCAGCTTATGAGGATGTTGAGGTTGTGAGGATATATATGGATGGAAATAAGGTTACAAATGATAAGTCAGCACCATACGGATTCAATTTTGAGTTAGACGCATCCGGCATTGGTATGCACGAATTTGAGGCGGTAGCCGAAGATGAGGATGGTAATAAAGGCTCTAAGAAAGTGCAATTGGAAGTAATTGGATACGCCAGGTAACTTAACGGCTATCTGCGAACCGTCAAACCTTCCGTTCCAAGTATCTCGATTATCTTTTCTTTGGTTTGTGAGAAAGATCCCCCAAGATAGCTGAATTTTAATAGTAAGTTCTTGCTCTCCGGTCCGATCAAACTTTCTAGCTCCTCAATTAAACAGTGTATATCAATAATATTATTGTCCACGGACTTGAGCCGATGAACTAATGGACCGGATTTGTAGGCTTTTGGAACAATAACGGAAATATCCTCAGTTTTCACAACTCTATATTCACTAATGATTCTATGAGGTTGTCCCCGATGTTTAAGAAGCATTTCAGTCAGCAGGTTGAAATCCGTGTGTCTAATCTCTCCTAGTGTGTCCTCATCTACCAAAATGACACTCTTACCATCAAGGTAATCTATACGGTAGTTAACAATTCCAAGGTCCCTCATCACAGTACTAAGAAGACGCACCGTATTGCCGGAGTTCTCTTTAAGGGAAAGGTCGATGTTTTTGTTATAAACCTCTAGAATCCTTGTTTCAGTGAAATTCTCAAGTTTAGTTTGTGTACCTATTTTTGAATATATTTTTCCGATTTCGAACAGCTTAATGTCTTTTATCTTATGCTTAACATAAGTGTCTGAGACATTTTCGAGTCCGCTGTACCCCTCGGTTCTCAAACCGGATTTTTCAGCTGAAATTGCATTTTCAAGAATCACCTGTGTTTTATCTTCGGGGTTAGGTTGTACAAGAGGGTCGGAAATATGCTCATGCATCCCTGCTCTAACACATATCTCACGTAATTCTTCTTCGAAATTATAGATTTCAGGAGTGATTTCCTTTGGAGGCGAATTTTTTATAAAAGAAACAGGTATGTTTGCATAGTCATTTATTCTTAAAACATCGGCAACCAAGTCGTCCTCTACTGCCACATCGGTTCTAAAGTGCGGCACCTGTAATTTAATTTCCGTATTATTTTCTTCTAATATTTTGTACTCCAAAGATTTAAGGATTCTTTTGACTTTTTCCGGTTCGATTTGCATTCCTGAAAGTCTGCTTACTCTGTCGTATCTGAGTACCATATTCTTATCCGCTGTCGGAGAGGGATACCAATCCATATTCTTATACACTTCACCTCCTGCATTTTCCAGTATAAGCTTGATTGCCCTCATTAAGGCTAATTCTGTAAGTTTAGGGTTTAGGTACTTGTCGTATCTCAGTACAGTTTCATTTTGGATCTTGCATCTACGAGAAGATTTCCTAATATTTATCTGATTATAGTTACCTGCATCCAAAACTATCTCTGTGGTTTTATTATCAACCGCAGTGCTTATACCTCCAACGATACCTCCCAGTACTATTGGTTTTCCGTCTTGAGTTAAAACGAAGTACTCGTCATTTAGTTCTATTACTTCACCTAAAAGGGTTGTAATCTTTTCGTCTTTGCGTGCTCTCCTGATAAGAATCTCTCTTTTTTGAAATTTAGCCAGGTCCTGCGCGTGCATGGGCTGCCCTGTTTCTACCATGACATAATTTGTTATGTCTACTATGTTATTTATTGAAGCAATTCCGTAGGCCTCAAGCCTGTATTTAAGCCATTCTGGAGATTCCCCCACTCTGATATTTTTGAAAATTACTGTATTGAATCTATTTACCAGGTCCGGACACTCTACAATTATCGGCACTTTTTGACTTTCGTCACTTTCTCTAAGTTCCCCGATATAAGTATCAGGATACTTTAAAGGGACGTTTTCAAAGGCGGCCAAGTCCCTTGCACATCCCAGAACGGATAACCAGTCCGATCTATCCATTCTGTGCTCAAGATCCAGAACTTCTGTTGAATACCCCTGCCCTTTATACTCATAGATTGGCTTATCGAGCATAAGACCAATTGAAGTAAATGCTTTCCCTATCTCAGCTGAGGACTTCTTAATATTTACATATTCTTTTAACCATTCAACAGGTATTTTCATAGTAAATTACTTTTAAACATATATCATTTCACCGCTATACAATTTTCTGATGTCGTTTATTTCAAACTTCGACATTGCCAGCCTGTCAAGGCCCATGCCAAAGGCGAAACCGGTATATTCTTCTGGATCAATACCGCACATTTTTAATGTGTTGTAATGAATCATCCCCGATCCAAGAACCTCGATCCATCCCTTCTGACGGCACACAACGCATCCCATACCGGCGCAGAACCTGCACTGCATATCCACACCCATTCCGGGAGAAACTTCAGGATAGTACTTATATCTGAACCGCAAAACTATATCGTCACCAAATAGAAATTTGTGAAACGCTTCTAAAGTACCTTTTAAATGTTGGATTGTTATGTTTTTGTCTACAACAAATCCTTGATATTGATGAAAAAATCCTAAATTGGAGGCGTTAGCTGTTTCGTTTCGGTACACTTTTCCCGGAACCACGACTCTTAGAGGTGGTTCATATTCAGTCAGTACTCTAGCCTCAATAGATGAAGTATGTGTTCTGAGCAGAATATTCGGCTCGCGGACAAAAAGTGTATCCTGCAAGTCTGTTGCTGGGTGGCCCTCAGGAAGATTTAACTTCCTGAAGTTATATTCGTCTGATTCTATTTCCGGGCCTTCAGCAATTGAAAAACCGTAATACCTGAAGAACTTGTTCATCTCTAATATTGTCTGAGTAATAGGATGCATCATACCCGTGTTATATGGGGGTTCTATGACGGTCAGATCTATGGACGGGTCGGAAGTAACGGTTTCTTCATATTCTGCCCTTGCGCTCTCTATTACCCTTTTAAGGTCGTTTTGGAGTTCATTTATCTCTGGTCCAAAAATTTTCCTATCCTCGATAGTCAGTTCTGGTATTTTTTTTAGTAATAAGCTAATTATGCCTTGTGTTTTTGAGAAATATTTGAGATACAGTGTATCGAAATCTCCTGAAAGTTTTGCTGCCCGAAGGTCTGAGTCGAAAACTTTTCTTATGTCGTTAATTTCACCCTGCATGTTTTAAATTCTATCTTAACAACGAGTAAAACTCTAGAACTTAATATGTTGAAAGGTTAAAACGAGGATTTGACTTTGCTCACTATTTCTTCAAAAGCTTTAGGGTTATTAATGGCCATTTCCGATAAAGTCTTTCTATTTAAGTCGATTTTGGCGGTCTTAAGGCCTTTAATGAATCTACTGTAATTCAAATCAGTTCCGGTTAAGGCTGCGTTTATTCTTGCAATCCATAAACGTCTGAAATCTCTGCGTTTTTGCTTTCTTCCTGCGAAAGAGTGCTCAACTGCTCTTTCTACAGCCTCGCTAGCACGTCTGTAGAGCCTGTTTCTGGAACCTCTATATCCTTTCGCCAGCTTAATTATTTTTCTGTGTTTTCTGTGGGCTCTTGGCCCTCCTTTTACTCTTGGCATATTATCTTACCTTATTTCCCTTCTTAGCAAGCAACTTTTTGATAACTGTTATGTGTCCCCTGTTTTCTTGTGTTTCTCTGCTCATTTTTCGATGTTTCTTGTTTGCAGTCCACTTTGATTTAAGGTGACCAATACGTGTTTGCTTTTTAATTATCTTTCCGTTTTTACTTACCCTTATTCTTTTTGTAAGTGTCTTTTTTGTTTTTAACTTTGGCATATGTTATTTGGAAACAAACACAGTTGTTATCATATTTCCGCTCTGTTTTGTTTCCGACTCCTGTCTGGCTACTTCAATTAACGCCTCTTGAAACTTCTTAATTTTTGCAAATCCAAGGTCAGGATAAAGATTTTCTCGTCCTCTAAGAGTAACTGTAACCTTCACTCTGTTTCCTTCTTCCAAAAACTCCTTTGCTCTTTCTACCCACCTTGTAACATCGCCCTCACCTGTGTAAGGACCCAACTTAATCTCCTTAAGTTCGCTTTTTTTGGACTTTACCTTAGCTGTCGACTTTTTCTTGCGCTCTTGGTAAAGGAACTTTTTAAAATCAAGCATCTTGGCGACCGGCGGGACGCTGTTGGGAGTAATCACAATCAGATCAAGTCCTTTTTCTCTTGCCAGATTCAAGGCATCCTGTGTCTTCATTACGCCCAGATTCTCGCCTTCCCCTGTTATTATTCTTAATTCGAATGCCTTAATTCTATTATTTATTTCGTAGTATCGATCTATTGTAGATTCCTCCAGAAAAGCAAAGGAATCTCTGTGAGATTCTTTGCAGTGTAAATTACCATAAATCCAGGCTTTTGGTCAATCTGATTTTGTTAATTCCTTCAATAACCTCAGGAAGCGGTTTTGACTTCAAATCTTCCCCGGTCCTTAATCTTAAGCTGACTTCCCCTTTTTCGGCTTCCCTGTCCCCTACTATTAACATATAAGGTATCTTTTCCAGCTGTGCATCTCTGATTTTTGCCTGCATTGTGTCAGTTTTACTGTTTAATTCGGCGCGTATACCTACTTCTTTGAGATTTTCTAGCACTGACTCTGCATATGGAACGTGTTTGTCTGATATCGGTATCAGCTGGGCTTGTACAGGAGAAAGCCATACGGGAAAAGCTCCTGCAAAATGCTCAATCAGAATCATCATAAACCTTTCAGGAGAGCCGATAATTGCCCTATGTAGCATTACAGGTCTTTTTATTTCCCCGTCTTTATCTATGTATTCCAGCCCGAATCTTTCCGGCATGACGTAATCAATCTGTATGGTGGACAGCTGCCATTCCCGTCCCAGAGCATCGGTTGCCATTAAATCCATTTTCGGGGCATAAAAGGCAGCCTCGCCGACACCGGGGAAATACTCAATGTTATTTCTTTCCATGATAACCTCAGCCCACTTTTCAACCTTATCCCACATCTTAGGATCCCCGAGGAATTTTTCCGGATGTTCAGGATCTCTGGTTGATAATCTGTATCTGTATTTGAAGCCGAATGTGTTCATGATGTCTTTTATCATGTTTAAAGCCATATCAATTTCTGCATCAACCTGATCTTCTGTACAGAAAACGTGGCAATCATCCTGTGAAAATGCTCTTACCCTGGCTAAACCATTCAATTCACCCGGTTTCTCGTCCCGATAGAGCATTGCAAAATCCGTCATTCTTAAAGGGAGGTCACGGTAACTTCTCTGTTTACTAGCATATATCTGTGTGTGCTGTGGACAATTCATGGGTTTTAAGTAGAATTCTTCTTTACTGTAGTGAGAACGAACCTCAAACATATCATCTTTGTATTTATCGTAGTGCCCGGAAATCTTGAACAAATCAGCTTTTGCTACTTGCGGTGTCCAGACTTGCTGATATCCGTGTGCGCTTTGGATTTCTTCAACATATTCATTTACAAGCCTTCTTATCAAGGCTCCTTTTGGAGTATAAAGCGGAAATCCACTGCCTATCAATTCTGAAAATGTAAACAGATCCAGTTCTTTACCTAATTTTCTGTGATCTCTTCTTTTGGCTTCTTCGAGATTCTGGAGATACTTTTCCAATTTCTCATCACTATCAAACGCGGTAGCGTAGATTCTCTGAAGCATTTTGTTTTTCTCGTCACCTTTCCAATATGCTCCTGCTATACTTAACAGCTTAAAAGATTTAACAGCCCCTGTGCTATTTACATGAGGTCCTGCACAGAGATCGCGGTCATAATGTTCTCCTGAGGGGCTCCCAATCTCATATATTGAGATCTTTTCGCTTCTGTCGGTTATTTCATCAAGCCATTGGAGTTTATATTCATTATCCTTAAATATATCCATAGCCTCTTCCAGTGTTACCTCAAGGCGGGTTACCGGTAGGTCTAAATTAACAATTTCCTGCATTAATTTTTCAATTTTTTCGAAATCCTCAGGTGTAATTTTTTCTTCCAGATCAAAATCAAAATAAAAACCGTCTTCTATTGGTGGCCCCATAACCTTTTTGAGTTGCGGATACAACTCCTGCATAGACATGTGCAGGATATGTTCTGCAGTGTGTCTTAGCGGCATTAGCGGATCGTCTTTTAGTTTTTCAATTACTTTAATGTTGCTCATTTTATTCTTCTCCTAATTATTATACTTTGTTTGTCTGAAAGACATATAAATGTTTGATACAGTTATTTTCCCATTATAGGGGTTGTAGTAGTGAGTGTGTATTGTATAGACTTGGAATAATCCATTGTTTTAGTTATACGTATTGATTGTAGTGGTGTCAAGAACTTGGCATAATGTGAAGGTGATTTTAAACATTTACAAACCGAAAGGAATTACGAGTTTCGACATTGTGTATCAGCTTAGAAAAAAATCCGGGATTAAGAAGGTAGGACACGCGGGAACGCTCGATCCTTTGGCTGAGGGTGTTTTAGTTGTTCTGACAGGATCGGATACAAAGAAACAGGACGAAGTTCTGAAAACGGAAAAGGAATATGTTGCTGAAATTGGATTTGGAATATGTTCTGAGACTAACGATTTGGAGGTGATTCCTGAAATCGCTAATATACCCTCGTTGGATTATGTTAAAAAGGTATTACCTCCCGTTTTAAACAGTTTTACAGGACAAATTGAGCAGAGAGTTCCACTATATTCTGCAGTCAAAGTCTCAGGAAAACCCCTATACAGACGGGCCAGATCCGGGAAACCGGTTGATACAGAGCAACTTCCGATAAAAACTGTAAGTATTTATACCATTGAGATACTGAGGTTTGAAAATAAAGAAATAACTACCGTCGAAGGCGTAAAACAAATACCAACTGTTAAACTAAATGTCAGGTGTTCCCACGGTACTTATATAAGATCCTTAGCACGGGATATTGGAGAGAAGATAGGATCTAGGGGAACTTTAGTGTCACTGGTCAGAACAAAAGTAGGTATTTACATGATAGACACCGCAAAAAGAATAGAAGAACTAGAATTTTAGTATCTCTTTTTTTACATCAATTTGAGTGGATTTAAAAAACCCTGTTTTACGTGCAAGCCAAAATATTCCATCTACTGTAATAATATAAAGAAACAGGGCTATTGCGGCATAAAATTGGAACAGTGCGAACATAAGAACTGCAAGTAAGGGATGCACCAGGTTTTTGTACGGCCCAACGAAACCGTTTATTTCCTTTTCTACTATACTTTTAATATCCAGGTTTTGTATTATCTGTTCAGTAATCTCCGTTTCGCTTACGTTGCTTTTGATTTCTTCCGCTTCGAGTTCCAGTCCGAATTGTTTTAGCAAGTCCTCTACACTTGAATTTACTTCCTCTTTACCTGTTAAATTAAGCGGTATAAGTTGCTGCTCTAAATTGTTTTTTAACTGTGTTTCTACGATTGATTTTAGAGGCTTCTCAACAATACTTGATATCTCTTTTCCAATGTTAAATTCAGGAGACACATACGAGTAAAGTATCACGAGCACCCCACCCACGATACTGAAAACAAACAATAAACCGCTTGTCGACAATCTTAAAATGATTTTCGGATCAAATCTGATCATAAGCTGACTGATTCTTGTTGATTTGTATACATCAAAGGATATAAGTGTTCCTGATAAGAAGGCTAAAATAAAGGCATAAGCGGGGCTTATCGGAAATATTGCAAAGAAAATTGCCAGTGAGACCGGGATTGAAACAATTATATATTGTTCCCACTTATTCCATGCGCCTACTGTAAGCGAGAATACGTAGAGGTTAACAAGCATCAATAAAATAATCTTTGCAGCGTATTCTGCGGAGAAAGAAAAATAATTCTGATTTTTTATAGGTTCGGAAATTGTTTTTGTCAGGAAGTAAGATACAAAAAAGATTATGAGAGCCAGAAAAAGCGTTTTAATGTAATACCCGGAATTTTTCATTGTATTAATGATACATACAAATGGATGATAGGTTCAATGGTGGGCTCCACAGGACTCGAACCTGTGACCTCTTCAATGTCACTGAAGCGCTCTAACCGGCTGAGCTAGGAGCCCGTACTCGCTATTCTACATTCTTATTTGCTTTTTTTCCATACCAATGATAAAAAAGTAATATCCAAATACCCTATAAGAAGAAGGAGGATGTATGTCAGGCAATTCTAATGACGGCACCGTAACATATTTCGTTAAGGTTAGGTGTCCAAAGAAAGATTGCGGATGCACTCTTGAGCGATCGAGCACCCGGTCAGAATTGGAAGCCGACCTTTTCGCGCTCGAAGACGTTCAGAATCATATGATCTCCTGCCATGGGGATTACACGCCTTCTGCGGAAATTCGTGTATATAAGCCCAAACGCCGGAAGGAGAAAACAGAGGTCTGAGACAAAAAACGGAAAGATAAGATGTGCTTAACCGCGCAACCTGTCTTTCCGTATTTTTTTATAAAGTTTTAGTTATTTCTTTTTCTTGGTGACCATTATCTCGTCTATGAGACCGTAATCTTTTGTTTCCCCTGCAGTCATCCAATAGTCTCGTTCCATGTCCTTCAGGGTTTTCTCCAGATCTGCGTTCGTATTTTCGGAGATTATTTGTGCAAACTGGTGTTTCAGCTTGATCATATGTTTTGCCTCGATCTCAATATCAGTGGCTTGCCCACCTATTCCTCCGGAAATAAGCGGCTGATGAATCATAGTGTATGTGTTTGGGAGTGCAATTCTTTTGCCCTTTGTTCCGCTGGCCAGAAGTAGTGAAGCTGCTGATGCCGCCAACCCTACATTTACTGTTCTCACATCATTTTTGACATGTTTGATAGTATCGTACATAGCGATACCTGAATATACTTCACCGCCGGGTGAATTTATGTAAACAGAGATATCTCTTTCCGGGTTTTCACTCTCCAGAAAAAGCATTTGTGCAATAAACGTATTTGCTACGGACATGTCAATTGGTCCGGTGACAAAGACTATAAAGTCTTTTAAAAGACGCGAGTAGATGTCGTAAGATCTTTCAAAGCCGTTGGGTTCTTTTTCTACAACTATTGGTACTAAAGTATTATTATTTATGCTCATGATGATTTTCTCCTTCAATTTCTTCGATTAAATTTGATATTAATTTATTTTTTTGAAGAATGCTTTTTATATAGTATTTTTCAATATTATCTTTCATTCTTTCTTCAACATTTTCGTAACCCGCGGCTGCCATAGTCTCCTCTATTTCTTTGTCGGTAACTTCAATGTTTTTATCCAGCACCAATTTACCTAAAATAAATTCAGCTTTGAGATTCTTCTCAGCTATATCGCTGTAATCATTCTTGAGTTGATCAGCTGTTTTGTTTTGCGCTTTAAGATACTGGTCGATAGATAATCCAATAGACTGAGCTTGATCCAGAAGGCGGGACATCATACGATCAGTTTCCTCTTCAACAAGAATATCCGCTATTTCTACCTCGGATACTTTAGTGAGGATATCAATAATTTCGTTTGGGCTGACATGCACATGCGCTTCATCAATTTTTTCGCCGTTCTTAATTTTTGACTCGTTGGATTTCTTTTTTTCACTAAGCCGGGCTTCGAACGACTCTTTGAGGGGTTTGATGTACTCCCCTACTTTTACTTCTGGCTTTGTGGCTATTGTAGCGGTAAATTCCAAATCTTTATCTATGTCAAATTCCTTAATTTCCACTTTGGGATTGGCTATGGGAACTATCATATTTTCTTTAAGTGCTTGCGGATAATATATTTGAAGGAGGTCATTGATGACATCTCCGTAGAGGTTTCTTTCGCCCACTTTTTCTTTGACCATATCGCGGGGAGCTTTACCCTTGCGAAAGCCCTCAATTTCTGTGTTTTCCACGGCTTTGTCCAGCGCTTTTTCGTATGCTTCCTTTACCTTTGAATTTTCTATTGTGATAGCTAGTTCTATAGTAGCCTTAGGCTTTTTTTCTACATTTACTTTCATAATTATTTTTAGTTAATTTGACGGACAAATATTATCATACTATTAGTTAAAGTGCTATAATGGCGTTACTGCCTTATGTATCAAAGATTCCTTCATACATCAAAAAAGTATAATTCCGGCTTCACAATGATTGAGCTACTTATAACGGCTATGGTCATTGCCATACTAAGTGGGGCTACCGCTTCTATCATCAACTATCAAAGACACCGGCTTCGTACAGATGACTCTGTAAGACGTGCTACCCTTCAAAAACTGGTAGACGTGGTAGAGACATACAGGACTACCGAGAATTTGTACCCATTGGATCCAAATAGTGACGGTAATCCCGAGGACGATCCAGTAATAAACACATATCTTGTAGATGTTTGGCCAAACAACGAGCCAGCGGGCGCAATTTATACCTATTGGGTTGATGCGGCTCGAAGGACCATTGGTATTACGGTTAACGCCAGTGATAACAGAGACTATAAATATAGAACGGCATGGGGTCAGATACGTGAATGCGATTCTTCTGCCGTGCCCTCAGATAACTTGTGTCCGTGAGATTTCTTATTCGTAAATATATACAGGTG
This sequence comes from candidate division WWE3 bacterium, assembly GCA_003599255.1. GTDB lineage: Bacteria > Patescibacteriota > WWE3 > UBA101185 > UBA10185 > OXYD1-FULL-39-9. The sequence continues at coordinate 19,054 of QZJF01000012.1, read as the reverse complement.
TTCCGATCTCAGCCCATTCAAACAGTTCCGTTGCTTCTTCGGGTTTAAGCTGTATGCAACCCCCTGTTGCTGGACTTCCCATGGTGTTTGGGTCGCGAGAGTAGATGTTTCCGTATCCATCCATGTGATAAGGGATTGAGTGAAATCCGAATCTATATTGTCCATTAATTACTCCTATAGGTAAATAATCAGGCATATACCAGTTCCCGAAATATGAAATTGTCATTTTTTGTTTCCCTAGGACACTAAATTCCCCTGATGGTGTTTCCCAGGTTAAACCAGTAGATATAATATATGTTTTAACCAATTCACCGTTTTCAAATCTGTAAAGCCTTTGTTGGGATTTTATGACTTCAAGATAGATATCATGTTTCTCTCCGTTAGTTCTTGGTTTACCTTCTAATGGCAATATTACGGCATTGTTAACCTCATAATTAGCCGCTTTTAGTATCAGGGCATTTTGTATGGCTTTTACAGCATCAGGCATTATTACTTTTACATCATCTGACCCATACTTTTCTCCAAGACTTTCAAGGTATTCTTCGATTTTTTCTTCTAGAATATAGTTTTTGTATGTTCCTGCGGTTTCATACGAGTCAATAAAATTCAGCAAATCGGCTTTTTGTATATATATAGGATTTCTTCCGTATTTAATTAAAAGGGGGGCGGTTATTTTGTCTATTAAGGCGGCACTCTCAGTTTTTTGTTGATTTACGCTGTCTTCGGTTTCAATTGATATTCTAATCTTGATTTTTGATACATCTGCAACGGCGGTTTTTAAAGAACTTAAAAAATCGTCATAATCTATTTTTACTTCAGCGTTTTTACCGGGTGCGACAAATGAATAATCTTCATATGATATTTGTGTATTCTCGGTAATAAAGTCAAAATCTCCTTCTAAGTCTTTTAGATATGCCTTTAACTTAGCCTCATCAACAGTCATCACATCGTTTTTAAATTCCTCGGTTTTATTACCAATGCAAAGTCTGCTTGAAGATCGGATTTCGAGTAAGCATTGCGTTTTTGCAGCCGCACTAAGTTGCATCAAGTCATACCCTATTCCTATTTCATCAAGTGTTACAGCTCTACTGGATAAATCCGCATTAAGGTAAATTGGGTTTTCGAGAATGTTACGGATTTGAAGAACTGCCTCTTTCGGGTTCATTTTGCCAATATTCATGTTTCCAAAAAAGGTGTTTTCCGCCAATATTGTATGAGGTTTGTAGAATGCTGCAAGAAAACCCCCCAAAAGAAGGGTTAAGATAATTAAAGGCAGAAATCTTTTCACTATAAAATTCTATCATTAATCGGAATTTACTACGTAGAATGGGTCTAAAATTCCAATGTAGTTATTAAAACCCTCGGGCTGTTTTATTGTTGTTTCATTTATGTATTTAAATTCTCTGTATGGCCCGACATAGGGATCATGCACTATTAATGACTCAGCTGTTTTTCCATCGAAGTTTCTTATTCCCACAATAACCACAGCATGTCCAATCATTCCGTTGTAGTTTTGTATGTTAAGTATAATGGGGTTTCTGTCTTTTAATGCCTGGTATATGGCTTGAGGATCTTTTGATATTCTTTTAGTTTCCTTGCCAAAATATCCGGGTCCCTCGTATAAGTTGTAAAACATCTTGCCTTTAATGTACACACTGTCAGGTAATCTCTCTATAACTGAGTATAAATCTATGTCCTCCCCTATGTACTTAAGAATCATATTTATTGCCGTGGGTCCGCATGCCGAAGCCATAATTTGTGGTTTTTTGTCTTCGGGAAGATCATCGACCTGGTGTACATAAGGAACGTTTAAAAGTATGTTTGTGTCTGTATTTACTAAATAATGCAACGGCTGCGAGGTTACAGCTTTTTCTTCATGTGAGATTGAGGCAGAGTTATAGATTGTACTTGCAATAAAAAAGGCTACAAGAATACCTTGTTTCATTTTGCTGATTTTTGGACAGCTCAAGCATTATATCAGACGCCCGCTGTAAGGGTGCTATAGGTTGTCAGATCGCGAGAAACCTGATATAATACGCTATCGTACTCGTACAATAACAACCAAAAAAGGAGTAGACATGAAACGCGTTTTTTCCCCTTTCATTGTTTTTGTAGTGCTTGTCTGGCTGGTTTCAGCAGCTTGCACTGAATCGGGAAATGTTGGGTCCGGCAGCCAAGAAATTGCTGACAGTGCCCAACCAGAAGTTGTTGTGGCCGCATCGTCATCAGCGCAGCCCGCAGAGAATTCTCCAACTGATTCAGTTCCTCAGGTTGTAATACCTGTTGACGAGCTGGATTATGAGGCGGAGGTACTTTCAATGGAGGCGGCGCAGTGGTCGATTCTCTCCAATCAGATAGTTGTTCAACCGCTCAGTGATCAAGACAGGACAGCGATTGACACAATGCTGGCTGGCGGAGAGAACGTGGGACTTGGATCGCTGAGCGCAGATTCGTATGGAAATGTTCAGCTATCCTCTATCGGCGACCCCGGAACTATCTTGATTCCGATGGCTCAATTGACGCCGGCCGATTTGAATGCGTTCTACACCTCTCTTGCTGCTGCAAAGCCGTACGCCGATAATATGTGGTTTTCGCTGTTCCATTGGACGAACCACATGGCAAACCCTTATGCCCTGAGCGCGAACAGCGCCTGGGTAGCTCAAATCGTGAGGGGTGGCTTAACAGGTTTCGGCGATGTTTACTATTTCGCCGGAGGCGGAGGCATGCAAGACCAATACCTGTTTCTCACTCGTGTTGTAGAGGCGTCCGGCCAGGCACGCGTTTGGGGAACATTCATTGCTGCTGAGAACGGAGCTGTGGTCACAAGCTACAATCCAGGTATGCAGCATGGTGTATATTCCGCAAAGGAGCTTGCCCGTTTTATGTCACGCATGGTTGGACGTGGATATGTCCGCGTTGATTCGTCACAGGTTCCACAACACATTCGGGACAGTTGGGGCGGTAATGCTCCCTCTATTTGGCGGCATCTTTACTGGACACTGGGATACCAACTTCGCGCGGCAGCAGCTGCAGCGCAGGTTTCAATTCCAGCAGCCATTGAGGCCGCAATAATCTGGACCTCGACAACTATCACGGATTTCATTCCGTTGTTGTTCGTCGTTCCGGAAGATCCGTGTTGGTTCATGCCTGCGGCGTGCACCATCAAGTCTTGAAGGAGGTAACATGACAGACCAGACGTTTTCAACAACTCTGGACGAACTCGAAAACGGCCCCTTGTGGGATTCGGTTTTCGCCGGTGATGTTGAGCAGACGGTGGAAGTTCTTTTCCGGCTCCGGGACCGCTCCCAACTGGAAGAGGTGACTTTCAACGCTAGCGCTTCGCTTCGCCGGGTCGGCACTACTCCTGAGTTCTTGGCTTTGGTGCTCTCTGAGTTTAACCGCAGGGTTGAGCTGGAACACACCGAAGACTAGAACGCCATGAGGCCAGGGATTATGAGTTTACACAACTCCCCTGGCCTTTTTTTTATCCATTAATCCCCTCTTTCTCTATGCTAAACTTTAAACATGCCTGTTGAAACCCAGTTGCCCAGAGAACTACTTGAATTTCAGGAAAACATTACGACTTTAGCTGCCGGAGTAGAAAATGACCCTAAGTTTACACCTAAGAATCCTATTCCCAAGAGTACAAGTGCAGTTGTACCAACTGAGTTTACAGTTGAATCTATTGTAGAAATGCCGCGCGAGGAGTGGACAAATTTTAGCTTATCGCAGGATATGATCACACGGCTTAGTGAGGTCGAGGTAGTTGAGTTGATTAACCTGGATAGCCCTGTTGTTTTGTACGAAGTTTTAAAACAGGAGGCCAAACCTGAATCTGCTCAGCATGTTGTTTCCACATATGAAAAATGGATGAGTTCTGAAAATAAAAGCCTTACACGTGAGTTGACAAAAAACGAGGATAAGAGATCTACGGCACACAGGTACATGTTGCGACATGCCGTTGGTCTAAAAAAGATACTTGAATGGATGGAGTCACTGGATGAACCGTCCCGAACGGAAGCTGCTACTAAAATCTTAGTAAATTCCGCTGTAAGATGGCTGATTGATACACAGATTATCAATAGTGACGCACCTTATGAATCATGGCCCATGGGTGCCAAGGTGGGTTATGCCAGGGTTGTAGGAGCTGTAGCAGATACAATGGATGAAAGAATGAAAAGTTTTGACGATCAGGAGCACCTTATTCAAATTGGACAGGAAGTATCCGCCAATCTTCCGGAAATCTACAACTACCAAAGAGCATTTAATGAAGTGATGAGCGGATGTGCCTGTGAAGCTGTAGTGAAGAAGTTTATAGAGGAACGCATGGATCATCAGGTTGACACCTCAGACTCCAGGGAAGATGCACTTAACGGCTTTGATTTAAAAGTGTACGGGGGAAACAATACTTTTTATCTTGATATCAAGACTTCGGGATATCTGGATGTTGTGGCCATCGGTAAAGGAGAAGAGGAAACCCCTTTTACTTTTAGAGATTCCGGAGGTACTGTAGATCTGGAAAGTTGCAAAACTCCGAGGAGTCTAATAGAATTTGCCCAACGAGGTAATATGTGCCTTTCAGTGAGGGTTCCGCTTTCCAAATTTTTTGAAGATGCAGAGATGCAAGACCATTTGAAAGCCAAACTCGATCATGCTTTTGAAGTATTAGAAAGAAGAAAGGATATAAGAAGCAATGGATAACCGCAATCGGAGTACTGCACCGCGTTTATTGCTTTCCGCTATGTCGGACTTGCTTGAATGGGCTCTTTCTCTTGTAAAAAGTGAGGAATCGCCCAATGAATCAGCCAAGACCGCAGAAGCGGATGAAATTAAGGAAACTTCAGGAAGTTAAAACCGGGAGTTTCCTTACTCACACAAAAAAGATGACACTAAACCCAGAAGATTACTACGGAATAGAAGACGAATTATTTCCCGGAAAGACCGGTGGTGGCAGTGGTGGGAAAAAGAAAGAACGTAGTCCCACAAGTAAAACATCACAAGCGGCGAGAAATCGTCATAAAGAAGAGGCAATGCGCAATAGACATGAAGAATCAATAAATGCAGTTGCCGGAGTAGTTGAAAACTTAGTCAGAGGCAAATCCCCTCAAGAGACTGAACAATGTTTGGGAGATTACATTGCCTGGGTAAATTTGTGCTTGCAAACTGGCGAGGTTGATATAGATGAATCGGATTTAAAAGTTGAAACTTTTAGGTCAGGCGGTGCCGGCGGACAAAATGTAAACAAAGTTAGTTCCGGAGCACGGGTTCGACACCACATAACCGGCATCTTTGTAGAATCCTCCCAGGAAAGAGACCAGCCAAAAAATATTGAAGAAGCCAAGGACATTTTGAATGAAAAATTGAGAGATCATTTAGGCAACTGGAGGACTATCTTGCAGGATGGTGACCCAGGAAAAGCCCCGCGCGAGCTTACGCGGGAGGATTTTGAAAAGAAATAAACTTTGGTGGGTTATCTGTCAGGATGTGCGAACTATCGTATAATTCAATCGTGAAGAAAATAATCACTTTGTTGCTATTACTCGGGATACCTATATCGATCTATTTGGTGGCGACAGTTACAAAAAACAAGAATTCAGATAATCATTTAGTTCAGTTTAATCCTGTTGCTTGTTTTAGTTGTTATGGATGTAATTGTGAATATACGGTTGATAGAAAAACAACATACAAGTTAAACGAGTTTGATAAGACAAAATGTTTGGATTTTCAAGGTGATATAGGGGCGGAGTCTGCAAGTGTAAGCTTAGATAGCAAAGAATTTGATGAATTTCTGAAGTGTGTTAAGCAATATGATGGAATTCCCTCACCTACTGAAAATTAATTTGTAGAAAAAAAATTTATATTTTGCTGCCTAGTATCTATACAGTGGTAAAACCTTTCTAGATAAAAGAGGATTAAATAAGTTGAGCTTTTATGGTGGGCGAGAGAGGACTCGAACCTCCAAGCCTTGCGGCATATGGTTCTAAGCCATACGCGTATGCCAATTCCGCCACTCGCCCGAGCCTATAAACTCACAAACTATTTTACCACTTGTTAACAAACAAAATACCGGTCTACTTTCGCAGACCGGTACTTGTTCGACTAACTATTTAATTTTTAGATTTCAAGAGATTCTTGAATCTGATCCATTTCGTTCATGAAGTACTTAACTTTCCCTAACCAATGGACATGGGAAGGAGGTGTGTAAACCGGGGCTATTTTCTCAGGAGTATTTAAACCCTTGGCAAAATAACCTTTGTTCAAGCCTTCACCTACTTTCTCTATAGCTTCGTCATAAGATACAAATCTTATAACATTATCACCATATATTCCCCATCCAAAAGGGTTGTAAGACCCAGGTATTAGTCTCTTTCCACAAGAGGACTCTATACACGAAATAGCAGGCAAAAGTCTAAAGTCAATCTTATACTTGTCTGCTACCTCTACAAAGGTCTTAACATGAGGCATTAAAGGAGAGTTGTACTTTTCAAAGAACCTGGTCAAAATCAATTCTCTATCTATTCTTTTGGCTTCAATATCGCCTGAAATAGTGGCTACAAAGTTTTCCTTTGCTACAGCCTCTTTTTCAAGTTGACCGCCTATTAATGCTGTTATAACAATAAATAAAGCGGGAGCAAAAAAAGCGCCAAAAGCTTTAATATTTTTTGGCATGACGCCCATTATAGCAGTAAATTTCCCCGAGGTCAAACGCTATAGGTCATTACTAACAGGAGTTTTATAGTTTTGTATCATATCCCCAAAATAATTTACGCCCTCACACCAGGAGCCCTTTGATGGAGGTGTATATACTTTCATTATGTCGCAGGGATCTTTAATATTTTTTGAGTAAAATCTTTCTCTGAGATATTCCGATACGGTTTCTACTCCCCTTACCCAATTATCAAAGCTTTGTACATTCTCACCGTATACTCCCCATCCCCAAGCGTTATATGATTCAATACCCTCAGGTTCCGGTGTCATTTTTCCGCAGCTTGACTCCTGAAATGCAATTGCAGCCGTGATCCACCAGGGTATGTGGTTTTTATCCGCTTCGTAAACAAATATTTCACCTAAACCTTCAAGCGGGCAATTAAATTCTTTAAATATTTCGTTGATCTTTTGAGAGCGCGAATCTTTGGAATATATCTCATACTCGCTATTACCGAAAGTAAGTGGGCGAGACGCATATATGGAATATTTGTGATTGAGTTTCGGACTGATCTTTACCGGATAAATTATTGTGACAACGGAGGTAATGGAAAAAAGAACCAGTGATGTGATAACCCATTTATACGCAAAAGTACCCTTTTGGAAATCAGCTTTGGCTTCTAGATATTTTTTTGCAACAAAAGATCTGATTTTCTTGGAGTTGAAGCGCAATGCGGTTAATTTCTTAACAAGATTTGAGTTGATGTCTTTCTCTTCAGTATCAAAAAGTGTGGTTATCTCATCACGTGTGGGCATGCTCATAATATTCTATCTTAAAATTTTACATTCTCAAAAATTTTTGTAACCGTGAATCCTACAATAATTGCTATTCCTGCAACAATAAACATCCGTAAGCCCTCTCTGATACTTTTCGTAGGAAAATATCCGACAAAATATAAGGATATAAACGTTAATATTATCGAAACAAATTTACCTGTTGGAATTCCGAATAGCAGATACGGAGCAAGAACAACAATTCCAAAAATCAGATAAGAAAAATACATCAATAATCCCCCAATTATCGGAGAATCTTTATGATTACCGCTGTGATCAAGTTCATGAATCTCGGTTTCGGAAAGATATGAACCTACCCCCATGGATAAAGCCTCTACTGACGTCAGCGTAACCCCAACAAGCATTAACTGAGCCAAAGTGTATTCATTTGAACTTGCAAGTCCGAATAGCACACCTACAGTGGACACCAGACTGTCTTCAGCTCCAAACACTATATTTCTGACATAATCAGGAAAGATTTTTTTTCTTCTCATAACTTACTCAATTTTCAAGTATTTCTTAACCTCTTCAAGGATTGTATCAAGACTGCTGTTGGACTTTACAAAGTACTTATCTATTCCAAATTCTACATATGTTTTTGGATTTTCTTCATGTTCCAGTTTTTCCATAAAAACAACCGTGTTTCCGTAATCATCGTAATTTGTGACCAAAAATATTGGAATTTTTCTGTACTTTGAGTCATTCTTTACTGATGTTACAAAATCGTAACCGGTCTTATCACCTACCAAATAATGATCCAGCCAAATTAAATCAACGTGATTATTTTTTAGAAGTTCCATACTCTCATCTGCCGTTTTTGCATTTACTACTCTTATATTGTTTTTTTCCAGTTTTTCTGTGATTATTTTTACGAAGTCAGGGTCATCTTCTACGACCAAAATACATTTCTGTTCTCTTTTATTGTCATCCATAATTTAATTATAAATTAATTAAACCGTAATTGATACCTCGCCCTTTTTGGGCTCCATTCCGGATCTGCTAAGTGCTACATAAAAACTTGTTCCTTTATTTTCTTCACTTTCAAACCATATTTTTCCGTTTGAAGCCTCTATTATTGCTTTTGTTAAGTATAGTCCCAAGCCCGTGCCGTCGGTTTCCACCTTTTTTATATTATCTGCGCGGTAGAATTTCTGGAAGATTTTGTCCTGGTCACTCTTTGGAATGCCGTAACCGTTGTCCGCAACTTGCGTAAGTATCATGTTGTTGTCCTCATAAATACGCACTTCAATTGCACCTTTTTCTTTGGTGTACTTAATAGCGTTCGTAAGCAGATTAATGTAAACATTTCTTAAAAGTTTTGGATCCACGCTAATAACAGGAAGAGCCTCCTGAAAATCTTTTATTATACGGATCTGCTTGTCCTTGGCTTTGTTAGAGACTTCGTCGATAGCAGAAAGCATTAAATCCGTCAAGGAAGTGGGTTTGGAATCAATAATAAGTCGGCCCGATTCTATCCTGGAAATGTTTAATAGTGAATTTACCAGATCAATCATTCTTTCATTTGTGCCGTTTATGTTTAAAAGATATTCCTTTTGTTTGTCATTAATATTTCCTTCTTCACCTTTTAGCAGCATTTCAAGTCGCCATTTCATGGATGTCAGCGGAGTTCTGAGTTGATGAGATGCCAGTGAAATAAATTCGGTTTTCATTCTATCCACCTCTTTTGCTTTGGTGATATCTCTTGCTATGCCGACGTAAAATGAAACATCCTTCTTCTCATCTAATATCGGAGTAATGTGCGTATCGGAGACGTATCTCATTCCGTCTTTTCTTACGTTTGTGATCTCTCCGTTAAATGGTTTCTTTTCTTCTCTAAGATTGTGCCACAATGAGGTCAGGAAAATTTTGTCCATTGTTCCTTCCCATATAAAATTGGCATGTTTACCAATGACTTCAGGTGGTTTGTACCCGGTCATATTATATATTGCCGGATTAGTGTACATAATTATTCCCTCGGAATTGGCCATAACTATTGAGTCTGACGCGCTTTCAACCGCCTGTACAAACTTTTTTACCATTTCTTCCGAGTTTTTTCTGGATGTGACATCGCGTGATACAGTGATAAGTCTTAGCTCGTTTCCCAGGCGAAGATCTTTTATTGGTTTTACTGTTGTTTCAAACCAAACGTATCCCCCACCTTTCCTTTTAATTCTGTATGTAATAGTGTGGATTTTTTGGTCGTTTACATCACTTGTCTCGTGCGAGGATATTTTTTTTAAGTCATCCGGGTGAAAAAGTTCGAAGGCCGATTTGTTTAAAAGCTCGTCAGGTTCGTAACCCAGTAGTAGTCTTGAAGAAGGAGAGACATATAAAAATACCCAATCAAAAGTATGGATAGCCACCATATCGGTAGTTTGCTCGACAATTAAGCTTAGAATGTCTTCATTATTCCAAGAAGGAGGGGCAGTTTCCATTGATTAAATTTTAGCATTAATTGAATTTTACTGATTTGAGTCTTTGAGGTTGTTTCCAAAAATAGTTTTAAGCTTCCTGTTGTCTTCAATCAATAATATTACAAATAATGGTCGGGGTGGCCGGACTCGAACCGGCGGCCTCACGGTCCCAAACCGTGCACTCTACCAACTGAGCCACACCCCGTCGCAGCCAATTTTAACACACTACAACTCAGGAATTAGCTGTACCAGCACTACTTCAAAAGTTTCAGATTCATATATGTGTCTCTTGTTGTTTATTAAATCGACAACATGTACTTTGAACGTGTAAGTACAGGCCTCCTCAGGGGTGCATATAGCCGGGTTCTCATCTTTCTTGTCAATGTTTCTGGAAATTTCTGAAATTACAAAAACATCATTATCCAGAAAATATGCTCTGTCTATATAGCAATTTGCTTTGATTGAACAATCTAGAACTCTTGAGTCAATTATCTTGTCTTCTTTTTGACCGTAGAATCTGACTTCATTTGATTTATAGTCTCCACGGTCGATATTTCTAAAGTCAATAAATTCTCTATCGCTGGGAGAAAATATAACTTTATCAAGTTCCCTATGTTCCGCAAGTGTTTTTTCAAAAATTATCTTCTGTTCAGGATCATCTGCAGAATATACCTTCATCCATTTAGTGTTATACACTTCATTCACTTCAACCAACCTGAAATTATCTGCATCAAGAACAACATCTTTATTCCGCAAATTAGTAGTCCACCTTTGAAAACCCCTGCTTTCCTCGACCTTTCCGGGTATTTTGGTTTGATCTACGGCATTTTGCTGCATGATGTTTGAGTAAACACCTATACCAACCAAAAAGAAGATAAGTATTAAAAGTAGGTAATCCCGATATTTTTTCATGAATTAATTATATATTTAAAATATCCGAGGTTCGCCGTACAAAAAAAGCATTTGATTGCAGAGGCGGCACTCTAAAGTTTCTGCACTATAAAAGTTAGATAAAACTCCTGAAAAAATGCTGGACCACAGATCATTTTCTTTATAACCTACAATCTGATAATCACTACTTGTAATTCCAGACATATTAGCAAGGTGATTGTATGATTCATGCTTATTTTTAATTTCATCAATTAGTCCCAGCTCTTTTGCTTGAGTGTTTTCATATACTAGGGCTCCGATATTCTGAGTAATATCCAAGCGCGAGATGTTTCTGTCTGTGGATACCAGTTCTACGAAACTTTGGTACTCAGTGTCTACGTTTTGCTGCATAATGTTTCTTGCTTTTTCGGACAAGGGTTTGTATGGGGATCCGAATTCCTTATCCTCTCCACCAGTAATGTATGTATATTCAATTCCGTTTTCTGTTGCCACACTGCCTACAAAATCGCTTTCGGATATTACCTTGTTATAGTATTTAAAAGGTCCCATGATCACTCCGATACTGCCGGTGAGGCTACCGTGATCGGCAGTAATATAATCGGCTGCAATAGCACTCATGTAAGCACCTGATGCCCCGATACCTTCTATAAAAGCCAGTACAGGTTTTCCGGATTTGGTTTTGAAATACTTTACGCCGTCATAAATAGCCCTTGAGCCATTGATTGTCCCTCCGGGAGAGTCGATTTCCAAAATAACTCCCTTGATATCAGGGTCTTCCGCAGCTTTAGTCAAAATATCCTTTATAGTATAACCATATGTGGTGCCAGGAAATAAAAAGTCAAAGGGATCATTAGCGGTTCTCGAGGAGTATATAACTCCATCTATTTTTATCGAGAGTAATTTGTTTTGACTGTTACTACTACCTGCTATATAGGAATATTCTTCAGAAGAATCACTTACCGGCATTTCAAGCTGCTCTCCAAGCCATGAAAAGCTTTTGACAACAATGGCGACAAAAAGAAGTACCGAAACCACCGATAGAAATACGGTTGTCAGACACGACGTCATCAAGACTGCAAGTATAGGATGTTCGGAAAAGAAGTTCCTCATCTATTTATTGGTCTCCAAAATACTTTCAATAACTTTTATTATATCGTCCAATCTGTGTTCCGCTTTAAGAAGATACTTATCTATACCAAGTGACAAAACGTTTTTTACGGTCTCATCGTTTGCCGAATTGCTCACTACAACTATTGGGATGCTCTTTAAACGTGGTGACTCTTTTACTTTCTTAGTGAATTCGAGACCATCTGTACCTTTTAAATGATAATCAAGCCATATTGCATGCGGGGGAATGTTGCTCTCATCCATGAGATACGCCAAAGCTGTATCAGCGTCAAGATAAGCCATAGGCTTTATTCCGCTTACTTCCAGTTTCTTTGTAATGGCGTTAAGTAGTAGCTCCTCATCCTCTATAACCATTATAGTCATATTTTTGTGTGTCATAACCTAAATCATATAGGCAGTCTAGTAGCTGTCAAGTGTAACATCGCCTTCTGATCGCTTTATTCCCTCCAAAGGAATGCTCACCCAGAATGTTGATCCCTTGTTTTCCTCACTTTCAAACCATAATTTTCCTTCGGATGCATCAAGTATTGCTTTTACCAGATATAGTCCTAGTCCTGTCCCATCGTTTTCCATTTTCGCGATGTTTTCGCCTCTGTGGAATTTTGTAAATAGTTTTGATTGATCCTTAGCAGGTATTCCGTATCCATTGTCTTTCACCTGCACCACCAGATTTTTATCTTCAGTGTATAGTGCTATGCTGACCATTCCGTAATCAGGCGTGTATTTGATTGAGTTGGAAAGCAAGTTGCTTACTACTTGTCTGAACATTTTCGGGTCTAAATTTATTGTTTTTGGCACCGAGCGGTTAACGTCCATTGAGAATTGAATCTTTTTTTCTTCTATCTTACGGGCGATTTCATTCACAACTTCCTCAATTAGCATGACAATGTCCGTTGGAACCGGATCAACCATTAATTTTCCGGATTCGATTTTTGAGACGTTAAGCAGCGAGTTAACAAGCTCGATCATTCTCTCATTTGCTTTATTTATATACTTAATAAAATCATTTTGTTCTTTGTTCATTTTGCCCACGTCCCCGTTCATAAGCATCTCCAAATACCACTTCATAGTGGATAAAGGAGTTCTGAGCTGGTGTGAAGCCAGTGAAATAAATTCCGTTTTCATCCTGTCCGCTTCTTTTAGCTGGGTAACGTCCCGCTCAATTCCGACAAAGTACAGAATATCCCCTTTCTCGTTTATCACTGGTGAAATGTGTACTTCTGCAATATATTTCGTTCCACTCTTCTTCTTGTTGGTTACTAATCCGTGATAATTATTTTTCTTGGTTTTTATTGTGTACCACATGTTTTCGTAAAACTCTTTGCTCATCTGTTTGCCCCAAAGTGCTGGACTAGCTCCGATAATTTCACTCTTTGTGTAACCTGTAATATATTCAACCGCTTTATTAGCATAAATAATCTTTGCATCCGGGTCGGTAATAACAATAGGGTCGGATGCATTAGCTATGGCCAGTTCTAACTTTAGCAATTCATTTTTTTGTTTTTCCGTTGTCTGTTTTTCCTCTTCAAGCTCAATTAATATCTTTGTTAATTTATCTTTTGTATTTGTTAGTTCGGCATTTTGGGTTTCGGTCAGCTTGGTTTTTTGGTTAAGGTATTCATAAAATTGGAGAAAAAAATAAAAAAGCAACGAGGTCAATGCTGTTGTTATTATCAGTATAAAGGTAATCACCGGTGTGAATGCCAGAAGGGAAAATATACTTAAAAATGCCTCAACAAGGATTAGGGTTGCGAATAATAGATATATGATATTGGGCAGATTTTTGTTTCCTATCATGAGCAGTTTTTGTTTAGGTTAATATTAATGTTTATTTGTATAGCGTACAATAATATATATGATTTCCCTGTATGAAGAATCAGCGTATTCCGGAATAGAAAGTACGCTGCGTTTCAGGAATCCCAAAAAAACCAAGTTATTTACTTTACTATTTATACTAGCACTGCCGGTTGCCTTTGGGATATTTATTCTATTTGTTTCGCAGTACTATATTGATCCTGAAAATTATTGCCTGATTAAAGTGAGAACTTCGGGGATGGATACTTCCAGGAATACTGTAAAGGGTATAATTGCTACTTTAAAGCGCACTGATTATATTAATTATCTAAAACTTTGTAGGAACGTTAGAGCCATTGATGAATCCCCTTGTATTCTGAGTGACGAAAAAACATCAAAAATATTTATGCAGAATAATAACGGGTGTTATTTAAAAAATACGGGGTACGTGTTTATAAAACCCCTTAATGGTAAAGATACGGATTTTAATGACCGAGTGAAAGTTCTGAGTAAAATCGCCAGCTCTCTGGAATAGCTTTTAATACAGATCAGTTATTGAATTAAGATAATGGGATCCGGCAGCGTAGCATTCTCCTTCTGCTAAAGGTAACCCCTTTTGACCCTGAATTGCGTGACACGTTTCATGAACTAAAATCGCTGCAGCAAGTGCAATGTTATTCTGATCGTTTCCTACGTATATGGTTCTTGTTTTATTTGGTTCATAACACCCCCCATCAAACCCGCCGCAGGCGGGATTCTTATTTATTGCACTAACATGAATACATAAATTTTTATATTCTTCAGCTGAGCTCTCTTTTAGAAAATTTATAGTTTCCTTTGTACTTAAGTTGCTGGGCTGAAATGTAGGCACTAATACGAATACACATTTTTCTTTGATATCTATGTATAGAAACCAGTAATAAATCAAGAACAATATTACAAAAATTATCAAAAAGGATTTAAATAGTTGTTTCATTTTTAATTTTTATCTTTTTACTGACGTTTATAAATTCACAAAATATCGGGTGGGGGTCAAGCGGGCGTGACTTATATTCGGGATGAAACTGAGTGCCTACAAAGAACGGATGTGTGTTAACGGGCAATTCTATGGATTCAACTAGCATGTTGTCGGGAGATGTCCCGCTGATAACGAGTCCTTTATCTTCAAGCATTTGTCTATATTGATTATTGAATTCATATCTGTGTCTATGTCTTTCCATTACAGTGCCTTTGTTAATTCTGTGCGCGCCGTTTTTTTTATAGGCGTCTTCAAGTAATGTCCCCGGCTTAATTTTACAGGGGTAAGCCCCAAGTCTAATGGTCCCGCCGTACTCTTGTTTTGTCAGAAATTCTTTTTGAAGCTCCATAATATGGATGACCTTGTTTTTAGTATTCGGGTCAACTTCCTCCGAATTTGCATCTCTAAGCTTCAGGACGTTGCGTGCATACTCTATGACAGCCATTTGCATTCCAAAGCACAGACCGAGGTACGGAATTTTATTTTCACGTGCAATTCGGACTGCTTCAAGTTTACCTTCAACTCCTCTTTTTCCCCATCCCTGTGGAACGATTATTCCATCGGCCACAATGAGCTGTTTTTCGATTTCAGCTTTTGTTTTGGGATTCTCCAGTTTTTCTACATCAAACCAGTGAATTTCCGGTTTGATTTTGCTTTTCCAGCAGGCGTGCTTAATTGCCTCAATTACGCATACGTAAGAGTCTTCCAAGCAAAAATTTCCCGATGTGAAATATTTTCCGGCTATTGCTATTGAAAGCACATCTTTTGCCTTCTTTGTATTCTTAACCATTATTTCCCAGGAAGTGTCGGTCTTGCTTTTTGGTTTCAGGCCCATTTCTTCTAGGATCAGAACATCCATTTTCTGTCTTTTTAAAACTAAAGGTATTTCATAAATTGTATCTACATCTGGTGCGGATATAATGTGATCGTATTTGACCCCTGTATTAAATGAGATAGTAGTTTTACGTTTTTCATCGACTTCAGTATCTCCTCTGCAAACTACAAAATTAGGTTGGAGGCCCAACTTATAAAGTTCGTATATGGACGATTGCGCAGGTTTACTTTTCATTTCGCCCAAAAAACCGGGGACTATTAGATATACCAAATGCACAAGGAAAACATTATTAGGGTAGCGTTGTTTAAATCGGCGTATAGCCTCGTAAAACATAATGTTTTGGTATTCTCCAACTGTTCCTCCAACTTCTATGAAAGTAACTTCTGTATCGGTGTCTTTAACAGAGTTTAGGATTCTGCCAATTATTTCTTCTGGTATATGAATATGTCCCTCCACGCACTTTCCGTCATACTCAAGTCTTCGTTCCTTTGAAATCACATCGTAATAAATCTGACCTAATGTAAAGTAACTGTTTCTGCTTAAATCTTGATTGATAAATCTTTCATAATGCCCAACATCCTGGTCTGTTTCCATGCCGTCTTCAGTTACAAAAACCTCCCCGTGTTCAAGAGGGTTCATGGTGCCTGCGTCTAGATTCAGGTACATATCAGCTTTTGCTACAGACACTTTATAGCCATGTTCCTGAACAAGTCTCGCAAGTGAAGCGCATGTGATGCCTTTGCCGAGGCCTGAGATAACCCCACCTGTTACAAATATGAATTTTGATTTTGGAATATCCTGATGAGCTACTTTTTTATGCTGCACATATTAGTTTACTCTTTCAGATTTCGAAAAATCAAGGATTTGTATTACTCTGCTACAACTGCGGCAAAAAAAGTTGATATTGGCACTACCATTATCAAGCCGATACTTCCCAGTAGCGTCCTGATAATTTCCTCTGAAACCGATTCCATGTTGACTACAAACAATGCCGGCTGTTGTGAGTTGGAAAATAGCAAAAGAAGCGGCATGGCGGCACCGGCGTAAACCAACACAAGTGTATTTATCATTGAAGTAATGTGATCTCTGCCTATAACCATAGCGTTTTGATATAGCTCCAGAGTCCCCATATTAGGGTTCAGTTTTTTTAGCTGCATTACCGTGCTGGATTGTGAAACAGTTACATCATCAAGTATTCCAAGCAGACCAATAATAATCCCTGACAATAGAATTCCTTTCATGTTAATTGATTCAACAGAGACCTGAAGAAAAACAGCCTCTTCCGTAGAATATCCTGTGAGTTTTGCAAGACTTATAGATAATGACGTTAATATCGAGGTTAGAATAAGCGCTATTCCCGTGCTAAAAATCGACACGTGTGTTTTTTTATTAAAGCCATGAGAAAGATAAAAAGTAATAGGGGTTATTAACAGTGCTGTAAGTATAGTTATTATTATCGGGTTTTTACCTGAAACTATCTGGGGAAGCATGAATTTAAAAATGATAAAAAAAGAAAAAATCATCCCGACTACAGAGTACAAACCATGTTTTTTGCCTATCATTACTGATAATATGGTGAATACAGCAAAAATAAATATCAAAAACCCTGTTCTATCATAATCAGTAATAAACATTGTTTGTGTTTCACCTACTTCAAAACTTTGGAGTATTACCTTGTCCCCTACTCTGTATGTCAAATTCCTCCCTGTTTCGCGTGTTTTATTTTCCACCTCCACATTTTCCTTGTTTGATAGTCTCACAAGTAACTTTTGATAAATAACTCGGGATTCTTCAGTAGTTTCTTCCAGTATTTCTATAATGGTGCCTCTATATTGAACACCTGAGGAATCCTGAGCTAATACTCTATACTGAGAGTTTATAAGTATCGTTAGTGTTGTTATGAGTAAAACAAGATAATTTCTCATGATTCGATTATTTTTATTTTAGCTCCAAGTTTAGTGTAATCCCGGATTATATTCGGGTATCTGCGAAGCAAAAATTGTGCATTATTTATTGTAGTTTCGACCGGGTCGCTGAGTGCTAGTAAAAAGAGAGCCATGATTGCTTGGATAACGTCCGGTGGAAATACCTCCGAATTTTTAAGTTTTGCGGGACCTGACACTATGATTTTTTGTGGATCACACATAAAAACGTTACCTCCCATTGACAGAATTTCCCTGCTGAATTCCAGTCCCGATTCATACATCCAGTTTTGAATAAGAATACGTCCATCTAACTTACATCCTAAAGCTACAATTTGCGGGAGGGCATCCACCGGGAAACCAGGCCAGGGGCGCGGAGAAAATTTCGGCAGATCGTCCCCTGCAAGTGGTATTCCTGAGTTAACAAGGTCAATCTTTAAAGGTTTAGTGCCGTCAACGAGCAGATCTTTGCCTGACTCCGTAATTTTTATGTTGAATTTTGTTAAATACTGGATCACTCCGTCTACAATGTCCGGGACGTTTGCGTTTTTTATTAATATTTTTCCTTTTGTTAAGGCAGCTGCTGTTATATAACCAACAATATCGATAACATCAGGCCCCGGAGTATAGGTTGTTCCTTTAAGTTCTTTAGTCCCCGTGATTAGGATTTTATTTGATCCAACACCGGAAATTTTCGCACCCATATTCTCGAGTAAAGTCAAAACTTCGGAAACATGTGGTTCACACGCAGCGTCAATAAGTTCAAACACTCCGTCAGTGCCCGCCGCGAACATTGCAAAGTTTTCAGTAGCTGTAACGCTGGCCTCCAGTTGCCATATCCGTACATTTTTTAATTTTCTAGTGACGGAAAATGTTACGGAATCTTTTCCATATTCTGTTTTTATACCGCATCCCTTAAAAACATCCAGATGGGCGGCAATTGATCTTTTTCCAAGCACACATCCGCCGGGGAGAGGGATCTTGGCTTTACCAAACCGGGCAAGTAAAGGTCCGGCGAACATAATAGATCCCCTAAATTTATTGGAAGATTGCGAATTAACTTCCCAACTTTTTACATTTGTACAGTCTACAGTCAAATTGTTGTAGTCCACGTCATTTACTACCGCGCCAAGGTCCCTGAGTATACTTAATATTTTGTCGACATCAGTGGATTTTGGAACATTTTTATATACTGTTTTGCCTTTGATTAGAATACTGGCAGGAAGGGCCGCAACAATTGAGTTTTTGTTTGCTATTGGGGTTACGGTGCCGTTTAACTTGAAGCCTCCGTTAACTTTTATTTTCATATAATGGTGGGCGAGGAGGGGGTCGAACCCTCACGTCCCGAAGGACAAGAGATTTTAAGTCTCTCGTGTCTGCCGTTCCACCACTCGCCCGTAGATTAACTCATCAGATGGCGCGCCCGGAGGGAGTCGAACCCCCGACCTTTTCCTTAGAAGGGAACTGCTCTATCCTCTGAGCTACGGGCGCAAGTTCTCATTCTTACGCTACATGGAGCGGCGGACCGGATTCGAACCGGCGACCTTCTCCTTGGAAGGGAGACATTCTACCA
>QZJF01000006.1 GCA_003599255.1 candidate division WWE3 bacterium | reverse complement strand
CAGCCAATTAGAACACATAGCCGGTTAGAGCATAATATCAAAGGGTTTTTTCAACGTCACATCAAGCTTTCCGTCTTTAATAAAAAGGTTCTCACCTACAGCTTTTATTGTTCTAACAGGCTCTAAATGGTACTATGAATTCGTATATGTAGATAGAAATTTATATGTTCGAACAAGCTCTTAAAAATATTGACGATGCTTTACACCGAGATGCCGGGTCAGCAACCGAATTAGACTACATTGAACAGACATCTTGGATCCTCTTCCTTAAATATCTAAACGATCTTGAAAAAGACAAAGATACAGAAGCCAAACTAGCTAACAGAACATACACTTATATCCTTGACCCAAAATATAGATGGGATACTTGGGCTTGCCCTAAAACTCAGGATGGAAAATTAGACTACAAAAAAGCTCTGTCGGGGGATGATCTGAAAAACTTTGTTGACTCTGAGTTATTTCCTTATCTTAAAAAGTTCAAATACTCGGCTGAAGGCCCGGATACCATTGAATATAAGATCGGGGAAATATTTAGTGAGCTTAAAAATAAAATCCAAACCGGATATACCCTTAGGAACATACTAGATACCATTGATTCTTTGGAATTCAGAACTGATGCAGAAAAACACGAACTATCCCACCTTTATGAAAGTAAATTACAAAATATGGGTAATGCCGGAAGGAACGGTGGCGAGTACTACACACCAAGACCTCTTATCCGAACGATTGTAAAGGTTGTGGATCCCAAGCTGGGTCAAACTATCTATGATGGTGCCTTAGGTTCTGCTGGATTCTTGGTTGAATCATTTAATTACCTGACAAAGGATAAAGAGAAACTTTCACCAAAAGAGTGGAAAATACTTCAAAAGAAAACGTTTTATGGAAAGGAAATTAAATCTCTCGCTTATATTATCGGTATTATGAATATGATCCTACACGGTATAGAAGCTCCTAATATTATTCACACAAATACTCTTGCCCAAAACATATCAGACATTCAGGAAAAGGATCGCTACGATATAGTGCTCACCAATCCGCCATTTGGAGCGGGTATACGAAAGGAGATTCAACAAAACTTTCCAATAAAGACCGGAGAAACAGCGTATCTCTTTTTACAGCACTTTATTAAGATACTTAAAGCCGGGGGTAGGGCAGGAATAGTGATTAAAAATACTTTTCTTTCAAATGGCGATAATGCATCTATTTCATTGAGGAAACTCCTGCTAGAAAATTGTAGTTTACATACCATACTTGATTTACCTGGCGGTGTTTTTGCTGGAGCCGGTGTAAAAACAGTAATCTTGTTTTTTGATAAGGGTCTAGCAACAAAAGATATATGGTTTTATCAACTTAATTTAAGCAGGAATCTCGGTAAAACTAGTTCTTTAAATGAAAAGGATCTGGAAGAATTTATTCAATTACAACGTATCAAAGCCGATTCTGCTAACTCTTGGTCAGTAAATATTAGTGATATTGACAAAGAAACCTATGATCTATCAGTAAACAACCCAAATAAATACAAATCCCACGACTTTAAAGATCCAAAAGATATTGTTTTAGAGATGAAAAAACTTGATGAGAAAAGTCGCCTTATTTTGGAGAATATTCTTGAAAAATTAAATGAAAAGTAATTGGAACATAAAAAAATTAAAGGATATAAATATCATTTTTTTCAAGGGCATTAGTCCAAAGATCAAAGGTGAAAATGGAGATACGGTGCTTATACCGTCTGGAGCTGTTTTTCCTACAGGGGTAAATTATGAAAAAACCAAATTATTTTATGCAAAACGATTAAATATAAATGATAAATACTTAAAGCCGGGTGATATTTTATTCAACTGTGGTGGGGTGGGAACATTGGGTCGCTCCGGTGTATTTGAACCACCAACAAGTAATCTTAACGCAATTCCTGATTCGTTTGTTCTCATCATTAGAAGCGATGAAACAGAGGTACTGAACAAGTATATATACTACTATTTCCAGACTGAATTTATACAAAATAAAATAAAAGAGAATACTAGAGGAGCAACCGGTATTACATCAATAAAGGTTGACGCTATTCTTAACTTTCCAATATCTTATCCTCAAATCAGCATTCAAATGGAAATAATTCAAAAACTTGATAAAATCCAAAACGATTTAATTTTGGCAAAAAATAATTATAGTAAAAGTTTTACCGATAGCAAAATATTTTTACAATCGTACATTGATAAGTTCTTTTTACTAAATCAAAAAGTATCAAGAGAGACAGATTTGGGTAAGTTACTAACCGATTTGAGTGATTATCACGCAAACGGAAGTTATAAAACTCTTAAGGATCACGTATCATTATCTAAGAAGGTAGATTACGCTTGGATGGTTAGAAGTACTGATTTTGAAAATAATTTTGAAAATGATCTAAGGTATATAAATCAAAGTAGCTACGAATTCCTTAAAAAAAGTAGACTTTTTGGTAATGAGATAATTATGAGTAAGATTGGTAACGCAGGCAAAGTTTACTATATGCCCAAGACTGATAAACCTTGTTCATTAGCGATGAATCTGTTCCTTCTAAGGACTGATGAAAACACCATTAGAAGTAAGTATTTGTACTACTACTTACTATCCTCGCAGGGAGACACTCAGATTAGAACCAGGTTGAAAGGAGCCACTACACAAACCATTACTAAAGAAAACGTTAGGAATATTAAGGTCCCGGTTTTACCGCTCACATTACAAAATAAACTAATAGATAAATTTGAAGCATTTCAAAATGTCTCTATTGAGGTGGGGTCTATATACCAAAAACAGATTAATACCATAAGTGACCTTAGAAACTCAATTTTTAATTATTTCCTTTTAGGAAAATACAGCGATGCCCTTTAATGAATCAGAAACAAGAGCAGAATATATAGATCCAAAACTTACTGAAAGTGGATGGGGAATCGTTGAGGATACAAAAATATTAAGAGAGCATAGATTTACTGAGGGAAGAATTCAAGTAGGAGGCACTAGAGCCAAACCGGAAATTGCAGATTACATATTAGTTTATAAAACTAGAAAACTTGCTGTAATAGAAGCGAAACAATTTGATTTAACGGCAACCGAAGGTGTTACCCAAGCTAAAGAATATGCCCAAAAGCTTGTCATTGATTACACTTACTCAACCAACGGTCAGAAGATTTACCAAATAAATATGAAAACCGGAAAGGAGGAATATGTTGATAAATATCCTACCCCGGATGAACTTTGGAACAAGACTTTTTCAGATCAGAATGAATGGAAAGAGAAATTTAACAACATCCCATTTGAAACTATAAACGGTGCGATGGGTGCACGTTACTATCAAGAAATCGCTGTGAATAAAGCGACGGACGCAATAGCGGAGAATAAGCAAAGGATACTCCTTACCTTAGCCACCGGAACAGGCAAAACCTTTATCGCCTTTCAGATTGCTTGGAAGCTTTTTAAAAGTAAATGGAACTTAAATAGAGATGGTGCGAGGCAACCAAGAATCCTATTTCTTGCAGATAGGAACATTTTAGCTGATCAGGCATTCAACGCCTTTTCTGCATTTCCGGAGGATGCCTTGATACGTATCAGCCCGTTAGATATCAGAAAGAAAGGTAACGTTCCTACTAACGGAAGTGTGTTTTTTACAATTTTCCAAACATTTATGAGTGGTCCAAACAACACACCTTATTATGGCGATTATCCAAATGATTTTTTTGATTTCATTATCATTGACGAGTGCCATAGAGGAGGTGCGAATGACGAAAGTAATTGGAGAGGAATTATGGATTATTTTTCACCTGCTGTTCAGTTAGGTTTAACTGCAACACCAAAAAGAAAAGATAATGTTGATACTTACAGGTATTTTGGGGATCCAATTTATACGTACTCACTAAAGGAAGGTATTCACGATGGGTTTTTGACACCTTTCAAAGTAAAAAGAGTAAAAACTACCCTAGATGATTATGTATACACATCTGACGATGAGGTTGTTGAGGGAGAAGTGGAACAAGGCAAGGTTTATACAGAACCGGAATTCAACAGAAGTATTGAAATAGTTGAACGAGAAAAGAAAAGGGTTAACGTCTTGCTTGAAGAGATTGAACAAAAAGAAAAGGCTATCGTGTTTTGTGCCTCACAAGCACACGCATTGTTGGTTAGAGATTTGATCAACCAGCTAAAAGATAGTTCTGATCCAAACTATTGTGTGCGTGTTACAGCAAACGATGGGTTACGTGGTGAGCAGTATCTGAGGGAGTTTCAAGATAACGAAAAAACCATACCTACTATCCTTACTACATCCCAAAAATTATCTACCGGAGTAGATGCCAGAAATATCCGAAATATTGTACTTATGAGACCTATCAATTCTATGATTGAGTTTAAGCAGATTGTAGGGCGTGGGACGAGACTTTTTGAGGGAAAAGAGTACTTTACCATAGTTGATTTTGTAGATGCATACAGACTTTTTTCAGATCCGGAATGGGACGGGGAACCTATTGATGAATATAACCCACCTGCGATAAAACCTGAAAAGGTAAAAGAAACAACTACCGTTGACTATGAAAATCCTGAGGAAACTGAAACTAAAGAGCCTAGAAAAATGATAAGAATTAAGCTCAAAGATGGTAAAGAAAGACAAATACAGCACATGGTTTCTACATCCTTTTGGAGCGCAGATGGTAAACCAATGTCAGCAGAGGAATTCATACAAAGCATCTACGGACAGTTGCCTGAATTTTTCAAAAGTGAGGAGGAGCTAAGACGCATTTGGTCTGTTCCAACAACAAGAAAAGCTTTTCTTGATAAGTTAGCAGACAACGGTTATGGAGTAGACGAGTTAACATCGTTACAAAAACTTGTTAACGCAGAGAACAGCGATTTATTTGATGTTCTTTCATATGTATCCTTTGAAATAACTCCCTTAGAGAGGCTTGAGAGGGCTAACGCAAGTAAATCTACTGCATTCCTAGGATTAGATATCAACCAAAAAGAGTTTCTTGAATTTGTATTGTCTAAATATGTAGAAAATGGTTATGAGGAACTTGATGAGGAAAAACTACCGGTATTGCTAAATCTAAAATACCAAGCTATTGCTGATGCTGTGAGTCTTTTAGGTGGTGTTGATAGAATCAGGGATACTTTCTTGGGTTTTCAGAAAGTTTTGTATTCGGTTTAACACTATATATTTATGAGATTAACAGAATTAACTATTAAGAATTATAGAAGTTTTGATGATCAAGGGCAGACTGTAACTTTTACTACCAATCACACAGCTCTAGTAGGAAAAAATAATTCAGGCAAAAGTAACTTATTTAATGCCCTAAACATTGTGCTTGGAGATAAAGTACCCAACTATGCCAAATTCTCAGAGGACGATTATTGGGATATATCTAAACCAATAGAAATACAAGTAACATTGGGGGATATTAAACAAACAGATAAATCTTTATTATTTAACTTACCCTCAATTACCAAGGCTCAGCAAGGGGCTCTAAATGCCTCTATTCCAAACGGGTCTGCTAAGGTAACCCTATTATTACGAAAAAACTTTGGGCTTGACAATGAAGAGGCAACAAGTGAGGAAACTCAAGATACATTTGATATAAATCTATGGGGGTTTAATGTTTTTAGAAAGAAAGAGGAAACCAGAAAGATTTTGATAAAGCTACTTCTTATTCCCGCAGTCAGAGATAGCCAAGATATACTTTCAGCAACAAGTTGGACTCCTTACGGGCAGTTAATGAAAGAGGTGCTTGAAAGCTCCCCATCATACGCGGAAATAAAAAGGGACTTAGAAAGCATAAATAATAAAATACAAATTGTATTTGATACGGAAAAAACAAAATTAGTAGAACAATCAAAAATTGTATCTTATGTAGATGATATTTCCTTTAGACTTACTAAATCAAACAATCCATCTGAATTACTTAGAAACTTAATAATTTTTGTAAGAGAGGGCAGTAAGGAATTTGATATTGAACATGTGGGTACGGGTACGCAAAATGCAGTGATTTTAGGTATTTTGGAGTTAGCATTGAAATCCAAAAACTGCACAGCTAGGATTTTCTGTATTGAAGAGCCCGAAGCCTTTATCCATCCTCATGGAATACGGTATCTAGGATCACTAATAAAGAATGTCTCGAGTAAGGACAACATACAGGTTATATTCTCAACGCATTCTGTAGCTTTAACTGCAAACTTTGAACCAAACGAGATCGTTCGTATATGTAAAGAGGATGGAAAAACTGTTATCAAGCAGAATTCATCTTTTTCTAGCACGCATTATAAAAGATTTATACATCCCGGTAATGCTGATATTTTCTTTAGCGATCGTATAGTACTTGTTGAGGGAGCTACTGAAAAGATTTTATTAAATAACCTTGATAAAATAACCTATTCTTCTGAGAGTGATTCTTCTTTACGCAATTGTAACCTAGACAGAAAAAATGTGGGTGTAATTGCTATGGACTCAGTTGACAGCATAATGAATTATATTGAAATTGCGAAAGGTTTTGACATACCTTATATTGCTATAACTGATAAGGATTTGGTTGAATCACCTCACAAAGAAGGAAAACTAAAATCCTTGTGTTCATTTTTGGGTATTACTTATCAAAAAAATGACATCCCTAAATTAGTAAATGATTTAAGAAACAATAGTATTATAGTGAATACTAAGGGTGAGATAGAGGATGTATTTGATGATAAAGACATTGAGATTATATCCGGAGTATCTGTAGCAACCATAAAATCATTAAAAGCTAAGCACCCAAATAAGACAAGCAAGGCCTTCATTGAAATCTTCAACTGTGGAAAACCCGAATACGCTCTTAAAATTGCGGATCATTATGAACAAAACAAGTCAAAACATCCTTTAGAGGACACTATACGAAAGATTTATAGTAATGACAGCGCTAACATTAGTTTATAGTTATAATATAACTCCAACTATTGCAGTTCTAACATCACAGGCAATGCTCAGCCAATTATCCTTGAGAACTAAGGGGTAGGATATAGATTTCATATAATCAAATCCGCATGGTAACTCTCCTAATCTTCCATAATCTCAGAATACTTTAGTATCCTAGCAAGTGATTCGATCTCGCCCGCTACAGATGCTGTTGGAATACCTAAATAGCAATTCTTTTCGACATGAATTGCTAAACCTCCAGAGTTACCGTAGTCAAGTTTTACAGTACTAATATAGAATTCGTCTTCACTTCCAGATATTATTCCATCAGTAACAGTTACGTCTCCTGAGGCCCCTATTCCCGGATATCCTAGGGCAATGATTTTGTCTCCCAGGTTAATGCCATCCAAACATAAACGTTCTTTTTTAACATTAGTTATCAAGCTAAATATAAATTGATCAGGTTCAGTTATAGTCAAATATGCCACATCAAGATCTTTATCGCTTACAACTTTGGGTTTTTCCAATTTATAAATCTTTGATATTTCAGGAAAAGTTACCAAGCACTCGACTGGTGTGTTATCTTCTTTAAGAAGGACATGCTTATTTGTAAGAATCAATGCATTTCCTTCCTCGTCTAGCTTTTCTATTTTTCCTGAACCGGACCCATAAGCCTCCTTGGGTTCTATCCATGAACATATAATATATGCTGTGTAAGGTCTCCATGTTTTAACTATATTTGATATTTCTGGTTGCTTATTACTATCCACTAATTCTTTTGTTTCTAGTGCCATCATTCGATATTTTTCAAAATCGTTTTTCATCTTCTCATATAACGCCTCCTGTGTGTTATATTTTTCATTTTGTTCAAGTTGATATTCTTCAAAAGCAATGACGGCATCTTCATGTCTCATTTTAATATTATCAATCTGTCCTTTAAAGGATAGAAACAAAAAACCAAGTATAAAGATCACAATTAAGGTAATAATAAAGTACTTAACTTTAGATGAAAACATATATAGATTATATATGATTGGTCGACTACAAAAACTATTTTGTTGTTATACTTTATTTTAATGTTTGACAAAGTAGCAATTTTTTTAATAGGCTTTGTGTCCGGATTTCTAGGATCAACTGTCGGGGGTGGCGGTTTTGTATCAATACCTGCCCTTCTGTATTTAGGTTTTACTCCACAATCAGCGATTGCATTAAATAAAATTGGGGATGTCGGCACATTTATATCTGCAGTAAGAAAATACTGGAAATCAAAAAAAATAGATTGGAACTTAGCTGGAACAATTACCTGCATATACATTATCGGAAGCTTTTTAGGTACTAAAATAATGGTTCTACTAAATGCGAATGTGCTTGAAATACTTGTTTACATAACTATTGCACTAGCATTACCTCTACTTGTTTTTAAACGCGATCTAGGAATAAAAAAAGTAAGTACTTCAAAATTAAAAAAATCTGTTGGTTACATATTGTTGTTTCTTCTTTCCATCATTGGTGCCGTGATTGGAGCTGGGGGTGCTGTGGTAAGTACAATAGTTATGATCTACTTTTTTGGATTCGAAATTGTGAAAGGACATGCAACAACCACACCTTCAAAATTTTTCTCTGCATCAATACCTGCAGTTATATATTACTATCATGGATTTATACCTATAATCCCAGGTATTATGATCTTTACGGGTATGTTGCTTGGGGGACTTGTAGGTGCATCCTTTGCTGTTTCTGCAGGAAATAAATGGATTAAGACTTTTCTACTTGGAGTGATTTGTTTCTTCATTCTTTATGGTATTTTAAATTCAATATATATGAAGTAAGGGTTACAAACACTAGTTTAGAATCTTTTCTATAGGAAGCTGAACACATAAATAAATAATTTTGCAGCCAGAAATATGAAATTTTGACTAACTAATTAATTAATAGGGCACTCTTTTATACTGTCTCATATACAACCTGGAGAAAATACGTACAGGATAGAGTTCAATTTTGGTACTAGACCCGAGTGCTCAGCCAAATTTATAAACCTTTAGTTCTTATTGTGACAACAAGTTCCATAAGTCGTCAAAAAACATAGGCAGATAGGGTCTTTGGAACTGATACAATGTATTCATGAAGAAAGTTTATTTAGCAGGACAACCAAATGAATACGATAACAACTGGAAGGACGATTTTAAGAAATTAGATGGATTTGACTTCTATGACCCTGAAATTGACTCTGATCAAACTTCCTCAGAGACATTCTTTCCGGAAGATTTGATAGCAGTGCATAATTCGGACATCTTGGTTGCAAACCCAAGTACAAAACCTTCCGAGGCAACTTGGATAGAAATAGGGTATTTTATGGCAACACATACAGAAAAACCAGGGGACACTTGTAAAAACATGATTATTATATGGAAGGATGAAAGAGAACCTAAGTGGTCTATTGAATTTGTAAGAAAAGCAGGGTTTTTAGTTTCTACATTTGAAGAAGCAAGATCAAAATTGCAAGAGCTTGTTTGAAATAAAAGTTCCAACTAAATTCCAACCGGACAGCAAAAAAAGGATACCACTAGGAGTTTGAATGCCCGCACTAATACAAAACAGCTTTTATATTTACGAATGAACTAATTAATCACCATCTAACAAAGGAAACAGAGCAAAAGGAGGTACCCAGGTAATATACTGCGGAAAAATAACCGGATTAAAAATAGAAAAAACAAGCAGAGACAAAAAGACATAAGTTCCTTGTTTAATTTTTCGCAGGAACAGTAATGCTACCGTCATTAACAAAGAAATAAATAAAGGAATACGGGGTAACAACTTATCGAAAATTTCAGTGCTTGTGTGACTTTCCGGTGATCTAACAAGCAAGTCATTGTAGCCGTAAATTATCTCTGAATCGGAAGGGCTGCGTGTCAGGCTAAAAAGCAGCGATCTCGCGAAACTATTAAAATCCTCAAGAAGGTAGGGGATGACAGGAGTAATTAGGACAAAGAACAATAACAGGAAATTTATTATAAGCTTCTTAAGTGTCAATTTTTTGTTTAGATAAACAACTATGAATATTGGAAAAGCGAATACCCCTATATATTTGATCCCTAACGATAAACCGTACAGCACATATGAGATTGTCCTGTATTTATCACTACTTAAAAAATAGAAAGAGGCTACTAGTAATGCAATTGCCAGTACATCTTGCTTTAAGTAAATCATACTATTTAGCGTCCATACGTTAAAAATATAAAAAATTGCACCACATAAGCCAAGAAGCCTTTTATTCTGTTTTCTGAAAATGAGATAAATGAATACACCGCCGATAACCTGTGAAACATAAAGTATTAGCCTAAAACTCTCGATAAATCCACTGAAATTGTCATTAGAATTATCTCTGATAAACGCCAGGAGATTATAATAATGCGGCAACTGTGTTGCGTACTTGTCATTCTCTAGCATGTCGCCTTTTAAAATTCTAAGATATGGATTTTCACCTTTTTGAATTTGCTTTGCAACCTCGTACTCGTAGTAAATATCCTCCTTTTTGTAATAAAAGTCAGAGTCTCTATCAACCCCGAAAGTAATCTTATGAGATAAGAACAACGTAAGTATTAGCAAAATAATCTCAACATGGTTTTTTTTTATTGTTCTAAAGAGTTTTATCATGCCTATAGATTCTATCACTTAAGGTATGTTTACTTTACAAACACCCCCAATTGAAATACTATAGACATGGTGAAAAAATATTTCATTGAAATCCCGTTTAATTTCTAAATCCGCACAACTGCGGATTTTTTTGTATTTATTTTCTTGGAATGGAGGTGAATAAAATGAAAAAAATATCAATTATGATAGTTGTGGTTGCAGCTGTTGTTGCATTTAACTTGTCAAGTAAACCGGTTATGGCAGCTAAATCCACATGTACCACAATACAAAGCGGAGAATTGTTAAATAGTGTGGGAGAAGTCATCACTACAGGCTATGATGAGTGGGGTTATAACTACCAAGCGAAAATGTTCAACGGAACATTTTGTGGCGCATACAGAGATGCACCCTGGTGTCAGGCATTACCTTATGAAGACATAAGTTTGATGATGAAATGGAATGACGCCTGGTTAAGTAATCAGTCTTGTGACGGTGATGAGCTGTTGGATAGACATTATGGGTACAGCAGCTATATCGGCTCTGGCGCATGGCTAACCAATCACGCATCAGGAACCTACCTTAGCTCGACAGATTACTACTGGGATATAACCGGAAACTGGATGCTGGATTTCAACGGAGGAACTGATAACAGAGAGTTTCGTAACTTAGTTCAGGACTCAGAAGGTAACGTTACCGGAGAATTTTGGTGGCTAAACGGCGCGGACTGGGAGTATGGAGGAACATTAGTGGGTACAATCACAGGTGACACGCTGCAGCTGCATTACGACAGATTCCCGATACTTTACACAGGTGACTTTACAGGAACCATAGGCAATAACGAGATTACCGGAGGTACCTTTACTGACAGTAACAGCAACAACCTTACCTGGACTGCAACAGGCACATCGACTCAAGTCTTTGCTACATGTACTGTTACAGATTTCGTTAAGATAGTTGCTGCACCTGCAGATGCTTTCCTTGATGATACTGTTATCGGATACTACGGCGAAGGTATGTGGTACACAGATGATACTAAGACAACAGAAATAGGGCCGGCTTTATGGGGAGAATTTATTGTTATACAAGAGATCTCCAGCGACCCATGCGATGAATACGGAGTCATAGAATACATGAGTCCCTTAAAAAAGGGTCTTGGAAATTGGGCTTCGGAAACTGAGTAAAGTACGCACAACAAACACCCCTAATAGAGCAACTAGTTCTTTAGGGTTGTTTGTTATTGATATAATTTCTTTAACATGTCAGTAATAAATCAGCATAATCTATGGTTCAAAGCTAAATGGTTTGGTTGGGGTTGGACGCCCGTCACTTGGCAGGGATGGCTTGTAACGTTGGTATATTTAGTACTAATCATTCTGCTTTCGAGCACAGTTGATGAGAGTTCTTCAAACCAGGAAGTGCTCTTTATGTTTGTACTACCTACAACACTTTTAACAATAACTTTGATACGTATTGCTTATAAGAAAGGGGAGAAACCCGGATGGAACTGGGGAAAACCAAAATCTAACAATGATTATCCAAACTCTAACTCACACTCCGATAATAAATAAAATCATATATAAAATCTCCAGAAATCGGGCGAAAACAATTGTAGGCAGAATTTCGGAATACTTGCCGGAAAAAAGCAGGATTCTGGATATCGGCGCCGGTGCCTGTGGTGTAGCCGAATTGCTAATAGATAAGGGTCATGGCGTTGTTCCATTGGATATTCATGATGTTAGTTTTGTAAATAACGTGAAGCCAATTATTTACGATGGGACAAGAATTCCATTTGATGATAACAGTTTTGACTTCGTCATAGTTATTCTAGTCTTACATCATACAAAGGATCCCAAAGCCATATTAAAAGAAGCAAAAAGAGTCTCAAAAAATATAATTTTAATGGAGGAAATTTACTCCACAAAGATACAGAAGTATTTGACCCATTTCTGGGACGATTTAATAAATTTGGAATTTTTTGTAAACCCACACAATAATAAAACGGTATCTGAGTGGGAAGACTTATTTAATCAGCTGAACCTGAAACTGGAGGCCACTAAATATCATAAGGGCGATATGTTTCCGTTAATGCATCAAGTGGCCTTTTTTTTAACACAGTTCTAAAATAATCTAGCTACATACAGCACAATCAGTGCTCCTATAACAGCGACTATGATTGAACTTATGTTAAATCCGGTAACATCTACGCCAAAGAACATCTGTCCTAAAAATCCACCAACAACTGCTCCAATAATTCCAAGAACAATTGATCCTACTATTCCTCCGTGTGAACTGGGGGAAAGATAATTTGCGATTCCTCCTGCGATTAAGCCGAAGATAATCCAATAAATAATAGACATACTAATCACCTCCAAAATTGCACATAAATACGACCGTTCACTATCAACTAACCTTGCTGCTTTTCTCCTGAGAATATTTGAACTAACTTAACGATTCCCCAGGATATAAAAGCATATACAACCAATGCAACTAATGTTGCAGGTTCTAGTACTGAACTGGTTTCTAATCCTTGGGAGACCCCTCTACGGAAGATACCTTCGAAAGGTAATATGAATAATCCTGTTAATCCGTATATGAAGTTCACAAAAGCGCTTGTGGAGCTGGCTCCTGCCAACTTGAATACCAATCTGAAGACTAATAGTACCTCAAGTAGCCCGAAGAAAAAGTAGATTAAGTACTCAACAGTCTGTGAACTTGTAGCAGCAGTTTTTACCTGCGTAGCCATAACCGGAGTACTCTCGTTACCTGTAGGATTATTCAATACTGTTTTACCCTCATTACTCTGAGAAGTTACTGTTTCTCTTGTTATTTCTGTCATTATTTATCACCTTCTTTCAATTATAAAATCATTACGACTTGATGTTTTTTATGGGAGTTGTCTTGGGAGTTATTGCCGCCCTACGGGCTTTCTGAAGTCTATTTTCTTTATTATCGTTTCTTTAGGTAAGTATTTGAGTAAAGCTCTCTCTATAAGCTCTGTAAGTGTAATTTCTTCTATAACCGCCTGTGCCTTAGCATGTTTGATAAGTGAGGGTCTCAAAAAGACAGTTGTTCTAAGTTTGGTTTCTGTATTCTTCATGTACTTGTAATATTACAACTATTGCAAGTACTTGTCTATAGTCAGTATGGCCGCATGTTCTATTTAGTAGTAATATAGTTATTATGGATGAAAACAAAATTCCCTCTATAAGCGATCTGGAACAGTTCTTACAAGAGTATGGTTGGACTTTCAAAAAACTTAACCCAAATGGTGACAAAGAAGTTTTAGTAGCCCCTTTTAATTTTGATGATCAAAAAGGTATTTACATATCGTTTCGTATAGAAGGAGAGTTTGTAATGGTCTCAACTGTGGATTTCATGATGAATGTTCCTGAAACTGACATATCAAAACTGTTTGCACTAAATGACAGACTAAAACTTGTTAAATTGTACCCTGTAACTGAGAATCCTTTAGCTGTAGAATTGGGCTTTGAGTTATGGGCAGATGCTATTAACAAAGATACGTTTTTTGCCTTCATGGATATGTTGTGTCTTAGTATTGAAGCTATAATGGAAAAACTCGAGAAGAACGAGTTAACCTTTGATACAAAGTGGGTTACCCTAGTAAAATAATTTGGTGTAGAATCAATATATGGACATAAAGATAGATACACCCGAAACAACAGACAATCAAACCTCATCTAAAGAAGAAAAAGTTTTCTCTAAGGTCCCCTCAAAAGTCCAAAAACTCAGAAGCAGCCATAAGTTCAGAATTTGGCTTATTGTTATCCTCATGGCAATTGTAGCTGTACTCTTTATCTTCTTTGAAAAGCTTAGAATAGCTCTTGTTATTGCCTTTATAGCCTTACTTGCTGCACTTGGACTCGAGGTAGCTCAAACCGACTATGACTTGGGAAGACTATGGGAAACCAAATCATTCCAGGAATCAAAGGTCGGAAGGGACACCGAGGGAAATATTCTTTTCGATAAGTTTGGAAATATCACAACTGATACTGCACTTGGTAAAAAGGCAGATGATTACAATTGTGATGACTTTTCTTCACAACCCGAAGCTCAAGTATTTTTTGAGAGAGTGGGCGGAACCGGAAACGATATTAATCGTTTGGACGGTGATAAAGACGGCGAAGCTTGCGAGTCTCTTCCATTGAAATAAATTTTTACTCTCTTTACATTCATATTAATGTGATCTGATATAATAATCTTATAGGTCTTTAAAAACTAAGGAGGTGTCTCGTGAAAGGAAGAGTTCTTAACACAGGGTTGTTAGTTTTGGCTGTATCTATTTTCTTTGTTTCAGGTTACAGCCGGGCTGCCGTTGATGATTTTGCGGTTCCGCCGTCGCTCATGCTGCATTCCCACAGCGTGGAGTTTCTACCCGGGTTTTTGGATCTTTTAGAGAAAGATGGATACACAACCATAACCTACAAGGATCTGAACGACTTTGTTATATCAGGACAATCAATACCTGATAAACTGATAATAATATCAATCGATGACTACGGTCCAAACCGCATAACACACTCTCTAAAGCTCATGGCCGAAGAACTAATGAGCAGGGGAATGGTAGCCGTAATAGGACTTGTACCCGGTCAACTAAGCGAAGCTGAATGGAAATATCTGGATTCACTTGAGCGTGCCGGTTTTGAAATAGCGTCTCATACCAGTTCACATAAATATCTTCCCGGACAACCGGATAATATTTTAAGGGAAGAGATCTCGGGGTCATATGCCACTATTTCAGAACATCTGGAAAGTCCTGTTTCCCTTATACTTCCCTACGGGGTATACGGAGACGATTTAAGAATTCTTGCGGTTGCTCAGGAAACCGGTTACAGTTTCGTGGTCGGAATCCCCAACGGAGAATGGTTCACACAACCCGCACCATATTATGTCGGAAGAGGTTCGCCCGTAATAACTTCTGCTGCCGCCACACTTACTAAATTGGAAAGCAGATTCACTTCGACCGTCATAGCCAAAGAACGTACTTTACTGCAACTCAGCTCACCCCTAGCGTCCGGCACGCAGCCACATTAGGGTATAAATACATCTCGAAGGTGCTTTAATAAAAGCCATGTTAAAGCACCTACTTTTTTCCAAGAAAGGCGAATATTATCAAAAATACAAACAATAGAAATAAAAATAATCTCGCATTAACAAATGCTTCAACATATTTCTCAAATATTGAATTGTCATCACCATATTTTTTGATCCTCTTTTTCTTTGCCACCAACTTATATAATGGGATTTGAAAAATTATAAAAGCAATTAACACTGCTAAGTCCCTTTTTAAGATTGTATCTCCTAGGATTAACTCTACAAACTCTATTACTAGATCAAAAATACCCAAAATATAGTAATTTAACAAAATAAAAATGAACGAAACAAACAGAATTACGCCGGCTCTGGATCCCTTTTGCTTATCGTTAGCGGGAATTATCTGTAAAGTGTACTTGGCCGCATCAAAAACTGAAAATATTATTACTAAAGAATATGAAATGTTTTGAATCCAAGTTTCCATCTATTTAAATTATACATCTGGAACTTCAGTAACTATTACATTTTGTAGTAACATATTTGGGTAACCGATATTCAACGGCCACTTAATTTCATTTCCCGGCAGCGGAAATGCCCCATCATGTTCGGCTGCTTTATAAATATACTTAGTTGAATACCCGGGCTTTACTTCTACTGTTAAGCTGAAATCCTCAATTCCTGCGGGAAATTGTAACGTTGCATTTACATTATATTTTAAAGTTCTGCTTGTTCGATTTTCAAAATTAATTCTTGCAGAGTCTACACACCAATACTTTGTAATGACTTTATTTAAATCCGTATAGTCGTGTACGCATTTGCCGCCTATATAATAAAACACTTTAGTTGGATCTTTATTTATATTATTTGCCTCAGCGTATTTTTTTAGATCAAAATAGACAAATTCATCATTGTAACTTTTAAATCCCTCATCAGATAAAATTCTTTTTATTTCCTCTACTTTTGCCTGATCATATCCTTCCGGATGAATTACTAATCCTGTAAAACCTTCCTTTATTATATTTTCAAGAAATCTTTCGATTTCAAGCCGGGTATTGTTATATTGCCAATAACTGATTGCTCTCCATGTTTCCGCTCCCGCACTCCATTTAATAGAGTCGGTCAGCAAGGCGAGTCTCATAATCTTTTTGTCTTCTCCTTCAGGATAATGTCCATAGGGAAGTGTATAAATCATGGAATCCTTACCAGCAATTCCTTCCAACTGATATGCATAATTCTTTAGGGCAAGAAACCCTTTCTGATCGTCTCTGAAGTTTCTCATTACACCAATTGAGATCTGGTCATATAGAGATACGCTCAACATCACAAACACCAGTACGATGGCATACCTGTCTTTAACGTATTTCTGAATTAGCAATCCCAGGGCAACTAAACTAAAAAAAGCTATAAATATACTTATCCTGTTTACTGATCTAAACACTGGAGTCATATAAGAGGATAAAAATAAGCTAAATCCACCAATAGTGCCAAACAATACCGCTGTCAAATTAAATATCGAAAAAATATTAATTTTGGCTATAAAATTTTTATCTGCTTTTTCAATGAAAACTCCAAAAGCCGCATAAGCAAGGAGTAACAAGAAACCGACCGAAGAAATCAAACCAAGACTAGAGTATTGATTTTCCGTAATTGTTAGACCAAGTCCATGTTGTCCATATCTCTTATAAACTTTGTTTAGTATGGATAAATTATGGTCCTCCACCGGTAGGAGAAGTTGGATTATCTTTAGACCATAAAGTTCGGTCTCTGATATCAATCTGGTTCCTGTGTTAAGGTTTGACCCATGCCTTAATTGGAAAATAAGAGTGGGGGACATATTTAGCATGAAAATGAGTAATGTCAGACTTAAAAATATAACTCCGGGCTTTAATTCAAAGAGTTTTCTTGTTTTGATAAATTTAATTATTATTCCGAGACCTAAAAACACCAGAGAAAAATATGTGTAGTAACCACCCGCGGAGGCAATCACAAACGGAAATACGACAGTCTCAACAGGTTTCAATTTTTTTTCTGATGCTAGTAAATAAGCAGAGAGTATTGATATAGGCACTGTGTAATAAGCGGCTAAAAAGAGATGATTAACCCCGCGATAAAAATGGTAGGGTATAAAAGTGTAGATTAAGGATAACGGAAAGGCTATAGCTGTCTTAATACCTATTCTCCTCATTGCGTACATGGATATAACCGCTGTTAATGGAAAACTCAAAATATAGAAAATATTTACTGATTGGTACCAATTTAAACCAAACAGAATAAGTGTCTTTAATAAAAGAATGTGAAGCAGCTCGGTCAGCGGAAAATCATTAAGTGATTGAACACCAGGGGCTCCAAGATAAGGATTACTAGTCCACCATCCTGAAACCTGAATGTTTTTTGCAAAATTGTAATGAACCAGCGCATCACCTGAATAATTTAGTGGTAACAAAGGATTTAAATTAAAATATTTAAAAATGAGCAAAACTGAAATAATGGAAACAATACTTATTAGCGCGTATTCTTTATATTTGTCCACCATTATGACCAGTCTATCAATAAAGAGTAGTATAATCTACACATGATAAAAAAATTTTCTACACCTTTCTTGGCGTTCTTACAGGCTACGGGTCTTGTTATTTATATTGGGCTTATCTCCGCATTCTTTACGTACGCAGGGCAGTCGCTGGAACATAAAGTACCTCAATTCTTTGCTCCTATCATAATGCTTCTTCTTTTTATTATTTCAGCCGTTCTAAGTGCTTCTCTTGTGCTTGGCAGAGCGGCAGTTTTATTTTGGGATAAAAAATACAAGGAAGCTTTTTCCCTTGTATTCTGGACTGTAGGCTGGGGAATCTTTTATTTTCTCGGAATAATTTGCTATTTGTCTTTATACTAAACATCATCTATATGTGGTAGATTCTTTAAATAGATATTTATTTATATATTTAAGGAATATCCCATGCTAAAAATAAATCCATACTTAAATTTTAACGGTAATACCGAAGAAGCTTTTAATTTCTATAAATCAGTATTTGGGGGAGAATTCAGTTCGTTAATGAGATACAAAGATATGCCACAGGGTGAAGAAAAAATGCCTGGGGATGAGGCAGAAAGAATTATGCACATATCGCTGCCGATTGGAAATAATGCTGTATTAATGGGATCGGACATATCCGAAGCACGTGGTATGACGCTAGTTGTAGGAAACAACAATTATATTTCTTTGGCACCCGATTCAGTTGAGGAAGGACAACGACTATTTAATGAGCTTTCCGCAGGTGGAAAAATTGAAATGCCCTTTGCGAAAATGTTTTGGGGAGATTATTTTGCTTCATTTGCAGATAAGTATGGGGTATTATGGATGGTTAACGTTGCGGGGGAGTAAGAGATACTATGCAAAAGATATCAACTCATCTTTGGTACGATAAAGAGGCTTTGGAATCAGCAGAACTTTACAGTAGTATCTTTGCGGATTCCGGTGTTACCGGAGTTACAACTATACACGACACCCCCTCTGGGGATGCTGACATAGTAAGTATGCGCATCTTAGGACAGGATTTTATGTTGATCAACGCGGGACCATACTTTAAATTTACGCCCGCTATATCGATGTTTGTAGCCTGTTCCAGCGTTGAAGAAGCCGAAAAAATCTGGAAAGAAATCTCAAATGGCGGTGATGTCTTGATGGAACTTGGTGCTTATCCCTTTAGCAAGAAATACGGTTGGACTACTGACAAGTACGGACTTTCATGGCAAGTTATGTTCATGGAAGATATGCCTATTACTCAAAAAATAATTCCAACATTAATGTTTACAGGTGGAAATGCAGGTAAGGCCGAAGAAGCCATGAATTATTATACGTCAGTATTTAACAACTCAAGGATTACAGAAATCGCACGATACGAAGAGGGAGAAAGTGAATTCGACAAGGTGGGCACTGTGAAACATGCGGGATTTGTTTTAGAAGGGGTAGGATTTGCCGCAATGGATAGTGCTTACAACCACGGTTTTACATTTAATGAGGCAATTTCTTTCATTATAAACTGCACAGACCAGGAAGAAATTGATTATTACTGGGAAAAATTAAGCGCAGTTCCTGAAGCCGAACAATGCGGATGGTTAAAGGATAAATACGGAGTTTCATGGCAGATAGTGCCGGAAGTAATGAACATAATGTTGGGAAGTGGAAACAAGGATAAAATTGCCAAAGTCACTGAGGCCTTCTTAAAAATGAAGAAATTTGATATCGCCAAACTAGAAGAAGCTTATAACAATTGATATTCTTTTGGGGTCCGTATCAAATACAATACCGGGTTTCCATCAATGAAAAATTCTTTGACAGAATTCCCTTCGTAATCGCTTTGGAGTTTGTTCCTATAGTCGCATAATATCAGGTCGGAATCTTCCTTGTGAATAACTGTAAGAAACTTTTTGTGTGAAAAATAATCAACGGCATATGCATTATCGCAAACGTAAACTCTCAGCATTTCTTTTGGGTTACTTGTATCGTATTTACTGTTTTCAGTTATGTAGGTGTCCCTTATCCACTCGGCCCCTTCCCTATATTTAGTGTTCGAATAATCTGACTCGAACAACTTGTACGGATTTCCGAATAGATGTCCTATCTTATTAAAATAAACATATTGATAAGGAAATTCTCTAATGGAGTAATAGGCTAAACCAAACAGGTTTATGATGATCAACAATATAATTGTTAACTGATACTTTTTTCCGATTAACTGCAACAAGTCTTTCAGATGTTTAACTGATATAAGTACGATCAATGGTACGAGAAACAGGAAATGCCTAATTCCGTCGTAAAGTACCGGTTTTAATGCAAAGTATGAAATATAGTTGATAATTACCGCAGAAGTCAAAACAAAATATGTTCTATTTTTTAAATTTTCCTTAAAAAAACGAATAATAGACAGAAACAAAATGCTTATGAAATACGGATACGTTATCAGCTGGAAAAAGGGGAGATAATACCAAGGTCTTTCGTGATTCTCGAGAAATTTCCCAAAAAACAAAAGCCCGAAATCCCACAGGTAAAAATTCGAACCTACAAATAGATACCAGATATAGCTCTTGAAAAAGTTAACCGCGAAGTTGGGCCAGGTAATCAACATAAAGAAATTTGCTGTTATAAAAATATATAGATATTTAAGAAACCTTTCCTTAAAAAATCTTGTCAGTTTCCACTTGGTCTCATTTCTATTCATTAAATAGTCATAAATATCAAGAGCGACCACAACAATGTACAAGGTCAAACCCAGCTGCCTCAGACCTTGTGCTATGCCTATCAATACACCCAATAGGATAGTAGACCAGTGATTCGAATCATTTTTAGAATATTTGATTAACAAATACAAAACCCACAAATACGCAACCATAAATGGCATATCAATTGGGTTGAATGCAAGTTGTCCGAAAAAACCCGGAAAAAGGACCAAGGCGAGCATGCTAAATAGTGAGAGGCGTCTGGATTTAGTAATTTCCAAAGAAAGAAAATAAACTGCGACAAACCCCAACAGAGAAAAGGCTAAATTCATCAGGTGGAACCATTCGTAATAGAAATTGGGATTAAGGTAGACCAGAATCATAGGATATAGGTTATAGAGAAAGTAGTTAGGAATAGGCTGCAGCATTTTTTCGGTGAACTGACCATATATAAAGTGCTCCAATGTTTCCTTGCCTCTAAGATACCTATATTCCTCGGAATTACCAATAGGAACAACTTTATACGTAAATAGTGAAAACAGTAAATAGAAAAAGACAAAAAGAACTAGTAAATAATGATTCTTAACAACCTGAAGCATTTTGGTCATTAAAACTATTATATACATTTCAAAGGATGTAAGATTGATTTATGAATATTAATTATCTAATTAAATTATATTTTGGCACCTTGACGGTATTTTTAGGCATAGATGCAGTCTGGCTGGCCAAAATTGCTCCCGGTTTCTACAAAGCAAACATCGGACATCTACTGGCGGAAAAACCCAATCTTGCAGCAGCGGGTATTTTTTATCTATTAAATATTGCAGGACTGCTGTTTTTTGCTGTTGTACCGGCGTTAAATAATAACTCAGCAAAAGCGGCTTTAATTAGTGGTGCCCTATACGGCCTGTTTACCTACGCAACCTATGATCTGACAAACCTGGCTACATTAAAAGATTGGCCCCTGAAAGTAACAATTGTTGATATTCTTTGGGGAATGACTTTGAGTGCGCTTGTTTCACTCTCCGGATTTTATATCGGACGGTGGATCAGATAACTTTTACTTCTTTGGAAACCACGGGAAAAAGGCGTTTGTTACTCTTTGATATTCCATAAACTCCTTATTACCCTTGTATTTGGCTTCAAGCATAGGGATTCCCGACACAAACAATAGAAGATACGTAATAGTCAAAGGACTCAATAGTGCAATCCAATTAAATGCGACGTCAGTCAAAACCAAGAAAATCCCCCACCACTGGGCTACTTCTCCGAAATAATTCGGATGCCTGGTATATCTCCACAGACCATACTTCATAATCTTTCCATTGTTTTTAGGTTTTGATAAAAACAACCTTAGCTGATAGTCACCGACACTCTCAAATATGAATCCGGTAATCCAGATCAACATCCCCGCAAAACCCAAATAACTAAGAGACTTGCTATCGTACTCATGAGAGAACATAAGTGGCAAACTTATCATATACATGAAAAATCCTTGAATTATAAAAACCTGAATGTACGATCTCAAATAGAACCATCGTCCCCATTGTATTCTCCATTTTTTATACCTGTAATCCTCTTCTTTTGCTCTGTTGCGCTGAAATATATGGTAGCTAAGCCTGATACCCCAAACAACTATTAGAAAGCTAATTACATAAAAATGGATACTGTTACTGCCCCTAAAAAATAGATACATCGAGATTAAAACATACCCTAAACCCCATGCTATATCGGCAACATCGTTTCTTTTCAAAAGCTGGGCAATAAAAAACCAACCCGTCATATAAGACAGTATCAAAAGTGCCACGTCTATAAATATGCTGTTCATATTCATAATCATAAAGACTTTGAGTTTATTTGGATATAGAATATAGGAATGAACTGGGTAGTGCTGGCTTTTAGCTCTGTTTTATTCTTTACTTTGTTGAACTTGCTACAGAGAGTGCTTGCTGTTGACAGCAAATATCCTAGAGCAATATCTCTGTTGTTCAATGTTTCTGCGGCGGTAATTTCGCTTTCAATATACTTTGTTACCGGAGAACATACTAAATTCGCGCTACCTTCAGAGCCAATTGCTTATATCTCCCTTCTTGTAGCCGTTGTTTGTTACGGTCTGTTTGAGAGGCTTCGATTTGTTGCAGCAAAACTGCTCGATGCCTCAGTTCTTACAACTATAGGAAATTTGAGTGTATTTGTAGCTTTCATCGGAGCCTTAATATTATATAAAGAAACTGTGACTCCCGGAAAAATTCTGGGCGGATTTCTCATAATCATTGCTTTGCTTATAGTGTCGACTGAAAATCTTAAAGGTAAAAATTCATTAAAAGGCGTAGCCGTTGGAATATTCACAAGCATTCTTATAGGCATCGCATGGATGCTAGACAAGCTGGGTGCTGGATACTTTAACGCAAATACATACAGCATACTTGTTTGGACACTCCCAATTGTATTTATAATCTTTCCTTACATAAAGTTTTCCGAAATAAAATCAGAATTAAAGCAGGCTTCATGGAAAGTGGTTGTCCTTGCCGGAATAAATGTATTCGGCTACCTTTTGCAGTTAAAAGCCCTGGAAATTGCCGAAGCGACACGCGTAATACCGATAGTCCAGACATCAATACTCCTTACTATTATTTTAGGAGTTATTTTCTTAAACGAACGCAATTATGTAGCCAAAAAAATAATCGCCGGAATTATGGCCATTGCCGGTGCATATTTCCTTATATAGCTATTTTCAGAGTCTGTTTTCTTGTAGAATTAACAAATGGAACAGTTTGGTGAAATAAGTCTCATCCTTTTAGTCGCACTGTTAGTTTCAACTTTAATGAGATTGTTAAAACAACCGTTAGTCATTGGCTATATCCTGGCAGGTTTACTCGTCGGTCCGTACTTTTTCAATATTTTAAAATCGGTAGAAGTTGTGGAACTTTTTTCTAAACTGGGTATAACGGCTTTACTCTTTATTGTCGGTCTCGGACTAAGTCCAAAAATTTTAAAAGAACTTGGACCGGTATCCACCGTAACTGGATTAGGGCAAGTTTTTTTTACTTCCTTATTTGGGTACGTAATAGGAGTATTGTTAGGATTCACTCCAATAGAATCTCTATACATTGCGGTAGCATTAACCTTTAGCAGTACGATTATTATTTTGAAATTGCTTAGTGATAAAGGCGACACACATAAATTGTACGGAAAGATAGCCGTAGGTTTTCTTCTTGTTCAGGATCTTGTAGCAACATTAATCCTAGTCATTATTTCCAGTTTGAATGCGGTGGAAGGCGCAAACTTATCCGTTGTTTTATTTAATTTATTTATTCTTTTACTTAAAGGGTTTGCAATGCTCGCCCTTTTGTTTTTGATTTCGTCAAAAATACTTTCTAAATTAACTGGATTCATTGGTCGTTCACAGGAGTTTCTTTTTATAGGCGCACTTGCCTGGGGGATGGGAATAGCGGCTTTATATCACCAAATGGGACTATCAATAGAAATTGGAGCTCTTGTTGCGGGAGTTTCACTTTCTATCACTCCATTTTCTTACGAAATCTCATCAAGACTAAAACCTTTGCGTGATTTCTTCATAACCTTGTTTTTTATTCTTCTCGGATATCAAATGGTATTCGATAACTGGCAGGGGCTTATTAGCCCTACAATTATTTTTTCTGTATTTATTTTAATTGGCAATCCATTAATAGTTCTCCTTCTTATGAATTTTTTGGGATACTCAAAGAAAACAGGATTTCTTGCCGGCTTAACAGTTGCCCAAATCAGTGAGTTTTCACTTATTCTTGTTAAACTTGGTTTTGACGTTGGACATGTTTCCAGAGAGGTATTATCTATGGTTACTTTGGTTGGCATTATTACCATAGCGGGATCTACATACCTGATTTTATATTCCGAATTTATATACAAAAAAATCAATAAAATTCTGTCGATCTTTGAAATTAGAAAAACAAATATGAATAAAGATAAGCATGAAAAAGATTTTGAAGCGGTTATCTTTGGCTATAGAAGGGCGGGTCCGGAATTTGCGCATGCTTTTAGAGAAAGCAAGACAAAATTTTTAGTAGTTGAATATAATCCTGACACTATTCAACATTTGGCTAACATAAAAATACCTTATGAGTATGGGGATGCATCCGACGCGGAGTTCTTACAGGATCTTCCATTAAATAACCTGAAAATTGCAGTATCCACAATACCGGATTTTGAAACTAATATGTTGTTGGCTCAAGTTATAAGAAGAGCAAACCAGGATACAATTCTAATTGTAATAGCAGACACGTTGGAGCATGCTACAGAACTTTACGATGCCGGAGTTACAAATGTAGTTCTTTCTCATTATATAGGAGCTCAACAAGCAGCTGAAATGATTTTAAAACATGGTCTGGATGCCAAAAAATACCAGAGATTGAGAAACAAACACATAAAGTACCTGGAAAGCATCAGGGAATTATCAGTAACACACTAAATGACAGAAATTATCGTAAACGATTTAATGCAACATAATTATGCGTATACTTGTACCAAGCTTGAAGGCAAAGATTTCGACCCCGAATTCTCTCCGGAACTGACTCCAAAAGAAATGCTTGAGTTAGGTGTTTTCGGGGGTAAGTACATGACCGAT
Organism: candidate division WWE3 bacterium; assembly: GCA_003599255.1. Taxonomy (GTDB): domain Bacteria; phylum Patescibacteriota; class WWE3; order UBA101185; family UBA10185; genus OXYD1-FULL-39-9. The sequence goes on along the minus strand of QZJF01000006.1, from coordinate 39,762 downwards.
TGTGCTGATGAATTCCCAAAAGACTGGTATAAAAATGCCAAGCTTTGCCCCGAACGTCACAACCCTGAGTTGAATTTTTTCAAAGTAAATGCAAGTCAGAAACTAAGCGTTTGGCGGGAGAAAGGCTGGATTTATGACGAAGACCCGCGCGGGTGGTTTCAGTGGTATTGCAGGTATTATTTGGGTCGGCGGATCCCGCAAGAGGATATAAGACAAATAAAAAGATGGCAGTCTTACAAAAGACATCTTGTTCAATTAATAAAGAACTGTGCACCGGGCGACTATGATTGCAGAAGAAGACAAAGACAAAGCCTTTTACACTGGGCATACGATTCAAGAAATATATAATAACTTAAGCATTGACAATATATTAGCGTGTGCTAATGTATTAAAGTGTCAGAAAACGTATTTAAAGCAATTCTCAATCCGGTAAGACTGCAAATTTTAAGCTGTTTAAATAAACAGGATTTGAGTGTTAATAACATTATCAGTAAATGTGGACTTTCACAGTCGGCAGTTTCCCAACACTTAAAGATATTAAAAGATTTTGACCTAGTTGAATGCAGAAAAGAGGGAAGGGAAGTAACTTACAAAATTATTAACGGTAAGGCCGGTCGAATTGCCGATCTAGTATTTACATTAAATAAGGAGGACAAAAAATGAATCTCGCATATTTCAGGAAAAGTACTTTTTCCAAAGAAGATACCATAAAGAATATTACCAATCATGCTGAAAGGATGGGTTTTAAGGTTTTGAGTGAAAGTGAGCTAAACGATAATACTCACATAGTTCAGATCTGTTCAAAAAGCTGGCTGGAAACAATTGTTAAAGAAGATAAACAGCTTATCGGCCTTTTACCTTGTTCGGTTCTGGTTACACAATTGAATAGCGATATATTTGTAGGTGCGGGTAATCCTGCGGTGTTGGGCGGGGTTAGTCAGAACGAACAGATACTAAAATTGTCCGTAGAGGCGGAGGAAAAGATCAGGGAGTTGATTAATTCGGCAGCCGGTGTCGGCGAGTTGAAACCCACCAGCATAAAGCTGTATTCCACAACTACCTGCCCTTATTGCAAAATGGAACAGAAGTGGCTGGAAGACAACAAGATTGAGTATGAATTAATATACGTGGATCGCGATCAGGAAAAAGCTCAGTATCTTGTAAATAAAACAGGGCAGATGGGAGTGCCAGTCACTGAATTGGAATATGAAGACATGGATTCGGAATTTGTAGTAGGGTTCAATAAATACGCCCTTGAAAAGTTGATTAAGTAACAGTGGTCTTCCTGATACAATTGTGGAGTGAAAGCCGATGTTTTATATCAACAACTTCCCGTTACTGTTAGGAGTACACTTGAAAGAGGTCGGGCACATATTGAAAAACCTTATCTGAAAAAGTTTTACTCTCAGTTTGTTAAATCCGATGATCTGGTTTTTGATATTGGAGCTAATATGGGCGACTATGCAGAAGTTTTTCTTGAACTGGGAGCTCAAGTAATATGCCTAGAACCTCAGCCTCGCTGTCTCGATATTATCAACAAAAAATTCGCGGGGAACGAGAACATAACCGTCATCGGTAAGGGCGTCGGCAACTCTAAAGGCGTACTTCCTTTTTATGTTTCGTCTCAAAATCACGCGACTTCAACTTTTTCCGAAAAATATAAGAAGGAGGGACCTTTCAACAACAGAACTTGGGACAAAACTATAGACGTTGAAATAACAACGATTGATGATCTTATCTCTGCGTATGGAGTACCTGCATTTTGCAAAATTGACGTAGAGGGTTACGAGAAATACGTATTTGAGGGTCTTCATTCGATAATCCCAATAATATCTTTTGAGTATACTTCTTCGTTAGTAGAAGATACTGTTGCCTGTCTGAAATTGCTTGAGAATCAAAGCAACCTTAAAATTAACTTATCTGTTCACCCATACCACAGATTAGAGTTGCCTGAGTGGACAAATGACATCACAAAAGTGGCACATGTCATAAACAAACAAAAGATGAGTCCTTCCGGTGATATATATGTAAAACTTTCGGAGTAACCGGACTATCCGAGCAACTTTAACAACCATCGGTTTCTTTTCACTATTTCAGTTTTCTCCACTAATCCGTCGACTCCAAAATATCTTCCGGCTCCCGAAGACATGAGCAAAATAAATATTCCTGAATATAAAACATGAGTATCAATCAAAAGAGCGTTCTTTGGCGGATACCCTGCCATGTAATACATACCCATTAAAAAGATTCCCCAGAAACTTGCTAATCTAAGTAGGGTTCCGGTAATGACCCCCAAACCAATAGCCAACTGACCATAAGCATTAAGATAATCAATTAATTTATTAGAGGTCAGTGTCTGAAAATAATCGGAAAATATTCCTTTTTGACCTGACAAAAATTGAGCGGCTGACCAATCCGGTTGATCAGTGTAATAGGTCGTTACTTTAGTTAAACCTGAATAGAAAAAGAACCAACCTATAAATAACCTTAGAATTAATATTATTAATTTATTTCTTTTTTCAACAGACATAGACATATTGTAGTTAATTATACCAATGATAAATGGGTTATAATCAGAACATGTCTGAATACTATAAATCACAAAGATTAGATAAATATTGTTACGACAAAAGTTCCACTCAGTATTTCAAATTGAGCAGGTCAAAGATAGATTTGTTTATGGAATGTCCCAGATGTTTCTATATTGACAGAGTGCTTGGTACAGGAAGACCTCCTGGATTTCCATTTGCACTTAACAGTGCAGTGGATCATCTCTTAAAACTTGAGTTCGATTCTCACCGTGTAAGCGGAAAACCACACCCGCTGATTGAAAAGTACGGCGTTGATGCTAAACCGGTACCGCACGAGAGTCTTGATTTGTGGCGGGATAATTTCACAGGTATCCAGTACCTGCACAAACCGACAAATCTTTTAATATTCGGAGCAATCGACGATCTATGGATAAACTCTGATGATGAATACATTGTGGTGGACTATAAATCAACAAGCAAAAACGAGGAGATTAATGAGTTAGATAAGGATTGGCAAATTGGGTACAAAAGACAAATGGAAATTTATCAGTGGCTTCTGAAACAAAACGGGTACAAGGTTTCTGACACAGGTTACTTTGTTTATTGTAACGGCAATACGGATAAGGAAGCTTTTGATGCTAAACTTGAATTTGATATTACCTTAATTGATTACATAGGGAATACAAATTGGGTTGAGGATACTATTGAGGATATAAAAAAATGTTTGGATTTGGAATACATACCCGAAAGCGGTGAACAATGTGACTACTGTGCCTACTACAATTCCCGCGAAAAACACGAACTAAAGTCAGGAAAACAGCAGGCAAAAAATATCCAGTTACCTTTAGCATAAACAAAAATCCCCCGAAAGTGCCAAATTACAGCATCTAAGCGGGGGATTATATTCAATTGTAATAAACCTTCCTCTAAACTCCCAAATTACGGAGCTAAAGGATTTTCGACGGGCTGGCCCTGATTGCCACCTGCATAAAAGGGGAGGCTTTCAGGTAGGGGATAACCCAGGAAATTGCTCACAGCCGCAACAACTTCGCCGCGGATTTGAGATCTGCGGGTGTTGTACTTGCGTACAGCATCGTTCCAATCTGTACCTGCCAGTTGAATCGTGTTCATTGCCTCGCTGGTAGTGTCCATAAGAGACAAAGTCACTGCAGAGTCCGGAACCGGAGGGGGAGCCTGCTGAATCGCGTTGACGTACAATGCAAAACCAGCGGCCAGTCCATCGGGAAGAGCGCCTTGCTGCTGCAAGTCATTCAGGTTCAACTGCGATGGATCTAAAGGCTGGCCATTTTCATCCTTGTAGTTCCGGATTAGATCCGCTAAGGCCTCGCCCTGTTCACGAAATTGCCCGGTCCATACTTCACCGCTGGTGATTACAGACTCATAATACGAGTTAGCCTGCTGTGTAGTGGCCTGGATTTTGCCGTATTGCGTGTCAACCACCAGGTTGAAATTGCTCGCACCGTACTGAGCTCCTTGCCACAGCGCGATTAACTCGTTGTATTCCTTCGAGCCTTCTACGGCGACTTTCTTGGCCGCGCAGGCAGGAAGAAACGCAGACGCCATGAGAATAAAAATCATGGCAAACATCAAGGATCTCTTGTTTTTCATTTCCTTTTACTCCTGTGATATTGGAATCTGATAGAGACAGACTAGTTGCCTCGTCCTGACCTTCCGCCTCCCCTGCCTGACCGGCTGGGAGAAGAACGTGTCGGAGAAGACGAACCTGTACGTGTACTTGGTGACGATCTCGATGGGCCCGGAGAGGAGTAAGTACCTCCCGAATTACCTCCGAGAAATATAGCAAGAACAACAAGCAGCACCAGAAAAACCAGAACTAGTACCACCAACCATGCCCCTGGGGACATACCTTGGTTTTCCTGGCTTTGTTCCTGTACTGCTGACTCGGATCTCTCTTCAGGGCTGATTAGTTTCTCGTACTCGCTGTCTGAGATAGGCTCATATAATGAACGGGCATAGGTATCCAGCTCATTCACCGCTATCAAAACCGCGTCATCGTATGACTTGGTCGCATCATAAGCTTGTTCGGCCATGCGATTGATTTCGGTGAGGTGAGGAGCCGTCATTGAAGGCAATCCCAAACCTACTCCATAGTGAACATCCAGAGAACCATCGGGCTCAACGACAAACAATAAAGCATAACCATTGTCTTGTCGGGGTCCACTGGGCCTTCCCATTTCCATATATCTCAGGTAATGGACTGCACAGTTGACCCGATTGCCTACAGAGCTGGCAGGCATGAACAAAACAACGGTTTCGACGATGTTTCCGTTGTATAGCCCGTCCAGCACTTTGTCGATCTCGGTGACGGTTTTGCCTGACAAATAGGTTTCCCAACCGCGGGTCCAGTGTTCCTGGTCGCGGGAGTGAGTGAAACCATAGTCTGGGGCACTACCGTCTCCGCATCTGGTGCTCTGCGCCAATGCCGTTGTTACGACACCAAGCAAAAGAACCAGTACAGCAAAAGTCAGCAAAAGCTTCTTCATCTTGTTGCCTCCTTAGTTTAGTTTCCGCGACCGGATCTTCCTCCGCCGCGTCCTGATCTTGATGAGCTCGAGCCACCCTTTGTCAGACCAAACGAAACGACGTTTAAACTGAACCTTAACCACAAATACCCCAGTGTTGGATCTATCAAAAAGAGAACGACTGTCACAACAATCCACAAAACGATTGCTATAAACACAGTCACTCCATCGGTAGAATCTTCACCATCAGAGCTTTCGGTGGTTTGGGTATCAGATGACGGCGCCATCTGGTCCGAAGCGTCTACGGATGCCACACAGGCAACAATAGACATGAGGATTAGCAACAGAGCTGCCGTGATGAAAAGACTCCGCTTGTTCATCGGTTATTTCCCCGAATTTGGCCTTACCCGAATGGATTTTTGCGGCAGGTACAGCCCGGCCACATAACCAACCAGAAAGACCATAAAGCGCAGAAATGGTGCTATGTTGAGCGTTGTAAGCAAGAGGGGATAAACCGCGTACAGAACCAGCCCGATGATCACCCACATAACGAAGTAAATGATCATGGAAAAGTCCTGTTCCGGTTCATGTGCGCGGTCAAAGTTGACCGTGAGCCTCTTTGCCCACATGCCCGAAAGCACGGGGAAAGCGAGCAGGAACATAAAGGCGATAACGCCGAAGAACCTGGACGCGAATCCCAGAAGTGCAAACAACAGCACAGTAAATACTATGCGTCTCTTGGACATCATGAACTCCTTTTCCTTTCTTAGGTTTATTATTGAATTTTCAAGTTGCGGGCAGAATTATATCATTATATCCGTGATATTGCTACTATAGGCCCTATATGATACTATCCTGCTATCAACAGGCACAATGCCAATTAATACCCAAATCCTGGGGCATGCCCCCAAAATTCCTATAAGGAGAGGATCATGAGTGGAGACGTTGTTTTTAACGCAACAGAAGCCAGAGGGCTTCAAATTGCTACGCTAGTTGTCGGTGACTTTACCAAAGAACCGACAATTCAGATTACTCCCAGATTTCGTGGAAAGTTCCTGGCACAACACAATGTAAACATTAGTCAGGTACTTTCAACAGTGTTAACCCGAGAGGCAAATAAAGAGTCAGCGTTGGCTTCCAGGGTTAAGGAGATTGAGAGGAACACTTTAAACATTCGTCAAAGAATGCGTGTTCTTTCGACCACGATCTATGTCTTCCAGTTCGAGTACACATCAGGGGCGCTTGAAGTAGTACTGTGCTACGAAAACATGGAGACATGGCAGGATTATTGTTTTGCGCGTGCGACAAGAGACAAGACAGAATCCGGAGGAATTAATCTCAAATACCACAAGAATGAAGAGCACATTGGACTTCCGCCTGTGGCTATGAGACCCATGCTGTTTGGAGTACTTAACTATCTGCCGGGTAAAAACTGGAGAAAACGCATCGTTACATACTCCGAGAGTGACTTCGCCTGGAGAAACCAAACCACAGGTCTGGGTCCCGGTGGGATGTATCTTTATCATGCTTCTCCACTGTTTGACTGGAGTTTGTGTTTAAGAACCGCGTGGGAAGATATAAGTTATTCCCTGCACATTGAGATGGGATCAGAAAAGTTGCTTGTCAACAGACCCTTATTGCCATCTCTTCCGACAAAGGTTGACTATCGCGGTCAAAAAGAAATTCTGACTGCGCTCTTAGGTTAACAGAACGGCCCCCAATCAAGTACATTTACTTGTGCTTATGGGGGCCGCCTTTTATTAATTACCTTCTTAAAGATTCAACAAACACACGCAAGTATCCGAGTAAACGTGATGATATCAGCATTAAGTAAACGAATAGCTTGGGATATTTGTCCATATAATGCTTCTTTACAAATAACGCCATCGCTTCCGATGTCAAACGTTGCATTTTTAACCTATGCTGTAACGGCTTTTTTACCATGTCTCTGGTAGTTTTTCTTATACCTACCGAGCCCCCCTTCATGTGTTTTGCGGTAAACTGAGGTAGATACATAAGTTTCCATCCGGCTTTCTTAATTCTGTAGCATACATCCACATCTTCACCATAGAGGAAAAAATCCTCATCAAATCCATCTATCTGATCAAGGACTTTTCTTCGGGTAAACATAAAGTGAGAAATACATAAGTCAATTTCATGGGGCTCGTTCATATTTCTTCCCGGTAAAAAATACCCGTTAAATGTTTCTGAATTAGGAAATATTTTATGCAGCCCCAAAAGGCGGGTGAGTGATATCCACGGTGTAGGGAAACCCCTGTGTGCATCCATGTCAAGACTGCCGTCATTTAATACTAACTTACATGTAGAGGCTCCCACTTCCTCGTTTTTATCAAAATATTCAATTAATCCCGGTATAGTACCGGCTTCCGGAAAAGCGTCCATTCCTAAGAAAAGTAGAAACTCCGTATCTGATGCCTTATATCCAATGTTATAACCGTAAGATAATCCTTTGTTTTCCCCGCGGATCAATTTAACCCATGGAAACTTTTGTTCAACTACTTCAGCAGTTCCGTCCGTAGATGCATTGTCCTTAACGATTACTTTCAGATCGTTCAACTCCGTGTCTCTGATTTTTTGGAGATTTGATAGACATTGCTCAACAAACTTTATTTCATTGTATGCGCATATTATTACGCTTACTCTACCCACGATAGAATTATAGCAATTTTCACAAAACCAAAGTTGTTGTAGAATCAAAGGTAAGTTATCAAAACAAAACAGTATGAAACATTTATACCTCACTTCTAGTATGAAATCGGTCGAGCCTGACCTTGTACGGCACTTTGAAGGCTCCCCTAAAGGACAAACTTTGGCATACATTACTACAGCCTCTGAAACAGAAACTACCGATACTTCATGGATAAAACTGGAAGAAGCAACTTTTGAATCATTCGGTTTTGATGTTTTTAACTACACATTAACAGGTAAAAGTGAATCAGAAATCAGAAAAGACCTTTCCGGTATAGACATTTTATTCGTGGCGGGGGGCAATCCATTCTTTCTGCTTTATCAAATTCAGAGAACAAATTTTGCGCTACTTGCACAGGAACATGTAAATTCTGGAAAAGTATATATAGGAGAAAGCTCCGGATCACTTGTAGCAGGACCGGATATATGGGTCGCTCACAGAGAAGAAGCCCTATCAAAAGTACCGGATCTAACTGATTTCAAAGGAATGGGGCTAGTTGATTTTGTAACATTTCCTCACTGGGGGAATCCGTCAACTAAGGATTTCTACCTCCATCACAGGATGGAACGTGCATATAACACTGAAAATAAGATTATTCTTCTGACTGATAAACAGTATGTGATCGTAAAGGACGACTGGTATCAAATTGTACAGGTATAGAGATATTTTCTGAAACTACTGGAACATCAACATATTCCGGCACGTACTTTTTGAACATTTCTTCCAATGGTATGCAGACTTCATAAACTTTAAAGGGAATTGCTGCTACCACAGTCGAAACCATTTTCGCCGATCTAACTTTGCCTTTGAATTCTAAATATCTTTTAGTATTTCCGGATAGGTCCCATTTCATAAATTGTCCCCAGAGCCACATATAAATGTTTTCAACAGGCTTTCTGTAATTAACCGATTCCACAGGGAAAAAAGACTGATATACCGGCAGACTCTGCATCCAAGTAGAACTCAAAAAATGCGTTGCTCCCTCAAACTTTTCGGGGTTATTGTATATGTAGTTAATCATTTCGCTAAACTCCTTGTTTCTGTCATTTATATAAATGGAAGATAAATCCGAAGCCCTAAATTCCTGATTCTTTTGGGACAGACCGGCACGAGTGGGTGAAAAATGAAGTCTAACTATCTTTCTTGATCTATAATAGTCCGAATAATTTAATCTAAAACACCCGAATCTGAGTTTATCGCTTTTCTTAGGCAAGTCAGGGGAGATTCTGGCATATGGGGTATCCAGAAATAGGTTGTATGTTTCAATACAAAGTTTATCTATGTCTTTTACATTCTTAATTAAATATTCAAACTTAACCAGAACTTTTTTTACCCATTTGTTCTTTTTATTATCGGCAAATGTGTGATTAGTAAGACTACCGTAAAGATCAGTATATTTAAGAAATGACTGTCTCCGGCTGATTTTTTTTATTTGGGCAAGTCTGACGCCAAATTCAATCTGAGCCGCAAAATATTCATATGGGTATTTTATATACTTCTTTCTACGCATATCTTTATTAAATTAACTTAATTATTCTGTTTGCTGGAAAACGCGTTTGATGTAACCACAAATGTGCCCAGTCTTTATCATAAGTTTACTGCGGGTTCTGGGCCAGTCTACCACTAAAAGTACATTAAGACAACTATTTTTCGGTAATCTTAATAGACACAATCCTTACCGGTTCAACTGGCTTTTCCGGCTGACCAAAGGCGTTGGGACCTACTGCTGCCTCTGCTATTGAATCTACCACTTCAATTCCGTTAATTACACTTCCAAAAATAACGTAATTTTTTGGTAATGGAGTGTCCTTATGCATTATAAAGAATTGGCTTCCATTTGTATTTGGTCCCGAATTTGCCATTGCAATTGTACCTCTTACATATTCGCCTACAAAAGGTTCGTCGTCGAACTTGTACCCGGGACCTCCCGTACCGTCACCTTTGGGATCTCCTCCTTGTATCATGAAATCTTTTATTACACGATGAAATATTGTTCCGTCGTAAAAGCCCTGTTTAGACAACGAAACAAAATTATTTACAGTAACCGGAGTCTTGTCTGCACTAAGTTGTATAGTAATAATTCCGGCTGACGTCTCCAATTCGGCGATATATGATTTGTTAATATCTATCTGCATTTCAGGCATTTTATTTTCTCCTATAATTTTATTATCCTGGGTAGTCTCTTCAGTTTGAACGGGCTCCTCAAAAGAAACCTCATCTAAAGGCTGAGCAACTCCGTCATCCATTAAAGTTAATAAACCAAAGATTATGACGGGAACTATTAATATGATCGCCAGAGACTGCTTATCCATAATAAACATAATATAAAGACAAAAAGCAAAAGTAGCAAGTTTTCAGCAAATTCTCAGGAATAATCTTATAATAGGGACGATGAGAATACTTGTAGTAGAAGACGAATACAAAATAGCTGGTGCTATTAAACGTGGTTTAGAGCAGGAGTCATATTCGGTAGACATAGCAAATGACGGTATAGAGGGCTATGATGTAGCATCCACTGAAGAATATGACGTCATTATACTTGATGTTATGATGCCGGGTATGGATGGAATCGAGTTATGCTCAAAGTTAAGAAAAGATGGCAATAAAACACCGGTGTTGATGCTCACGGCAAGAAACGAACTGGATGACAAGATAACCGGCCTGAATTCAGGAGCGGATGATTACCTGACAAAACCTTTTGCATTTGAAGAGCTTCTGGCAAGAGTTAAAGCTCTCCTGAGACGTCCCGTACAGGCACTTGATAATGTCCTTACATGCGGTGATTTAGAACTGGATAATATTTCATATAGAGTCAGCAGAAGAGGAAAAGAAATTAACTTGTCAAAACGGGAATTTGCTCTACTGGAATACTTATTAAGAAATAAAAACAGAACATTAGGAAAAGAACAAATAATGTCACATGTCTGGGATTACGACTCAGATATTTTACCTAATACAGTTGAGCAATATATTGGATATCTAAGAACCAAGATTGATAAAAATTTTAAAGGTTCAGTAAAATTAATTAAAACCATAAGGGGATTCGGATATTCAATTTCGGATCAATAACTATGTTCAGATCGGCAAAAATAAAATTAACCGCTCTTTATCTTTCCATAATAATGATCGTAACTATGAGTTTCAGTATTGTTGTATACAGAGGTGTTGTTTCAATAACCGAACGCGCATTAGACTCCCAAAAAATACGACTGGAAAGACGGTTAAGGGACTTCAACATGTACAATCAGATGACAAGACCAGGAATGGCGCAATTATACGACAGCGAGACACTATTGGAAATCCGTGAAAAGACACTGGACATTTTAGTATTCATTAATTTGGCAATATTGTTTAGCGCAGGAGCCGCAGGATATTACATTGCAGGAAAAACGCTAAAACCCATTGAGGATATGACTGATCAACAAAAAAGATTTATATCAGACGCTGCGCATGAGCTAAAGACACCGCTGGCGGCAATAAAAACAGAACTTGAGGTTACGGCAAGACAAAAAAAACTTACTCATGAAGATGCTATACTCGCGATGAAAAGCACTATTGAGGAAATCGACAGATTAAATGAGTTTGTAGCCAAATTACTCAAAAAGAGCAGATACCAAAGCGGAAATCATTTTGAAATCGCGGAAATTAACCTTATTAATTTAATAACAAAAGTATCAAATAAATTAAATAAGATTGCAAAGAAGTACGACCAGAAAATAATAATTTCCGGCGAGAATATAAAAGTTAATGCCGACGAGACCGCTCTGGATGAACTCTTCACGAATCTAATTGAAAATGCAATTAAATTTAATAAAAAAGATAAAACGGTTGATATAAAAATAAAAGAAGTCGGCAACAATGCTGAAATAGTTATTATTGATTATGGAAAAGGTATCCCGGAAAAAGACATTCCGCATATTTTTGAACCTTTCTATCAGGTTGAAAGATCTAGAAATAAAACGGTATCTGAAGGATATGGTCTGGGACTATCGATATCCCAAGAAATTGTAAAGAAACACAAGGGAAGTATTACCGTAAAAAGCAAGTTGGATGGGGGCACTACTTTTAAGGTTTTATTACCGCTACCCAAATAGTTTATAATCCAGCTACCAAGAACTTTGAAAAGGAGTAACTTATGCTGACTTTAAGCAAGTCGGGGATTGAGACGTATTTGAGGTGTCCCGCTCAATATTACTTCAGATACATCGCGCATGTATCCGGAAAGACTGATTATGCGCGTCTGTGTGGTACTGTTGTACATAACCTCATAGCCAGGTTTCATAAAAAGGGAAATCCAAAGAATCCTTTTTACTACAAAAACCTGGATACTGCCATTAAGACATGGGGATATGATTGGTGGAAAGCACTTGAAGAAAATTCTGAAATTATGCTTTCCAGAACAAAAGCTCAGGATTGGCAGTTTTACAACATTGGTAAAGGTTGTATTCAGAAATACTGGGACCAAATGTTTGGTAAGCCTGCACCTTTGCTTATAGAGAAAAGACGCAGGGCAAGAATAGGGCAAGTTGAACTATTGGGCATCTTTGATCAGGTAAGGGAAGTTCCAAACGATAGAATTGGACATTGGCGACCTGACCTTATAGATTCCAATGGAAATCTTTTGCCAGGGTATTTGCCTCAAATAATCATGGATCTGAAAACAAGCACACATGATTATGACTTGCGCAGATTTAATGCAACTGCTGAATTAATCAAAATGGCGGAGTATCAATTTCCGTTACATGAAGATTTGCAGGCAACGGCATATACATATCTGTTTCAGGAGCATAACAACGGAATGCTACCATTGGGGTTTGTCTTCTACTATTTGCGATACGGCAAATTGATGTTTACCTACAGAACACCGAGAGATTACATCACCTTGAAAAACAGTATCGCGCATATAGTTGGTAATCTGGACAATCAATCATTCCCCAAACGTATCGGAAAACAATGTACCTGGTGTGACTACATCAGTGTTTGCAGAGGCGACAGAGATTACTTGTTGGCAACACCGGTTACAGAAATGGATCTGATGTTTGGCGCGGAGAACGGAAATTTGTCGGGGATTCCCACTAGTGTCGAATTTAAAAAACCAACGCAGCTACGAATGCGGATGATTGGCACACGGCGGAAAAAACCACTGAAGCCAGAACAGAATCAACAGATTGATGTTACTCCACATATACGCACATTCGGGTCAATAATAGAGCTTCCTTTTTTCATGGAAGGAGACGATGAAAAAAAGGATGAGTAGTATTTTAAAGGCAAAGCTGAAAAGACTTTGCCTTTTCTTTTTTCGCAACAGCAAAATACCAATGATGATAAAATTAATCTTATGAAAAGGTTTATTCTTCTAATAATACTTTTACTGGGACTGACGGCCTTTTATTTTAAGGGTGAACTTCTAAACAAATTTTTCCCTGATAAACAGCTAATTAATTCAGAAATACAACATATTGAAAGCAAAACCTCCGATGTTTTCGAAAAACTCAATAAAACTACAAAAAACGACACACAGGATAATAATGAGCCCATAAATCTTGACCTGACCAACTTACCTGGAAGCAAAACTTTAGTTAACGATTATCACATATTTCAAACATTTAATAACTGTGGGCCGGCTTCATTATCAATGGCACTTTCGTATTACGGTATAAACGTAGATCAAAAAACCTTGGGCCAATCACTACGACCGTATCAAAATCCCAGAGGGGACAATGACGACAAGTCCGTAACATTGCCTGAGTTAGGAAAAAAAGCAAAGGAGTATGGATTGGTTCCGTTACACCGGCCAAACGGAACCCTTATGCTTATTAGGAGGTTTATTGCTGCAGAGATCCCGGTAATTACGCGAACATGGCTTAAAGAAAATGAAGATATCGGACACTACAGAGTCATTAAAGGGTATGACATAAATGCTGAAACCATAGTTCAGGATGATTCACTTCAGGGAAAAAATATAATATTTTCAATGGAAGAGTTTGACATTATATGGAAAAAATTCAATTACGAATATCTTGTACTTGTGCCCATGGATAAAATGGAACTGGCAAAAGAGATCTTGGGGGAAGATTACGATGAGCGAACTGCCTGGCAGAACGCAGTTAAACTTTCGGAATCCGTCCTAAAAGAAGATCCTGATGACGTTTATGCGCGTTTTAACTTGGCGGTTGCATATTACAATCTGGGTGAATATCAAAAGACGGTTAACGAATATGAGAAGGTCGCAACAAAGTTATCGTTTAGAACTCTCTGGTATCAGATAGAGCCGATTTTGGCATATTACGAACTTGGTCAATACGATAAGGTATTTCAAATTACAGACTCAGTGCTAACCAATCACAACAGAGCTTTTTCAGAGCTTTACCTTATAAGAGGGGATATATATTACAAACAGGGCAATATGGAAAAAGCAAAAGAAGAATACGAAAAAGCTGTCTATTACAACAAAAGCCTCGAAGTTGCGCAGGAAGCACTGAATAAAGTAAAATAAACAGATGTTCAAGAGGATACTTCTACTGGGATTTGTGTGTCTCTTGGGCTACGGACTGTACCATCTATATATCTCCGACACAATTTCAAGTTCACCTACAGAAAGACTTAATGAAATCCTTACCGACTCTACTGATGAACCTCCGGCAGGTGAGAAAGTAGACTTTCATCCTTTACAAGTTGAGTACATGAGAAAACAGGAATACCCCGGTAGCGATATTGTTATTGAACAAACCCTGACTCCCGGATCAAATTACAATAGATATATTGTTTCATATAAATCGGAGGGGTTAAAAATTTTTGCATTACTGACTGTTCCGGCAGGGGACAAACCTGAAGGCGGTTGGCCTGTCATTATTTTTAATCACGGATATATTCCTCCGGCACAATATAGAACAACTGAAAGGTATGTTGCATACACAGATGCTTTTTCAAGAAACGGCTACATAGTTCTAAGATCTGATTACCGGGGGCATGGTAACTCGGAAGGTAATCCCGACGGGGCATACTATTCTCCGGCGTATACAATTGATGTGCTAAACGCGGTGTCCTCGATTAAAAGGTACCCCGATGCAAATCCGAACAAGATAGGCATGTGGGGACACTCAATGGGTGGAAGTATTACCTTAAGAAGTATGGTCACTACCGATGATGTAAAAGTAGGTGTGATTTGGGCAGGAGTAGTAGCCTCTTATGAAGACATGGCAAATAATTGGCATAGGAGTCGTCCCTGGACTCCCTCTCCCAGGGAACAGTCAATAAGGCGGCCCTCGAGACAGGAGATAATAGATAAGTATGGTGATTTCGAGAGTAATCCCGAATTTTGGAACTCAATTTCACCTATTTCGTTTGTAGGTGAAATTTCCGGACCGGTCCAACTACATCATGGTACTGAAGACGGCGATGTACCTGTGTTGTTCAGTCAAAGGCTTTATGACGCATTGAATGACATAGAAAAAGAAACAGAACTATATATTTATGAAGGAGACGACCATAATCTAGCTGCCAACCTAACTACCGCCCTAACCAGATCTGTTGATTATTTTGATAAATTTTTAAAAGAAATTGAATAGCACCTCCCCATAAGGGAAGGTGCGTAGTTCGTTTATTCTACTATTAACTTTCCAAACATACCGTTTGCACGATGTTGTCCAACCGAACAGTAGAATTCGTATTCGCCGGGCTCGTCTACAATAAACTCAACAGAAGCTGTTTCGCCTTCCTTTATAACTGGGGTTCTGACATTCAGCTCATCAATAACAAAGTCGTGCATCAAGTCCACACTGTTTAATGTTACCTTCACTTTTTCGCCTGCCTTGACACGAATCTCATTTGGTTTGTAGTAAAAGGAACCACCTTCAACCTCAATTACTCTTGCATCGCTCATAACCTCACTGCCTTCAGGAGCCTCCATAATTATTTTATTCTCTGCATCGACACTGTTTTCTTCTTCGACCGTCATCTCTTCAGTATCAGTCTCGATTATCGGTTGTGTCATGGAAGCCACGTTTACAGTTTCTGTAACGTTATTTTGTCTGCTTGAACTGGAAAAAATTAGCACACCTACTAACACTACTGCTGCTATCACTACAAAAATTAATATATTCTTGTTTGAACCGGAATTTTCCATTTAATTCACCTCGCTTTCTTAAATAAAACAAACTCAAAAAATATTTGTCAGTATAACATATATACGACTATCTATGCTGAGAAAAATGTTATTATTAATTCAATGAAAAAGGTAATTTATGCATTTATCTTTACGCTTGTTGTGTTTGGAATTTTTGGGGCCATATGGCTTAGCAACTACTTGGCTTTATTTAAAGAAGTACGAACATCGTTCAACAATTCAAGTATTGTTTCGGAAAATGAGAATGATGTACCTTACAAAATTGAATTAGTTGCGGAGGGCTTATCGGTTCCTTGGGGCATAGTATTCACATCCGACGATCGTTTTTTATTTACTGAACGAACAGGGTCGATAAGAGAATTTAAAAAAGGAAAATTATCCGAAAAATCTCTTTTAATTTTGAGTGACGTAAATGCCATTTCAGAAGCGGGTCTGATGGGACTGGAAAAAGATCCCGACTATCCGAACAGCAAATATCTTTATACATCATATGCGTATTCCGATAATGGTAATTTAAAAGTCAGGATAGTGCGCCTAATAGACGGGGATTCGGAGTTAACTGTAGATAAAGTAATCCTGGAAAATATCCCTGCCGCGTCAAACCATGCGGGCTCAAGACTCAAATTCGGACCGGAAGGAAAATTGTACATAACAACCGGCGATGCAACCCAGAGAAATCTGGCTCAGGACATTAATTCTCTGGCAGGCAAAATACTGCGATTAAATCCGGATGGATCAATACCTGAAGATAATCCTTTTGATGGTTCGCCTGTTTACTCATACGGTCATAGAAATCCTCAGGGAATAGCGTGGAACCCGGAGACAGGAACAATGTATTCAACAGAACACGGACCTTCGGTGTTTGACGGTCCGGCAGGAGGTGACGAAATAAATATCATATATGAAGGGGGTAATTACGGATGGCCATTAGTATCACACGAAAAAACCAAAGAGGGTATGGTAAGTCCCGCTCAGGTATTTACTCCGGCGGTAGCCCCTGCTTCAGCTATGGCATATTCCGGCAAATTATTCCCACAATTCAAATATAACTTATTCTTCGGAGCTCTTAGGGGCGAGGGATTATACAGAATAATACTTGAGGGCAAAACTCTTGATAAAGTAGCGGGATTTCAAAAGTTACCCGAAGTAGATCTTGGACGAATTCGAGATGTGGTCGAATCCCCAAGCGGTGAAATTTACTTTTCAACAAGTAATACGGATGGACGTGGAAACATACGCACCGGGGATGATAAAATATTCAAAATTACACCAAACTTATGATGATTTTAAAAAAAATCCTTTCTTTCGTTTTAATTGTTTTACTTTTATTGCTGGATTACGCCGCTTTGGATGATATTACAACAGGCAATGAAATTAATTATTATCTGGAATATTTAATTCTTCTTGCAAGCTTTTCAATATTTGCAATAATGATCTATAAATTCTTTAAAGATAAAAAGTAGTTTCTATGAACATCCCGATAATTAATCAAATATCACTGACCTTAGCCCTACAACTTGTATACTTCACTTTTTACTACAAGTCCGCCTTCTGGATTGCAAAATTAATTGGTCGACGGGTATGCCCGGTTTGCTTTGCGGTTGGATCCACATGGTTGACATTATTAATCATTGATTCGCTGAATATTTTCTTGATAAATAAAAATCTTATTGCGATTCTTCTCGCCCAGAGTGTTGTTGGAGTATCTTACTTGATAGAAGAATTTATTATCGTACATAATGTAAAGATTTCCGACTACATTCTTAAGTTCGGTATAATAATATACGGAACTTTTGCGGTAAGTTTATTTGCTTTTGTAAATTATTCTTTGGGACTACTATTATTTTCACCAATAATTATTTTTGGATTCTATGCATTAACACCTAATGATCACAATAAGGGATTAAAAGGTATCCTGAGTTTTATCAAGCTTGGTAAACAAAGGCTTTAATCCGTCCGAAACAATGATTTCTTTTATCAGGGGGTTAATGGTTTCAATTTCCTTACCGTCTTCCGGCCATTTGTCAAAACCCCTCAGTCCCGTGTAATTACTCAAGCGAGAAGATCCTTCAGGCAATAAAGGGTTTATCAGATAACCAATAGCAACCACAACACCAAGTAGTTGTGTCATAACTTCTTCAAACTCTTCGGTATTCGTTTTCTTCAGCTCCCATACTTTGTGTTTATCTACTAGTAAGTTTCCGTACGCAGTCAGCTCAAGTACCGAGTCCAGATAGTTTCTATACTGACAGGATTCAAGAAAATCTCGTGATTTTCTAAATGCGTTACGTATCGCGGAAGTAGTTACCTCATTAATCTCATTTGTTTTGGCGAGTTTCTGTCCTTTGTACAAGGATAAAGTTCTGTGAATAAAGTTTCCAAGATTTGCAACTAATACACCATTGACCTTTTCATAAAGATCAGACCATACAAAACTTGAGTCCCTGGTTTCAGGCATAATCAAAGTAAGGTAAAATCTGACTAAATCATTTCCATATTTTTCAACAATGTCTTCGATTTTTAAAACTACGCCACGGCTCTTGGAAAATTGTTTTCCATCCAGGTTAAGGAACATGTTAATACTTACAACATCCGGTAAATGCAACTCGGAGTTATAAACCATAAGCTGACCGGGCCAGAATAACGTGTGAAAAACGAGGTTATCTTTACCCATGAAGTAGTAATGCTTAAGGTTTTCACCAAACCAAAAATCTTCCCACTTTCCTTCATTAATAGTAGCCCAAAGAAGTGAGGCAGAGAAATATCCTATAACAGCATCAAACCATACGTAAATTCTTTTGGAATTAGCATTTTCAATGAGTAAGTCCTGAGGGATCCTGTCTACCGGTATCGGAACTCCCCAATCCAAATCTCTGGTGATTGCTCTGGGTTTCAGTCCTTCTTTAAGCCATCCCAAAGTCTCGTTATTTACCCAATCTTTCCAGTTTCTTCCCGCAGTTTCAACATATTTCTCTATTCGAGGCTGCAGTTTTGGCCAATCAACAAAATAATGCTCGGTATCTTTAAACTCCACATCTTCCCCTGTTAAATTACTTCTTGGGTGCAACAACTCTCCATGAGATATTAATTTTCCGCAGCTATCACATTGATCGCTTCTTGTATCCTCTGTTCCACAAAAAGGACATTCTCCAACCACATACCTGTCCGGAAGAAATCTATTTTGAGTAGGGGAGTAGTACTGTTTAGTCTTATCAATAAAGAGGTATCCGCCTTCCAGCATCTTTATAAAAAAATCCTGGGTTACCTTTATGTGATTAGGATGATTAGTGAGAGTGTACAAATCGTAAGATAGGTCCAGTATCTCACGGAATAAATGAGTATCTTTCTGGTGGTAATCCTTTACAACTTCGTCAGGGGTTATTTTTCTTTTGTCAGCCTCCAGAGTTATTGGCGTCCCAAAACAATCCGAACCGGACACCATCAGAACCTGATTCCCGATTGATCTGTGATATCTTGCGCAAATATCCGCAGGAAGCAGATACCCTGCTAAATGACCTATATGTAATTCGCCGTTGACATACGGCCAGGCAACGCCAATCAAAACTTTTTTATGCATAACACCGGTATTATATAGGAATTAGATTGTTATTAAAAGGGAAATGCGCCACGAGGGTTTTGCCGATGTGGCGCATTTTCGAGTTAGGATTACTTCTTTTGCTCCTTAAAGTAGGCGGCCATAAGGCCTATGAGGATTACCAAAATGTTGTCTACTGATCCGGGTAATGGGTCAAAAAACACCAGGTACGAAAGTGCCATCGAGATGATGACTTTCGAGAACCATGGGAGTCCATGAATCCACTTCCGAAGGTAAGATATCATTTCGGCGTTTGTCACACCCTTATCACCATTCGACTTCTGAGCCATATCAAAACTCCTTTCTCGATAGAAAATAGTCATGCCTTTTTCGCATGCCAAAATGTGCCTGAATTATAGCATATTGTTTAATGTATATTGGAGAAGCGAAAGTGAAATTACTGCTTTATATATTGCTTAACTTCTTCGACAATTTTGTCGTTGATTATCTCTGATTTTACAAGGTAGCCTGCCGCCCCCTTTGAAAAGGCGTCCTTTATAACCACATCGCTACTAAGATTGGTAAGTATGACAACCGGGATGTCCCTGGTTTCCGGATCTTGCTTTAGTGACTCCAAAACCCTCAAACCATCCATTTTTGGCATCATGATATCAAGAAGGATCAAAGAAGGCTTTTCAGCCTTAGCTTTTTCCATGCCATCTATCCCATTTTCGCTCGTTATAACAGTAAAACCCTCATAGCTGAAAATTTTTTCGTACATGCGTAATATTAAAACTTCGTCTTCAATTAATAGTATTTTATCCATATCCTTATTCTAAACACATTCCATCTATATTTCAATCTCTTTGATTTTATCCCCGTGATACCGGCAATGTAAAAGTAAAAGTTGACCCTGCGCCTTCCTGAGACCACTCAAGATATATCTTACCTCCCATTGCCTCAACCATCAGCTTTGAAATGTAAAGACCAAGTCCACTGCTCTTGGAAGAGTCCCTGGCGTATAAACTTGGATTAGCCTGCTGAAACTTTCTAAACAACAAATTCTGATTCTGTGGGGAGATACCTCTCCCCGTATCATTAACCGAAACTTTTATGTAACTGTCAGCAAGTTCAGAGATAACAGTAATACCACCCTTATCGCTATAAACTATTGCGTTACTTACAAGGTTGAGCAGAACCTCTTTAACTCTATTTGAATCAGCAATAACTCTGGGCAGTTTTTCATTTTTATTTTCGTATTTCAAAAACAATCCTTTTTCCTTTGCTGAACTTTGCATTTCAAAAACGACACCATCAATCAAGTCATCAAGATCAAACAACTCTTTTTCGAACTTGATTTTTCCTTGTTCGAGCCTGGACATATTTAAAAACTCGTTAACTAACTCAATTAATCTATCACTGGAAGATCCGATATCGTCTATCATCTCGGTAAATGATTGTTCCGAAACTTTTGACAAATAATGTTTCTTTATGAGCTCGATATTGCCCCGAATAGCAGTCAATGGAGTTCTAAGTTCATGAGATGCAATTGAGAAAAACTCATCTTTTGACCTCTCAAGAATTTTTTCCTCCGTAATGTCCGTAATAAGTATTATATTTCCAATGGTGTTGTCGCTTAATGGACTTAAAAAGATAGGAGCAATGTACAACTCAATATATCTGCGACCTATATCAATGTCCTTTATTAAAACAGGCTCTTTTAATTCGGTGCATTTTCTGTAGTGAGCTGTAAAATCCGTAGCCCCTTCAAGATATCCTGCAATCTCTGACAAAGTCCATTGGGTATGTCTAACTTTAAAAATTTCATTTAGAAGGTTATTAGTAAGCACCACGTTGCCTTCGGTATCAGTGACCACAAATCCACTCGGGAAGCTGTTTATAGATGAAACTAGTCTTGCCTTTTCCTCGTTCAATTCTTTGGTTCTCTCATCTACTTTCAACTCGACACTTTTCTTTTCATGTTGAAGCGCCTCTTCCAATTGCTTAGCATCATCCAAAAGGTTTAACATACCTTTTTTCGTATCCTCAAGAACCTTGTTTTGTTTCTCGTACATCTCGGCCCGTTCTCTCATAGTCTTTTCGTTTAACTTGAGCAATAGTTCTACTTCGTTTCTGGCTGTAACATCAATACCCAGACTCACTATGTATACAACTTTGTCATTATCGACTATTGGAACATTGTGCCACTCAACTATCAACTGGGTTCCATCTTTCTTTACAATAGATGTCTCAGACCGCATGCTGTACTTATTCTCAACAATAGCATTCATTGTTTGAATGACCGTATCAATCTTATTAACCGGAAGAAACTGCTCATACCAACTTTTTCCTATAATTTCTTTTTCGTTATAGCCAGTTGTTTTATAAAAGTGAGGATTTACATAAATTAACGTACCCTCAGGATTGATACACACTCCAAGAAGATATACGTTCTCCATAAACGTATACATTGAGTTTTTTAACAGGTTGTCATCAAGGAATACATTAGGCACCGTTTTCACCTTTCTCTTCCAAACGTAGTTTCAAGTCTGCTATTTGCTGTTTTAACTCAGCCATGCGAATCTCTCTTCCGACCATATACTGATTTATTCTTTCCATTTCTTGTGTTTTTTCTTCCAATGCTTTTGCTTGATTGGAAATGGATTCATTAATGTTCTTTAGTTTATTCTGGGAGACGTGTAGCGCATCTAAGAGCCTGTTTACATTGTCAACTAATTCGTTCAGCTCAGCGTTGCCGGACGTATTAATCCTTAAAGAGAAGTCTTTTATTGATCTTATATTGTTCACTTCATCTATTACTTTTTTTAGAGGTCTTAAAAGTACTAAATTAATAAAAATTATTGATACGACAAGGGAGATAATAGAAACAAAAACTGATGTCGCCAGTACATACATAATTGTCGCGGCACCTTGTTTTGTAACTTCTCTTTCTGTAAAAACGCGGAGTAGTAGAGTTGGAGACCCGAAAAAGTCGTTAAGAATCATGCTTGATTCCGTTCTGTCTGAATTCAAAGCGACTATGTTTACATCGTTATCAACGTCAATAGGCGACAAATCGTCCCTACCTGATAAAAGCAGCTCCTGTCCCGTAATCTCATTTAATTTCGCAGTGTCTTCCCTCCTGATAAACTTTGCCATCAAAATATATCCGTTCGCCGGTCCCGATCCGTCACTTCGAAGTACCGGATGAATAGAAATAAAGACTAACCGGTCGTTAAAACTAAGAAATCCAAATTGTTGCTGTTTATAGGCTGAAACAGAGTTTGGGGTAAATGTACTTTTTAAAATATTAAAAGTGTCCCCGGACTCCTTGTTTTCCGGGTTAATTTCCTTCGTGTGGAGCAGGCTTCCACGAACATCGTAAAAATATACTGCATCCAAACCTGATCCTAACAATGTCTCATCAACAAGATTAGCACTAATAAAGGTGTCATTTACTCCCGAAATGAAACTGTAAGTATCATCCCATTTTGCCCAATCCCTGTTGAGTACAACTATAGGGTTATACCGTTCATAAAGCGCGCTTTCTGCTCTTCTTGTCTTACGGACAATTTCTTCATGCTCTATTTGTTCAAATTTAGTCATAACAAAAACCTGTAAAACGGCATATAAAGATAGGATCGTAAAGAGGTTGAGGATTAGAATCAGAATAAAAACTTTTTTAGTTAAGGGCATTATGTTTATGATACTTTCAGAGAGAAGCTAATGCAATAATACCAGGGTCACAGTTGGTCATTCAGGAACTCGGCAATTTCTTCTTGCTCATCCGATAGCTCCTGATCATTTTCTATAAAATCTTTTTGGGTATCAGTAAGCCACTTATTTGTCCGCATAGAATCCACAATTCCCCTCACATTCTCAAGTCTGAAATCGATTATTTCGTTAATTCTGTCCACCTTATCTTTGTGTTCATTGTAAAACGGTTCGTATTCTTCGATCTCCCTCCAACCCGGCTGAATATCTTCTAAGGCTTCAAAAAGATCTTCCCAGGATTTAACTATCTCGGGATTGTAATTTGGGGGCAGATACCCACCAAAATGTATTACAATCAATTGAGTCGGGCATCCGTTTAAGTCACCTTCAAATGCACTCAGACCAATGTCCTCAAAATCCTGGTTCATTACAAAATCTTTTGTATCGGGAAATTCGAAAAGATACTCGATGAGTTCTTCAGAAGTATAGTAACCTTGTATTGGAATCTCACCCCAAGTAATGTTTGAATATCCGGCTTCATCCATAGCTTGTTTGACACTATATCCGCTTTTCTCACCATCAAAAGTAAAATCACCCGTTGCTAAAATTCTCTTTGCCCTTAATAACGCGGAATAATTCAATTTGTCTAGATGTTTTAACTCTTTTTTACCTGAATTTATTCTTCCGGAGTTGACTTTTGCAACAAAATCCCCGATATCCAGTCTAATTTTAGACGACTCATTTAAATCATTGGCGGTGTTCCTCCAATTACTGTCCCATACACCTTGCTGCATTTCATTTGTCAAAACATAATCGATATCTCCTGCCGAAACAAACCCTAAATCAAATCTCGAATCGTTGCTTTCTTTTCGATTATCTCCAAGTACAAAATATTTCCCTTCAGGAATTTCGACCAGTTTACACTCTGGCAGAAAAGGTCCCCCAAAGGTAGAGTGGGGAAGGGCAGTGTAAGGCTCTACCAGGGGTATGCCGTTTATGTAAACGAGACCGTTTCGCAGTTCTATTTTTTCTCCCGGAAGTCCAATTATTCTTTTTACAAATCCCACTTCTTTTTTGGAATACTTTGATGTAATTTGAGAAGTATTACTATTTATAAACGACACAATGTCTCCGCGCTCCAACCCGTGTTTTAAAAAACTCTTATCAAAAACATTTATCCCGTTAGGATAAATCAGCATTAAAGGTTCTGCTACAATTTCTCCGGATTGTTCTTCTAACGTTCCGGCCTTTCCCTTAGGATATGTGGGATACATGGAGCCCGTACCGGTAATCTGAACGATGGCTTTCTTGTTGATAACATAGTTTTCAGCAATATAAAATCCCGAGTAAGCAAAAAGTCCCCATAACGGAAATACAAAAAGTACATCCAAAATTATGTGAAAAACTTTGGTTCTAAATCTTTTGTTTTTGTTAACAATTGTCTTTACAAGAAAAAAAACAGGAAAGAGAAGTATATAAAATGGGGCAGTAATCAACTCAAGCAGCATGTACTTATATTTTACAGCTTTTTAAAAATTAAGTTTTCGCAATTTTTAGCCTTTTGTTATAGAATATAGCTATGAAAAACACTAAAGTCATAGTTGTTGTGTTAATTGCTATTGCACTGGTCGGAATACTGGCATCAGTCTTTATGAAGAAAAAACCCGGTGTCACATCCAGAGCTACTGTTCCTACTGAACAAACTCAAAGGGGGGACAATGGTAGTGACGAAGAATCCTTCGTGGGCAACATTTATGACCTATTGGAAAGAGGCGAAACCGTTACATGTACTTTTTATAGTGAGGACCAAGGTTCCAAAATTGAGGGAACGGTCTATGTCAGCGGCAAAAACTCACGCTCAGATATCATAGCAACTAATACTGATGGAACGGTGATTGAGAACCATTCGATTATTAAAGATGAAATGATGTATATGTGGTCATCCGATAGAGAAGAAGGAATGAAACTAACAATGCCGAAAAATGAAGCCGAGCTTGAAGAAAACCTTCCCGACGAAACCGATACAACGCCAAAGGTTGACGCTAAAGCCGTGATGGAAAAATTAAACTACAAGTGTAATCCGTGGAAAGTGGATCAAAGACTACTTGATATACCCAACGATATAAACTTTGTAGATTTGACTAAACAAATGGAAGAATTACAAATGAACCAGGTTAAAGAAGCCTGTGCAATGTGCGACGAGCAAGCAGATGCCGACGCAGTTGCACAATGCAAAAAGATATTAAATTGTCAGTAACTTTATAGAAATATGCGCCTTTTACTAAATTTACTTTTGAATACACTTGCTGTATTTTCGGCTGCGTACATACTACCGGGCGTAGAAGTTGAGACATTTATCACAGCAGCAATAGTAGCCGTAGTTCTTGGAACACTTAATACTTTTGTTAAGCCTATTCTTGTTTTCCTAACTTTACCTATAACCTTTTTAACTCTCGGGCTTTTTACTCTGGTGATTAATGCAATACTAGTTATCATCGCGGCCGAGTTGGTTCCCGGTTTTGATGTTACATCCTTTTTGAACGCTTTACTTTTCAGCGTTATTGTATCCCTATTCGGTTCCTTTTTGGGCATGCTCTCTAAATAACATTCAAATTTCTTTAATCTGATAAAGCCCGGTTTGATTAAATCCGTACTTATTGTAGTACTCTTTTGTTCCAATCGAGGAAATAACGGCGATTTTCTTGAAACCCTCGTTCGTGGCAAGTTCGAAGGCTTTGTGAATAAGCTTATTTCCAAGCCCCGCATGTTGTGCACCGCCCTTGTGTTTCTTTCCTAATTCCATGCTTCTTCCATAAACATGTACTTCACGGATAATCGCGGATGATTTTAGTTCATCAATAAATTGATCTTGGGTATTATAAGGCAGAGACAGTCTCAGGAATGCAACTATACGATTTTCATGTGTTGTAAATTCGATGAAGAATTCTTCTGAGATTGCAGAATCATAAGAAATCGTATTTAGCTTCAAATTTGAGTAATCCACATTTTGATTCTTTATTTCTCTGGAGCGAATTTCGTTCACTTCGTGCTTTTCGCGATCCAGATTATTTTCAACAAGTTGCCTGAAGTTGGTTTTTAAATTTCCCGCTACTATATCCGTGGATGGTATGTCCCTAATCATTCGGGTAATCCTACAGTATGAAGGAGTATATTTGTATGCAAAGGTAAGTACTTTGAGTAAATCCCCGTATGAGTAAGGTTTCCAGCTTCCGTTTTTGTAATATTTCATAAGCTCAGCGCTTTCAATTAGAGAACAGGGGTAAATTTTAATCTCATCCGGTCTAAAACGGGGATCATCAAAAAGCCGCCTATAATCATCTATGTCTTTCTCAGGGGTTGAACCAAGAAGATTAGGCATCCAATGAATATGAATCTTAAATCCTGCTTCTCTGACAATCTTGAAGGCTTCTGCTGTTTTTAGAACATCATGACCACGCTTGTTTTGTTTAAGCACTTCATCATCTAATGACTGTACTCCTAATTGAATCTTGGTTGCTCCCAAGCGTCGGATACGAATAACTTCCTCCTGATTAATCTCATCGGGACGCGTTTCAATTACCAGTCCCACACACCTGGTTTTTGCACTAACGTTTCTTTCGTGTTCTTTAAACAACTCATCCCATGATGCAGATTCCGTTATTCCTTTGTGTTTTTTCGCATTCAGAGCTTCTGTCACGATTTGATTATAGGTTCTGTTTATAGAATCACCTCCTGCTTTTGCAAGTAAATCTTCGGCATAGGGCATCTCTATATCCTCGGGATTAATGACTTCCGGGTTTTCTTTAGCATCAAAGTCGTTCAAAGCTTCAAAAATTCGTTTAACAAACCATACCTGATAACTTTCCGGATAAGAAGTCCATGTGCCCCCAAGTATTATTATTTCTATTTTGTCTGTAGGGTGACCGATATTGTTAAGAGCCACAAGCCTGTTAAATGTCTGGAAATACGGATCAAACTTGTTTGATTCTGCCCTTTGCGCACCAGGTTCGTTCGATAAATAACTCTTGGGCATTCTTACATCGTTTGGGCAAAATATACATTTACCGGGACAGGGAAAAGGTTTAGTGAGTACGGTAACCGGGGTAACGCCTGAGATAGTTCTAACATTCTTCATTCTTATATTTTCAAAGAATTGTTTTTCCTGTTTGTCACTTAAGCCAATCTCGCCATTCTTCTTCATAGTCCTAAATGCTTTTATAACGTCACCTTTTGAATGTATATTTCCTGAGGGATCCGGATTTGCATACAATACTTTTTCCACAAATTTATTTGCGTCCCGTCCTTGATGCGGTTGATAATCTGCAACATCTGATATTATGGACAAAAGTGACTTATTATTACTTTTCATATGAATCCAGAAACAATTAGAGCTATTTTAAAGCTAAATAAAGAATTTTACGAATCGGTTGCAGATAGTTTCAGTGACACCAGACAGTATCCCTGGAAAGGTTGGGGGAGCGCGGCTGAAATAATTTCAAAAAATTTTCGGGAAGGAAAGACCTTAAAAATACTGGACGTCGGTTGCGGTAACGGCAGATTCCTAACCTTTCTGGAAAATTCAAACTATAACATAAATTTTAGCTACTTAGGAGTTGATAATAACTTAAAACTTCTTGATATAGCCCATATATCGCATAAAAATTCTAAGGTTCCTTTTACTTTCCGAGATTTTAACATTGATACAGAACTATTTAAGATAAAAGGAAGATTTGACGTTATAACGGCGTTTGGGATATCTCATCACATCCCGGGTTATGAAAATAGGCTTTCCTGGTTTAATGAGTTGACGGACAAACTGGATGAAAATGGTTTACTAATTGTAACCTTCTGGAAATTCAGCGCACATAAAAAACATGATTCGCCAAAAATTTCTAAAGTAATAATAGATGACTTGGAGAAAAACGATTACTTTCTCGGATGGATGAGGGATGGGAAAAACCAAAGATATTGCCATTATTTCAACACCGAGGAACTGCAAACTATAGATAACAAATTATTAAAAGCCGGATTAAAAAAAGTGAAGGAGTTTGAAAGTGATCGAAACAAAAGTAGCCACAATTTGTACATAATATGGAGAAAGATGTAGTAAAATTTACTTATGGAAGACTGTATTTTTTGCAAAATAGTATCAGGACAAGCCGAGTCATCGAAATTCTGGGAAAACGATGAATTTATTGCCATACTTGATCTTTTTCCAAACACACCTGGCGCCGCGCTTGTTATAGCAAAAAATCATTATGAATCAAATTATCTTGATGTTGACAATCAAATAGTTTTACAACTCATGAAAGCCGGCAAAAGTGCGGCAGAAAAAATAAGATCAGGTTTGAAAACAAAACGCGTCGCTGCAGCAATCGAGGGGACAGGAGTCAATCATCTTCATATGCATCTGTATCCCTTGCATGAAGGAAAGAAACCTGACACTCATGATGAAAAACCGGAATTTGCACTGGAATATAGGGGTTACATAACAACTAAACCCGGTCCTATGGCGGATAGGATAGAGTTAGATACTTTGGTCAAAGACTTAAAGTAGTTTATTAAGTTCGCTAGCTACCTCATGAAACACTGCATCTTTACTCTTGTGACCGTCAATTAAAATATGGAGAAAGTTAGGTTGAGTTATCCATTCGTATTTATTTGCAAACTCTTCAACAACTTTTTGGGCTTCCCTATGACTCGATGTTTTTATTTTAAACCTCTCTACAGCAATATTTATATCAACTTTTAAATCAAATACTATGCATAGTAGTTCATGTTTATTACTTATTTTAGCAATAGTACTCATAGTGTAATTAATTCCTTCAAGAAGTGACCACGCCTGTGCCCATATAAAACCTTTGCTATCAATTACATATTTAGTAGCTAAGTTAAGGTTATAACGATATTTTTTTGTTCTAACTGATAAACCATGTAATTCCTTGCTGTTTAACTTTACATAATTTTTGAAATCTTGATGATCCTGCGTCAAAAAATCCGGATCTATCATCGGTAAATTGTATGTATAGGAAAGTTTGGTAGCTAAGGTACTCTTCCCACTTCCTGGTATTCCCCTTATAAGAATGAGTGGGTTTTTAGCAGTTTTATCTTCAACATAATCGAACATAATGGCATAATATAAACAATGAAAATATTTATTGCAATAAAAATCGATGAAAACATAAAGACCTTGTTCAAAAACTTATCCCATAAATTCGCAACACATAAGAATCTAAACTGGGAAGAATTAGATAATCTTCACATGACTATTATTCCTCCATGGAATTATCCCGACCCAAAAGAAATATTTGATTTATTATCTAGAGAATTTAAGTTTAAGCCTTTTTTAGTCAATTTTTACAAAATAGAATTCGGTCCCAATAAAAAATCTCCAAAACTGTTATGGGCAGTAGGAAAACCGTGTAATGAGTGTGAGATCCTTAGGGCTAAACTGGGGAACATTTTGATTGATAAAAACATCGCCAAAGTTGAAAGACAATTTCTTCCACATATTACAATGGCCCGTTTATCTGATAGCATCGACACAGGAAGCACTGAACCGATTTTAGAAAAAATTAACTGGAAATTACTTATCAATAAAATCGAAATTCTTGAATCGACAAATACAAATGGAAGAAAAGAGTATAGAAACCTGTTCACCTTATATCTATAGATTTTTCGATTCTTTTTTTGCTTTATCGAGCAATACAGCTCCGAAAGTACTCAGAGTAATAAGTAGGAAAGCTATAAAGGATTGCATGGGAATTGTGAAAACCCCAAGCAACTTAAACGAAGTATCCAAACATGAAACTCCAAACCTACAGGATTCAGCCTCAGATAATAAACCGGATTGAAGTAACATCTGATAAAGAGATATCCCCAGACCAATAAACCCAAAAGGCATTACATAATAGGATAACTTTTTATCTTTAAAAATAATCCCAACCATATAAATTAACACCAAAGGATACATTGCAATTCGCTGATACCAGCAAAGAATGCAAGGGGGTAATTTTAGAACATCGCTGTAATAAATTGATCCAAGAAAAGACGCGATAGCTACAAACCATCCAATATAGTGAAAGTGTTCGGAGCGGATGTAGTTGTGAAGTTTATGCATGCACCGGGTAATTAATCTTCTTTAATTATTCTTCTTTCAAAGGCTGCTTTTTTGTTTGTATCGCTTGATATGTACAAATACGATGCCAAGAGCATTACACCTATTCCAAAGCTAAGAGCAACCGTTTGATTGAATCCTGTCGTAGGAACAGCACCTGTGCTTTCTGTTGTCTGAGTAGTTCCCCCTAAATCGGCAGGAAGATTCTGACCTAAGTGTAGTGTGAATGTATAGCTTTCGGAGCCTTGAGCTATGACAATTGTATAGTCTCCTGCGCTAAGCTGTGTTGGAATGGACCATGCTCCGGAACCATCGGATGTTGTGTCATAATCGTTCTCTCCCGCATCTAATGTCACTGAAGAATTCGACTCTGCAGTACCAGAAAAAGTGGGGTTTACACCTGTATACCACCATTCACTGTACATCATACCGCCTGTATCCAAAGCACCTATTCTATTTAACTTAAGGGTTGCTGAAAAAACAAAAGGCTGTAGTAA
Organism: candidate division WWE3 bacterium; assembly: GCA_003599255.1. Lineage (GTDB taxonomy): Bacteria > Patescibacteriota > WWE3 > UBA101185 > UBA10185 > OXYD1-FULL-39-9. The sequence goes on along the minus strand of QZJF01000006.1, from coordinate 9,029 downwards.
AAGAAGTAGCAAAAAGGCGGGCAGAAATTTAACTTTTGACTTCATATATTAAGTTTAGTACGGTAAAATGTGAATTGTCAATGATTCTGCCGTAACCCGCATGATAAAACCTATACATTCAACTTTACCAAATGGCTTAAAGATAGCGCTAATACCTTCTAAAGAGGTGGAAACAATCACCGTTCAGCTTAGAGGTAAGGTAGGTAGCAACTACGAAAAGGAAGGGGAAATTGGAGCCTCGCATTTTCTTGAACATCTGGTTCTGAAAGGCACCAAAAACTATCCGAACACCAAAAATTTTTCGGAACTAATTACTGATATAGGTGGCAAATTTATTGGCATTACCAGCAGAGATGATGTTCTTTACGGAGTACATATCCTAAAAGAAGATCTTGAATCTTCTTTAATCTTTCTTTCGGAAATCTTGTACAACGCATTACTGGAAGAAAAACATGTAAGAACTTTAAAAGATGTAATAAAGCAGGAAATACTCAGGTATAACGACATCCCGGAAAAGTTAATCGGACGATTGAGCTATAAAATCCTTTATCCTGAAAATAGATTGTCCAAATTAAACACCGGAGATACTGTGGATATAGAAAAAATACAGATAAAAACAGTTAAAGATTATTATCAAAATAATTATACAAATAACAATTTCTTACTATTACTTTGCGGTAATTTTGACTTGGCAGACGCTGATCGACTTTTGAACAAATACTTTTATCAAGAAACTGCAGATAACACCGCTGAAAATCCGATTCTTAAATTCAATCAAAGATTTGCTGTTCAAGTTGGGCAAGTTCCAACTTTAAACCAAAATTACATTAAAGTGGATTATGAGGGATACAAAATATCGGAAGACCGTAAATATGCGGCAGCAATACTTTCAAAAATATTAAATATATATCTTAGAAAACAACTTGTGGAAGACAAAGGCATGGTATATCAGCTGAACTGCGATTCCTACAATTCGGGGAATTATGGCGTGTTTGGATTCTTCACAGCTACCACAGATGGAAATTTTAAACTAGTTCTTGATGCACTTAAAGTCTCATCAAATGAAATTAACAAACTTCTTTCGACAAGAAACGTAAATAAAGTAAAGAATATGCTTGCTGCGAATCTGGCTTTTATGACGGAAAAAATATCTCAAAGAGCTAATTATTATTCTGAACTGATCCTTTTTGGTGCCGAGGAACAGGAATATACATACGAAGTTGAAAAGATCAGAAACACCGGCTTAGAAGAACTAACAATTGTTTTAAATGAAATATTTAGCCAGCAACCAAAGATAACGGTATTATCAAAACGTTTTGGCAAAGAAGAGGTAGAAAACTTGTGGATGACAAAAAACTCCCAACAGTAATTAATTACACTTGTACGCAAATACGACTTTATAATCCTTAGGCCCAAATTCCCCAATTTTTACGTTACATGCCCCAGAATCAATACTACTTCTGTCTATATCTAAGGATTTAACTAAAATATCAGCCGTGTCCTTTGATTCTGATGTTGTTCTATTTGTAGAGTAAACGTTGAATGATTCAATGTTATCCGGAACATAAACGGTCACATTGTGATATTCGTTGGTAAATTCTGCTGCCTGTGCAAAATATTCTCCACTATTATCATATATGCCGAGATGAATAGCACCCGCCGTACCTCCGAATAAAGGTGAGTTATATCCGGAATAAACCGGAAAATGTATATATGAAATTGTAAGGAAAAAAAGCATTGCAAGTAGAACAAAACTCTTTTTAAAAATGGCCGGTGTCAACGAAACGTAGGAACTTACCAGTAAAATCAGCGGGGGAATAAACACAAGTGAATATCTGTCAATCTTCTGTTGAAGAACAGTTAAGAATACAAAGTAAAAAGCAATATAATATGCAATATATATATTGCTCTTAAACTTTCCGAATAGGATTTTAATATTCCCCAATGAAATTAGAAACATAACTAGTGTAATAACCGAGAGCTTGAACAATAAAACGACCGGATAATAAAAAACAAACGGTATGGGAGTACCCTCAGACCTTATGGTATCTGTGGCAACGGAGGCACCAACACTAAGAAGCTTGGGGATAATGTCGTGCCAGTTAGTTAATACAGCAGGAAATAATGCGATAAAAACCAAGGAAAAAATTAAAACAAAATTAAATAAATAGAATTTTGGTCTTTGAGTTTTCTTAATAATTAAGTACAGATACAACGGGAAAACTAAAAGTGACGTAAATTTTGATAATACTGACAGAGAATAAACACCGGCAGAAAATTGCACAAAGCGGGTGCTGGAAAGCTTCAGACCAAGTATAAATAGCAAGAAAGCCGTGAAACCAAAATAAACTTCCAAAGATGTAAGATGAAACCAGCGATCTATACCAATCATATAAGGCTCAAGGGCTAATAAAACCCCGTACATTAGTGATGTTTGATCGTTATAAAGATTTCTTATTAATGACATCTGGATTAGAAATAATGCTCCGAGAACAAGGACCAAAGCAAATTTTGAAATTCCGTGTAAAAACGGATACCAAATTGGTTGAATACCCGCAAGCGAACCAGTTGACCTTTGGTACATATATATAAACTGTCTAATCGGTGCATTTAACCACATAAGCGACACACCCGGCTGATAGTGCTGATATGTCTGGCTTAAGTCAAAGTTCTTTAAACCTTCCAAAAACCTTTCGGATCGCCTGTGCCATCTTGCTGCATCTGAGTTGGAAATATCGGTTCCAAGACTTATGGATCTTACAGTAATAAACAATAGAAAAACACTCAAAATGAGGTGTCTGTATTTTAACGACGAAATCCTTTTTACTAATTGATTCATCAGCAAAAATATAGCATATTCGGAAGACAAAGATATGATACGATATAGACAGTAGTAAATATAAAGGAGATTATAAAATGAAATTTGAATTACCTAAACTAAATTTTTCATATACTGCGTTGGAGCCCTATATTGACGCCCAAACCATGGAGATACATCATACAAAGCATCATCAGGCATATATAAACAATTTAAACAAAGCGCTAGAAGACGCACCGGAACTGGGAGATAAAACTCTTGATTATTTATTAACAAATCTTGAAACTTTGCCGAATAATGTGAGAAATGCAATCCGAAACAACGGCGGAGGACATTACAATCACACTTTTTTCTGGGAAATTCTAACACCGGAAACCGGAACGGCACCAGGTAATTCTCTTATGACCAAAATAAATGAGGATTTAACAAACATGGCTACTTTTAAGGAAGCGTTCTCACAAGCCGCACTAACAAGATTTGGAAGCGGGTGGGCTTGGCTGGTTGTTCAGGAGGGTAAATTAAGCGTTGAATCAACTCCGAATCAGGACAATCCAATTTCTGAAGGAAAATTCCCGATATTAGGTCTTGATGTTTGGGAACACGCTTATTACCTAAAATATCAAAACAAAAGAAACGAATATATAGAAAACTGGTGGAATGTTGTAAATTGGGCAAAGGTCACTGAAAATTTTGAATCTGCAAAGGCCTAGAAACATTACAAAAGTATATTGTTTACAAACAACATAATGGAGTATAATGATCATAATGTTTTCCAGACTTTTCACTTGGATTAAAAACAATAAACTTACATCACTATTAATTGCCTTTATCGTATATAAATTCTTTAATCCTTTTGACGTAATCCAAAACTTCACAGGCTATAACAGGTCTTATGACTATTCTGATTCTATAGGGTACGACATGCCTATGATGGAATCCTTAAGTGGCACATCTGCAAAAGTCTCACTAGGAAGAGGGGGTATAATGCCTCCGAATGAGGCTGCCCCTACACCTGATATTCAGGACAGAATGGTAATTACCGAATCTTATATCTCATTACAAGTTGAAAACGTCACCAGCTCTATAGATGAAATCAAGAAACTGGTTATCGACAAAGAGGGATATGTTGTAAACACATACTTGAGCAGACCTGAATTCGGGGAAGAAGCCACAGTTCAAATCAGAGTTCCAACTGAGTCTATAGATGAAATACTATCTCACCTTAGATCCAACTCGGTAAAAGTTGTGACGGAAAATATTTCAGGTCGCGATATAACTGACGAATACGTCGATATAGAGGAGAGAATAAGACAATTAGAAAGAAATAAGGAACGACTCGAAGGTTTTTTGGATACTGCAAGAAATGTAGATGAAATAATGAAGATTCTACCTCAAATACAAAGCCTTCAGAACCAAATTGATAGCTACGTAGGCAGAATTCAATACCTTGAGGGAGCATCTTCTACCTCTTTAATCACTATTTATCTTTCGACAGATGAACTTAGTCTCCCGTACGCACCTGTTAAGTCATGGAGACCTGATGCTATTTTCAAGCAGGCAACCAGATCCTTGATAGTTTCCCTGCAAAAACTCGGAACATTTACTATATGGCTCGGTGTATACTCAGTACTTATAGTACCGGCAATAACATTGGTACTAGTGGTGGTAACTTTAGTTAAGAGAAGAAGACAACAGTAATCTAATCTTCTGGCGCATTAAGTTTGTACAGTTCACTAACTAATTCTCCTTCTACATAAAATTCTTTTACCAAGGTGTAGCTAGCTAGAAAATCCGGCGGGGTATCTTTCTGTTCATGGTTGTTATAAACATTTACATAATAAGGCGGTAAAAAATTAGGTCCCGGGGGAGTGTAGTCATATTTCATAAAATAATATTTCGCCACTACATCATTATCATTGGTATAAATACCTCTGATGCCCTCAACGCTATCAAGATGATCACGAATTTCCCTGAATCCTCTATCATAAGGAAATCCGTAGGTAAATACCTGGAATTTTTTATCTAACTTAGGAAATCTCAAATTCATGAAACGACTTTCTCGCCAGGGATAATTGGATTTGAAATGTGGAACAAACATCCAGATAGATACTGATACCTGCGCAATGATGATAAAAATAATGAGCAGTTTTCCAATAATCTTAAAAGCAGCAGACCCTGAGGTAAGTATTAACTGACCATAGCAACCAAATATCAGAATTAGCGGCACTAAGTAGTGGAATATATGTGTGCCGGGATTTAATGTTAAGAATTCGAAAAGTATAAAAGGGACAATAAACCAAACAAAAAATATTTTACGATACGGGAGTTTTTCATTGTTTAGTCCAAATACAGATAGCATAAGAACAATAAATGGCAGGACAAGTGGGTTGTAGATCCTGACCGTGTAGAATGAATTCGCAATTCCGGATTCCGCACCCCCAAATACTCGGCGTAGTAGATAACTCAAAGAATTGGACTCAAAATATCCATTCAAAAGATATGGAATGTAAAAAAGCCCACTTAAAATCAGTGCCGGAAAAATAAAAAACAAGACAAACTTCCGAATGGTCGTAACATTTACGTTTGAATGATTAAAAAATAACAAGGCCCCTATTAAAAGATAAAAAATCCCATCGTAGTGGGATAACAAAGATATCGAAAATGCCAAAGCAGAAATAATCAGCAAAAATCTATTATTCTTTTCAAGAGATAGGAACATCAGCAGAATTCCCAATAAGCCGAATAGAAGCAGAAATTGCTGGTATTGTGCTGTCCTGGAAAATGCAACACTAAAACCGCTGAACGAATACAAAAACGAAGAGGCGAGGGCTGCCCATTGATTCATAAATTTCCTCGCCAAAATGTAAAAAACTAACACGGAGAGCAATCCTGCGGTTGCAAAGGGTAATCTAATCCAAAATTCATCAAAACCACCGGATATTTTTTCCATAATCCATGAGGCTAAAAATTGCACGGGGCCTTTTCTCTGATCAAACAAAAAGGTCAAGGCAGGCACAGTTTTATCGAAGTATAAAGTCTTCGTTTCATCACCATAAAAAGTAGAATAACCCAACTGGGAAAATCTAACATAAAGAGAAAAAATAAGAAGCAAAGCAAACACAAAAATAAATAGTTTGTTTTTATCCAACATGTCCTGATAGATATTTCTCGGCATCCAAAGCCGCCATACAACCGAATCCTGCGGCAGTAACGGCCTGCCTGTATCTAAAGTCGGAAACATCGCCGGCTACGAAAACACCCTCTTTTGAAGTTCTGGTGTTATCAGTGATCTTTACATAACCAACATGATCGAGCTCAACAAAGTCTTTTAAAAAGTCGGTGTTTGGTTTGTGACCAATTGCGACAAAAAGTCCCGTTACGTTATCTAAAGTTTTTTCCTCGCCGGTTAGATTATCTTTAACTCGCAAGCCTGCTACCACTGTATCCCCCAAAACCTCACTGACTTCCGTATTGAAGAGAAACTCAATTCTTGGGTTATCAAATGCCCTCTGTCGCATGATTTTACTGGCTCGCATAGTTTCTTTTGTACCTCTAACCAAAACCAGTACCTTGTTCGCAAATCTAGTCAGGAAAGTAGCTTCCTCCATGGCCGCGTCACCGGCGCCAACCACGGCAATCGTCTGACCTTTGAAGAAAAATCCATCGCAAGTGGCACAGGCGGACACACCTTTTCCTCGTAGTCTTTGTTCACTTTCGAGATTCAGCCATTTTGCTGATGCTCCCGTAGCGACAATCACTGCCTTAGACTGGAGGGTCTGCCCCGAGTCCGTAGTGACAACAAAATTCCCAGGCTCACCGGATATCTTAACTGTATTTTCATCAAGGAAAAACGTTTCGTATTTCTCGGCCTGCACCCTAAAACTAGAAATGAGATCAGGTCCTACAATCCCGTCCGGGAATCCGGGAAAATTATCTACGTCTGTTGTGAGCATCAGTTGCCCTCCGGGAGGGTTACCTGCTATAACTGCTGTTTTTAAAAAAGCTCTTGAAGTATAAATTGCCGCGGTCAAACCAGCCGGGCCTCCGCCTATGATTATTATGTCAAATAGTTTATCCATGAGATTTATTATACATCACGTTAAAAAACCATCTAGACAACTGATTGCTTGTATGCATAATACAGTATTAGTTATAAAAGTTTTTAATATTCTGCCTATGCCAAAAGAAAAAAACAAAATCAGTAAAATTCACAGCAATAAGAAAGGTAAATCCACCTACTCGTCACCAGGAACCGACGATGTAGTGGTTGATACAGAGATAGTGGACGAGGAAGTTGAAGAAACGGAAGAACTCGACCCCGAAGTTCTGGAAGCCCTAAACGTAAAAAAGAAACAAAAAATTAAACAGACAAATGGTGTGGACTACATACCAGAACTCGAAAGAGGAGACGAAGATATCATTGGAGCTGACGACGATCTATAAGGTGTAGTATTAGTATATGTCAAATTTATTACTGAAACTCCAGGGAATAAGGTCCCTCAACAGGACTATTTTTCCTCCCTATCTGTATATTCATGACGATATACTGGTATACAGAAGAAGAAAGTGGATTTGGGTCAAAGAAATTTCTATTTCGTACAATCAGATATCTCAAGTAACACTGAATAGGGGTATCTTTTTCTCTTCGCTGGATATTATAACCACAGGAACTGATGACATCATTCTAAAATACGTTTCCACCGCACATGCGATTAAGGCCAAAAAAATCCTAGACCAAAAAATATACCATTCACATGCTAAGCATCAGCAGATCGAAACCGGCTCCAGAATAGCACTAAGCGATTATGAAAGAACACTGAACAGATTAAGGGAGTTGCTGGCAAAAGGTCAGATAAGCGAAAAGGATTACGAAAGGAAAAAAGCACAACTGATAAAACACCTTTAAAAGCCATGTTTACAAGAAGCTTTATTAAACCTTTTGATCGTGTTTCACCCATAATAATCTACTCATTGATCATTTTCTTCATGAGCTTCGGAGATGCTTTGATGTCTTACTCCACACCCGTATACATTGAAAAAAGGCTGAATAGTGCTTTTTTGATGGGATTGATTCTATCAACATCTTCATTATTCGGTACATTTTTAGACTTTTATATAAGCAAAAAGTACTGGAATAAGAAGTATGGTTTTTTCTTAAAGCTTGCGTTTATTGCCACATTAATGTTTCCATTGATTCTAATCTTTTTTCCTGCAAAACCTTTGTTTTTGATTGTGGGTATGCTTAGCTGGGGTGCTTATTATGAATTACGGGGTTTCTCAAATTTCAATTTTATAAACAAACACACTAACCCGGACAATCACACACTTGCTTGGTCTATTTTAAATACATTTAATTCATTGGCTTATTTTATAGGACCGATGTTAAGTGTATATCTGATAGAAATAGGGGACAAGACAACTTTTTATTTTGCGCTTATACCTTTTGGACTGGCAATTACTACACACTATATGTTTACCAAAAAACACAGCTTGAATAAAAGAGAACATGGAATAAATCTGCTAACTCAGAGTAACGAGAGAAACCTGGAAATTGAAGGTAAAATAATGAAGATACTAATAACAAGGGCATGGCCGATTTTTATTTTTGGGTTCACATTGTGGTTGCTGGACGCAAGTTTTTGGACCATTGGAACATTGTTTTCGGAGCAGCTTAAACATTCCAGTAAATATGGGTCGTTCTTTTTTGCCGCTTATATGATTCCTCCTATTTTCACAAGCATTTTCGCCACCCATATTTATAAACGGTTTGGGAAAAAAAGAACCGCTTTCATATCGGCAATATTTTCGGCACTCATATTACTTGTTATGGCAGCTACTAATAACGTTGGGTATATACTTATCTGTGTCTTTTTTGTATCTATATTCTATAATTTAGCCCAAATATTGAATTATTCCGTTTATGAAGACTTTGTCACCAGACTCCACCAATATGGAAACGATATGGTGGCTATTGGACAGGTTTCAGCTAGTTTGGCTTATATTACCGGACCGGTTATTTTCGGGCTCATTTCCTCTTATATAGGTTACCAGTCAACTTTTTCAATTGTGGGAATTATACTGGGATCGGTGAGTATAGCGTGTCTATTTGTAGTTCCCAGGAAGATTAAAATGCCCCAGATTGAGTTAAAACATTTGACGGATAGATGATAGAATACTAAAGTAATTCTCACGTCCAGTGCGGCGGTAGTTC